>JBJMIG010000090.1:0-38654 GCA_045806965.1 Labedaea sp. | reverse complement strand
GCTGCCGGTCGCTCACTGATCGGCGCTCTCTGGCGCACAGCCCTGTTGCCAGTCCGCGCGTCCTGGGCCGCCGGGCCTCGCAGAACTCATCGTGGACCTCAACGGTCGAGCGAGCAGGGCGATGGCCCGGCGGGGACCTCAGGTGCGCCCGAACCCTCCCACATGGACGGTCGGACACAAGGATGGTGCACCAGTGAGCGAATCATTGGGTGTGATGCCGTGAGCGAGCGTGCGAGCGAACAGTTGAACACTGCGCCAGCGCCGAGCCCGCGAGGCGATGGCGTGGCGGCGCTCCGAGCTTGCGAGGAGAAGCCGTGAGCGAGCGAGCCATGCAGTTCCGGCGCCGAGCTTGCGAGGTGAGGTCATGAGCGGGTGGCCGAAAAAACCGGTGATCTACGAGGTGAACACCGCGGTCTGGCTGGACGCGCTGTCCAGGGATGCCGGAACGCTGATGACGCTGGCCGATGTCCCGGCACGTTGCTGGGACACGATCACCCTGCCCGGCGTCGACGCCGTCTGGCTGATGGGCGTGTGGGAGCGCAGCCCGGCCGGGCTGGCCCTGGCCAACTCCAACGCCGAGTTGCAGGCGTCGTTTCGGCAGGCGTTGCCCGATGTGCGGGCCGAGGATGTGTTCGGGTCGCCCTACTGCGTGCGCCGCTACGTCGTCGACGAGGCCTTCGGTGGCCCGGCGGCACTGGCGGCGGCACGCGCCGAACTCGCCAAGCGTGGGGTCCGGCTGCTGCTGGACTATGTGCCCAACCACGTGGCCCCGGACCACCCCTGGGTGACCAGGAACCCGGAACACTTCGTGCGCGGCGAGCAGATCGACCTCAACGCGGATCCGGCCAGCTGGCTGGCGGTCAACGGACAGGTGCTCGCGCACGGCCGGGATCCGTACTTTCCGGCGTGGCCGGACGTGGTCCAGCTCGACGCGTTCTCGTCCGCCCTGCGCGCCGCGACCACCAAGACGCTGGCCGACATCGCCGGCCAGTGCGACGGAATCCGTTGTGACATGGCCATGTTGATGACCAACCAGGTGTTCAGCAAGACCTGGGCCGGTCGGGTCGGCCCGGAGCCAAGCGAGGAGTTCTGGCCCGAGGTCATCGGCGGCCTGCGCACCAGGCATCCGCACACCGTGCTGATCGCCGAGGCGTACTGGGACATGGAGTGGACGCTTCAGCGGCAGGGTTTCGACTTCTGCTACGACAAACGGCTCTACGACCGGATCGTCGAAGGCAACGTGCCGGCCATGAGAGATCACCTCGGCGCCGACCTGGACTACCAGTCGGGCCTGCTGCGGTTCCTGGAGAACCACGACGAACCCCGGATCGCCGACCGGATCAGCGCCGATCCCGAGCGAGCCGCCGCCGTCGCGATCGCCACCCTGCCCGGCGCGACCATGTGGCACGAGGGGCAGTTCGAAGGTCGCCGGGTCCGTCCGCCGGTGTTCCTGTCCCGGCGACCGGAGGAGAGTCCCGACCAGGAGCTCGCCGCCTGGTATCGCCGGTTGCTCGCCGCGGTCGCGGAACACCAGGTGCGACAGGGAAGCTGGCACCAGCTCGAACCCAGCGGCTGGCCGGACAACCAGTCCTGCCACAACCTGCTCGCCTGGACCTGGCTGGCCGGCGGCGACCGCCACCTGGTTGTGATCAACTTCTCGGCTATCCCGGCGCAGGCGCGGATTCCGTTGGGCTGGCCGGATGTCGCCGGACGCCCCTGGCGTCTCACCGACCTGCTCTGCGCCGAGGTCTTCGACCGCGAAGGCGACGAAATGGCCGAGCTCGGACTCTACGTGTCCCTGCAGCCCTGGCAGTTCCACCTGTTCTCGGTCCGGCCGGCCGGGTGAGCGGCGCGGTCCTGCTGGCTGCCGAATGGTCCCTTCGGGACGGTTACAGCCGTTGCGGCGCGGTGATGCCGATCAGCGCGAGGCCGAGCACCAGCACGTCGCAGGTCAGCCTCGCCAGGGTCAGTCGCGAGCGGCGCAGCGGCTCGGACACCGTGCTGGCCAGGATCGGGCACTTGTCGTAGAACGTGGTGAACACGGCCGCGGTCTCATACAGATAGCCGCACAGCTTGTGTGGGGCGTAGCTCTCCAGGGTGGCCTCGATCGCGGCCGGCAGTTGCAACAGTTTCAGCGCCAGCGTCCGCTCGGCGGGTTCGTCGAGCAGTACCTCCGTTCCCGGTCCTGGGAGGTCGTCCGCCCTGCGCAGGATCGACCGGATCCGGGCGATCGCATACTGCAGGTAGACCGAGGTGTTGCCCTCCTTGGCCAGCATCTTCTCCCAGGTGAAGACGTAGTCCTTCGCCCGGTCGCTGGACAGGTCGGCGTACTTCACCGCGCCGAGGCCGACCGCCTTGGCCACCTCGGCCTGCTCGGCGGCCGGCAGGCTCGACCGCTCGGCGATCACCTCGGCGGCGTGGTTCACCGCCTCGTTGAGCAGGTCCACCAGCTTGATCGACTCGCCGCCGCGGGTGCGGATGGTCCGGCCGTCCGCACCGAGGATCGTGCCGAACCCGACATGTACGGCGGTGGTGTCGTCGGTGAGGTACCCCGCCTGCCGGCACGCGGCGAACACCATCTGGAAGTGCTGGGCCTGCGGCGTGCCGACCACGTACAGCAGGTCGGTCGCCCCGCGCTCCTGGACCCAGTAGCGCACGGTGGCGAGGTCGGTGATGGGATAGCCGTAGCCGCCGTCGCGTTTGCGCAGGATCAACGGCAGTGGTTCGCCGTCGCGGTTGGTGAACCCCGGTGGGAACAGGCACTCGGCGCCGTCGCTGCGCTGGGTGAGGCCCCGCCGTTCGAGGTCCTCGAGCGTGTCGGCCAGCATCGGGTTGTAGAAGCTCTCGCCGTAGAGGTCGGCCGCGGTCAGCTCAATACCCAGCAGCGCATAGACCTCTTCGAAGTGCCGGGTGGACTCGTCGACCAGCTCCCGCCACAGCCGCACGGTGCGCTCATCGCCGCCCTGTAGCGCCACCACCCGCCGCCGGGACCGGTCGGCGAACTCCGGATCGGCGTCGAACTTCTTGCGCCCCTCTTGATAGAAACCGTTGAGGTCGTTGATCGTGTGTTGGCCGCCGGAGTCCCAGTCCAGGTCGATCAGATGCTCGATCAGCATGCCGAAAGGCGTGCCCCAGTCGCCGAGGTGGTTGTGCGGCGTCACCTGGTGCCCGCCGAAGCGCAGCAGCCGCAACAGCGCGTCGCCGATGATCGATGACCGCAGGTGCCCGACGTGCATCTCCTTGGCCACGTTCGGGCTGCTGTAGTCCAGGGCGAAGCGGCGCGGCTCGGCGACCGCGGGCACGCCCAGCCGTGGGTCGTCCACCAGTGCGGCCACCGCTGAGCGGAGAAAATCGGCGCGCAGGACCAGGTTGATGAAACCGGGGCCGGCGACCTCGGGTGGCTCGAACAGGTCGGCCGAGTCCAGCGTGGCCACGATCGCCTCGGCCACCTCGCGCGGTGGCCTGCCCACCTGCTTCGCCAGGCCCATCGCGATGTTGCACTGGTAGTCGACGGCGGGCTGGGTAGACGCCCGGAGCAACGTGTCGGCCGGCGCGACCTCGACGGAAAGGGCGGCGCGCAGCGCCCTGACCAGCCGGTCACGAACAACAGCCTCGATGTCACCGGCCACCGGTCACGTTCCTTCCGTCGTTGCGCTCCACGCCTCGATCACAGGTGGTAGTCAGCTCAGTCTCTCGCAGGCCGCCGGCGCGGCGAACACGTGCCCATGTCCGGTGGCGTCCGGGGGTGTTCGACTTCTCGGCAGTATGGCTGACCGGCCACGTAGCGTGCCGACCGGCGCTCACGCGGGTCCGAGCGCCTGGAGTCGCTTCGCGAGCCGGTGTGCCGCGGCGGTGAGCTCGGCGGGCTCGAGCACGTCGACCGGCCACGGCAGCCGGGCCAGGTGGAAGGCCAGGCTGTCGAGATCGTCGCTGCCCGAGACCAGGAGCGTACGACCGTCGGCCGCGGCTTCCACGCTTGCCACCTGCGGAGGCACCACCGCTCCGACCTCGGTGAGCGAAGCCGCGACGAGCGCCCGCACGACGTGTCGGTAGGGCGCGGCTGTGACGCCCTGCTGGACGAACGCGACCGGGTCGGGATGCTCGCGGGCGCGGAACCGCCAGGTGCTGGCCACCGCCGCACGTGTCCGGTCGAGCCGGAACGTTCGCCAGTCGTCCCGGTCGACGTCCCACGCCATCAGGTACCACCGGCGGGCGGTGGCGACCAGCCGCACCGGCTCGACCGTCCGCTCCCCAGCGACGCCGGCCCGAGTTTCGTAGACGAACCGCACCCGGGTCCGGTCCCGGCAGGCGCGCGCCAGCAGCACGAGGAGGTCGCTGTCGACGGAGAACCTGTCGGCGATCAGTGTGGCGGTGGCCTCGGTCACGGCCCGGACCTCGCCGCGCAGCCGCTGCGGCATCACCTGATCGAGCTTCGTCAACGCGCGCAGGGCCGGCTCGCTGGCATCGGCCACGGTCCCGCCGGCCGCGAGCCGTAACGAGATCGCCATCGCGATGGCTTCGTCGTCGGCCAGCAGCAGTGGCGGCAGCGACCGGCCGGCGCCGAGCTGATAACCACCTCCGGGGCCCTGCGCCGCGTTCACCGGATAGCCCAGCTCGCGCAGCCGGTCCACATCCCGGCGCACGCAGCGATCGGTCACCCCCAACTGCCCGGCGAGTTCGGCCCCGGTCCAGACCGGGCGGCTCTGTAACAGCGCCAACAGCCGCAACACCCGTTCGGTGGTGGCCCGGCCGCCAGTCATGCCACCATCGTGGCACGAATAGCGGAACGGAACAGTCCTATTCGACTGCCATCCTGGGACCATGAACCTCACCGAGACACTGCTCGAACAGATCACCTGGCACTGGGACCACCAACTGCGGCCGCGGCTCGGCGACCTCAGCGACGAGGAATACTTCTGGGAACCGGTCGACGGCTGCTGGTCGGTTCGGCCGCGCGGGACGAGCGCCGCGCCGATCCAGGCGGGCGCCGGTGACATGACGATCGACTTCGCGATGCCCGAGCCCGACCCGCCGCCGCTCACCACGATCGCCTGGCGACTTGGCCATGTGATCGTCGCTGTGCTCGCGATGCGCAATGCCACTCACTTCGGGCGCGAGCCCACCGACTATCAGACGCATGTCTACGCCGGTAGCGCGGCCGACGCGCTGGCCCAACTCGACACCGAGTACGCCCGGTGGATCGCCGGCTGCGGTGCCCTCGGAGACGACCGGCTGAGCCGGCCCGTCGGCGCGGCGGAAGGCGAATTCGCCGAACACTCCTTCGCGGGCCTCATCCTGCACATCAACCGCGAGCTGATCCACCACCTCGCCGAAGTCAGCCTGCTGCGGGACCTGTACGCGTCGCGCACCGCGGGCCACGACCGGCCGTCGCGAGCCTCGGCCGCGTCGGCATGATGTCGCCCGACGAGGAGGAAACGATGTCCGCGACGGTGAAGCAGGTCCAGGTAACCTTCGACTGCGCCGACCCGGCCGGTCTGGCCGGCTTCTGGGCCGAGGCGCTGGGATACGTACTCGATCCGCCGCCTCCGGGGTTCGCGAACTGGGACGAGGCGCTGGATGCCTTCGGCGTCCCACCGCAAGCCCGCAACTCCAAGGCCGGCATCAGTGCTCCCGGCGGGGTGGGCCCACGGCTGTTCTTCCAGCAGGTGCCGGAGTCGAAGGTGGTGAAAAATCGCCTGCACCTGGACGTTCGGGCGGCCCCGGGGCTGTCCGGCGAGGCCCGCATGCGGGCGCTGGAGTCGGAATGCGAGCGCCTGATCGGCCTCGGCGCGACGCGTGTCCACCGGGAGGAACCGCGACCCCCGCTTGAGGCCGGCTTCATCGTGATGACCGACCCGCAAGGCAATGAGTTTTGCCTGGACTGAGCCACCCCGTCCGGCGTGGACAAGGTCGGCGGACGGGGTGCCGCAGGCGTGGACCGCACCTGAGCCGCACCCGGACGCGGACCGAGCTACTCCTTTCCGCCTCAAGGAGTCCGGTTGGCGGCCGATGTGGACATCGTCACCACATGTTCGCGGGGCGAGCAGCCCGTTGGATCCCACTAGGAGTGCAGCGTTGTCCATGCCACAGAAGCTGAAGCACGCAACCGGAGACTTCGGCCGTTGGGTCGACAACCGGCGGATGATCACGAAGATCATGTCGGTGGTAGCCGTCCTCGCGGTGACCGCGGCCGGACTGGGGTTCGCGTCGCTGAGCCGGATGTCGGACATCAACCAGAAGGCCCACGACCTGTACCAGCGTGGTGTGCTGCCGGTGCAGCACGTGGAAGGGCTCGCGCTCACCATCCGGAAGACGGTCATGGACAGCCTGAACCAGGGTCTGTCGAGCAGCGACCAGAGCAGGACCAAGTTCGAGGACGCGATGAAGGCCGACGACGCGGAGTTCGCCCGTCAGGCCGCCGAGTACAAGACGGAGTCGGCCGCGCCTGAGCTGGTCGACAAGTTGACCGCGGCGTGGCACGACTTCCAGGCCGGCGGCCGGCAGCAGATCACGGATGCGAGCCGGCGCAACGACTTCGCGGCCATCGAGCGGATCCGCGACACCGTGGCCGGGCAGCAGGTCGTCAAGGCCGACGCGATCACCACGGAGCTCGTCGGGCTGGAGCAGGCCGACGCCAAGAACCGCGCTGAGGAAGCGAACGCGATGTACGAGCGGGCGCGCACCATGACGATCCTGCTGCTGTCGGTCGGGCTGTTGCTTGCCGTCGGGTTCGGGCTCTTCGTGGCCCGACGCATCGTCGGCACACTGCGCAAGGTGTCCCATGTGGTCGACGGGCTGGCCGAGGGCGACCTGACCCGTTCGGCGGGCGTCACCAGTCGCGACGAGCTGGGCCGGATGGTCGGCGGACTGGACACGGCGACCACGCGGCTGCGTGAGATGCTCGGCACGATCAGCGGCCACAGCGAGACCCTGTCCGGGGCGACCCAGGAGCTGGCCGTGGCAAACCAGCAGATCGCCGGCTCGGCCGAGGTGTCCAGCGCGCAGGCCGTCAACCTGTCCGCCGCCGCCGAAGAGGTCTCCCGCAACATCGAGACGGTGTCCGCGGCCACCCAGGAGATGGGCGCGTCCATCCAGGAGATCGCCGGCAGTGCCACCGACGCCGCCAATGTCGCGCTTGGTGCGGTGCGGGTGGCCGAGCAGGCCAACGTGACCGTGTCCAAGCTGGGCAGCTCCAGCGCCGAGATCGGCCACGTGGTCAAGATCATCACGTCGATCGCCGAGCAGACGAACCTGCTTGCCCTCAACGCGACGATCGAGGCGGCCCGGGCCGGCGACGCCGGCAAGGGTTTCGCCGTGGTCGCCAACGAGGTCAAGGACCTCGCCCAGGCCACCGCCAAGGCCACCGAGGACATCTCCACCCGCACCCAGGAGATCCAGGGCGACACCGCCGACGCGGTGGAGGCGATCCGGCAAATCTCGGAGATCATCGAGAAGATCAACGGGTACTCGGCCTCTATTGCCTCCGCGGTGGAGGAGCAGAACGCCACGACCGGCGAGATCAGCCGCAACGTCACCCAGGCGGCCGACGGTTCCGCCGAGATCGCGAAGAACAGTTTCGGTGTCGCGAACGCCGCCGAGTCAACGAGTTCCGCTGTGGTTGAGACGCAACGCGCCACGGACGAGCTGGCCCAGATGGCGAGCGAGCTTCAGCTCATCGTCGGGACGTTCCGGGTCTGACCGACCAGAGTGGACAGGGCGGCAGGCACAAGCCTGCCGCCCTTTCTTTCGTCAGGCGCAGCGGGTTCGGCAGCGCTTCAGTTCCCAGTGGAACGAGCCGAGAATTCGGGGTCCCGTTCCTGAGCCTGGTCCATTCGCACCGGCCGGCTGCGGTAGAGCCCTCTTGCCCGGCGGTGGCCGAAAGGTCGGGCGGTCGGCGGACTCGGCCGTTCGGGTATCCTCTCCGGCCTTGCCGCGTGGCGCTGGGCCAAACGGGATCCTTGACCAGGCAGAGGATTCAGGTGGACAGGCCAAGGGGCGGTGAACTGCCCGGTGCGAGCCGGTGCCACCTGCCGCTCGGGCTGGACCCCGAACCCCGGCTGGTCCGAATGTCCTCGATGGGTGTTTACCTCGGCCAAAGGGTGGTATTCGGCGCTTGACCTTGAGGCCCAGGTGATCGGGAATCGGGTTCATGACCTCGGTGGGTCGGCCAAACAGTGTGCCACCCTCCTATCCACCCGAGCGGCTGGGTGCGTTGCCCGACCGGTCGTCTCCTTTGCCACATCCCCGTGAGAACCACGGTCCAACGCTGATCCGGACCAGACGTGCCGGATGAGCGGACCCGGCCCGGGCGCCACCCGTTGCTGTCGTGCCTTGGCGAAACCGATCACCCGTGAGGATGCCGTGCCCAAAATTGTTTCCGTAGCGACAGCTCCGGCCGACCCGGTCGACGTGCGAAGCGGCCGTTTGGTGCGACCCGCCTACGACCGCTCGCGATTGCGCCCTGCTGTGGTCCACTTTGGTGCGGGCGGTTTCCACCGTGCGCACCAGGCGGTGTACTTCGATGAGCTGGCCGAGTTGGGGTTCACCCATTGGGGCGTCATCGGGGTGGGGATGCGGCGCCCCGAGCTGGGGGAGGCGCTCAGAGCACAGGACAACCTGTTCACGGTGGTCCAGCGCGGGTCTCGGGACAGCGCGGCGAGAGTGGTCGGCAGCATGGTCGAGTACCTGCTGCTGACCAAGGACCTTGGCGCGGTGCGGCGGTGGTTGGTCGACCCGGAGATTCGGTTGGTGACCTTGACGATCACCGCCGACGGCTACCGGGTGCCCACGGACCCCGAAGGGGCGAGTGCTTCGGTCTTCGGGTTGCTGGTCGACGCCCTGGACGCGCGCCGCCGGGCCAACGACGCGCCGTTCACGGTGTTGTCCTGCGACAACCTGCCGGATGCCGCCGCCGCGGCGCGCGGGGCGGTCATGGCGCTCGCCGGGCGACGTGATCCCGCTCTGGCGGAGTGGATCGACCGCCGGGTCACGTTTCCCGGCAGCATGGTGGACCGCATCACCCCGGCGACGACGCAGGCGGATCGCCACGAGGTCGAACGCGAGTTCCACGTGGACGACCGCTGGCCGGTGATCACCGAGCAGTTCAGCCAGTGGGTTGTCCAGGATGCCTTCTGCAACGACCGGCCGCCGCTGGACCTGGTGGGCGTGTCGTTCGTGCCGGACGTCGCGCCGTACAAGCTGATCAAGAGCAGGCTGCTCAACGGTACCCACTGCGCCCTGGGGTACGTGGGCGCACTGGCGGGTTGCCGCAGCACCGACGAGGCGATGGCCGATCCGGTGGTGGCCGGCTTCGTGGAACGGTTGATGCGCGAGGAGATCGCGCCGCTGCTCCCGACTGACGTCCCCGGCATGGAACTGGACGCCTACTGCGGGACCCTGCTGGACCGTTTCCGCAACCCCGCCATCGGTGACCGGTTGTCCCGGTTGTGCCGTCGGGGTTCGACCAAGATGCCGGACTACCTGCTGCCCTCCCTGCACGAGGCGCGGCGGCAGGGGCGCCCGCGGGAGCGGCTGACCTTCGCCGTTGCCGCGTGGCTGCGCTACCTGCGCGGCGTGGATCTCGACGGTGAGCCGATCGAGGTGCAGGACGCCCGCGCGGACGAGCTGAGCGCCGCGGCCGAACGGGGTGGGGACGACCCGAGCCCGATGCTTGGGTTCACCGAGATCTTCGGCGACCTGGTCGAGGACACGGACTGCGTGGCCGATCTGCGCCGTTTCATGACCGCCCTGGACCGCGACGGCGTCCGGGGCTGCGTGGAGTCGCTTCCGCGCGGCCGCTGATACGCCCTAAACGACAGGAGAGACATGTCCGACGCCACTTCTTCCGGTCTCGCGGGGGTCACCACGTTGTTGCTGGACGCCGACGGCACGCTGTTCCCGTCCGAGGAACCGGCTTTCGCCGCCTCGGCCGAGGTGACCGTTGACTTCGCCGCCCGGTTCGGCCTGACCGGGAACTTCTCCCCGGAGCACCTGCGTCGCACCACGACCGGGAAGAACTTCCGCACCACGATCCAGGACCTTCTCGCGCGCCAAGGGGTCCGCGTCGAACCCGACGAACTGGAGATCTGGGTGGAGCGCGAGAAGGCTGAGGTCACCGCGCACCTCGGGCGGGTTCTGCAACGGCGACCGGACGTGCGGGCCTGCCTCGAGGTCCTGTCCGACCGGTACCGGCTGGCCGTCGTCAGCTCGAGCGCACTGACCCGGCTCGCGGCCTGTTTCAGCGCGGGCGGCCTTGAGGAGTTCCTTCCCGAGGACGTGCGCTTCAGCGCTGAGGACAGCCTGCCCTCCCCGATCAGCAAGCCAGACCCGGCCATCTACCTGCACGCCCTGCGGCGGTTGGGGATCGGTCCCGAGCGGGCACTGGCGGTGGAGGACTCGGCCACCGGGGCGAGGTCGGCGGTGGCCGCGGGAATCACCACGGTGGGCATCGTCCAGTTCGTCCCCCCGGACGAACAGCAGGACCGCGTCGATGCGCTTGCCAGGGCGGGCGTGTCCAGGGTGGTGCGGTCGTGGCCGGACCTCACCGAGCACCTCGTGGAAACCGCCGGGGTGCCGACGTGAACGAGCGCAGAGGGGCACACGCGCCCACCACGACGGCGACGGGGATCCTCCGCTTCAGCGTGGACACCGTCCCGCACCGCGACGGCGAGCCGCCGGCGAGGGGCGGCGGCGCCGTCCGACGGGCGCGGTCAGGCGGTCGGACGCTGCCGGGCTACCTGCTCGTGCCGCGTCCGGGCGACCTGATCAAGGGGCTGCTCATGCCGGCCACCTTCGCGTTGGGCGTGCTCGCGGGCGGGAACCTCGACCGGGACGCGGTGCTGCGGGCCGCGGTGGCGTGGATCGCGTTGGAGCTGCTCGTGTACCCGGCCCGGTACCAGTGGAACGACGTGCGCGGGTTCGTCGCCGACCAGCACCACCCCGGCCAGCAGGACCGGGGCCGCCTGCCGGGCCCGCTGGAGCGCGCCAGGCCGCACGTGACCGCGAGCTGTGCCGTGGCACTGGCGAGGCTGGCCGCCGTCGCGGGCCTCGCACTGCTGTTCCCCGGTCTCCGTCTCGGCGGTGTCCTCATCGCCATCACCGTCGGCGTGTTCGGCATCGCCGTCGTCTACGAGGCGCTGCGCGCGGGCACGGGCCGGACGGGACAGGTGCCCCCACCGCCGCGGCCGGCGTTGGCCGCGTTGTGGGTCGTCGTTGGTGCCGGATACGCGTTGCGCGGGATGGTCGGCTTGGTGCTGGCGGTGGACCTTGGGCCCCGACCCGCGGCGCTGATCGCGGCCGTCGTGGCGTTGTGGGCGTTCGGCATCGCGTTCGTCACCAGCAGGTGGGCGTTGGAGGCCACCGCGTTCGCGCGGATCGACGACGGCCGGCTGGTCTGGACCGCACGTGCGGAACAGGCGCGGGAACACCTGCTGGGCCTGGTCCGCTGGCTCCCCGCCCCGGCCGCCGAGCACGATCCCGCCGACTGGGCCGCCCTGCGTGGCCGGACCCCGGTGACGGCGCCGTGGAACCTGGCGCTGGTGCTGGCCGGCACGGCCGCCGGGCTGACCGGACCGTTGCTCACCGCGGACGCGCGGCCCGCGCACGCCGCCGTGGCGGCCGTGCTCGGCGGGGTGGCCGCCCTGGTGGCGGTCCTCGTACCGAAGGGCCGCGCGGCGGTGGTGCTCGCCGGTGCGGCGATCCAGTGCGGTGCGCTGGTCGCCGCAGGGGCATCGCGTCCCCTCTCCGCCGTGCTGCCCTGGCTCGCCGTGCTGGCCGCGTACCTGGTCTTCAGCGGCAAGCGGCTGAACACGATCGGCACGGGAGTCCAGCGCGTCCGGGCCGCGGCCCGGGCCGTCCTCGCGCCGGTCGCCCACGCCGTGATCGGCGAGGCCACGTGGAGCGTCGTGCGATCCGGAGGTCTTCGTGGATCTCGCTGAGGATCCGGAGGAGTTGCTCCGCGTCGCCCGCGAAGCCGCGCGGGACGGAGCCCGCACGGCGATGTCCTGGAGCGGTCGCGCGCTCTTGGTCGAGGAGAAGGCGGCCTCGGACGACCTGGTCAGCCAGGCCGACCGCGACACCGAGCGGGCCATCCGGGCCGTCTTGGCGCGCCGGCGCCCCGACGACGCCGTCCTCGGGGAGGAAATGGGGACCACCACGGGCACCGGAGGTGTGCGCTGGATCGTCGACCCGATCGACGGGACGACGAACTACCTCTACGGACGACCCGACTGGGCGGTCAGCGTGGCCGTGGCGGACGCGACCGACGGCACGTTGCTGGCCGGCGTGGTGGTCGAGCCGGTGCTCGACAGGACCACCGAGGCCCGGCTCGGCGGCGGCACGGTCACCAACGGGGCACCGGTTCCCGCTCTCCGACAGCACGACCTGTCACGGGCACTGGTGGAACTCAACCTCGGCCGCCCGGCACAGCGCGGGCTGGCGGGCGGTGTCATCGACGCGCTGGTGCCGAGGGTGCGCGACGTGCGCCGGGGCGGCAGCGCGGCCGCGGCGCTCGCCCAGGTCGCCACGGGCCGCGCGGACGCGGTGTGGGCACCCGGCCTCCAGCCCTGGGACTGCGCCGCGGGCGTCCTGCTGGTCCAGGAAGCGGGCGGCACCACCGGCGACCTCGACGGCCCGACCCCGCGCACCTGGCCCGCCAGCGGCGACGTGCTCGCGGCGGCTGATCCGCTGTGGACGGCCCTGCGCGAGGTTTTGGCCGCGGCGTGGACGACGTCGTCCGACCGGGACGTCGCACCACCTCCCAGGAGGTGGGCATGACGCAGGAGCAGCATCCCCTTGGACGCCATCGCCATCCCGTTGTTTTGCGCGCGTCGACGGCCTGAACTGGTGGGACATCCTTCGGCGCCATCTTCGCCGGTGCCGTCCTGACCGCGGCGGTGCCCCTGCTGGTCGTGCTGTTCTTCCAGCGGTACTTCACCACGTCGCTGTCGACTTCCGGCATCAAGGGCTGAGCCTCCGCGGGCGACCGTTCCAGGCCGGCCGCCCGCGGCGCCAAAACCATTGTTCCGCAACTAAACGTGATGGTTGTCACATCTGCTATTGGTGGGCGACCGCGGTGCGTTCTATGGCAGGGGCTCCACAGCCCGTCGCGCATTCCCCGCGCCAAGAAGATCAGGTTGCGTTTCAATGAGGATGATCCTGGACACCGACCCCGGCAACGGCGTTGCCGGGGCGGACGTCGACGACGGCTTGGCCATCGGGCTCGCGCTCAGGTCACCGGAAATCGAACTGGAGGCCATCACGGTCGTCGCCGGGAACGTGCCCGTCGACCAGGGGGTGCGGTCCGCGCTGGAGACCCTGGAGGCCGCGGGCGCGAGGCACGTACCGGTGCACCGAGGGGCCGAGCGACCGCTGATGCAGGACCCCGCCGCGTGGCGGAGGCGGTTGGACGGTCGCCGCGACGAGGAGTCGGCGCAGCGCCACTGGCAGGACGTGCGCCCGTCCGGGGCGGTCTTCGCCGCCGACCCGACCCCAGCCGCCCGGGTCCTGGTGGACCGGGTGAACGCGCGGCCGGGCGAGATCACCGTGCTGGCGATCGGGCCGTTGACCAACATCGCCACCGCCATGATGATCGACCCCGAGTGGTCGCAGAAGATCAAGCAGCTGGTCGTCATGGCAGGCTCGTTCGCCGTGCGCAACGTGCTGCACGAGCTGAACGCCGCGTACGACCCCGAGGCGACGCACATCGTGCTGAACAGCGGGGCTCCCCTGCTCATCGTCCCGCTCGACGTCACCACCCGGACCTTCATGCGGCTCGGGGACGTCGACCTGCTCGACACCGCGGGCACGCCCCTGGCGACCTACCTCGGGCACACCGCCCGCCCGTGGATCACCTGGCTGGCCGAGCGCTTCGGGGAGGACGGGTGCGCCCTGCACGACCCGCTCGCACTCGCCGCGCTGCTCGACCCGAGGATCATCGGCACCCGTACGGCCTACGTCGACATCGAGCTGCGCGGCAGGCTGACCCGCGGACGGACGGTGTCCTGGGACGACGAGCTGCTGCGCGGGGACCTCGAACTGCCCGCCATCCGGCCCGTGATGATCGCGGACCAGGTCGACAACGACCTGTTCATGCCGCTGCTGCTGGAACGCCTCACCTCGTGACCGGCGGACGCCTCCGCCGCTGAATGGACCACTCATGTCACCGCTGCACACCGACACCCTCGACGAGCACGTCGCGCGCGTGCCCGCGCCCACCTACGACCGCGGCCGGGTCCGCACCGGGATCGTGCACATCGGCGTCGGTGGCTTCCACCGCGCTCACCAGGCCGTGTACCTCGACGAGCTGATGCGCCGCGGGCAGGCGATGGACTGGGGGATCTGCGGCGTCGGGCTGCTGCCCGGGGACCGGAAGATGCACCAGGCGCTCGAGGCGCAGGACCACCTGTACACCGTGGTGGTCAAGCACGCTGACGGGACTCGTGAACCCCGCATCATCGGGTCGATCGTGCAGTACCTCTACGCCCCGGACGACCCGGAGGCGGTGGTGGAGAAGCTCGCGGACCCGGCGACCGGCATCGTGTCGCTGACCATCACCGAAGGCGGGTACAACATCGATGGCGCCACCGGCCGCTTCGACGCGGGGAACGCCTTCGTCCGGGCCGATCTCGAACCGGATGCCTTACCCACCACCGTGTTCGGCCTCGTCGTCGAGGCGCTGGCCCGCCGCCGCGAGCGCGGTGTGCCGCCGTTCACGGTCCTGTCCTGCGACAACCTGCGCGCCAACGGCGACGTGGCGCGGCGCTCGTTCGGCGTCTTCGCCGCCCTTCGCGACCCCGAACTCGGCGAGTGGGTACACCGGGAGGTCAGCTTCCCCAACTCCATGGTCGACCGCATCACACCGGTCACCTCGGACGAGGACCGCGCCGACCTCGCCCGGCGCCACGGCGTCGAGGACCGTTGGCCCGTGGTGTGCGAGCCGTTCACCCAGTGGGTGGTCGAGGACTCCTTCACAGCAGGCAGGCCCCCGTTGCAGGAGGTGGGGGTGCAACTGGTCGACGATGTCGAGCCCTACGAGCTCATGAAGCTGCGACTGCTCAACGCGAGCCACCAGGCGCTGTGCTACCTCGGTTATCTGGCCGGGTACCGGTTCGTGCACGAGGTCTGCCGCGATCCGCTGTTCGCCTCGTTCCTGCTGCGGTACATGACCCGCGAGGCGGTCCCGACCCTGCCACCGGTGCCGGGGATCGACCTCGACCGCTACCCGCGACAGCTGCTGGAGCGGTTCTCCAACGCGGAGGTGAGCGACACCCTCGCCCGGCTGTGCGCCGACACGTCGGACCGGATCCCCGTGTTCCTGCTGCCGGTCGTGTGGGAGAACCTCGCGTCCGGCGGCGAGGTCGAGCACGCCGCCGCCGTCGTGGCGAGCTGGGCCCGGTACGCCGAAGGCACCGACGAGCAGGGCGAGACAATCCACGTGGTGGACCGGCTGCGCGAGCTGACAATGGCCGCCGCGCGCCACTGGCCGGAGGACCCGCTGGCGTTCCTGCGGCAACGCGAGCTGTTCGACCACCTGGTCGACCACCCGCGGTTCGTCGCCGCTTACACCGCGGCGCTGACCACCCTGCACACCACGGGCGCGCGAGCGGTGCTCGAAGACCTCGCTGCCGCGGCCTGAAGCTGGGCGCAAGCACCGCCGGACGGGGCAGCCATCCTCACCTCGCTCGGCCGCACGCAGGTGGCACCGAGCGGTGTGAACGGTCGGGGGCTTGGTCAACCCACACACGATGGCCAGAACTGGTCGTCCGCGTGGATGTTGGCCGGTCTCGACGGTGATCACGGGCGTTCGAGTGGGACCGCCACGTAGCCTGTTGTGATCCATAGGGTGTAGCCGACCGTTGCGGGGACGTTGATTGGTTTGCCGAGTTTTTCGAGTGCGATTTTCTCGGCGTCCAGAACCGCGCCGGTGGTGGGGTTCAGGATGGGGATGCGGCGGTGGGTGGCGACGCCGTCATGGGTTTCGATGGCGCTGACCGCGACACCCGTGCGGCCGGCGCGGTCGGTGACGGTGCCCTCGATGGTCAGATCTGGCGCGTTCGACAAGACCCGTAGCAATGCGGCCTGCACTGCGGGGGTGACGGTTTGACGTGTCCAGGTTTCCTCGATGAAGGTGATCCAGTTGGCGCCTCGCCAATCTGGGTGACGGGTTGACAGTTGCGCCTCGATTACCTTGGGGTCTGTGCCGGTGACAGTGGGTGGGCGCCCTGCCTGATTGTCTTGTTTGCCGCTCCATCGGGTGCGTTGGCCGTCGCGGATCTCCTCATACCAGCCGGGGCCGTTGTCTGTGATCCAGAGTCCGCGTGTTGACTCCGCGATCCTGGCGTTGAACACCTCACCGGGGTGAGTTCAGACGGTCGTAGCACGTGATCTTGGTGTTCGGTGGGTGAGGATGCTCATCGTGCGTCGGATGTTGACCTTGGCTGATCGGGAGGAGATCTCCCGGGGCTTGGCAGAATCGTTGGAATACAAGGAGATCGCCGTTCGAGTCGGTCGTGATCGGTCGATCGTGTCGATCGTGTCGATCGTGTCGCGCGAGGTTGCGCGTCATGGCGGACGGGTCGGGTACCGGGCGGCGATCGCCGAGAAGGCTGCCGCGCTGCGGCGGACCCGCCCGAAGCCGCTGGTCGTGGATCACCGTCCGGGCCTGCGGGCGGTGGTGATCCAGCTGCTGCGGTCGGGTTGGTCGCCAGCCTCGATCGCGGGCCGGTTGCCGACCGAGTATCCCGACGAGGACGCTTGGCGGGTGAGCCACGAGGCCATCTACCAGTGGGTCTACGCCCAGCCGGTCGTGACCCTGCGGACTGAGTTGATCGCGCTGCGGTCGGGGCGCACCGGCCGACGCGGACCGCGGCCGATACCCGCTCCCCGTATCCGTGAGCCCCGCTACCTGGAGGAACGTCCGGCCGAGGTCGAGGGCCGTGCGGTCGCCGGGCACTGGGAGGGGGATCTGGTCATCGGCAAGGGCGGCAAGACCGCCGTGGCCACCCTGGTCGAGCGCACCAGCCGATTCCTCATCCTGGTGCCCCTGACCGGGCGGGACTCGCTGACCGTGTCGCAGGCGATCATCTCCGCTGTCGGGCCGTTGCCCGCAACGATCAAGCGGTCGTTGACGTGGGACTGCGGCGCGGAAATGGCTCTGCACAAGGATGTTACGGCCACCGGGCTGCCGGTGTACTTCGCTCACCCGCACTCACCATGGGAACGCGGCAGCAACGAGAACCTCAACCGCATCGTCCGCGAGTACTTCCCCAAAGGCGTGGAGATCAGCTCCGACCCCCACTACCTCGCCGCGGTCGCCGCCGAGATCAACGACCGACCCCGTAAGATCCACAACTGGAAGAAACCCAGCGAGGTATTCACCGAACTCCTCGAAACAGATGCTTCCACCGCCTGAATCTGCCCGGTGCTGGTGGCATCGGTGTCCAGGGTCCAGGTACGGGTATGGATGTACTCATAAGGCCCGGTACCGAGTGGCTTCGGCTGGACCAGTGCCTGCTGAGCGAGGGCGTTGAGCATGACGGTGACGGGCTCCGAAGGTGTGAGTGGGGTAAAGCTGAGCAGAGGAGGGGTCGCGGCGACAGCGGTCGATCCGGTGAGGGCGGATTGCACCGCGAATCCGCCGGTGGCCGGCTGGAGCGACGGTTAGTTCAGTGTTGTGAGGCAGTGCTCCTCCAACACCATTCCGGACCTGTCGCGGGTGGTGATGCGGGTCGTCTCGGGGTCGTGCCCGGTCAGCGCGGGCCCGGCCAGGATGAAGGTCTTGTTGGCGATGACGGCCGTGATGTCGAGCTTTCCAAGGCTGGTCAACGTGATCGAGGCAACCTGGTCGTCGTTGACCAGACCGAGTACCGCGATCGTGCTGCTGCGGAAGTCTCGGAAGTCGTAGAATATCCTGGTGGCACTGATCGTGGTGCCGATGATCGAGGAGTGCGGAGGCGGGTTCCGCTGGGGGTCGAGGTCCTGGACAGACAACTCCTGACCCGTCGTGTCACCGAGCCGGCAGTGGGCCAACAGATTCCCGTACCGGCCCAACTGAACCTCTTCGGTGCTGGTCAGTTCCAGGTAGACGCCGGGCACCCACTGGTCGGGGTCGACCGTGGGTGGGGCGTCAGCCTTGGCGATGCAGGCACTGAGCCGCTGTCCGGCCGGTGCGGTGCGATCGACCGGCGGCCGCGGCCGGTCCACGATCCCCACGGCCTGGTGGGGTAGCGCGTCGACGGGCACGATGTCGCTGGTTCTGTTCTCGTTGGGCCGCAACACCAGACCGGCGGCGGTGACGGTGAACGCGTTGGGTATCACGAAGATGCCGTCGCTGACGATCGCCTGGCCGTGGGCCAGCCGGTCGGTGGGACGCTCCAGCGACAGGCGGTGGATCTCCGGTGCGGTGACCCCGGCCATCGTGCCGAGTGCGGTGTGAAACAACAGAGTGGCCCGACCACTGGTCGGCGTCACCGATGCGGGCGGCGACAGGGTGATCGTGGTCGGGGTGAGTTCGGCGAACAGCGGTCCGGCCGGGGTACGAAACACGATCACCGTGACGCCGTTGCGGTTGACGGTCATCAGCGGCAGCCAGCGGGTGGCGTCAGGGTGGACGTTGGTGGTGGTGGCCTGCCGGCAGCGTTCTATGTCGTGTTCGGAGGCCCAGTTCCCGCGGGCGTGGTACCAGTCCATCGGTGTGTATACGACGACCTCGGTGGGTGAGGGCGAGGGCCGCGTGATCGCCAGGACGTGGTGCTTCAGGCGCGGCCAACTGGTGAAGCCGTACCGGCGGGCCACCACCAGTTGTGCGGCGTCCAGCGGGAACCGGCTCGCGGCGAACGAGGTGGGCGAACCATCGGGATGATGCTCGGCAACCAGTACCAGGGCGTCGGCATCCGCGGCGCGCACGGCGCGTCGCAGGTCTTTGGCTTGCTTCTTGAGCTGCTCCAGGCTGGGCGCAGCGGGCAAGGGGACGGTCGGCATCGCGACCTCCTTTCCGGCGCCTGCGGTCCGCGGCTCAGGCCCGAAAGGAGGTGGGCCATACCAATTTCATGCACACACGATCAGGTGGGCTCAGCCCTTCCCGCGGACCCGGAGGCGCCCAGCACGCCCGTACCACCAACATAGCTGCCTGCCGTCGATTCTCCAGCCGCCTGTCGGGTCTTGCCGGCTCGGTAACGCCGGGCTCATGTTGACAACTGGCCGGATTCGAGTCGGGGAGTTGGGTCAGGGAGCATCATGCGTACACGCGTGCCCGTCATCTTCTCCTTCGTCCTGCTCTCGCTGGCTCGACCCCCGGCGGGACCTCGCCGAATGGAAACGTCTTCTGGCGGATGCCGGTGTGCGGGCAGCGCGGCTGCACGACGCGCGGCACACCGCCGCCACCGTGCTGCTGTTGCTGGGAGTCCACTCCCGGGCCGTCATGGACGTCATGGGCTGGTCCCAAGCCTCGATGACCAACCGCTACCAGCACATCACCGACAGCCTGGGTGCCGACATCGCCACCAGGCTGAATGGGTTCCTCTGGAGCGAAAAATGAGACGGCAACCGAGACGGACCAAGGTGATCACGGACGTCATCGTTCGGATAACTGCTGGTCAGCCGGGTGCCCCCGGCGCGATTCGACCAACATCCGCACAAGCCCACACCCGTCGTGAGCTGCTGGTTTCCAGCACAGTAGAGATTCCCCGTCGCCACCGCCGGTCGGCCGGTGATGCCCAGTGACCGCGAGTGCCGAGCCGACCCAGCCGCATGACCGGGCAGACCTGGAGACCTGGGCCCGACGTGGCTGCGCCTTGATCGTCGCGGCAGTCGCTGCCTACTCCTCCTATGAGCACCAGCGCCACTTCGCTTTGGTCGGCGGCGCCGACCGGGCGAACGCTGGGCTGTGGCCGCTATCGGTAGACGGGCTGCTCCTGCTGGCCACGGTCGGCCTGGTCAAGCCCGGCCACCAGTCCCGCCGGATGAGGGTGGCGGTGTGGTCGGCGTTCCTGGCTGTATCGCCGTCTCGCTGGCCGCCAACATCGCCGCGGCCCCAACCTTGGCATGGCAGCCGGCCCTGGTCGCCGGCTGGCCACCGATCGCCCTGCTGCTGGCTGTCGAGCTGCTCGCCCACCGATCCCGCTCTCGGCAGCACACCGAGACCACCCCGGCCGCACCCGAGGCCCAGCGGGCAGCCCCGAGCAGGGGATCGAGAGGGCGAGATGACACCCGAGACCCGTAGCGAGACCGGGCAGGTGATCACTCTCGCCGAAGTCCGGCCGGCCGATGAGCGGCCGGGCGGGTCAAGCGCTCAGGAGATCATGTGGGCGCACTACGTGCGCGAGCAGCAGCGCGGACGCACGCCGTCCGGCGCGGAGCTGGACCGCGTCGCCAACGCCAACAACTACGGCCGCACCGTGCTTCGGCAGTGGCGTGAGCAGGGCCGCCTCCCCACCGCCGACCGGGATCGTCCCAACGCTCATCCGCTCCTGTCCGCCGGTCGGGACGGCGCGTCATGACCGCGCAGCGAGCAGCCCTGCCGGGCGAACGCTGCACCTGCGGCCGGCAGGCGGTCACCGTGTTCGTCCGCGACACCGGGGCCGAGGTCGGCTACTGCGGCCTACCGGACGGCGGTAACCGCACCGGCCCCTGCCCGTTCTGCGGAGGCCAACGGCACTCCCAACCTTGGGGCGACTCGGCACCGTGCCCGGACTACCAGCTCCGGCCGCAACCCCAGCCGGGTGTGGTGTCCGTGGACGACGACATCGCCGACACCTGGATCGCCCTACCCGACGGCGGTATGCGGTTCCTGACACCGGATACCCTGTAGCCGCACAGCCAACAAGAGCCCCGGCACCGGGCCGGGGCTCGTGGCTGTCCGGGGGATGCCTGGCTGTTGATCAAGGCGTTGGCGCGCTTTGTAGAAGTCGATCAAGCCGGCCAGCGATTTCCTAGGACTGGGCCATCGGGGCCGGCGCCGAGATCCGGTGGGGCTGCGAGCTCGCTACCTGGTCGGCTGTGACGGTGGCCGCAGCACGGTGCGCAAGCTGCTGGGCACCGCCTTCCCCGGCGAGCCCAGCCGGGTAGAGGACAGGCCACGGCCGAAGGGTTTCGCAATACAGATCCTCCTATGGAATTCCCTTGTGGCAGTGGATACGGCGATGTAGCTACTCAACCACAATCCGTGATAGCCGGGCCTGCCGACATGTCAACTCTGAGTTCCGGACCCTTCCGGGATTTCACCGCGCAAGGAACCCTCCTGCCCGAGGTCGAACAGGATGCCGTCGAGGACACGTTCCTCGTGCAGCGGGACCTGGTGGCCGCGGTAGGTCTCGCGGAGCTGGTCCAGCGCCGCCCCGGCCTCCTCCGGGATCTCCTCGGGCCCGGGCAGCCCGTGGGCTGCGGCGTAAACGCCCGCGTCGAACCGCCACAACCGCGCCTGCGGGGCGACCGCCAGCACCTGTTCGACCACGGTGAAGCCGGCCGGGTCCACATCGGCGCGCACCCGCACCGGGCCGCAACCGCGCGCCAGCCCGCCGATCAGATCCATGGCGGCGCCAGAGGCGATGCCGTCAGTGCAGATCAGTGGCGGGCACCGGGCCGCGAGCGCGTCAGCCGCGGCCTCGACCACGGTCGGGTTCTCGCACACGACAACGTCCGCACCGGCCGACCCGGCCCAGTCCCAGCTCAGCGATCTCAGCGTGAGCCACACCGGTTCGCCGGGTGCCGCGGCGCACAGGCGGGCGGCCGGCGAAGATCCGGTCAACGCGAGGTTGAGCGTGAGCAGTGTCCTGACCGAGCGCGACGAGGTCACCGCAGCATGACGCCGCACGAGCAACGCCCGCTGCTGTTCCTCGATGTTGACGGAACGTTGCTGCCGTTCGGCGACGACACGCAGCGCGAACCACCCGGTGCCGCGGCGGATTCGCACCTGGAGCGACTCAACCCCCAACTGGGGCTTCGGCTGGCCGCGTTGCCGTGTGAACTGATCTGGGCCACCACCTGGGACGAGGAGGCGAACACCGAGATAGCGCCCCGGTTAGGGCTACCTTCCCTGTCGGTCGTGAACTGGCCGGAACCCTCCGCCGAGAACGAACACGAAGACCAATGGTTCGGTTTGCACTGGAAGACCCGAACCCTGGTGGAATGGGCGGACGGACGACCATTCATATGGATCGACGATGAGATCACCGATGCCGACCGAGAGTGGGTGCCCACGCACCATCACGGCCGAGCCCTTCTCCACCACGTTCCGCCGTCCCGCGGTCTCACGGTCGAGGACTTCGCGGTCCTCGACCAGTGGCTACGAACACTCTGAACGCCCGCGATCCACAGGATTTGACAATTGCTCATTCAGCAGCGCGATGGACCAGTAGCTGGGCGCCCATTCCGTCACCGATGTTGCCTTTGAACCCGACAATGCCCAGCACCCCGGCGGAGCGCGCCTAATGACTCGTTCGGGACGCTGGGCGTCCCGAACGAGTCATGGAGTTGGTCACGCTGTTCGGTCAGCGAGACCTGCGCCGCACCAGGGCGATGACCACGACCACCAGCCCGGCCGCCATCAGTGCATAGGCCACCGTCTGTACCCACGGCCCCGCAGCGGGGCGGACAGCGAGCAGCAGGAACACCAACGCATAGCAGATGACGATCACGACGCCGGCCAGGACCGCGATCCTGGGTTTCCGATCAGGGGCCACTGAACTCCTTGTTTGCATCGTTGATCGCACTGAGCCCAACACCGAACGAGGCCAACGCCACTCCGCAGCCGAGCCCGGCAGTCTCCGCGCAGGTGGCCACGCCGCCGGCGGCCGCCACCGCCGCGCCCGCCGCGACAAACAGTTGGCCGATCCCCTTCAGCAGGCTGTCACCTCTGGGGTCGAGGTTGTTAATAGGGTCGGACTGAGCGTAGGCATACGGATTACTCTCCTGGTAGGTGGGATCGGTTTGGGTGAACCGGCCGAAGGTGGAGTTGTAGTAGCGGTAGCCCATGAGGTTTGCGCCGCCGCGCAGCTGATACGTCCCGAGCCAGCGGAAGGAGTTCGCGTTCGCCGCAATTCCTGCCGCGGTCACTGAACCGTACGGGCTGTAGTTGTAGGTCGCGGCCACGGCGCCGGAGGCGTCGACCAGCGCGAGCACACTTCCCTGGTAGTCCGTGATCAGGTTATAACGTGTCCCGGTGGGCGTCTTCTCGCTGATCAGCGTGCCCGTTGGGTCGCGCGTGTAGCTGGTACGTGCCCCGTTCTCGATCGCCTGCAGCGTGCCGATGGCTGACTCACCGAAGGTGTGCACGAAGTTCGTGCCGCCGACGTTCTCGGTGACGGTGCGTCGCTGGGTCTGGTCGACGGTGTCGTAGGTGGCCGAGAAGACCTGTTGACCGTTCGCCGTACCCTTGATCAGTTGGTTGGCGGGGCTGTAGGTGAAGTTCGCCTTGTTGCTCGTCTGGCTGATGAGGTTGCCGGCGCCGTCGAACCCGATGTTGTCCGTGCCCGCTCTGACAAACTGGTCGGCGGCGTTGACAGTGAAGGCAAGTCCCTCACGGTTCGTAAGGTTGCTGGCATTGTCGAAGGCGAACGTACCGCCGCCGGCTCTGACCAGCCGCCGGTACCCGTCATAGCTGTATGTGGTGGTTGTTCCCCCGACCGTCTTCGACTGCATCAGGTCGCTGTCAGCGTTACTGGCGGTGGTATAGCTGTAGCGGATATCAAGCCCAACTGCACCGGTACTGCTGGTGAACTTCAGACTGGTCCGCCGACCTGAGTTGTCATAGTCGTTGGACTGGATGCCGGAACCGGGGAACGTGGTAACGGTCCGGTGATCGGCGTCGTCGTAGGCGAAGGTGACCGTCTGGCCGAACGGGTCGGTCAAGGACGTCAGGCGATTGGCGGCGTCGTAACCGTATGTGCTGACCCCGCCGGCGTCACTGAGCCTGGCCAGGTTCCCGGCCCGGTCATAGGCATGGGTGACGGTTTCGACAGCGGTGCCCTCGGTACGCCGCACGAGCGTCGGCTGGGTTGCGGCCGACGTCTTGGTGTACTGGAAGGTGGTCTCCACTCCGGGCACCTGGCGCTTGCCGAGATTGCCCTGCGGATCGTAGCTGTTGCTCTGCAAAACCTTGCCCTGCGAGCTGATCGCCACCACACGATCGAGCCGGTCGTAGGCGTATTCGACCCGGACGTTCCTGCCGTCGGTCACGCTGGTGATACGGGACAGCGTGTCGTAGGTGTAGCGCAGTTGGCCGGCGGGTGCAGGTGGCGTGACGGCGATGAGATTGCCCACGGCATCGTAGCTGTAGCTGGTGATGTTGCCGTTACCGTCTTTGCGTGTGGCGAGTGTGCCCTTCGGATGGTTGTAGGTGTTGGTCTGAACGTCGACGTTCAGACCGGTGGAGTGGAGCTTGGTCACGTTGCCTGCGGCGTCGTATTCGCGGGTGATCTCATCGTTCTGCGGGTCCTTGATGGATGTCGGCAGATGCGGTTGCCCGGCATTGGTGTAGCCGACCGCATAGGTCGCGCCGGTTGGCTGCTTCGTGCCGATGAGGTTGTTGAGGCTGTCGTAAGTGCGGGTTGTCGTGTTGTTCAGGCCGTCGCTCGTGGTCGCGATGTCGCTGTTGGCGGTCCAGGACTGGGCTTGCTTGTGCCCCAAGGCGTCGATGGCGTCCACCTGTCGGCCTTGATCGTCGAAGTCGTGGGTGATCCGGTGGCCGTTCGCGTCGGTCTCCACAGTCTGCTTGTTGCCGTAGGAGAAGGACGTGTCGGAGGTACCGGACTGGCCGGGGATGCTGACGTGGGTGACCCGGTCGGCGGTGTCGTAGGCGAGCCTGGTTTCGCCGCCACCAGTCGTGTCGGCGATGGTGGTGAGGTTGCCCGCCTGGTCGTAGAAGAGGTTGGTCGTCACGCCGCTGCGGTCGGAGAACTGGGCCAGTTGTCCCAGTCCGTTGTAGCCGAACCTCGCGGCGGGGGCCGATGTCGGATCGATGATCGAGGTGAGCCGTTTGTTCACGTCGTACTGGAAGGCGGTGATCCGACCCTGGGAGTCGGTGATGGACGCCAGAGTGCCATCGGCGTTGTAGCTCAGGCCGTTGGCGTTGCCGTTGCGGTCCTCTTGTCTGGTCAGCCAACCGGACGTACTGAACGACCATCTTTCGTTGGTGCCGTTGAACGTCAGCGTATAGCCGGTGTCGACCCGTTTGAACTCCGCCGACAGGCCGGGCGCCGGCCGGTAGCTGCCGTCGGGATTCCTGGTGAATTTCACGCAGTACGCCGACTCGCCGTGCAGTGTCACGTCACCGGCGCCCTCGAAGGTCAGCCCCACATCCTGCCCAGTGTTGATCGACCAGCCCGGCCCTGCGGCGCCGTCGCCTGCGAGCTTGCTGTTGTACACGTGATTAAGCGACAAGTGTTGGCCGGTGCCCTTGACGACGAGGTCGGAGACCGAGACGACGACGTTTCCGTTGGCCATGTTCACCAGGAGTTGGGTCCGATCAGAGACGGGGAACCGCTCCAATGGAAACTGTTTCAGAATCCCCGTAGCTACGCCGGAATCACACGTGACCGCGGGAGCTTGGAACGCGTCCCGGACCACCGCTGTTCCGCTGCTGCTGCCAGCGCCCGCCCATTGGCGCGATGGCGCTGGCCCGCCCGTCGGGATCCGATTGACCTGCGTCAGCGGCACCCAAGCCGTAGCAGGAACGGCTACATCGCCAGCCGGCGAAGCGACGGCCGTCACTGGCACCGAGACTATCGCCCCGATCACCACGACAACAACCGCTAGAATTGTTTCACACGAAATAAAACCCCGAGCATGCCAAGGATTCATTAGTCTGCCCCTAATTGATGTCAACCCAGATCAGACACGAGTATCCGGGTCCGCCGAGCGGCGCCGGAATGGCACCGCCAATTCCTACCGTAGGCTGACCGCCGCGCTGGCCACCGCGCATACAGCCGTATCCAATTCAACACGAACCGTTCTATGCTCGGTGGCCAGCCCAACGGGAGGACTTCGGCGACGCCGACGACGCGGAACCCTGCGCTCTGGCTCTCCGCGACTCGGTTTCGTCGGCATCACCCCAGTCCCGCATCCTGCCGCAGCGATTGCCACGGCGGTACCAGTCCTACACTGGGCGCCCCGACGCACTGCAACGTGCGCCGCTCCATACTTCAAGGTGCGGCGGCACGACCAGCGAATTCTCGCGGATGGGAGCCCGTGCCACGGAGGACGACGCGCCCACGGCGCGGGACGAGCACTCGTTGTTGCCACCGCA
This sequence comes from Labedaea sp., assembly GCA_045806965.1. Classification (GTDB taxonomy): domain Bacteria; phylum Actinomycetota; class Actinomycetes; order Mycobacteriales; family Pseudonocardiaceae; genus DASYTH01. The sequence goes on along the minus strand of JBJMIG010000090.1, from coordinate 12,415 downwards.
TGCGAAGCATTCGTGTTGTATGGTCCGCCGAGCCAGCCACCATGATGCACACTTGACGTAGCGCATTGCAGATGGGTGATCAGCTCGAGTGGGGGGAACAGTGAATCAGGAGAGCCGGCCGTACCGGCACAGCATTCATGAGGCGATGAGCGTCGCTGCCGGCAGGTGGGTCACGGCCGTATTGGCGTCACTCACTGCAAGACCGATGACCTACTCCAAATTGTGGGAGCACATCAATCACACGGAAGGGCTGGTCGGCTCGATGACCCACGACAAGCCATTGAGTCAGAAAGTCCTCACCGACACATTGCAGCGAATGCAACGTGACGGGCTCGTAGTCAAGATCGAGCGGCCGAGCACGTTCGGAAACACCTGGTACCAACTCACCCCAATGGGCCGATCTCTCTTGCGCGCCTTGCGCCCGCTGGCAAAATGGGCCGAGGAATACCGCAGTACCCTGATCGAGTCACGCGCCGTTTATCTCGGCGAGCGCCGGGCCGGGCCGAGCCTCACGGTCGATTAGGCGTTCTTCGTGTCCTGGACATGGGCCCCGACTGCGGGCACGATCGATTGGACCTGGTTGCGGCCCTGGTCCTTCGCTACGAACAGCGCGTCGTCCGCCGCCAACAGCAAGTCGTCGAGATCAGGTCCGAACTCAGGGTACGTCGCCACCCCAATCGATGCAGTCAGGCCCTCGATGGCGAGATCCTCGCCCGCAGTAGACAGTGGGATCCGTAGCCGCCTGATGAAATCGCAGACGCGTTCACCGATTCGTCCGAGTTCCTCAGGGGAGACCTCGGGGCACAGGACCGCGAACTCCTCGCCACCCCATCTTCCAACGAGATCGTGGCGCCGCACTGCCTTCGGCAGCGTTTCCGCGACTGCCAAAAGTACCTGGTCACCGACCATGTGACCGTGCGTGTCGTTGACGAATTTGAAGTGGTCGAGGTCGACCATCAATACGCCAAGGGTCGTATGGTCTTCAGCCGCTCGCTTGAGTTCTCTCGCCGCGGCGTTCGTCCACGCAACGGCGTTGGTGAGGCCAGTTTTGGCGTCCGTCGCCGCAGCCTCCTCCAGTTGGCGCATAAGGACACTGCGGTGCAGCACCAGCAACGCGGGGATCATCGCGAGCGGCCAGGCGGGGTGCATCGTGATCAGCAGGGCGGCGATCGCCCCAAGGCCAAGGGTGCCGAATTCCAGCGCGTTCTCCTTTGTGGTGCCTAAGGCTCGCCGGAGACCGAAGCGCCCCTCGAACAATGAAATCGCCGCGGCGACCAGAACCGAGTTCACCACTGAATAGGCCAGAACCGCCAGGACAACTACCACCAGCGTCCATCCACGGTTCCACTGGGAAAGCCCGGATGGTGCCCAATGGGCGAAGACCGTCCCTGCGCTGTAGCAGGCCAGCACCGCGCCTGCGGCCGAGAATGTCAGTCGGTAGGCGTGTACGCCACGAACGCGGTACCAACTTCGCCAGAAGAGGTGCAGGTAGAGCAGGAGTACAACGGCGGCGGCCAGGATCGGCGGCAGCAGCAACGATGCCGGGATGATCCACACAGAGGTGAGGTTGACATGCGGGGTGTCGTTGAAGCGCCGCCTGACCCGCTCCACATGGCGTGACATCTCCCCCATGGCGAGGCCGAAACCGAGAATCACACCAAGTGTCGCGAATGTTCCCGGCATGACCATGACGTGTCTGCCGACCAGCACCGTCAGACCGACGGCGGCGATCTCAACCACGAGAATGAAGATCAGTACCCGCGCCGGCGCCTGCCACAGCGGCCACCGCCAGACCACGAGGGAGTGCTGGTCAGCCGCATTCGAGGCGGGAGCAGGTCCCCGGGCGATAATGACCTGGTCTACCGCTCCAGTGCCGTGCTCGGCGGCATGTCCAGCGGGAGGAGGTGCTGACGATGACAAAGGACTGGTGACATCGTCATCCATCCTCGCGCGGTCGGCTCTGCCCCGGCTCGGCAGCGTGGACGAGTGGCTTCCAAGGGAGCGTACGGTCCGCAGCCACGTCGCGCCGATCAGTCCCGCGAGGAGGGCTCCTGCTGCTCCGGCGCTTGCGATGGTGAGCGCCGGAGCGGTCGCATCGGCAACCAGCCCGGCGCCGACAATCGCGATACCTTGCGAAGACAGCACACCCGTACCGACCAAACCCGACGCCGCCGCACGCCGTTGATCTGGAACCCGGCGGGTGAATGCGGCCTGCGCCAGGATCAGGTAGATCGTGGAGCAGGCCCCCGACACTGCCCACAACCCGACCGACGCGAAGAGGCCAGGTTGAACCACACAGACGACGAGCGGTAACCCGGCGGCCACAGCAAGCGGGGTCAGCAATGCCGATCGGGACCGTTCAGGTATACGCCCGAGCAACCAGGCGCCGATGACAGACCCAGCGGGGTCGGCCGCCATAAGCACACCAATTGCTGCCGCGGAAGCGCCCAATCCAGCCGCGTACGGCGCAGCCAGCCCTTCCGGAACTACGAACAGACCGACCAACCACGACATCGCGACCAGCCCACGCAAAGTCTGATCCCGCCAGAGGAACCGCACAGTTCCACCAAGTCCCGACTCACCGTCGGCGCTGGCAACTCGAGCGGCGGGACGGCGCCGTACGCCGAGCGCGACGGCGAACGCCCCGATCGCGAAGGTCCCCGCGTTGAGTCCCAGCGCCAAGTAAGGGCCAAGGACAGTGAGGAGCAGGCCTCCGCCTGCGAAGCCGGCCAACTGGGCGGCCTGGTTGGTCATCTGCCGCAAAGCCAAGCCGGTTACATATCGGTCCCCAGGGAGCACTGTCGGCAGCAACGCCTGCTGCGCGGCCTTGAACGGTCCAGCCGCCAGACTCAGCACGAATACCAGACCCATCAGCGCGGGCAACGGCAAGAAAGGCAACGCCATCGCACCGGCGACCACCGCCCGGACCAGATCGACGCCGACCATTACTTCCCGGCGCGGATAGCGATCGGCCAACCCTGAGAGCAACGCCCCACCGAGCAGCGCCGGTACCAGCGTCAGCGCATAGACAAGTGCGGTCCACCCTGCCGAAGAGGTGCGCTGATACACCAGCATTGCCAGGCCCACCCGGGCAAGCTGATCACCGGCAACCGACAACAGTTCCGCTACCCACAGCGCGCGAAACTCGCCAATGCCAAGGACATCTCGGAACCGCACCCCACGCCCCATCCCCGCCTCGTTCCTGACAAGGTGCTCCATCGCGATCCGGTGATCTGAGCCTGCTCAGGCTGTGACATAGAGCGGATCGTGTTGATGTATACCGAAACGAGCCAAGTGATCACAAGGCGTCATCGATGGCTCGCCTACAGCCAGACGTCCGACAGCCCTGATCACCGCAGGTTTCGCAGGCACGCCCCGTGGATCGGGGGCGGTGGTGCGGCTGAGCTGAGCGCCAGCCGGGTCACATTGCAGGGCGGGTGGCGAAGGAGCACGTGGATTGGCCATCCAGCCCGGGCTGCGGATTCGAGGAACGCTCGGGAAGGCCGACCATGATGTACGCGCCGTCGTGAGCGTCGCCACCGGCCCTGAAGGGCCACCGGCAGGATGACTTCGGCCATCCCTGCGACGCGGTCACGCCTTTCTCAACGAAGGCTAGGTCTGGTATCGCGTAGTCACTCGATCACGCATTGTGCCCCCGGTGCGATTCGAACGCACACTGGACGGGTTTTGAATCCGTTGCCTCTGCCGATTGGGCTACGGGGGCGTCGCTCGGACTGTACGGGATGGGGCCGTTGGGGATCAGGAGGGTTATGGGGGTGTTGGGGTGATCACTCCTGGGACGGCGCGGTTCGGGCTGGTTGGGCCGGTAGGCTGCGGGTTCGGGATAGGGCGGACAATCTGAGGAGGACCCCGGTGACCGAGCAGGCTACCGAGGCCCATGATGGCCCGGCTGGACAACGCAGTGTGCTCGTCGCGGAGGACGAGGCCCTGATTCGGCTCGACCTCGTCGAGATGTTGCGCGAGGAGGGCTACGCCGTCGCGGGTGAGGCCGCGGACGGGGAGGAGGCCGTGCGCCTCGCCACGGAGCTGCGCCCTGACCTGGTCATCCTTGACGTGAAGATGCCCAAGATGGACGGTATCGACGCCGCGTCAACCATTGCGGGCAAACGCATCGCACCGGTGGTCATCCTCACCGCCTTCAGCCAGCGCGACCTGGTCGAACGAGCCAGGGACGCGGGCGCGATGGCCTATCTGGTGAAGCCGTTCGCCAAGCATGACCTGGTGCCGGCCATCGAACTGGCGATGAGCCGGTTCGCCGAGCTGCACGCGCTCGAGCACGAGGTGGCCGGGCTGACCGAACGGTTGGAAAGCCGCAAGGTCATCGAGCGGGCCAAGGGCCTGCTGATGAGCAACCAGGGCCTCTCCGAGCCGGAAGCCTTCCGCTGGATTCAGCGCACCGCGATGGACCGGCGCACCACCATGAAAGCGGTCGCCGAGGCCGTCGTCGACAACATCACCTGAACCAACCCACGGCGCACGTACGTAACCCTTACCGGACGACGAAGTTCCGCAACAGCGACACCGGCCGCGTCGCCGGGTCGGAGCCGAGCTCGCGCACCTCAAGCACATGCGGCCCCTGGGTAACCGCGGTCAGCGCCAGTGAAACGGCGTAGCTGCCGCCGAGACCGGGTCCGTCCGCGGCGGTGGGCACCCCCGCGGCCAGGCGGCCGTCCAACCACAGCTCGAAACCCTGCACGCCGGCCACCCCGCCGCTGTCCCACTGCGCCACCGACGCGTCCAGCGCCACCGTCAACACCAGCTGCCCACGGGGCGGCACGGTCGCGTCGGGCAGCGGCGCGCCCCCGGCGTTGCCCATCGTGAGCTGGACGGCCGGCAGCGCGTCCGATGCGGGGCGGCGCGGATCGGTGTCGTGCGGGGTGAGCTGGCCCGGCGACCAGGACGGACCGGGCGTGATCTCCAGGTAGCTCTCCACGACGGTCGCGCCGTCGCCGGCACCCGCGGCACGCACCACGAACGGCGTCAGCGCCACCGGCCCGGACTCGCCGAGCAGGTCGGACGGCACGTCGGCGAGCACGGTGAGCACCGCGCCCGGACTGTCCGGCGGGCTCGTGGTCGCCCGGCGCGCCGCCACCACCCGGTCGCCGAGTTGCACCTGGACGGCGTTCACATCAAGGCCCGCCGCGCTGGTGATCGTCGCCACCACCCGGGCAGCCGCGGCGGCCACCAGGGGAGTGCGGGCGATCCCGATGCCCGGCGCCGGCGCAACGGGGCCGAGCACCCGCTGGGTGCCAGGGTTGACCGGCACCTCCACCACCGGCAGCACCGACGCGGCCGGACCGCTGAACCCGGCAGCCGCCAGGTGCACCCGAACCCGATGGCCGTCGGGCCCGCGAAAACCGAGCAGCACGAACGCCTCCCGCCAGGGCGGCAGCACCCCGCCGGACGCGATCAGCGTGCCGTCCTGCATGACCAGCATCCCGGCCGTGGTGAGCAGCACATCGAACCGGTGCAGCACGCCGGGACCTCGGCGCGGTGCCGGTCCGGGAATGGCCGGCGTGACCACCGCCGGCACCCCGGCACCGGCCCGGACCGAGGCACCGAGGTCGTTCACCACGGCGCGCAGGGTGCCCCCGGGCAGGGTCGGGTCGACGCCCGCTCCGGTCGCGGCCCGCCCGGTGCCGGTGCCGACCCGGTCGGCCGGCCCTGGCACCAGGTCCACGGTCAGCTCGCCGCCCGGCCCCGCCGTATCCGTCAGCAGCGCGACTCTGCCCAGCACGCCATCCGGCCCGGGCTCGGCGAGGCGCATCGGCTGCCGGGCGCGCAGCACCGCCAGGTCAGCACCGCAACCGAGATCGATCGGCAGTCCGGGTTCGGCGGTCGAGCCGTGGCTGAGGTCGACGCAACCGCGGTAGCCGGACAGGTGCCAGCGGGAGCCGGACGACTGGCCCAGCACGCTGTTCGGATCGGCGAAGTCGTCGAACAGGCCGGTGAGACCGGTCCGCCACGAGTCGTCCGCGCGCCCGGCAACGGCCACCGCCGCGGCGGCCCGCGAGCGCCGGCCGAACCCGTCCACGCCGCGCACCTCGATTCGGTACGGCCGCCCGTCGGTCAGCTGGTCGAGCTGGGTGTCCGGGGCGATCACCAGCCGGGTGCGGTCCGGCTCGCCCGCTGCCGACCAGCGCACCTCGTAGCCGGCCACCCCCGCGGCGGGGGACCAGGACAGCCGCAGCCGTTCCGGACCGGGCAGCGCGACCAGCCCGGTTGGGCTGCCCGGGGGCTCGCCCGGCCGGGGCGCCACCACGCTGTCCGCCGCGAACTGCCTCACCCGGACGGGTGGACTTATGGGGTCCGAAGTGGACGCCGGCGCCGTTCGCCCGCCGCTCGGGTCGTCCGTGGCGCGCAGCAGGACCACCGCGCCGGCCACCAACGCCACCCCGGCGAGCCAGGTCAGCAGGCGGGTTCGCGCGGGCACCTACTGAGCGTATGAGCCTGTCTACCTGGTTGACCAAGGCGGTTGTCCGGTAGGCGGACAACAATGGGGCACTTTCGTTGCAGTCTGGTCACGAGGGGGCCTGGGGCGTGACTACCACTCGGTCGGTTACTACGTTCCGGCGAAGCCCTCTGACAGGGACGTGGGCCGGATCCGGCATGCTTACCCGCATTGTTCGGACGAACGCGGAAACGCGATGAAGGGACGTGAAGTGCGAAACCAGACGGCGAAGGCCGCAGTGCTCGTCGCTGCTGGCGCATTGGTGCTCGCAGCCTGTAGCACGAACAAGACCGAGTCCGGGGGAGGCGGTCAGCAGAGCTGTGACCAGAGCAAGGGCACCCTGGTCGTCGGTGTCATCTCCCCGCTGACCGGCGAGTTGTCGGCGCTGGGCAAGGGCATCGAGAACTCGACCCGCCTGGCGGTCGACCAGGCCAACGAGAAGTGCACGGTGAAGGGCTACAAGCTCGCCGTCGATGCGCAGGACGACCAGAAGAACCCGACCCTCGGTGCCCAGGCGGCGACGAAGCTGTCCTCCGACCCGAACGTGGTCGGCGTGGTCGGCACGCTGAACTCCTCGGTGGCGCAGAGCGTGCAGCCGATCCTGTCGCAGAAGAACGTGTTGGAGATCTCGCCGGCCAACACCAACCCGGCGCTGACCACCGGCAAGGACTACGCCACCGCGCCGAAGCGTCAGTTCGAGATCTACTTCCGCACCTGCACGACGGACGCGGTGCAAGGTCCGTACGCCGCCAACTACCTGGTGCAGAAGGCGGGCAAGAAGAGCATCGCGATCGTCACCGACGGCCTGACCTACGGTGAGGGCCTGGCCGACGAGTTCACCAAGCAGGCGCAGAAGCTGGGCGCCAAGATCGTCACCCGGGAGAAGATCGGCGAGAAGGACACCGACTTCTCCGGGGTCATCGCCAAGATCAAGCCGGCCAACCCGGACGCCGTCTACTTCGGTGGCCAGTTCCCGCAGGCGGCGCCGCTGTCCAAGCAGCTCGCCGGCCAGGGTCTCAATGTCCCCCTGATGGGTGGCGACGGCATCTTCGACGACAAGTTCATGGAGCTCGGTGGCAAGGACGGCGACCTGGCCACGTCGGTCGGTGCCCCGACCGAGTCGCTGGCCAGTGCCAAGGCGTTCATCGACGCGTACAAGGCCAAGAACTACAAGGAGGGCTACAGCGCCTACGGTGCGTTCTCCTACGACGCGGCCAACGCGATCATCGGTTCGCTGGCAGCCACCCTCAACGGCGGCGACTGGAGCGACGGCAAGCGCGCCGACCTGCTGAAGAACGTGGCGAGCTACAAGTCCGCCGGCGCGACCGGCGACATCTCGTTCGACCAGTACGGCGACAGCAACAACAAGGTGTTGACCGTCTACAAGGTGTCCGGCGGCAAGTGGGCACCAGCCGAGACCGGTACCTTCTCGGGCTGACCGGCCAATAACAACTGCGGGGGTGGGCAACAGCCCACCCCCGCAGCGTACGGAGGCAACGTGACGACTCTGCTACAGCAGATAGCCAACGGGATCGTGCTCGGTGCGACCATCGGTCTCATCGCACTCGGCTACACGATGGTGTACGGGATCATCCAGCTGATCAACTTCGCGCACGGCGAGGTGTTCATGGTCGGCGCGTTCGGCGGCCTGGCCACTTACCGGTGGCTGCTCCCCGCCGAGATCAAGGACACGTGGTACCTGGCGCTGCCGCTGATGTTGCTCGGCGGAGTGATAGTGGCCGTGGCCATCGCGGTGATCATGGAGCGGTTCGCGTACCGGCCGCTGCGCAACGCCCCCCGGCTCGCGCCACTGATCACCGCCCTCGGTGTTTCGGTGTTCCTCCAGGAGGCGATCCGGCTGTGGTTCCCGGACGCCGACGCCGCACAACCCTTCCCGAAGGTCTTCGTCGACGCACAGATCAAGATCGGCTCGATCTCGATCTCCGCGAGCGGCCTGTTGCTGATCGTGGTGGCGATCGTGCTCTCCGTGCTGTTGCAGCAGTACGTGAGCCGGTCCCGGATGGGACGGGCGATGCGGGCCACCGCGGGTGACCCGGACACCGCGCGGCTGATGGGGATCAACCCGGACCGGGTGATCGTGCTGACCTTCATCCTCGGCGCGGCGCTGGCCGGCATCGGTGGCGTGCTGTACGGCTCCTACATCAACAACGTGGACAATGCGATCGGCTTCCAGAACGGCATCTTCGCCTTCACCGCAGCGGTGCTCGGTGGGATCGGCAGCCTGCGCGGCGCGGTGATCGGCGCGTTCATCATCGGCCTGATCAAAACCCTGGCCGGGCAGTACATGCCCGGCGGCACCGGCTACGACTACGTGTGGATCTTCATGCTGCTGATCCTGGTCCTGATCTTCCGGCCGCAGGGCCTGTTCGGCGAGGCGGAGAGGGTGCGGGCATGAGTCAGCGAGCCATGGGGCAGAGCCGGTTAACGCAACGGCTGAAGCCGGCGATGGCACGCCCACTGGTGGCCGCCGGCGCCGTGCTGTTCATCGTGGGTGCCCTGCTGCCCTGGGCCACGTTCGTCCTCAACGACGGCCCGTACCCGGAAAAGGCGACCCTTCAGTTCTTCGACTCGCCGTTCGACGTCGGCGGCTACCGGGCGCACCTGCTGTGGTTCGGGATCATCGCGCTCCTGGTCGAGTTCGTGCCGCGGATCCCAAGCAGGGGACGGATCCTGCGGGCGTTCGGCTGGGGCGGCCTGGTCATCGCGGTGATCACAGGGGTGTTCATCACGGTCAAGGGCGGTGGCCTCGGCGCGATCACCGCGGCCGACGGCAAGACCGCCTTCGGCAGCATCGTGGCGGCGCTCGGCGGGCTGCTGATGATCCTCGGTGCGAACGCGAGAGGGATGGAGGAGATCCCGCAGTGGCCGGTGAAGCTGCCCCGGCTGGCCGCATGGGGCGTGCTGCTGGTGGCCTTCGCCGGCGTGTTGTACCTGGTCTCGCTGACCCTCACCGCGGGTGGACTCGGCGGCGCGTCCAACCCGTACGCCGGGCCCATCTTCCTGGCGTTCCTCGGCATGGCCGGCGGCCTGCTCGGCGCGCTGCACGGGCTCGGCGTTACCCGGTGGGTGTCCGTGCTCTCCGAGCAGCACCGGGCGTTTTCCATCATCGTCCTGCTGCTGTGCGCGATCGCCCTACCGTTCACCAATGCCGGCAGCACCTACTGGATGACCGTGGCGACGACGATCGGGGTCTACGCCGCGACCGCGATCGGGCTGAACGTGGTGGTGGGCCTCGCCGGCCTGCTCGACCTCGGCTATGTCGCGTTCATGGGCATCGGCGCCTTCGTCGCGGCCAACCTGTCCGGGGCGATCGCCTCGAAGCTGCACATCCACATCTGGTTCCCGGTCGCGGCGCTGGCCGCCGCGGTCGTGGCCGGCATCTTCGGGGCCGTGGTCGGCTCGCCGACCCTGCGGGTGCGCGGCGACTACCTGGCCATCGTCACGCTGGCCTTCGGTGAGATCTTCACCCGCTCGGCGCAGAACAACATCGGTGGGTTGACCGGCGGCTCGAACGCCATCCCGGGCATCCCGCAGGTCGCGTTCGGCGACACCAAGTTCAACAACTCGGTGACCATCGGCGGCATCGAACTGCCCGGCGGCGCGCTGTACTACTTCATGATCGTACTGGTGGTCGCCATGGTCATGGCGATCTTCGCCAACCTCAAGAACAGCCGGATCGGGCGGGCCTGGATCGCCATCCGCGAGGACGAGGACGCGGCGCGTGCGATGGGGATCAAGACCGGGAAGGCGAAGATCCTGGCGTTCCTGGTCGGTGCGACGCTGGCCGGCCTGGCCGGCGCGATCTTCGCGCACAAGCTCGGCACCGCGTCCTACGACAGCTTCAAGTTCATCGAGTCGGTGACCCTGCTGGCCGCGGTCATCCTCGGCGGGATGGGCACCATCCCGGGCGCGGTGCTCGGCGCCTCGCTGCTGTTCGTGCTGCCCGAGAAGCTTCGGGAGTTCAGTGACTACCGGCTGCTGGTCTTCGGGCTGGCGCTGATTCTGATCATGCGGTTCCGGCCGCAGGGCCTGGTGCCGGACCGGGTTCGCCGGGCGGAGTTCGCCGGCGAGACGGCAGAAGGGAAGTCGATCGCACTCGAGGAGGAACTCGTGGTCGAGCACGAGCACGAGCTTGCCGAGCAACCCGCCGGGGTCGGCGGAGCGACGAAGGAGGCCGGCCGATGACCGCGGCCATGATGCCGCCACCGGTGCAGACCGGCCGGCCGGTGCTCGAGGCGCGCGGCGTGACCATGGTGTTCGGTGGGCTCACCGCGCTCAACGACGTCTCGCTGACCCTGAACGAAAGGCAGATCTTCGGGTTGATCGGCCCGAACGGCGCCGGCAAGACCACCTTCTTCAACTGCCTCACCGGGTTGTACACGCCGAGCAGGGGACAGGTGTTGCTTCGTGGCCGGGCGCTGACCGGCGACCCGGCCGCGGTGACCATCGCCGGAGTGGCCAGGACGTTCCAGAACATCCGGCTGTTCCCGAACATGACCGTGCTGGAGAACGTGCTGGTCGGCCGGCACTGCCGGATGCGCCAGGGGCCGATCGCGTCGGTACTGCACGGGCCGTGGTTTCGCCGGCACGAGGCGGCCGCCCGGGACAAGTCCAGGGAACTGCTCGCGTTCGTCGGGCTTGACAAGGCGGAGGACGAGGTCGCACGCAACCTGCCCTACGGCGACCAGCGCCGGCTGGAGATCGCGCGGGCGCTGGCCACCGAGCCCAACGTGCTCCTGCTGGACGAGCCGACCGCCGGGATGAACCCGCAGGAGACCGACGCCACCCGGCAGCTGATCTTCCAGATCCGCGACACCGGCGTGTCGGTCGTGGTGATCGAGCACGACACCAAGTTCATCTTCGGCCTGTGCGACACGGTTTCCGTGCTGGTGCAAGGCGAACTGCTGGTCGAGGGCACGCCGCAGCAGGTCCGGGACGACCCCAGGGTGATCGAGGCGTACCTCGGCAAGCCGCGGGACGAGGTGGCGGCCACGGCCGAGGCCGCGCCGGCAGCGCAGCATGACGACGGTGCCGGCGGGCACGCCAGGGAGGATTCATGACCGAGCGAGCTTGCGCCACTGTGGACGGTGTGGCGCAACGACGGCACCGCGTCCGCGAGGTGACGTGGTGAGCGGCGCGTTGCTCGAGGTGAGCGAGCTGAGCGTGGCCTACGGCGCGATCGAGGCGGTGCGCAACGTCACGTTCGTGGTCGAGGAGGGCCAGATCGTCTGTCTGATCGGGGCGAACGGCGCCGGCAAGACCACCACCCTGCGCACCATCTCCGGTCTGCTGCGGCCGCGCGCCGGGGACATCCGGTTCGATGGCCGGTCCATCGCCAAGGAGCCGGCGCATGTGATCCTCGGCCGGGGTGTCGCCCAGAGCCCGGAGGGACGCCGGATCTTCGCCAGGATGAGCGTCGAGGAGAACCTGCTGCTCGGTGCGTACGCCCGGCGGGACACCGGGGTCGAGGCGGACATGAAGCGGGTGTTCGAGTTGTTCCCGGTGCTCGGGGAGCGGCGGCACCAGAAGGCCGGGCTGTTCTCCGGCGGCGAGCAGCAGATGCTGGCCATCGGGCGGGCCATGATGTCCAAGCCCCGGCTGCTGATGCTGGACGAGCCGTCGATGGGGCTGTCGCCGATCATGACTCAGCTGATCTTCGACACCATCCAGGAGCTCCAGTCCCAGGGCACCACGATCCTGCTGGTCGAGCAGAACGCCTTGGCCGCGCTGGCGCTGGCCGATCGTGGCTACGTGATCGACCTCGGCCAGACCACGCTCGAGGGGCCCGGCCGCGACCTGCTCGCCGACCAGCGGGTGCGCGCCGCCTACCTCGGCGAAGGCTGACCCGCCCGACCCAGGCTCGCGATCCGGGGCCGGTCCCCGGATCGCGAGTCTCGCGCTCAGGCAAGCGAGTCTCGCGCT
>JBJMIG010000089.1:0-24197 GCA_045806965.1 Labedaea sp. | reverse complement strand
GTGGCGGCGTGGCTCTGCTCCAGGCTGCCGCGGAGGCGTTCGCCGGGCTGAACCTGGTCGGCGACGAGGCGACCGGCGCGAACATCGTCCGGGTCGCGGTCGAGGCTCCGCTCAAGCAGATCGCGATCAACGCCGGCCACGAGGGCGGCGTCGTGGTGGAGAAGGTCAAGACCCTCAAGGCTGGCGAGGGTCTGGACGCGGCCACCGGTGAGTACAAGGACCTGATCAAGGCCGGCATCATCGACCCGGCCAAGGTCACCCGCTCGGCGCTGCAGAACGCCGCGTCGATCGCTGCCTTGTTCCTCACCACCGAGGCCGTCGTCGCCGACAAGCCGGAGAAGGCTTCGGCCGCACCGGCCGGCGGCGACCCGACCGGCGGGATGGACTTCTAAGCACCGTCCGCAAAAAGAGCGACGTGGCCCGCACCCCGCGGACCACGTCGCTCTTTTGCGCTCACTCGTTATCTTTTGCCCTCGCTCGCAAGCTCGCTCGGGCTGTGTCTTCGGCGCTCACTCGCAGGCTCGTTCGCGCGGCTCGCGGCCGTTGAGCCGGTGTCTTCCCTCCTGCGCTGCTCGCTCGCTCGTTCCTCGCTCGCTGCGCTGCTCGTCAGTCCAGACACCGGCCGGCCGACTCGCACGGCTTCGGATCACGGCCCGTTGCCGTTCAGCGCAAGGTCACCTTCATGCGGTTCTAGACGCGGAAGGTGACATTCCGCTGTATGTCTCCGCCGCTCGCTGTGTCTTCGGCGCTCACTCGCAGGCTCGTTCGCGCGGCTCGCGGCCTTTGAGCCGGTGTCTTCCCTCCTGCGCTGCTCACTCGCTCGTTCCTCGCTCGCTGCGCTGCTCGTCAGTCCAGACACCGGCCGGCCGACTCGCACGGCTCCGGATCACGACCCGTTGCCGTTCAGCGGTAGGTCACCTTCATGCGGTTCTAGACGCGGAAGGTGACATTCCGCTGTATGTCTCCGCCGCTCGCTGGCGGCGTGACTCGCTTCGGCGTGGCTGGGCGGCGCGTATTTCAGCGACCCTGGGACGCGGCGGGATGAGTTCGCTACCGTCTGGTCGCACTCATGTGGACCGATTGACGGGGGTGTTCGTGGACCCGAACCAGGTTGTCGCCTCGTACGAGCAGGAGATCGCCGCGGTCGCGGCACGCGCCGAGGAGGCGAGGGACCGGATCAAGAACCTGACCGGCACGGCGACCAGCCCGGACGGGGCGGTCACGGTGACCGTCGGCGGCGCCGGAGCCCTCCAGTCGGTCTCGTTCGGACCGCGCGCCGACGAACTGCCGAAGAACCGGCTGGCCGAGGCGATCATGACCGCCGCCCGGCGCGCCCAGGCGCAGGCCTCGCAGCGCATTCTGGAGATCATGGAGCCGCTGGTCGGCGGGGACAGCGACGCGATGCGCTTCGTCCGCGAACAGATCCCGAGTCCGGAGGAACCGGAGGACGAGGTCGAGGAGTCGTACCCCGGTCAGCAGGCCCTCGAGGAGGAGCCGGCCGAGGCACCGGAGGCCGAACCGGCCCCGCCGCCCCGCCCGACCCGACCCCGGCGGCCGGCGGTCGACGACGACGAGGACTTCGAGTCGGACAGTCCGCTGTCCCGTGAGGAGACGTGGTAATGGAAGGCTTTCAGATCAGTCCGGCCGAGCTGGAAAGCCACGAGGAGCACGTCCGCGAGCTGATGTCGAACATCCAGGGCGCGACCAGCTCCGCGTTCCAACCGGTCGACATCAACGCGTTCGGGCTGATCGGCACCACCTGGTCGTGGGCGTTGCAGTACTGGACCGACGGCGCGGACAACGCCGTGAAGGGTGCGGTCACGGCCGGCAACCACGTCGCCGACCAGCTCAAGGAGATGCGCGAGAGCCACGTCGAGAACGACACGAACGCGGCGAACCGGTTCAACACGATCCACGGCCAGGGGGAGTAGCCATGCCGGAAGGAAACCCGCTGCTCGCCGAGTCGGAGGGACAGGAGCACCCCAACCCGGTCACCCACCCGTTCTCCAACTTCACGATCTCGCCGACCGACCTCGACCACGGCGGATTGACCAAGGTCACCGAGGGCGCCGGCATCTTCAACGACGTGGCGTCCACCATCCAGGACGCGAAGACCGGGAACTGGGGCGGTCTCGCGATGGATCTCGGCGCCGACGCGATGGACGCGCTCGGCATCGCCATGGACCCGCTCGGCAGCCTGGCCGGCGCCGGCATCGGTTGGCTGATCGAGCACGTCAGCTTCCTCAAGAAGCCGCTGGACTGGCTGGCCGGTGACCCGGACGCGGTCACCGCGAAGGCGCAGACCCTGAAAAATGTCTCCGAGCACCTACAGTCCAGCGCCGGCAACTACGTCAACTCGGTCAGCGCCCTGCAGCAGACCCAGGGGCCGGCCGCGGACGGCTACCGCAGGGCGGCGGAGAACTACCAGCGCGCGGTCACCGGCCTGGCCGGCCACCTCGAAGAGGCCACCCAGGCCATGCACACCGCCGCCATGATCGTCGGCACCACCCGGGGCATCATCCGCGACTCCGTCTCGCAGTTCGTCGGCGACGCGATCATCAAGTTCATCGCGGCCAGCGCACTCGCCCCGATCACATTCGGTGGCAGCGAGGCGGCGTTCATCGCCGATGAGGTGGTCGAGGGCACCTCGCTCGCCACCCGCAACGCCGGCAAGATCGCGAAGGTGGTCAAGGAGACCGAGGCCCTGGCCAAGGGCGCGAAGAAGTCCGAAAAGGCACTGCGCGACGCGGGCGACGGCTTCACCAAGGTCTCCAGAAACGAAGCCAAGCAGGCGATGCGCGGGAAGGTGGACGACTTCGGCACCAGGGCCAACGCGCATTCCGAGCGGATCCACGAGCACGGCGTCAGCTCGGAGAACCAGTTCGGCCGCGAGGCCGGGCACAACGAGCGGGCCATCAACAACGAGCAGGACCTGGCCGCGAACCGCACCGAGCTGGGTCGCAACCAGGACGAGCTGGACCGGGCGCTGCGCGACCGCAACCGCGGCGACATCCGCTCCGGGAACCGGGAGCGCGGCCCGCTCAAGGACGAGAACCGCAGGCTCAACGACGAGGACCGGGGCCTCAACCGGGAGCGGCACGAGCTCGAGCAGGACCACAACCGCCTGCGCCGGGACGGCAACAACCTCAACCGCGAGTCCGACCAGCTCGTCAACGAGCGACGGGCGCTCGCCGACGAGCGCAACGAGTACCTGCACGACCGCGGCTTCGGACCGGGCCGCGACCTGCACCACTACGTCGAAGAGCACCCGTGGGCGGAGCGGGCGCACACCGGTGCCGAGTACACCACCGAGGCCGGCCGCAACGTCTTCACCAGCCAGGGCACCAGGGACACCCAGATCGAGTACGAGTACGAGCACCGGCTGCACGAGGAAGGCGGTGGCGAGATTCCGGACGGCAGCTTTGTCGAGGAGACGTCGGACCAGCCGACCGGTCACTGACGCCGGAGATCCGTTGCCCGTCGGGCCGGGTCTGTTCCGGCGCTGGCTGGTCGCCACCCCGTTGGTACTGGCCGGGCTGGTGCCGCCGATCGTGCTGGCGGACCTGCTCGCCGTCTGGCAGAACTGGGCGAGTAGGCACTCGCCGGTGCCGGACGTGGTCCGCGAACTGACCCCCGCGATCGCCATCTGGACCGGAATGGCCCTGGTGGCCGGGCTCATCGCCCTGCTGGTCGCCAGGGCGGCGGTGACGGACTGGCCGAAGATCTGCCTGCTGACCATGACCCCGACGCTGGTGGCGTTCGTTCTGGTGGGGGTGATCTCGGGACTGGCCTCCGGCAACCGGGTGCAGCTGCTGTTCCTGCTGGACATCCCGGCCGCGGCCGGGCTCGGCGCCGGCGGGTACCTGCTGGTGCGGGCCGGGGTGCGCCGGTTGGCCGAGCCGGCCGCGCTGGACAACCTCGGTACCGGACTCGATGTCCGGCTGGCGTTGCCGGCCGGAGCCAACCTGTTGCTGCGCAGGGATCGGCTGGTGATCACCGAGGGCGGAAAGCGGTCCACGATCTCCTACTACGACTACCGGACGGTCCGGACCGGCCGCGAGGAGGAGTCCGGCGTCGAGGTGCTCGCCGCGAGCCGGCGGCGGCTCATCCGGGTGCCTGCGGAGCAGGTGCGACCGCTGATCGCGGCCATCACCTTCCGTATGCGGTCGGTGCGGGCGGACCCGATGTTCCAGGTGCGGCGGGACAGCTACCGCCGGATGGGCGGCGGCGCGAGGCTGGCGGCGGCCCGGTCGGCGGCCGACACCCTGTCCGGCCGGATACCGCGGGTGCGGAGCGGGTTGAGCCCGATGGCGTTCACCGTGCTGCTCATGGCGACGATGCCGGTCGCGTCCGTCATCCTGATCATCGCGGCCACCCTGACCGGCGGGAGTCAGCAGCGGGACATGGTGTTCGGCGCGGTTTTCGCCGTGGCCGTCGGACTCTGGGCGCACATCAGGTTCTGGCGGCGCCGGGCCGCTCGCCGGTACCTGGAAACCCGCCAGGACCGTTGACCGGCCGGAGGCCGGCACGCGTGCGGTCAGTGCGCCCGCGCCCGCCACGCCTCGTATCGCTCCCGGCGTCGCAGCCGCCAGTCCAGCGCGGCGACCAGAAACACCACGGCGATGCAGCCGAACGCGAGCACGGTGACCACGCTGTCCACCACCAGGTGCACGTCCGACTTGGCCCGCATGCACACCTCGTTCGCGGGATCCACCAGCACCTCGACCCGCTCGCCCGGCCGGTAGGTGTGCCGGTTGCCGTGGGTCTGGTCGCCGAGCCCGATCGCGCCCGGCAGTGGGCTGCCGTCCGGCCGGTGCACCGACCGCGCGATCGAGCCTCCGTCGCGGGAGAAGAACGCCGACGCCGCCGCGCATCCGGTCGGGTTGGTCACGGTCGGGCCCACCACGGCGGTCACCTGCTCGCCGCGGGTGGTCAGCAGGTATTCCCCCACCACCGGCGCCGCACCGGCCACGATGAACACGAAGTACAGCCCGGTCATGATCAGCGTGCAGAGCACCGAGCGCAGCCGGGCGCCGATGAGCAGCCCGCCGAGCAGCACGACCGCAATGGAGAGCAGGCCGAGAATGCCGAACGCGCCGGGGTGGTACGGGGCGAGGAGGAGAAAACCGGTCAGGGTCAGCGCCGCGGCAAGCGCCGGAACCAGCCCGACCAGGACCGCCTGGCCGCGGGTGGGTGCCGAGGTCACCGGCCGGTCGGCGATCCGCCGGACCAACCGGTTGCCGGCGACCAGACGCACCGGAGCGGACTCGCGGATCCGTTGGGACAGTGGACGAAACATCGCCGGTCAGTCTGCCAGACCGGAACTGGCCGGATGCCCGTCGACCGGGAGGCAGGTCAGCACGAAGTCCTGGCCGAACGCGTTGAGGTGGATGCTGCGGTGCACGGTTCGCGGCACCCGGCCGGCCCGGCGTAACACCTCGGCGACCTTCGGCTGTGCCTCGATGAGCTGGTAGCGGTTCGGGTTCTCCACCTGTTCCTTCGAGAACTCGATGAGCCCGAGTCGATTGAGGTTGGTCAGGTAGGGGTGGATCCGGTCCACGTGCCGGCAGCCGGCGTGCTCGGCGATCATGTTCAGCCCGCCGGCCACGAGCTCCGAGCCGATCCCGAGTGGACGGTTGGTTCGCACGTCGACGGCCGGTTGCGGGCCGTTGAGGTAGAGGAAGCGCAGGATCCGGGCCTCGTCCGGGGTCAGCTCGGACAGGATCCGCGCGTACGCCGGGTGCCCCTCCTCGGTCACGGTCACGTCCGCGGACCGGCGCAGCAGCGACGCACCGCGCGCCCGCAGGTCCGCCGAAGTAGCCGACGTGGACGCCGTGGACCGGGTGGGCGGGAGTTCGCGGGTCGCCTCGCCGTCCTCGCCGAGCCCGAGGGCGCGCCAGGCGAACGAGCGGAACTCGGCGGACACCTCCTGGAGCACCTGAGCCGGCGGCTCGCCGCTCATCGCGCGCCGCACGATCCCGGTGCCGACACCGACCGAGGAGCTCACCGTCCAGGAGAACGCCCGCCAGGACGCGTTCGCGGCCACCCGGACCAGCCCGGGCAGGCCGCGCACGAACTCCGCGCCGTCTGTCATCGTCATACTCCAAAGATTGCCAGGTGGGCGAGGCCGGCGAGGATGCCGAGCACGCCGCCGTGCACGAACAGCAGCCACTCGTCCTGCTTGATCGCCGAGCGGAGCATCTCGACGAACTCGTCCGGCCCCATCTTCTTCATCTGCGTCGCCACGAACGAGGAGATCCGGCTGGCCTGGCGCTGGTTGAACTCGGAGTCGGCGAACGCGCCCGGGGCGAACCCAGCGGCTTCGGCGGCGAGCGACGACTTGATCTGGTCGTACTCCTTCGCGCCCACGGCCACCCGGACGGCGCTGCGGGCCCACCCGACCGCCTTGTCCACGGCGGGTCGCAGCGTGTCCTCGAGCATCTGCCTCGTTCGGTCGGACCGGGGGCCGTACAACAACTCGTTGCCGACGTTGCGCAACGTGATGACGTGCTGGGAGATCAGCTCGGCATAACCCTCGGTAACCTCGTCCTTGCGTTTGATGAACAAACCCTGCCGCCACGGGACGTACCAGCGGGGGAAGATCGGCTCGAAGATCATCGTGATGCCGAGGTAGTTGACCACCCAGCCGATGATCATTCCGCCGATCGGGAGCACCCACCAACTCGGGTGGAGATACAGCACCGCGAACAACACCAGGCCCATCGGGAAACCGAAATAAAAGCCGAAGTTCTGCATGAACCGCAGCTCCTTTCGGCCGATCTCCCGGAACAAACTGTTCAGCAGCTCCGGGTGCTCCTGGAAATAGCGGATCACCATCAGCTTGGCGTCGATCAGCTGGTCGACGTTGTGGCCGATCTTGTCGGTCAGCCTGCGGATGATCGTCGGGAGTTGCTGGCGAACCCTCGCGTGCACCGCTTCCTTCAGCACCGGCGGCAGGTCGAGCCAGAGCCGAGGGTGTTCCCGCAGCATGATCTCCTCGACCACGCCGCGGATCTGGCCCTGAGCGACGGTGGCCAGGTGCTCGGCGATCCGGTCCGGCTCGAGCTCGCGGTAGAAGTCGCCGATGCTGCCCAGCTTGGCGAGCCCCTTGTCCACGGCGATGCTGGCCATCTTGTCGGCGCGCGAGGGCACGATGCCCTGCCAGCCGATCCGGCCGTCGTAGCGGATCAGCGGCAGCACCCGCACCCGGCGCGGCAGCAGCGGGAACAGGATCTTGAGCCCGGGCAGCCGGAAACCCCGGAACCGCAGCGGCTCGAACAACATCAGCACGCCGGTCCAGTTGGTGAGGTAGCCGATGATCCCGGTGAACAGCGGGACGGTGATCAGGTCGGTCCAGAACTTGCCGAGGCCGGGGATCATCACCGAGGCAAGACCGGACACGAACGGACACCTCCCTCTGCTGCGGTCCCATCATGAAGACCCGCTGGGGCGCCGTCCACCTGGGTTTACGGCTCAGCCGGCGCCGAGGCAGATGAACGGCCGGCGCAGCGGGTCGGCCGCGGTGGCCTGGGCGAGCGCGGCGGCCGGCGCCGCGCCGGAGGCCAGTCGGGTGTGGTAGTCCGCCATCGTGTCGGCCAGGTCCTTGGTGGTCACGTTGTCCGCGACCGTGTCCGCGACCAGCCAGCGGTGGTAGTCGGTCATGGTCTCGGCCGAGGAGCGGTCGCCGACCCGGCAGACGGCGGCGACGACGGTCCGTGCCCCGCTGGCGAGCAACGCTCCGGCGAACCCGAGCGCCTCGTCACCCGGGCGGATGTGGCTCAGCGCCAGCTCACACGCGGCCAGCACGACGTGCTCGGGCGCCCGGTGCAGCCGGGCCAACTCGTGCGCGAGCAGCCCGCCGTCGGCCAGCTCCAGCCGGGAGAACAGCGCGTTGGCCGGCTCGTGGGTGCCGTGCGCCGCGATGTGCACCAGTTTCGCGCCGTCCATGGCGGCGAGGACCGCGCTGGTGGTGGCCGCCTCGCCGTCCAGCACGACCGCGTCGCGGTAGATGCCGCGCAGCCGGGACAGCTCGGTGACCGATTCGGGCAGGCCGGGTCCGCAGACCAGGACGACGTCCTGGCCGACGGCCACCTGCTGTCGGGCGCCGGCGCCGAGCCACGCGGTGGCCGACGGTGCGACCGAGACCGGCCGGCCGCGCAGCGCCGGCAGGGAGCCCCACGGCACCTGATAGAGCCCGCCGCCCGGGACCACGACCACCTCGCGGTCGCCGATCAGGTCGAACACCGGGCGCAGCATCCGGTCAAGGTCGGCGATGCGCCGGTTGGCGGAGGCCGACACGGCCGAGGCGAGCGGACGCAGCAGCTCATCCGGAGCAAGGGCGTCGAGGTCGGCGTGCAACTGCTTCGCGATCTCCAGCACGTCCTGGAGCGGGCCGAGCCGGACCAGATCGGTCCGGCCGCCGCTGACCACCACCGCCGCCAGGGTGTCGGCGGGTCCGGCGAAGCTGATCAGGGCGCGGTCGCCGAGCCGCTCGATGATCTGCTCCGGCGAGCTGACCGGCCGGGGCCGGCCCCACTGGCTGGTGTGCCACCCCAACCGGCTCACCTCACGCTGCAACGCGACGGAGCGCCGCTCCAGGTGGGCCACCGGACGGCGTTCGAGCCTGGCCTGCTGCAACGCCCTGAGCACACCGCGCAGCTCGGTCACCCGGCCGGCCAGTTCCGGGTCGTCGATGACCGGGAGCGGCTCGTAACGGTAGATCTGCGCGCGGGTGCGTTCCTGCCAGGCGAGCAACCGGCGCGCGTCGGCCTGGGTCCGCGCGTCCTCGAGGACCAGTCCGACGGCAAGACCGCCGAGCTGCCAACCGTGCACGGCGGTGCCGCTGAGCAGGTCGAGCCCGCCCATCCGGTCCCGGGCCCTGGACAGCTCATCCAGCCCAGCCCTGGCCTCGGCCAACGCGCGCCGGTGGTCTCCCTTGGCCACGGACAGCTCGGCCCGGCACAGCCGCAGCAGCATCTTGTGGTCGATCGGCGCGATCTTGCGGGGCGGCGGCACCTGGCCGAGCAGCGCTTCGGCGGCCTTGGTCGAACCGCGCCGCAGGGCCAGCCGCACGCCGAGCATGGCCGCCTTGGCCGCCTCGTCGGTCAGCCCCATGTCGGCAAGGCGTCGGGCGAGCCGCGCCGCCTTGGCCGGTGACGCGCTGCTCGGCTCGTCCCGCAGCGCCGCGCTGATCTCGGCCTGCATTCTGGTCAGCGCGGCGACCTCGGCCCACGGTTCGCTCCCACGCTTGACCAGCCTGCGGTGCGCCGAACCGGCGAACTGCTTGGCCTGCTCGAACTCACCCTGGAGCAGCGCTGCGGCGGCCCTGGCCAGCTCGGCCTCGGCCAGGTCCTGGCTGTTGCGGTGCTCGCGAAGCACCGGAAGCGCGTCGTCGAGATGGCGGGCCGCCTCGTCCGGCACCCCGGCCGCGAGCAGTGCTCGTGCCTGGTCGATCTGGGTCCTCGGCACCCGGCCAGGAGCCACGGTCCGGAACGAGCGCTCGGCCTGTTCGTGGTGGTTGAGCGCACCCGGAATGTCGCCGACCAACTGCGCGATCTCGCCCAGGTTGCCAAGAGCCATGCCTTTGATCGTGGGCAACTGGTGTTTGGTGGCCAACGACAGGCAGGCGAGCATGTCCAGCTCGGCCGGTCCGGGCCGGCCGAGGTCGATGTAGGCGTAGCCGCGGTTCATGTACGCCACGGCCAGGAGTTCTGGATTGTCGGCCGGGCTGTCCTGTGCCTGCTCGAGCATCGGAATCGCCCGGTCGAAGAGCTTGAGCGCGTCGCCGGTTCGCCGGGTGCGCAGCAGGATGGCCGCGTGCTGGTGATCGACGAGGCCGCGCAGGGCGGTACTGAGTTGGTCATCCGGCAGGCCGTTGAGCAGGTCGCCCGCGGTGCCGAGGTGCACCAGGCCGGCCGCCACCGAACCGGTCTCCGCTTCGGCGAACGCGAGCGTGGCGAGGACTCGGATCCGGGTGGTGACGGCGTCCGGATCTCCGGAGGCCAGCGGGAGCGCCCGCAACGCCTGGTGCAGCAGTTTGATCGCGTCGGCCGATCGCGAGGACTGCACGGCCTGCAGTGCCTTCACCCGCAATGCGCCGGCCTTTTCGATCCCGTCCCTGGTCAGTGCCCGCTCCGCTGCCGTGAGCTTGGACGCTACTGCGGAAGAAGGGCGCGAACGGGGCACGGTGCTAATGTCAGCACACCGAGCCGTCCGCGCCCTAGCCGCATAGGGCTATCCCTGGCGAGCAATCCGTTACGGCGTGGTCACCGGCGGCGTACCGCTGCCGATGTGTCCGTCCGGCAGGTTGCCGCCGCCCGAATCACCCGGGTCACCGGCCGGGGGTTCGCCACTGCCGGTGTCGCCGTTGGTCTCCGGGGGGACACCGCTGCCAATGTGCCCACTGGCGAGCATCTGCGGAGTCCCACTGCCGATGTGCCCATTGAGAATGCCCGGCCCCTTCGGCTCCCCGGTCGGCGGCACACCGCTGCCGATGTGACCGTCCGATTGCACGGGCGGTTCGTCGATTAGGGACGCGGCCGGGTTGTCCTGGTTAATCGTGCCCGTCGCCTCGTCGCTCATGCTAACTCCCCTTCAGCGCAGGTACCTTGTGAACCTGTCACCTGTTAAGAGCAAGGTGGTGACGGCCAGATACTGACACTATCGGCTGAACGGGGGACGGCAAGGGACAAATAGACTACAAAACAACTGTCGGGGTGACTACGGTGCGTGGCCGGTCGGCCTTCATTCGTACCAGGATCTGCGTGGTGCCCCGGGGAACCTCGGTGAGTACGAAGCGGCCGCCCTCGTCGGCGGTGGTCTCACTGGAGCCGTGGTCGGCCACCCGGACCTCGACGCCGTGCTCGCCCGCCGGGACGAGCCAGCCGTCGATGCGCTGGCGCTCCCCCGTGCGGGTCACGTTCACCATCACGGTGAGGTCCCCGACGAAGAAGGTGATGGTGCCCGGCGCCCCGCCGCGCACGCCGGCCAGCGGGCGATCGTTCGCCCAGCGCGCGGCCTCGACGTCGATGTCGTCGATGGCGATGGCGAACTGGGCGCGTTCGACCAGCCCCGCCGGGGGTGGGTCGAGCTTGTCGACCAGGTAGGCCACTTTGGCCATCATCGCGTCATCCTCCGCATGGTGTTGCGTTCTCATCTGCCTGCCTCCCCGGCGTACAGGGTGCGAAGGGTGCTCAAGCAGCGCCCTCGAGTTGGTCCGATGCTGCCGTGTGGCATGTGCATCGCCTCGGCGACCGTGCGGTACTCCACGCGGCCGGCCAGCACGGTCATCCGCAGCAGTTCCTGACAGCGTTGCGGTAGCTGGTGAAAGGCCGCCCAGAGCTGCCGGTCGCGTTCGTCGCGAAGCAACTCCGCCTCCGGCAGCGGGTCGTCGTTGGGGAGCTGCTCGGCCACTTCCGGGGGCAGCTCGACCTGCGCGTGGCCGCGTCTGCGGGTCCGGCCGGCTTCCCGGCGGGTGGTGGTGATCAGCCAGCTGACCAGGGCCTTCGGCTCGGCCAGCCGCTCAAGGTGACGCAGCAGGGCCAGCCAGACGGTCTGCACCACGTCCTCCGCGGTGGCCCGGTCGAGACCATTGCTCCTGGCGACGTGCCAGACCAGTGGGGTCAGTTCGGCGACGAGCACATCCAGTGCGGCGCGGTCCCCTGCCCGCGCCGCGACCAGGCAAGCCGCGTGCCGGTCACGACCTTCCAAACCCTCCCAAGGCCTACTCATGCTCACCGTGCGGAGTTCGGTCATGGCGTTCCACCCCACTTCGTGGGTCGACTGTCAGGGGGCGTCGAGTACAACCAGTACATCGTGGAAATCCGGCGCTTCGCGTCGGCTCCGGGTGCGGCCTCACCCGAACGGCCGCACTGGTTACTGCGCATGGACGATGAAGGTCAGGGCCTGCCGCGGCTCGCTCTCCCACGGTCTGGCCAGTTCGGCTCGCAGTTCGTACTTTCCGCACGCGTAGACGTCGAACGCCAACAGGCGCTCGGCCGTTCCGTGCTGGTCGGTGATCATCCGCAATCCTTCTGGAAGGCGCCATCTCCATCGGTACTCGCTGGCCGGCAGTTCCGGCAGGCACAACTGCACCGTATCGCCCTTGTGCAGCTCGATCGTGTGATCCGAGTTGGCCTCGGTCAAGTGAACCAACACCACGCAACTCTCCCTTGCGTGGTGTGGCGACCGGGCGGTTCCCCTGCGAACGCCCGGCCGCCAAGTTCGAAAACGCCCCGCATATGAGATAGGAGCAGGCTGTGACCGCTCAGATACGTCCATGTCGGACTGGTTTTGCCGGTTACCGTTCAGCGCGTCGGGAGGACCAGCAGCGACAGCAGCGCGGCGATGCCCAGCACCGCGCCGGCCAGCAGGGTGCCGCACCCGGCCCCAACCACCCGGCCGACACTGCCCGCACGCAGGGCGAACAGGTTGGCCAGCGCGATGTCCAGCAGGGTGATGGCGACGAAGGCGACCACGGCGAGCACGATCGGCCCGGTGATCGCGGGCCGATGCAGCAGCGCGGGGCCGAACACCAGCACCAGGAAACAGGCGACCGCGGCGCCGGCCAGCTGGAGCGCGGAGCCGAGCAGCACAAGGGCGCGTGCGGTACCCACCCGGGACACGCGTTGCGGCTGCTCCTCCACCGGCATGGGAGGGCAGCCTACTGGGGATCGATCAGTCCTCTTCGGGGACGATCAGCCAGCAGATCAGGTAGAGCACCGCGCCGGTGCCGAAGCCCAGGACGGTCGCGGCGACCAGGAGCACGCGGACCAGCGCCGCGTCCACGCCGAGGAACGTGGCCGCCCCGCCGCAGACGCCGGCGACCATCCGGTCGCTCCGGCTGCGGCGCAGCGTCCTGACCGCCGTGGTCCCGGTGGCCGTGTCGTCGGGGTCCATGGTCCCGTAGGCGGTGTCGGTGTCGTCGTAGTTCAGGTTCGTTGTCACCTACTCAGGTTCGCCCCCGCGGCGGGCGCACACATCGGGGAGCGGCCCTGATCCGACCCGGATTCACGCCTCAGGGACGCATCGGGGAGGCACCGACGTTTAGGCTCGAAGCGTGGCGAGCGCATCGTGGGCCCCGGTCGACTCGCCGGCGAGCCTCGCCGGCACGCTGGACGGCGTCGGTTACCTGGCCGACGAGGGCCTGGCCACGGCCGCGTTCCTCGCGCTGCGGATGGGCCGGCCACTGTTCTGCGAGGGCGAGCCGGGCACCGGCAAGACCTCGCTCGCCATCGCGCTGGCCCGGGCCCTCGACGTGGAGCTGATCAAGCTGCAGTGCCACGAGGGGATCGACGCCAGCCAGGCGCTCTACGACTGGGACTTTCCCCGCCAGCTGCTGCACCTGCGCGCGCTCGAGGCCGGCAGCAGCGGCGCGCTCGACGCCGACGTCGCGGAGAAGTCCTTGTACAGCAGGAGGTTTCTGCTCGCCCGGCCGCTGTTGCGGGCGCTGGAGGACGCGCCGTGTGTGCTGCTGGTCGATGAGATCGACCGCGCCGACGACGAGTTCGAGGCGTTCTTGCTCGAGGTGCTCGCCGAGTTCACGGTGACCGTGCCGGAGCTTGGCGAGGTGCGCGCCGAGGTGCCGCCGCTGGTCGTGCTCACCTCCAACCGGACCCGCGAGGTGCACGACGCGCTCAAGCGCCGCTGCCTCTACCACTGGCTGGAGCACCCGGACCTGGCCAGGGAGATCGCCATTCTGCGCCGGCGGCTGCCCGGCATCGGCGAGCGGCTGGCCACCCAGGTGGCAACGGCGGTGCGCCGGCTGCGTGCGGCGGAGCTGCTCAAACCGCCGGGTGTCGCGGAGACGATCGACTGGGCCGCGGCCCTGCTCGCCCTCGGCCGCACGGAGTTGGACGCGGCCAGCGCCGCGGCCACGCTCGGTGCCGTGCTCAAGTACCGCGAGGACGTCGAACGCACCGTCGCGGCCAGCCTGGACACGCTGCTCGCCGGCTGAGAGTGGTGCACGGGTGGCGCATGATGATCCTTCTTGCGCTCGACGGGCGAGAGGGTGTGGGGGTTTGGTCCCGGTTGGGGCGACAATGGCCGGGTGGACGGTCCGCTCCCCGGTTTCGTCGGCTTCGCCTCGGCACTGCGTCAGGCCGGGCTGCCGTGCGACGCCCAACGGGTGCAGGCCTATCTGGCCGCGATCGAGCAGCTCGACCCGGCCGACCCCGCAGCGCTGTACTGGGCCGGCCGGCTCACCCTGTGTGCCGAACCGGACGATCTGCCGCGCTACGACGAGGCGTTCGGCGCCTGGTTCGCCGCCAGGCCGCCGCGCCGGCCACGACCGCCGGCCGGTCAGCGAGTCCGGACCAGCACCATGGCCGCGTTGCGGGACACGCCGGCCGGCGACGGCACCGGCCGCGAGCCGCGCCCGCTGCGGGTCGCGGCCAGCGAGACCGAGATCCTGCGGCACCGCGACGTCGCCGAGCTGACCGCGGCCGAGCGGGAACACCTGCGCGAGCTGATCGCGACGCTGCGCCTCGACCCGCCGCTGCGCCGGGCGCTGCGCTACCGTCCACACCGGACCGGGCGGCTCGACCCGACCCGGCTGCTGCGCACCATGCGCGCCACCGGGGGCGAGCCGATTCGGTTGGCGTACAAGGAACGAGGCCAGCGAGCGCGGCGGCTGGTGCTGCTCGTCGACGTCTCCGGGTCGATGACGCCGTACGCCGACTCGCTGCTGCGCTTCACCCACGCGGTGACCAGGGCGGCGCCGGCCAGCACCGAGGTGTTCACGCTCGGCACCCGGCTCACCCGGCTCACCCGCCAGCTGCGCCAGCGTGATCCGCGGGAGGCGCTCACCTCGGCCGCCCGGGCGGTGCCCGACTTCGCCGGCGGTACCCGGCTCGGCGAGACGCTGCGTGCCTTTCTCGACCGGTGGGGGCAGCGCGGCCTCGCCCGGCGGGCGGTCGTGGTGCTGTTCTCCGACGGCTGGGAGCGCGGGGACGCGGCGTTGCTCGGCGAGCAGACGGCCCGGCTGCGCCGGCTCGCGCACGCCGTGCTCTGGGTGAACCCGCACGCCGGGCGGTCCGGCTACGCGCCGGTGCAGTCCGGCATCGCGGCCGCGCTGCCGCACGTCGACCGTTTGCTCGCCGGGCACAGCCTGGCAACCTGGCAGGATCTGCTCGAGGAGGTTCGTCGTGCGTGATGTGCTCGATGAGTTGATGCGGCGCTACTCCGCCGGCGAGACCGCCGCGGTCGGCACGGTGGTCGCCACGTTCTCCTCCGCACCGCGCGCCCCGGGCGCGGCCATGCTGGTCGCGGCGGACGGCACGGTCAGCGGCAGCGTCTCCGGCGGCTGCGTCGAGGGCGCCGTCTACGAGCTCGGCCAGTCGGTGATCGCGTCCGGCGAGGCCGTCTTACAGCGCTACGGGGTGACCGACGATGATGCCTTCGCGGTGGGGCTGACCTGCGGCGGGATCATCGACGTCTATGTCGAGCCGATCACCGCCGTGCGGTTCCCCGAGCTCGCCGAGCTGGCCAAGTCGGTGCACGCCGAGGAACCGGTCGCGCTGGCCACCGTGGTCGAGCATCCCGACCCGGCCAGGCGCGGCGCGCACCTGGTGGTCTGGCCGACCCGGGTGGCCGGCGGTCTCGGCTCGGCGCGCGCCGATGACGCGGTGGCCGACGACGCCCGTGGCCTGCTCGCCACCGGGCGTACCGACCTGCTGCACTACGGCGTGGAGGGCCAGCGCCGCGGCGAGGGCATGGCGGTGTTCGTCAACTCCTTCGAGCCGCCGCCCCGGCTGCTGGTGTTCGGCGCCATCGACTACGCCGCGTCGATGGCCCGGCTCGGCGCGTTCCTCGGCTACCGGGTGACCGTCTGCGACGCCCGCCCGGTGTTCGCCACCACCAGTCGCTTCCCCGATGCCGATGAGGTGGTGGTCGACTGGCCGCATCGCTACCTCGCCGCCGAGGCCGCGGCCGGCCGGATCGACCGGCGTACCGCCGTCGCGGTGCTCACCCACGACCCCAAGTTCGACGTGCCGCTGCTCGAGGTGGCCCTGCGCACCGAGGTTGGCTACGTCGGCGCGATGGGCTCGCGGCGCACCCACGACGACCGCCTGGTCCGGTTGCGCGAAGCCGGCGTCACCGACCAGGAGTTGGCCCGGCTGTCCTCGCCGATCGGGCTCAACCTCGGCGCCCGCACCCCGGAGGAGACCGCCGTGTCCATCGCCGCGGAGATCATCGCGCTGCGCTGGGGCGGCGGCGGCGAGCGCCTCACCGAGCTCAGCGGCCGCATCCACCACCCATGACCGGCCCGGCTTCGGCCCGCCGCAAGTGTCCGTTGTGGTCGGTGCGCCCGCGCCGGGTGACCGTCGCCGGGCCCACGTAGAGGTCGTGGCGGGGTCGTGGCGGAGCTCACCGCGCCGGGCCGCCGGTGTGATCTCCACAGGGTCTTGTCCGAGCGGCCCGGCAGGGGCAGAGTTCGCCATGTGAGCCCGCTCACCACCAGTTCGCGACGCCGCGGCCGTCCCCCGCGGCGCGACCTGGGTTGCTCCCCGACCGACACCGTCCCCACCTGCCGGCTCGGGCCGTTTCATGCTCCCTTGGAGGCCCCATGCGCATCACTGTGACCGTTGATGGCACCCAGTACACCGACGACGTCGAGCCGCGGCTGTTACTTGTGCACTATCTGCGGGACAGGCTCGGCAAGGTCGGCACGGTGGTCGGGTGCGACACCAGCAACTGTGGCGCCTGCACCGTCCACCTGGACGGCCACAGCGTGAAGTCCTGTTCGGTGCTCGCGGTGCAGGCGGACGGTTCCGAGGTGACCACGATCGAGGGCCTGGCCAGGGACGGGCAGCTGCATCCGATGCAGCAGGCCTTCCACGACAACCACGCGCTCCAGTGTGGGTTCTGCACCCCCGGGATGATCATGCAGGCGCTCGATCTGCTGGCCGACAACCCCGACCCGGACGAGTCGGAGGTCCGCCACGGTCTGGAGGGCAACCTCTGCCGCTGTACCGGCTACCAGAACATCGTGCGTGCGGTGCGGGATGCCGCGCACCACATGCGACCCGGCGCCGGACCCGAGGCGGAGCAGGTCGCCGCGCAGGTCCCCGTGCAGTCCCCGACCGTGGTGGCCGGAGGCGGTGCGTGATGACCGCGACCGTTGAGCCCGAGGTCGGCAAGGCCAGGCTGCGCAAGGAGGACGCCCGGCTGATCACCGGCCGGACCCGGTGGACGGACAACATCACGCTGCCCGGCATGCTGCACCTCGCCGTGCTGCACAGCCCCCTGGCGCACGCCAGGATCGTCCGCATCGACACCTCGCGGGCCAAGCGGATGCCCGGCGTCGTCGCCGTCTACACGGCGACCGACCTGGACCCGGACGCGACGATCGCGCTGCCCTGTGCCTGGCCGGTCACCCCGGACATGAAGCACCCGCGCCGGCCGGTGCTGGCCGCCGACACCGTGCACTTCGCCGGTGAGGGCGTGGCCATCGTGGTGGCCAGGGACGCCTACCTCGCGCAGGACGCGCTCGAAGCGATCGACGTCGACTACGACGAGCTGCCGGTGGTGTTGGACATGGAGGCGGCGCTGGCCGACGGCTCCCCGCTGGTCCACCCGGAGCTGGAGACCAACCGGAACGCGTACTGGGTCTTCGACTCCGGCGAGGCCGGCACCGGCGGCGACGCCGAGCAGGCGATCAGCGCGGCGAACGAGGACGACGACTCGATCGTACTCAAGCGGCGGTTCCGTCAGCAGCGGCTGATTCCGGCCTTCATGGAGCCGCGCTCGGTGGTGGTGGACCCGACCGGTCCGCAGACCACGATCTGGTCGGCCACCCAGATTCCGCACATCCTCAAGACCATGGCCGCGCTCACCCTCGGTCTGCCGGAGCACAAGCTGCGGGTCATCGCGCCGGACGTGGGCGGCGGCTTCGGCGGCAAGATCGCGCTGTCGCCCGAGGAGTTCGCGACCATCCTGATCGCCAACAAGCTCAACCGGCCGGTCAAGCTGACCGAGACCCGCTCGGAGTCCATGCAGACCGCGCACCACGGCCGCGACCAGATCCAGGAGCTCACGATCGCCGCGCGCCGTGACGGCACGGTCACCGCGCTCAAGGTCGAGCTACTCGCCGACATGGGCGCCTACCTCGGACCGGTCACCCCGGGCGTGCCGCTGCTCGGGGCGTTCATGTTCAACGCCATCTACAAGATCCCGGCCTACCGCTTCGCCTGCACCAATGTCTTCACCAACAAGACGCTCACCGACGCCTACCGTGGCGCCGGCCGGCCGGAAGCCACCTTCGCCATCGAGCGGTTGATGGACGAGCTGGCCGCCGAGCTGGGTGTGGACCCGATGTCGTTGCGGGAGAAGAACTGGATCAAGCACGAGGAGTTCCCGTTCACCACCGTGTGCGGGCTGGTCTACGACTCCGGCAACTACGAGGCGGCCACCGAGCGGGCCAGGGTGTTGTTCGACTATGACGGGCTGCGGCGTGAGCAGCAGCGGCGCCGCGACGCCGGCGACCCGGTGCAGCTCGGCATCGGGATCTCCACCTTCACCGAGATGTGCGGGCTGGCGCCGTCCCGGGTGCTCGGCTCGCTCGCCTACGGCGCCGGCGGTTGGGAGCACGCGGCGATCCGCATGCTGCCGACCGGCAAGGTCGAGGTGATCACCGGATCCTCGGCGCACGGCCAGGGGCACGAGACGGCATGGAGCCAGATCGTCGCCGACCAGCTCGGCGTGCCGTTCGAGGACGTCGAGGTGTTGCATGGCGACACCCAGTCCTCGCACAAGGGTCTGGACACCTACGGCTCGCGTTCCCTCACCGTCGGAGGGATCGCGGTGGTCAAGGCGGCCGAGAAGGTGGTCGCCAAGGCCCGCACGGTGGCCGCGCACATGATGGAGTGCGCCGAGGACGACCTCGAGTTCGAGGCCGGCCGGTTCACCGTGCGCGGCACCGACAAGTCGACCACGATCCAGGACATCTCGCTGCAGGTGTTCTTCGCGCACGACTACCCGGAGGGCATCGAGCCGAGCCTGGACTCGGAGGCGGTCTACGACCCGGAGAACTTCTCGTTCCCGCACGGCACGCATCTCTGCGCGGCCGAGGTGGACACCGAGACCGGGCGGGTGACACTGCGCTCCTACGTGTGCGTCGACGATGTCGGCAAGGCGGTCAACCCGCTGATCGTGGAGGGCCAGGTGCACGGCGGGCTGGCCCAGGGCATCGCGCAGGCGCTGTTCGAGGAGGCCGTGCACGACGAGTCCGGCACGCTCACCACCGGTACGCTCGCCGACTACCTGGTGCCGTCGGCGGCCGACCTGCCGTCGTTCACCACCGACCGGACCGAGACGCCGGCGACGTCGAACCCGTTGGGTGTCAAGGGAGTCGGTGAGGCCGGCACGATCGCGTCCACGCCGGCGGTGGTCAACGCGGTGATCGACGCGGTGCGCCACCTCGGTGTCAACGACATCCAGATGCCGCTCTCCCCGATGCGGGTGTGGGCGGCGATCCGCGGCCGGGAAGCCGGCAGCGGGATTGGCGGCGTCGAGGCCGGTGGCGGCCTCGGGTCGATCGACGCTTCTGGTGGAGGTGCGGAATGATCCCGGCGGCATTCGACTACGTCACACCGGCCACAGTGGACGAGGCGGTGCGCGCGCTGGCCGAGGCCGGCGAGGACGGCAAGGTGCTGGCCGGCGGGCAGAGCCTGCTTCCGGTGCTGCGGGTGCGGCTGGCCGCGCCGGCGGTGCTGGTCGACCTCAACCGGATCCCCGACCTGCGCGGGGTGCGCGAGGACGGCGACGCGATCGTGATCGGCGCCATGACCACGCACTATGAGGTGCAGCGGGACAACCTGGTGCGCGAGCACGCGCTGCTGCTGGCCCTGACCACCGAGACGGTGGCCGACCCGCAGGTGCGGCACCGGGGCACGTTCGGCGGCGCACTGGCCCACGCCGACCCGGCCGGCGACCTGCTCGCCCCGGCGCTGGCGTTGGACGCGGAGTTCGTGCTGTCCGGCGTGGACGGCCGGCGCACGGTCCCGGCGGCGGAGTTCTTCACCGACTACTTCACCACGGCGCTGCGGCCGGGCGAGATCCTGGTCGAGGTGCGGGTGCCGAAGTACACCGGGTGGGGCGCGCACTACGAGAAGTTCAACCGGGTGGCTCAGGCCTGGTCGATGGTCGGCGTCGCGGCGGCGATCCGCACCGACGGCGGTACGATCGCCGAGGCCAGGGTCGGTCTGACGAACATGGCGTCCACCCCGGTGCGGGCGCGTGGCGTCGAGGAGGCGCTGGTCGGCCAGCCGGCGACGGCGGAGTCGATCAGGGCGGCCGCCGGGCGTGCCGCGGAGGGCACCAGCCCCACCGCGGACGGCAGCGCCGACGCCGAATACCGGCAGCACCTCGCCAAGGTGCTCACCGGCCGGGCGGTGCTCGCCGCGGCCGGCGGCTGAACGCCGCGTCCGCGACCGACGAGAGGAGCGCGAGTGCGGCTGGAGCACACCTTCACGGTGCCGGCTGATCTGCCGACCGTCTGGCGGGCGGTGCTCGACCCGGAGTTGGTGGCGCCGTGCATGCCCGGCGCCACCCTCACCGAGGTCGACGGCTCGGCGTTCAGCGGCACCGTGAAGGTCAAGCTGGGCCCCGTGTCCTTGCTGTACAAGGGATCTGGCGAGTTCCTGGACACCGACGAGGAGACCGGCACGGTGGTGATCAAGGCGTCCGGCAAGGACTCGCGGGGCGCTGGCACCGCTGCGGCCACGGTCACCGTGACGCTGCGCGCCGAGGGTGACTCGACGGTCGGCTCGGTGGTCACCGACCTCTCGGTGACCGGCAAACCGGCCCAGTTCGGCCGCGGCATGATCGCCGAGGTCGGCGGGAAGATCCTGGACACCTTCGCGGTCTGCCTGGCCAGCAGGCTGGGCCCGGCCGCGGAACCGGAGCCCGACGCCGAGCCGGCGGCCCGGCCCAAGCTGTCCGTTGTCGACTCACCCGAGCCGGCCGCCGAGCCCGTGGTTGCGGTCGAGGCCCAGCCGGCCGAGCCGAAGCCGGCCAAGCCGACGCTCGCCGCGGTCGAGCCGGAGCCGATCGACCTGCTCTCCTATGCCGCGCCGTCGGTACTCAAGCGCGCCGCACCGCTGCTCGCCGCGCTGTTCGTGGTGCTCGCGATCGCCGCGATTCGGCGGCGATCCCGCTGAGGGGGTCCGATTCGGTGCCCGCGACGTGGGGATGGCTGTGCGGCCTGGCTTAGCCGTGGTGCTTGCCGGCCTGCTGACGCTCGGCGCGTGCGCCGCGCCGGCCGCGGCACCGGTGCCGGTCGGGCCGGTGCCGAGCGGCCCGTCCAGCGCCGCGCCGGCGCCGGCCGGGCCGTCGTTCACCGTTGTTGCCGCGGGCGACGTGCTGATCCATCCGGCGCTGACCGGGCAGGCCACCGAGGACGGCGGGGGCAGGCGGGACTTCGCCGCGCTGCTGGCCGGCGTGAAACCCGTGATCGAGGGGGCCGACCTGGCGATCTGTCACCTGGAGACGCCGATCGCCCCGGCCGGCGGCCCGTTCCAGGGTTACCCGCGGTTCGCCGTGCCGGCGGAGATCGCCGCCGCGCTCGCCGGAGTCGGCTACGACACCTGCTCCACGGCCTCCAACCACACCCTGGACCAGGGGCCGGCCGGCGTCACCACGACCCTGAACGCCCTGGACGCCGCCGGCATCAAGCACACCGGCTCGGCGCGCTCCGCGGGTGAGGCGGCCACCCCGCTGATCCTCGACGTGCACGGCGTGCGGGTCGCCCAGGTGTCCTTCACCTTCGGCTTCAACCAGGGCACCAGCGCCCCGAGCCCCTACCTCGGCAACATCCTCGACCCGGCCCGGGTGCTGGCCGCGGCCAGAGCGGCCCGGGCGGCCGGCGCCGAGGTGGTGATCGCCAGCCTGCACTGGGGTGTCGAGGACCGTCAGCAGCCCACCGCCGACCAGCTCCGGATCGCCCGGGAGTTGCTGGCCGACCCGGCGGTCGACCTGATCGTCGGGCACCACGCCCACGTCGTCCAGCCGTTCGAGAAGATCAACGGCAAGTGGGTCGCCTACGGCCTCGGCAACCAGATCGCGCGGCACGACGAGCCGCGCGGCACCACCGAGGAAGGCGTCATCGCCCGGTTCCGCTTCGTCAGGTCGGCGGACGGCTGGCACGTCGAGCAGGCCGAGTACCTCCCGACGCTGGTCGACCTCGGCCCGCCCATCCGATTACGGGACCTCACCGCCGACCGGGCGGTGAACCCGGCGCGCCGGACCACGGCCCTTGACCGGACGGACCAGATCGTCCTCAGCCGAGGCGCCGGTGCCAAGGGCCTGACCCGACCCGGCCGCTGACCGACTCGTGGTCAGGCGGTCAGCAGGTCGTCGGCGTCGACGATGGTGTACGCATAGCCCTGCTCGGCGAGGAAGCGCTGCCGGTGGGCGGCGTACTCGGTGTCGAGCGTGTCCCGGGACACCACCGAGTAGAAGTGGGCCTGGCGGCCGTCCGCCTTGGGCCGCAACAACCGGCCGAGGCGCTGGGCCTCCTCCTGGCGGGAGCCGAAGGTGCCGGACACCTGAACGGCGATCGTCGCATCGGGCAGGTCGATCGAGAAGTTGGCCACCTTCGACACCACGAGCACGCGCTGCTCGCCGCGCCGAAACGCGTCGTAAAGCGCCTCCCGCTCGGCGTTGCGGGTCGAGCCCTGCACGATCGGCGCGTCGAGCAGCGCGCCCAGCTCCTCGAGTTGGTCCAGGTAGGCGCCGATGACCAGGGTCGGTTCCTCCGGGTGACGGGCCAGAATCCGTTGCACCACCGGCAGTTTCGTGGCGACGGTCGAGCAGAGCCGGTACTTCTCGTCGGCCTCCGCGGTGGCGTAGGTGAGCCGTTCGCTGTCGGTCAGCGTCACCCGGACCTCGG
The DNA here is from genome assembly GCA_045806965.1 of Labedaea sp. Classification (GTDB taxonomy): domain Bacteria; phylum Actinomycetota; class Actinomycetes; order Mycobacteriales; family Pseudonocardiaceae; genus DASYTH01. Next base: position 1,309 of record JBJMIG010000089.1, on the reverse strand, counting down.
TGCACACCGCCGGCGCGATCCAACCCTGCTGCTCGATGTCGCGCCACGGCACGTCGTAGCGCTTCGGCCCGATCAGGGAGAACACGTCGCCCTCCCGACCGTCCTCCCGCACCAGCGTTGCGGTCAACCCGAGCCGGCGCCGCGACTGTAGATCCGCGGTCATCCGGAACACCGGCGCCGGGAGCAGGTGCACCTCGTCGTAGATGACCAGACCCCAGTCCCGCGAGTCGAACAGCTCAAGATGCCGGTACTCGCCCTTCGACTTGCGGGTCATCACCTGGTAGGTGGCGATGGTCACCGGACGGATCTCCTTGCGCTCGCCGGAGTACTCGCCGATCTCGTCCTCGGTCAGCGACGTGCGCGCGACCAGCTCCCGCTTCCACTGCCGGCCGGCCACCGTATTGGTCACCAGGATCAGCGTGGTCGCCTGCGCCCGGGCCATGGCCGCCGCGCCGACCAGCGTCTTGCCGGCGCCGCACGGCAGCACGACCACGCCGGAGCCGCCGGCCCAGAACGCGTCGGCCGCGAGCCGCTGATAGTCGCGCAGGTGCCACCCGGTCTCCCGCAAGGAGATCGGGTGGTGCTCCCCGTCGACGTAGCCGGCCAGGTCCTCGGCCGGCCAACCGATCTTGAGCAGCAGCTGTTTGAGCCGGCCGCGCTCGCTCGGGTGTACCAGGATCGTGTCCGGGTCGAGCCGGTCGCCGAGCAGCGGGCTGATCTTCTTGTGCCGGAGCACCTCCTCGAGCACCGCCCGGTCCACGGTGGACATGACCAGGCCGTGCGCCGGGTGGTTGACCAGGGTCAGCCGGCCGAACCGGCTCATCGTGTCCACCACGTCGATCAGCAGCGGCTGCGGCACCGGGTAGCGCGAGAACCGGGTCAGCGCGTCCACCACCTGCTCGGCGTCATGCCCGGCGGCTCGCGCGTTCCACAGCGCCAGCGGTGTGATCCGGTAGGTGTGCACGTGTTCGGGGGCCCGCTCCAGCTCGGCGAACGGCGCGATGGCCATCCGGGCGTCCGCCGAACGCGGGTGATCCACCTCGAGCAGCAGGGTCTTGTCGGATTGCACGATCAACGGGCCGTCGGTCACCCCGCCAGTGTCCCATTCCCCCAACCGGCGCTCGCACGCTCGGGGGCGCACGCTAGATGTACTGACCTGAGAGGTTGGGGACGCGGCTGGCGGGTGGTTTGCCGTTGAGTGCGGTGTGGCCGCGGTGGTGATTGTAGGTGTGGAGCCACTGTGGCAGTGCTTGGCGTCGCTCGGTCTCGGATCGGTAGGGGCGGGCGTAGGCCCATTCGTCGAGCAGGG
>JBJMIG010000088.1:0-42528 GCA_045806965.1 Labedaea sp. | reverse complement strand
CCGGTGACGGTATGCAGTTGACTGGTGACAGGTTCACGTCGGAGGCTGCTGCGTTTGGGAATGATCTTGCGACGTTGCCGAATTTCCCGGCTGAGATCCGGGCTCCTGCGGGCACGTTGCCGGGGGTGTCTAGTTTTCAGTTGCATTTCGCTGATTACGATATTTTGACGCCGGGGGATCGGCCGGATGTGTTGGTGGTGATGAACCCGGCGGCGTTGAAGGCGAACATCGCTGATGTGCCGGCTGGGGGGATGGTGATCGTCAACACCGATGAGTTCACGAAGCGGAACTTGGCCAGGGTGGGGTATGGGTCGGATCCGTTGGTGGATGGGTCGTTGGATGGGTTCGTGGTGCATCAGGTGGCGATGGCGACGTTGACTCGGGGTGCGTTGGCGGCGACGGGGTTGTCGAAGAAGGACGCGGAGCGGGCGAAGAACATGTTCGCTTTGGGGTTGTTGTCGTGGATGTATCACCGGCCGACCGAGGGTACCGAGCGGTTTTTGCGGGAGAAGTTCGCGCGGACACCGGAGTTGGCTCAGGCCAACGTGTTGGCGTTTCGGGCGGGGTGGAACTACGGGGAGACCACCGAGTCCTTCGCGGTTACCTATGAGGTGTCACCGGCGAGCCTGCCCACGGGCACCTACCGGCAGATCACCGGTAACACCGCGCTGGCCTATGGGATCGTGGCGGCCGGTCAGCGCTCGGGGTTGGCGGTGCTGTTGGGGTCGTATCCGATCACCCCGGCCAGCGACATCCTGCACGAGTTGTCCAAGCACAAGAACTTTGGTGTCACCACGGTGCAGGCCGAGGACGAGATCGCCGGGATCGGGATCGCGCTTGGTGCGGCCTATGGTGGGGCGTTGGGGGTGACCTCGACCAGTGGTCCGGGGTTGGCGTTGAAGTCCGAGGCGATCGGGTTGGCGGTGATGACCGAACTGCCGTTGCTGGTGATCGATGTGCAGCGGGGTGGGCCGTCCACCGGGTTGCCCACCAAGACCGAGCAGGCTGATCTGTTGCAGGCCATGTTCGGTCGCAACGGTGAGTGCCCGGTCCCGGTGCTGGCGCCGCGGTCCCCGGCGGATTGTTTCGACATGGCCATGGACGCCGCCCGGATCGCGCTGACCTACCGCACCCCGGTGCTGCTGCTCTCCGACGGCTCGATCGCCAACGGCTCGGAGCCGTGGCTGGTGCCGGAGGTGAGCGCGTTGCCGGATCTGTCGGTGAGCTTCGCCACCGCACCCAACGCGGCGGACGGTTCGGGTGCGCACTGGCCCTACCTGCGCGACCCGCAGACGTTGGCGCGGGCGTGGGCCCTCCCGGGCACCCCGGGTCTGCAGCACCGCATCGGGGGGTTGGAGAAGGCCGACGGCTCGGGCGGCATCTCCTACGACCCGGACAACCACGACCGCATGGTCCGGCTGCGGCAAGCCAAAATCGACGGGATCACCGTCCCCGACCTGGTCGTGGACGACCCCTCCGGTCGCGCCCGGGTCCTGGCGCTGGGGTGGGGCTCCACCTACGGCCCGATCGGCGCCGCCTGCCGCCGGGTCCGCGCCACCGGCCTGGACATCGCCCAGGCCCACCTGCGCCACCTCAACCCGTTGCCCGCCAACCTCGCCACCGTGCTCGCCGGCTACGACACCGTGGTCATCCCGGAGATGAACCTGGGCCAACTGGCGCTGCTGGTGCGCGGCCGGTTCCTCATCGACGCCATCTCCTACACCAAGGTGGCCGGGCTGCCGTTCCAAGCCGAGGAACTCCAGGGGGTCCTCACCGATCACGTGAAGGGGGTGGCGCAATGACCGTCATCGACCTCGGCCTGCCCGAGGTGGGTGGGCTCGCGGGGGTACCGGTCAGCCAGGACACGCAGACCGCCAAAGACTACAAATCCGACCAAGAGGTCCGCTGGTGCCCCGGATGCGGGGACTACATCGTGCTCAACGCGATGCAAGCCTTCCTCCCCACCCTGGGACTGCGCCGCGAGAACATCGTGTTCGTCTCCGGGATCGGGTGTAGTTCCCGGTTTCCCTACTACATGAACACCTACGGGTTTCACTCCATCCACGGCCGCGCCCCCGCGATCGCCACCGGCCTGGCCATCTCACGCCCCGACCTCAGCGTCTGGGTCGTCACCGGCGACGGCGACGCCCTCTCCATCGGCGGCAACCACCTCATCCACACCCTGCGCCGCAACGTCAACCTCAAAATCCTGCTGTTCAACAACCGCATCTACGGCCTGACCAAAGGCCAGTACTCCCCCACCTCCGAAGAAGGCAAAGTCACCAAATCCACCCCCATGGGCTCCCTGGACCACCCGTTCAACCCCATCTCCCTAGCCCTGGGCGCCGAAGCCAGCTTCGTCGCCCGCACCCTGGACAACGACCGCACCCAACTCACCGACGTCCTCACCGCCGCCGCCACCCACCGCGGCAGCGCCCTGATCGAGATCTACCAAAACTGCCCCATCTTCAACGACGGCGCCTTCGACACCCTCAAACAACCCAGCCACAAAGAACAACACCTCATCCCCCTCACCCACGGCACCCCCATCCGCTTCGGCACCAACGGCGAATACGGCGTCATCCGATCCGGGTTCGCCACCCTCGACATCGCCAACGTCGCCGACGTCGGCGAAGAAAACCTCGTAATACACGACGCCACCCTCAACGACCCCACCTACGCCTTCGCCCTATCCCGACTCACCACCCAAGACCTCACCCACACCGTCACCGGAATCTTCCGCAACACCACCCGACCCACCTACGACGACGCAGCCCGAACCCAAATAACCACCGCCACCGACCACCACCCCCCCGACCTCCAAACCCTGCTACGCGGCAAGGACACCTGGACCGTCCGCTAAGCGGCCGATGCCTCCGGGCTCTCGTGCCGGTGCGCGGTGCGCAGTCCGTCGTGGTCCGGGACCAGCAGGTCGGCGCGCACCGATTCGGCCCGCTCGGCGCGGCCACCCACCACGAGCCGATAGAAGCGGACGGATGCGTGACGGTCCGGGCCGGACTGCACGGTCAGCACGGTGGTCCGGCGGCTTGGCTGCGTCATGGCCGACTCCTTCCCCCGGGGCAGTGAGGTAACCGCAGCCTGCGCCCCCAGCCTCGAGCCCCCCTCGAGCCGGGCTGGCCTCCACTCGCCCCGGCGTGCCCCTCGGCGGTCCGAGCCACGCTCGAGCCGGTCCCGAGCGAGGGTGAGCAGTGTCGGGCAATCCGGAGTTGAGCGCGGAGTTCCATCGGTGCTCGAGGCCAACTCCAGGAGCGGTGAGCAAAATCACAGGGTAGCCACAGCGGCGCTCACCGGACGGAGGGAGCGAGCATGGCCGAGTTGAGGATTCGCACCGCCCGCCACACCGTGCGCGTCGCCGCGCCGCCGCGTCGGGTATATGAGCTGATCGCCGACATCAACCGGTGGCCGCAGCTGTTCGACCCCATCGTGACCGTCGGCCATGTCGGCTGGCAGGGGGCCGGCGAGCGGGTGCGGCTCTGGGAGTTGGTGGACGGCGACGTGCGCAGTCATGTCACACATCTGGAGCCGGCGGCGCACCGCATGCAGATGCGGTTCCGGCACGAGGATCCGGAGCCCCCGCTGGCGTCGCTCGGCGGGCTGTGGCTGGTGCTGCCCAAGGGCAACGGCTCGCTGGTCGCCCTCGATCACTACTACCGAGTGATCGACGACGACCCGGCGGACGCGGCCTGGCTGGCCGACGCGGTCAACCACAACAGCATGGCGACGCTGGCCGCGCTGCGCGACGCCGCGGAGCTCGACGGCGTGCTCGACGGGTTGTGGCTGTCCTGTTCGGACAGCGTGGACATCGACGGAGAAGCCAGGGACGTGTACGACTTCCTCGCCAGGGCACACGACTGGTCGCAGCGCCTGCCGCACGTGGACCAGATCCAGGTTGACGAGGACGTGTTCGACATCCAGCACCTCGCCGCCCGGATCCGGCTGCCGAACGGCTCGGTGCACGCCACCAAGACCGTTCGGGTCTGCTTTCCGGATACGCACATCGTCTACAAGCAGACCCGCCCGCCCTCGGTCATGCGGTCGCACACCGGCAGTTTCACGATCGCCCGGCTGCCACACGGCGTGCGGGCCACCGCCACCCAGACCGTGCTGCTCAACCATGACGCGGTCGCCGCCCTATCGTCCACCGTGGAGGACGCTCGCGCCGCCGTGCGCGACGTGCTACGCAGCCTCAGCCTGGCCACGCTCGGCCGGGCCAAGAAGTTCGCTGAAGCCCGCCGTCCGATGTGGACGGAGGGAGCGGCCTAGAGAGCCGCTGGGGAAGTGGGACACATGACTACGCACCGGACCGTAACCCGATTACCGCAACCACGCCCGACCCACGCCGCGCTCCCGGTCGGGTCCGTCGATGTGCTGCCGAGCCTGGCGGCCGCGGCCTGGCCGAACCGCACGGCGCTGCACGGCCCGACCGGCGCGGTCACCTTCGCCGAGCTGGACCGCCGGATCTCTCGGCTGGCCGCCGGGATCCGCGACCTGCTCGGCGGCGACGGGTCCGTGGTGGCGCTCGCCTCGGTGCTCGGCGCCGGCTTCCCGATCGCCTACTACGCCGTGGTGCGCAGCGGCAACGTGGTCGCGCCGGTCAGCCCTCGGCTAGGCCCCGACGTGCTCGGGCGGCTGCTCGACTCGGTGGCCGCCCGCGCCGCGATCCTCGACCGGGCCATGTACGACCGGGCCCGTCCGGTGCTGCCCGGGCTGGAGCATGTGCTGCTGCTCGACGGCCCGGCGGTGCCAGGGGTGGCGACCTGTGCCGACCTGGCCAGCCGGGGTGACCTGCTGGTCGAGCCGCGCGACCGGGACGAGAACGAGCTCGGCGCGATCATGTTCGGCGCCGGCCTCGCCGGTTACGCCAAGGCGGCCAGCCTCTCCCATCACCGGCTCAAGGTGGACGCCGCCCGGATCGGGCTGGCGCACGGGCTCTCCGAGCAGGCTGTCGCGCTGAACGGCATGCCCGCCTACCACCATGCGCACCTCAACGCCGCGCTGTGGGCGGGCACCACCCAGGTGTTCTGCGGCAGCTCGGATCCGGCCGTGCTGGCCAGGGAGGTGGAGCGGCACGACGCGAGCCACTGCTACGCACCAGGCACGCCGTTGCGGCCCGCACTGGCCAGAAGGGCCGTGGCGTCATGATCACGGCGGCGACGGTGTACCCGGCCTCGGTTCAGGACGCGATGGCTCAATGGCCGACCGGGATCGCCGTGGTGACCACGGCCGACCAGGACGGCTGGTGGTACGGCTGCACCGCGGACTCGTTCAGCGCGGTCTCGGTGCGCCCGCCGATGGTCTCGGTGACCCTGGAGCGCGCGCACCGGTGCCGCCCGGTGTTCGCCGCGGCGGACGCGTTCGCGGTGCACGTGCTGCGTTCCGGGCAGGAGGAGTTGGCCCGCCGGTTCGCCGCCCAGGAGGGCGACGACTTCGAGGATCTCGCGGTGGAGCGCGGTTACGACGACGTTCCGCTGCTGTGCGACGTCGCGGTGCGGATGGAGTGCCGCACCACCGCCGTGGTGCCCGCCGGCGATCACGTCATGTTGCTGGCCGAGGTGTGCCGGGTGCGCACCGGGCATGGCGATCCGCTGGTCTATGTCCAGAAACACTTCCGGCGCCTCTCCCGGTTGGACCGGATGGCCGCCTAGCGCGGAAGCGGGTTGCTGGACCTCACGTAAACCCCGCTTTACGATCGCGCGATGAGCAGCCCAGCCTCCGGCACCACCCTGTGTGCGGCATTCCAGGACCGGATCGCGAGGACCCCGGACGAGGTCGCCCTGCGCACCCCGGGTGACGCGGTCTCGATCACCTGGCGGCAGTACGGCGAACGGGTGCGCCGGATCGCCACCGGGCTCGCCGCGCTCGGGGTGGCCCGCGGCGACACCGTCGCCCTGATGCTGACCAACCGGCCGGAATTTCACCTGTGTGACACCGCGGCGCTGCATCTCGGGGCGACGCCGTTCTCGATCTACAACACCTCGGCCCCGGAGCAGATCGGCTACCTGTTCGGCAATGCCGGCAACCGGGTGGTGATCACCGAGCGGGCGTTCCTGCCGCGGGTGCGCGAGGTGCCCGGCATGGTGGGCCAGATCATCTGCGTGGACGGCCCGGCCGACGGCGCGATCACGCTCGCGGAGCTGGAGGAGCGCGGTCGGCCCGAGTTCGACTTCGACGCGGCTTGGCGCGCGGTGGAGGCGGACGACCTGGCCACCATCATCTACACCTCGGGCACCACCGGGCCGCCCAAGGGCGTTGAGCTGACCCACCGCAACGTCACCGCCCAGGCCGGCGCGGTCGAGCACATGTTCAACCTGAAGGCGGGTTGGCACATCCTGTCCTACCTGCCGGCCGCGCACATCGCCGACCGCGTCTGCTCGCACTACTCGATGATGTTGTTCGGCGCCGTGACCACCTGCCTCGACGACCCGAGGAAGTTAGCCGAAGCGCTGCCGGACACCCGGCCGCACCTGTTCTTCGGCGTGCCTCGGGTATGGGAGAAGTTCAAGTCCGCCATCGACACCGCGCTCGCCGCGGAACCCAAGGCGGTCAAGCGCGACATCGCCAACTGGGCGATCGGAGTCGGCGCCCGGGTGGCCGCGTTGAAGCTCGCCGGCCGGTCCGTGCCCGCGCCGCTCGCGCTGCGACACGGGATCGCCGACCGGCTGGTGCTCGCCAAGCTTCGGCACCGGCTCGGGCTGGACCGCGCCGAGATCTGCGCCTCCGGCGCCGCGCCGATCTCGCCCGAGACCCTGAAATACTTCTGGGGCCTGGGAATCCCGGTCTTCGAACTGTGGGGCATGTCCGAGACCAGCGGGCTGTCCACATCGAACTCGCCGGGCAAGGCGCGGATCGGCACGGTCGGCATCCCGGTGCCCGGCATCGAGGTGAAGCTGGCCGAGGACGGCGAGCTGCTGACCAGGGGTCCGACGATCATGCGCGGCTACCGCGACGACCCGGAGAAGACCGCGGAGACGATCGACGCCGATGGCTGGCTGCACACCGGTGACGTGGCGACCATCGACGGCGACGGCTACGGCTACGTGACGATCGTCGACCGGAAGAAGGAGCTGATCATCAACCAGGCCGGCAAGAACATGTCGCCGGCCAACATCGAGAACACCATCAAGGCGGCCTGCTCGGTGCTCGGTCCGGTGGTGGCGATCGGGGACGCCCGGCCGTTCGTGGCCGCGCTGGTGGTGCTCGACCCGGACGCGGCCGCCGGCCTGGCCGCCCGGCACGGGCTGACCGAGACCTCGCCCGCGGCGCTGGCCGCCCATCCCGAGGTGCGCGCGACGGTGCTGGCCGGGGTCAGGGCCGGCAACGAGAAGCTGTCCCGGGTGGAACAGGTCAAGCGGTTCCGCATCCTGCCCGCGGTCTGGGAGCCCGGCGGCGACGAGCTCACTCCGACGCTCAAGCTGCGCCGCAAGCCGATCGCGGAGAAGTATCAGCACGAGATCGACGAGATGTACGGCACTTCGGCGTCCGGCGACACGATGCAGGTGCAGTAGCCCGCACCTCGCGCTCGCCGATCCGGCGCTGTTCCGTGCAGTCCCCGGCGGCGGAGCTGTGCGCACGGTGAGTGCCGCGCTCCGCCGAGCGGGAGCAGCGGGCCGCCGGTCTAGGCTCGGGCCCATGACCGCGGTGTCCACCACCCTTGAAGTCGTCGAGACGTGTGCGGCGCAGGCCATGCGGGCCGCTCCGGCACTGGCCGCGGCTGCCGACGCGACGGTGGACGAGGCCCTGCGCGCGATGGCGGCCCGGCTCGCCGCGGGCCGCGCCGCCGTGCTCGACGCCAACGCCGAGGACGTGGCCGCCGCGCGGGACTCGGGCATGAGTGCCGGCCTGCTCGACCGGCTGCGGATCACCGACGAGCGGCTGGCCTCGATGGCCGAGCAGCTCCGGTTGCTCGCCGACGCACCACATCCGCAACGCTCGGTGGAGCTCGGCCCGCTGGCCGGGGGCCTGCGCCTGGTGGAGCGCCGCCGCCCGGTCGGGGTGATCGGCGCCAACTACGAGGCCCGGCCGAACGTCACCGTGGATGTCGCCTCCCAACTGGTCAAGTCGCGCAACGCCGGTGTGCTGCGCACCGGCTCGGCGGCGCTGCGCTCCGCCACCGTGCTGGTGACCGAGGTGGTCGCGGCCGGGCTGGCCGAGGTGGGCCTCGACCCGGCGGTGATCCAGCTGGTGCCGAGCGCCGACCGGGCCGCGGCCGGTGCGCTGGTCGCGCTGCCGCACCTGGTGCCGCTGGTGATCCTGCGCGGTAGCGGCGACAGCACCAGGGAGCTCGGCCGGCTCGCCGCCACGCACGGGGTGCGCACCCTGGCGCACGCCGACGGCGGCGCGGTGCTCTATCTCGACGCGGCCGCCGACCCCGCGCTGGCCCGCGACCTGATCGCCGGCGGCCTCGACCGGCTCGGCGTGTGCAACCGGCTCAACTTGCTGCTCATCCATCGCGACGTCTACGGAGCCCGGCTGCCCGAGGTGCTCGAGGTGCTCGAGGTGCTCGGTGTCCGGCCGTCCCTGCCGCCGCACCGGCACGCCCTCGGCTACGAGTGGGCGCTGGACGCCGAGCGCGAGGCCACGGTGACCATCGCGCCGGTGGCCGGGGTGGCCGAGGCGGCCAGGGTGGCCAACGAGGAGACCTCGGGCCTGGCGGCCACCATCGTCACCGAGGACGCGGCCGCCGCCGACGCGTTCCTGGCCGGCTACACCGGAACCGGCGTGTTCTGGAACGCGAGCACCCGGTTGCTCGACGGGTTCAAGCTGCTCGGGGTGCCGGAAACCGGGATCAATATCGACAAGGTGCCCGGCCCGAGGGGCCCGGTCACCTACCCGGACCTGTGCCTGCGTCAATACGCCGTACTGCCCGCGAGTTGATCACCGCAAGGTCGCGTGACCTGGGGAAGAAGCGTCGTCGGCGGTGACTCGCGGGGAGCCGGCCCTGCCGCGCCGGCTCCTGGTGTCGGGGCTACGATCCCCTAGGAGTCACCGCTGGTAGAGCACAGGAGGCAGGAGTGACGGCAGTAGCCCCGAAGCCGATCGCCACGCGACCGTATCCGGCGCGCGAGACGGTCAAGGGTTCGTCTCTGCTCAAACTGTTCTGGACCACGGATCCCAAGCAGATCGGCATCATGTACATCGTCACCTCGTTCGCCTTCTTCATGGCGGGCGGCGCGATGGCCATGCTGATGCGTTCCGAGCTGGCCCGCCCCGGCCAGCAGTTCCTCTCGCCGGAGCAGTACAACCAGCTCTTCACCATGCACGGCACGGTGATGCTGCTGCTCTACGCCACCCCGATCCTGTTCGGGTTCGCCAACTTCGTGCTGCCGCTTCAGATCGGCGCGCCGGACGTGGCCTTCCCCCGGCTCAACGCGTTGGCGTTCTGGCTGTTCGCGTTCGGCGGCATCATCGTGATGTCCGGTTTCCTCACCCCGGGCGGCGCGGCCGACTTCGGCTGGTTCGCCTACACGCCGCTGTCGGACAAGGCGCACTCCCCGGGGGTCGGCGCCGACATGTGGATCGTCGGTCTGGTGCTGTCCGGTCTCGGCACCATCCTCGGCGGGGTCAACATGCTGACCACGGTGGTCTGCCTGCGCGCCCCCGGCATGACGATGTTCCGGATGCCGATCTTCACCTGGAACATCATGATCACCAGCATCCTGGTGCTGATCGCCTTCCCGATCCTCGCCGCGGCGCTGCTCGCCCTCTACGCCGACCGGCAGTTCGGCGCGCACGTGTTCGACCCGGCCAACGGCGGGGCGATCCTCTGGCAGCACCTGTTCTGGTTCTTCGGCCATCCGGAGGTATATATCGTCGCGTTGCCGTTCTTCGGCATCGTGACCGAGATCTTCCCGGTGTTCAGCCGAAAGCCGCTGTTCGGCTACCGCGGCCTGGTCTACGCGACGCTGGCCATCGCGGCGCTGTCGGTCGCGGTCTGGGCGCACCACATGTACGCCACCGGCGCGGTGCTGCTGCCGTTCTTCTCGCTGATGACCTTCCTCATCGCGATCCCGACCGGGGTGAAGTTCTTCAACTGGATCGGCACGATGTGGAAGGGGCAGCTGACCTTCGAGACACCGATGCTGTTCGCCATCGGCTTCCTGGTCACCTTCCTGTTCGGCGGCCTCACCGGCATCCTGCTGGCCGCCCCGGCGATCGACTTCCACGTCGCGGACACCTACTTCGTGGTGGCGCACTTCCACTACGTGCTCTACGGGACGATCGTGTTCGCCACGTTCGCCGGCATCTACTTCTGGTTCCCGAAGATGACCGGCCGGTTCCTGGACGAGAAGCTGGGCAAGCTGCACTTCTGGACCACGTTCCTCGGCTTCCACGGCACGTTCCTGATCCAGCACTGGGTGGGCAACGAGGGCATGCCGCGGCGCTACATCGACTACCTGCCCGGCGACGGTTTCACGACCCTGAACACGATCTCCACGATCGGCGCGTACATCCTCGGCGCCTCGACGCTGCCGTTCATCTACAACGTGTTCAAGAGCTACCGCTACGGCGAGACCACCGACGCGGACGACCCGTGGGGCTACGGCGCCTCGCTGGAGTGGGCGACCCAGACTCCGCCGCCGCGGCACAACTTCACCGAGCTGCCCCGGATCCGCTCCGAACGTCCGGCCTTCGACCTGCACTACCCGCACATGGTCGAGCAGTGGGAGGCGGAGAAGTACACCGGGCCGTTCGCCCACCAGCGCAAGCCGGCGCCGTCCGAGGTGCTGGCCGGCGCGATGAACCCGGAGGAGATCTCCAAGGGCGACCCGACCAAACCCAACTGACCCCGGGAGCCGCGAGAACGTGGTCGCTCGCCTGACGCCGACAAGCACGCCCGTTCTGATCACCATTACCGGTCCGGACAAACCGGGCGTCTCGTCGGTCCTGTTCGCCGTGCTCGGCCGGCACGGGGTGGACATCATCGACGTCGAGCAGGTGGTGATCCGCGGCCAGCTCATCCTGGGCGTGCTGATCGGCACCGACCACGACCCCGAGGGGTTGCAGGAGACGGTCGAGCAGGCCATGGCCACCGTGGCCATGCGGGTCGAGGTCGAGGTCGGCGCGGATCCGGTGTCCTCGGCCCGGGTCGGCTCAAGCCACGTGCTGGTCGTGCTCGGCCATCCGGTCACCGCCCGGGCGTTCACCGAGGTGGCCAGGCAGCTCGCCGCGCTCGGCGTCAACATCGACGCCATCCGCCGGGTGGCCGACTACCCGGTGACGGGCCTCGAGCTGCACGTCTCGGTGCCCCAGGACACCAAGAGCGCGGACGCCGAGCTGCGCTCGGCCGCCGCCGAGGTGTCCTCCCGGGTCGGGCTGGACATCGCGGTCGAGCGGGAGGGCCTGACCCGGCGGGCCAAGCGGCTGGTCGTCTTCGACGTCGACTCCACCCTGGTGCAGGGCGAGGTGATCGAGATGCTGGCCGCTCGGGCGGGGGCGGAGCAGCAGGTGCGGGAGATCACCGAGGCGGCCATGCGCGGCGAGCTTGACTTCGCCGAGGCACTGGAGCAGCGGGTCGCGGTGCTGGCCGGCGTGCCCGAGTCGGTGCTCGACGAGGTCGCCAGGTCGCTGCCGTTGACCCCGGGCGCCCGCACCACGATCCGCACCCTGAAGCGGCTTGGCTTTCGCTGCGGCGTGGTCTCCGGCGGCTTCACCCGGGTGATCGACCACCTGGTGCGCGACCTGGGTCTGGACTTCAGTGCCGCCAACGAGCTCGAGATCGAGGACGGCCGGCTGACCGGGCGGGTCGTCGGCGAGATCGTCGACCGGCCGGGCAAGGCCGCCGCCCTGCGCCGGTTCGCCGAGAAGTTCGGCGTGCCGCTGGCCCAGTGTGTGGCGATCGGCGACGGCGCCAACGACATCGACATGCTCAGCACCGCCGGTCTCGGGGTGGCGTTCAACGCCAAGCCGGCGCTGCTCGAGGTGGCCGACACCGCGCTGTCGCACCCCTACCTCGACGTGGTGTTGTTCGTGCTCGGCGTGACCAGGGCCGAGGTGGAGGCCGCGGACGCCGCCGACGGCCTCGGCTACAGCCGGCTGTGAACCCTGCCGTTCTCGAGCCGCTGGCCGCCCGCTACGCCACCTGGCTGCGGCTCCCGGCCGAGGCCACCGCGGACACCGACGACGAGGCGCCGGACCAGGTCCGGGCGATGCCGGTGATCCTGCGGGTCGAGCGCGCCGCGCCGCCGGCTCGCACCGCGGTGCTCGAGGCCGCCGCCGCGGCGGCGATCGCGGTCTGTCTCGACCCGCTTGCCGAGCCGGACGGGCCGTGGCACGCCGCGGTGGTCGCCTGGCTGGACGGCCGGATCCGCAAGGTGACCCGGCGGGCCAGGGGTGCGCACTGGGCGGCGGTAGCGGCCCTGCCCGGCGTGACCCAGACGGTTGGCGGTGCGCAGGCGCGAGCCTTGGTGCCCGGCCGGGTGCTCGACTCGCCGAAGGAGGTCACCCGGCTCCAGATCTCCGGCAGCGAACTGGAGCCGGACGATCCCGGGCCGGCCCCGCCGGACGCCCCGGTCCTCTGGCTCAACCCGGCCGTCGAGATGACCGCGGGCAAGGCCGCCGCCCAGGTCGGTCACGCCACCATGCTGCTGGCCGCGCTGCTCCACGCCGACGGGCGCGACGATGCGCTGGCCAGTTGGTCCGCCGCGGATTTCCGGGTCGCGGTGCGCACGCCAACCTCCGCGCGGTGGCGGGCCTTACACCCCGGCGAAGATCCCGGCCCGGCCTGGCACACCCGCCAGGTCGTCGCCGTCCGGGACGCCGGCTTCACGGAGGTGGCGCCCGGAACCGTCACCGTCCTCGCCCAGTGGCCCACCCCGTCCCCGACACCGGCGCCCTGAGCTCGTTCAGTGTCCACCGGTGACCTTGGTCCCGGGAGGCGACGTCGGTGGTCCCTGGTCAGCCCATTCGGTGCGACGCAGTCTTTGAACATGCGCGGATCGAGCAGGGGGACGAGCATGGCCCCGGGACAACGGAACAGAATCGGCGAGAAATCCTCGATGGACACGCAGTCACACCAGCGGGACACGGCGAGCGCGCCGACGACCGGTCGGCGAGTGTTGATGCTGACCCTGGCCACGATCGGGTTCGCGGTGAACTTCTGGGCCTGGGCGTTGTTGAGCCCACTCGGCCCGATGTTCAAGGACTCGCTGGCGCTGACCTCGTTCGAGCAGGCGCTGTTGGTCGCGGTGCCGGTGCTGGTCGGTTCGCTCGGCCGGATTCCGGTGGGGGCGTTGACCGACCGGTTCGGCGGTCGGGTGATGTTTCCGTTGGTCACCGCCGTCACGATCGTGCCGGTGCTGTTCCTGGGACTGGTGGGCCATTCGTCCCTGGCCGCGCTGTTGGTCGGCGGGTTCTTCCTCGGCATCGGTGGCACCGCGTTCGCCGTCGGGGTGCCGCTCGTCAACGCCTGGTTCCCGCCGGAGCGGCGCGGGCTGGCGATCGGAATCTTCGGCATGGGCATGGGCGGCACCGCGATCAGTGCGCTGACCACGGTGAAGCTCGTGAAGGCCGGCGCCGTGGCCACCCCGTTCGTGGTGACCGCGGTGGTACTCGCGGCCTACGCCGTGGTGGCGGCCCTGCTGTTGCGGGACGCGCCGGGCCGGACCGTGCCGACCGAGTCGCTGGCCCGCCGACTGCGGGCCACCCTGCGCCTGCCGGTTACCTGGCAGGCGTCCGCGCTGTACGCGGTGGCATTCGGCGGGTACGTGGCGTTCTCGGTGTATCTGCCCGCGTACCTGAAGACCGCCTACGGGTTGGCGCAGGCCGACGCGGCCAACCGGATGGCCGGGTTCGTGCTGGTCGCGGTGGTGCTGCGGCCGGTGGGAGGTTGGCTGTCCGACCGGTTGGACCCGGCCCGGGTGCTGGGCGCCGCCCTGGCCGTGGTCACGATCGGCGCGGCGGTGCAGGCGTTCACCCCGGCCCTGATGCCGTTGGGCACGATCGCGTTCCTGTCCATGGCCGCCGCGCTCGGCGCGGCCAGTGGCGCGGTGTTCGCGCTGGTCGCGCGGCTCGCTCCGGCCAACAAGGTCGGGTCGGTCACCGGCGTGGTCGGCGCCGCCGGGGGCCTGGGCGGGTTCGTGCCGCCGCTGCTGATGGGTGCCATGTACGGCGCGCTGTCCTCCTACGGCCTTGGGTTGGCGGCGCTTTCCGCGGTCGCCATGGCCGCTCTCGTCTTCACCAGCACGACGGTGCGTCACGCCATGCGCACCGACACCGCTTGAGCCGGAACACGAACGCACCGAACCGCCCGGAGGGGCCCACCATGAGCACCGAGACCGGCGCGCACGGCCATGCCGTGGGCTTGGACGGCGAACTGACCGAGGCCCTCGTGCGTACCCGCCGGTTCTTCACCCGCGCCGAGGTCTCCGACGACCTGCGCACGCTGCACAAGATCGGTGGCCGGCAGGCCGACGAGTTCTATCGGGACCGATGGAGCCACGACAAGGTGGTGCGCTCGACGCACGGGGTGAACTGCACCGGCTCGTGCTCGTGGAAGGTCTACGTCAAGGACGGGATCATCACGTGGGAGGCCCAGCAGACCGACTACCCCTCGGTCGGCCCGGACCGCCCGGAGTACGAGCCGCGTGGCTGCCCGCGTGGGGCGGCGTTCTCCTGGTACACCTACTCGCCGACCCGGGTGCGCTATCCGTATGTGCGCGGCGTGCTGCTCCAGATGTATCGGGAAGCCAAGGCGCGCACCGGTGATCCGGTCCTCGCCTGGGCGCAGGTCGTCGACGATCCCGAGCGGGCGCGCCGGTACAAGTCGGCCCGCGGCCGGGGCGGCCTGGTGCGGGCCTCCTGGGACGAGGCGGCCGAGCTGGTCGCCGCCGCACACGTGCACACGATCAAGAAGTACGGCCCGGACCGGGTGGCCGGGTTCTCGCCCATCCCGGCCATGTCGATGGTGTCGCACGCGTCCGGCGCGCGGTTCGTCTCGCTGCTCGGCGGCTCGATGCTGTCGTTCTACGACTGGTATGCCGATCTGCCGGTGGCCTCGCCGCAGGTGTTCGGCGACCAGACCGACGTGCCGGAGTCCGGCGACTGGTGGGACGCCGGCTATCTGATCATGTGGGGCTCGAACGTGCCGGTGACCCGGACCCCGGACGCGCACTGGATGGCCGAGGCGCGTTACCGCGGCCAGAAGGTCATCGCGGTGTCCCCGGACTATGCCGACAACGTGAAGTTCGCCGACGAGTGGCTGGCGGCACAGCCGGGCACCGACGGCGCGCTGGCGATGGCCATGGGCCACGTGATCCTGCGCGAGTTCTTCGTCGACCGGCAGGTGCCGTACTTCACCGACTACGTCAAGCGGTTCACCGACCTGCCGTTCCTGGTCCGCCTCGAGGAGTCCGGCGACGCGTACCGGCCGGGCAAGGTCCTCACCGCGGCCGATCTCGACCACTTGGCGGACACCGAGCACGCGGCGTTCAAGACGGTGCTGCTCGACTCCGCCACCGGGAAGCCGGTGGTGCCGAACGGCTCGCTCGGCTTCCGCTTCGGCGAGCAGGGTGCGGGGCGGTGGAACCTCGATCTCGGTGCCATCGATCCGTTGTTGTCGGTGCACGGCGTCGAGTCGGTGGTCGTCGACCTGCCGCGGTTCGACGCGCCGGACGGCTCGGCGGGCTCGCTTCGGCGCGGGGTGCCGGTGCGGCGGGTCGGCGCGCACCTGGTCACCACGGTGTTCGACCTGCTGCTCGCGCAGTATGGGGTGCACCGGCCGGGGCTGCCCGGCAGTTGGCCAAGCGGCTACGACGACGCGGCCGAGCCGTACACCCCGGCCTGGCAGGAGGCCATCACCGGGGTGCCGGCGCAGGTCGCGGCCCGGATCGGGCGGGAGTTCGCGGCCAACGCCGAGGAGTCCAAGGGCCGATCGATGATCATCATGGGTGCCGGCACCAACCACTGGTTCCACTCCGACACGATCTACCGCGCCTTTCTCGCCCTGACCACGCTCACCGGCTGCCAGGGCGTCAACGGCGGCGGGTGGGCGCACTACGTCGGGCAGGAGAAGTGCCGGCCGGTCACCGGCTGGGCCCAGTTGGCGTTCGGACTGGACTGGTCCCGCCCGCCCCGGCAGATGATCCAGACCGCGTACTGGTACCTGCACACCGACCAGTTCCGCTACGACGGGTTCGGCGCGGACACCCTGTCCGCCGCGACGGCCGGTGGGCAACTGTCCGGCCGGACCACCGCCGACGTGATCGCCCTGGCGGCGCGGCTTGGCTGGATGCCGTCCTACCCGACCTTCGACCGCAACCCGCTGGACCTGGCCGATGACGTCGATGCCTCTCGAATGTCCGCGGAGGACTACGTGGTCGGCGAGCTCAAGGCGGGCCGGTTGCGGTTCGCCTGCGAAGATCCGGACGCGGCGGAGAACTTCCCCAGGGTGCTCAGCGTCTGGCGGGCCAACCTGCTCGGCTCGTCCGCGAAGGGCAACGAATACTTCCTCAAACACCTACTCGGTGCCGACTCCTCGCTGCGGGCGGAGGAAGCTCCTCCCGAAGCCCGGCCGAAGGATGTGGTCTGGCACGACGAGGCGCCGGTCGGCAAGCTGGACTTGTTGCTGTCGCTCGATTTCCGGATGACCAGCACCACACTGTTCTCCGACGTGGTGCTGCCGGCCGCGACCTGGTACGAGAAGCACGACCTGAACACCACGGACATGCATCCGTTCGTGCACTCGTTCAATCCAGCGATCGCGCCGCCGTGGCAGACCCGCACCGACTGGGCCGCGTTCCAGGCCATCGCCGAGGAGTTCAGCCACCAGGCCGAGAAACACCTCGGCGTGCGCTGGGACGTGGTGGCCACGCCGTTGCTGCACGACACCCCGGACGAGTTGGCCACACCGCACGGCCGGGTCCTGGACTGGAAGGCGGGGGAGTGTGAACCCGTACCCGGGCTGACCATGCCGCGGCTGACCGTGGTGAAACGCGACTACCCGGCGGTCGCGGCCAAGATGGGCGCGCTCGGCCCGCTGGCCGACACGCTGGGCGCGACCACCAAGGGCGTCACGTTCACGCTGGACCGCGAGGTCGAGTACCTGCGGAACAAGAACGGCGAGGTGCGCGGAGGCCCGGCCGACGGCCGCCCGTCGCTGGTCCGGGACGTGCACGCGTGCGAGGCCATTCTGGCCCTGTCCGGCACCACCAACGGGCATCTGGCCACCCAGGGCTTCCGCACGCTGGAGGCACGCACCGGAATGCCGCTGGCGGACCTGGCCGCCGAGCACGAGGGCAAACAGATCACCTTCGCCGACACCCAGGCCGCGCCGGTGCCGGTGATCACCTCGCCGGAGTGGTCCGGTTCGGAGACCGGCGGCCGGCGGTACTCGCCGTTCACCATCAACGTCGAACGGCTCAAACCCTGGCACACGCTGACCGGGCGGCAGCACTTCTTCCTCGACCACGACTGGATGGCCGAGCTCGGCGAGCAGTTGCCGGTGTTCCGGCCGCCGTTGAACATGACCGCGCTGTTCGGCGAGCCGCCGGTCGGCGACCGTGGCGAGCTGGGCATCACCGTGCGGTATCTGACGCCGCACTCGAAGTGGTCGATTCACTCCGAGTACCAGGACAACCTGTTCATGCTGAGCCTCTCCCGGGGCGGGCAGACGATCTGGATGTCCAAAGAGGACGCCGCGAAGATCGGAGTGGCCGACAACGACTGGATCGAGGCGGTCAACCGCAACGGTGTGGTCGTCGCCCGCGCCATCGTCTCGCACCGGATGCCGGAGGGCACGGTCTACATGCACCACGCTCAGGACCGCCTGATCGACGTACCGCGCGCGGAGACCTCCGGCAAGCGCGGCGGCATCCACAACTCGCTGACCCGGCTGATGATCAAGCCCTCGCATCTGATCGGCGGCTACGCCCAACTGTCCTTCGCCTTCAACTACCTCGGCCCCACCGGAAACCAACGCGACGAAATAACCATGATCCGCCGCCGCAGCCAAGAGGTGGAGTACTGATGACTGGAAGAACGTGCCCACCTGCCACCAGAACCTCAGGGGACCGTGACGGCACCCAGCCACATTCAACCCGAACAAGCGACGTGCCTCTGCCAACGCAACAACCGCACCAAAACCCGGAGTGGCGGCACGAGTGGCGGCACAGTGGCGGTGCTCTATGAGAGTCATGGCGCAGATGGCGATGGTGATGAACCTGGACAAGTGCATCGGCTGTCACACCTGTTCGGTCACCTGCAAGCAGGCCTGGACCAACCGCTCGGGCGTGGAGTACGTCTGGTTCAACAACGTGGAAACCCGGCCCGGACAAGGGTATCCACGCACCTACGAGGACCAGGAGCGCTGGCGCGGCGGCTGGTCACTCAACCGGCGTGGCCGGCTGGTGCTCAAGGGCGGCGGCCGGCTGCGGAAGCTCCTCACCATCTTCAGCAACCCGAAGCTGCCCAACATCAAGGACTACTACGAGCCCTGGACCTACGACTACGCCAACCTCACCGACGCGCCACTACAGGAGCTCACTCCGGTCGCCCAGCCGCGTTCGCTGATCAGCGGCGAACCCACCAAGATCACCTGGTCGGCCAACTGGGACGACAACCTCGGCGGCGCACCAGAGCACGGACACCGGGATCCGTTGCTCAAGGAGATCGCCGACAAGGTCCGCTTCGAGTTCGACCAGACGTTCATGTTCTACCTGCCGCGCATCTGCGAGCACTGCCTCAACCCGTCGTGCGCCGCATCCTGCCCGTCCGGCGCGATCTACAAGCGCACCGAGGACGGCATCGTGCTGGTCGACCAGGACCGCTGCCGGGGCTGGCGGATGTGCGTGTCCGGCTGCCCCTACAAGAAGATCTACTTCAACCACCGCACCGGCAAGGCGGAGAAGTGCACCTTCTGCTTCCCGCGCATCGAGGTCGGCATTCCCACGGTGTGCGCGGAGACCTGCGTGGGCCGGCTGCGCTACATCGGCCTGGTGCTCTACGACGCCGACCGGGTGCTGGCCGCCGCGGCCACACCGGACGAGCAGGACCTCTTTGCCGCTCAACGCAACGTGTTCCTCGACCCGAACCACCCGACCGTGGTGGCCGCGGCCGAGCGCGCCGGTATCCCCCGGGACTGGATCGAGGCGGCCCAGCGCTCCCCGGTGTACGCGCTGATCAACACCTACCGGATGGCGCTGCCGCTGCATCCCGAATACCGCACCATGCCGATGGTCTGGTACATCCCGCCGCTGTCCCCGGTGGTCGACGCGGTCCGCGACACCGGCCACGACGCCGAGGACCACGGCAACCTGTTCGCCGCCATCGAGGCGCTGCGCATTCCGGTGGAGTACCTGGCCGCGCTGTTCACCGCGGGCGACGTCGAGCCGGTCAATGCGGTGCTGCGCCGGCTGGCCGCCATGCGGGCCTACATGCGGGACATCAATCTCGGTCGCGAGCCCCAGGAGGCGATCGCGGCGAAGGTCGGCATGACCGGCGAGCAGATCTACGACATGTACCGGCTGCTCGCGCTGGCCAAGTACGACGAGCGCTACGTCATCCCGCCCGCGCATGCCGAGCAGGCCCACAGCCTCGAGGAACTGGCCACCGAGTGCAGCCTGGACTACGAAGGCGGCCCCGGGATGGGCGGGTCCGGGCCATTCGGGGAGAGTTCCGGCGGCGCCTCGCCGATCGCGGTGGAGAACTTCCGCATGCTGCGGGACCGGCAGACCACCGACACCATGGCCGCGCCGGTGGACAAGGGCAGCCGGGTCAACCTGCTCAGCTGGGACGGCAGGGGACGGCCCGACGGGCTGTTCCCACCCCCGCAGGCGCCGGCCGGCGAGGGTCCGGACAGCGAACCGAAAACCGAACCGAAAACCGAACCGGACCCGCGCCCATGACCGCCACCGACGCACAGCGCGCGACCGCCTGGCAGGTCCAGTCGCTGATGATCAGCTACCCCGACGAACAGCTGGTGGACCGGGTCCCGCTGCTGCGGTCGGCCATCCGGACGTTGCCGCGCCCGATCGGCGCACCGCTGAACACGTTCCTGGATCACCTCGACCGCACCCCGCTGACCGAGGTCGCCGCCGACTACGTGGCGATCTTCGACCACCGCAAGCGGTTCAGCCCGTACCTGACCTACTTCGCCTACGGCGACACCCGCAAGCGCGGCATGGCCCTGCTGCGGTTCAAACACACCTACCGCGCCGCCGGCCTGCTGCTCGGCAACGACGAGCTGCCCGACCACCTGGCCGTCGTGCTCGAGTTCGCGGCCGGCTCGCCGGCGGCGGGACAACGGCTGCTGATCGAGCACCGAGCCGGTCTCGAGCTCATCCGGATCGGCCTGCACGAGGCGAACGCGCCGTGGGCGGGGGTGCTGGACTCCGTGTCGGCGACCCTTCCTTCCCTCGGCCGGCACGAGCACGACACGGTCGCGCGGCTGGCCGCGGCCGGCCCGCCAGAGGAAGAGGTCGGCCTGGCCCCGTTCGCGCCGCCCGAGTACATGCCCACGCCGCAGGGAGGTTCGCGATGATCGCGCAGCTCGCCGCCCAGGACGCCGGGGCGTCGCCGGGCACGATGGACATCCTGTTGTGGGTCGCGGTGCCGTACGCGGCCATCGCGGTGTTCGTGGTGGGCCACATCTGGCGCTACCGCTACGACAAGTTCGGCTGGACCACGCGCTCGTCCCAGCTCTACGAGTCCAGGTTGCTGCGGCTGGGCAGCCCGCTGTTCCACTTCGGCATCCTGCTGGTCGCGCTCGGGCACGTCGGCGGGCTGCTCATCCCCGAGTCGTGGACCGCCGCGGTCGGGATCAGCGAGACCAGGTACCACGTGACCGCGGTCGCGCTCGGGGTGTTCGCCGGGTTCTGCACCCTGTCCGGCGCGGCGATCCTGATCTACCGGCGGCGCACCGTCGGCCCGGTCTTCTCCGCGACCACGCGCAACGACAAGATCATGTACGTGCTGCTGGTCGGCACCATCGTGCTCGGCCTCGGCACGACCGTGCTCGGCAACCTCACCGGTGACCCGCACAACTACCGGGAGACCGTGTCGCCGTGGTTCCGCTCGATCTTCGCCTTCCAGCCCGAGCCGGCCCTGATGGCCGCCGCGCCGATCGGATTCCAGCTGCATGCCATGGCCGCGTGGGTGCTGTTCGCGTTCTGGCCGTTCAGCCGCCTGGTGCACGTGTTCTCGCTGCCGGTCGGCTACCTCACCCGCCCCTACATCGTCTATCGCAGCCGTGATCCGCAGCTGGGCAACCGGAAGACCAAGCGCGGCTGGGAACGGGTGGGCTGACCCAGGCTCAGTAGTAGCCCGTCGAGCCGTCCAGCAGCTCGCGGATGGCGTCCGCATGGCCGGCGTGCCGGGCGGTCTCCTCGATCATGTGCAGCAGGATCCAGCGCAGGCTGGCCGTCCCGGACCGGAACTCGGTGCTCTTGCCGCGGTCGTCGAGCGTGTGCCCGGCGATGATCTCGTTGGACTTCGCGCACTGCGCCTGGTACTCCTCGACCAGCTTGGCCAGCGGCACGCCGGCCACTCGCATGTCCGAGTCCTCCGGCTCGTCGAACGCCGGCCCAACCGCCGGCTGGCCCAGCAGCACGATCTCGAACCAGAGGTTCTCCGTCCAGCGCAGATGCGAGACCAGTCCGGCCATGGTCAGCAACGGTGAGCTGGGCAGCATCGGCCGGTGGGCGTCGACGTCGGACAGGCCCTCGCATTTCCAGATGACGACCGCGCGTTGCAGGTCGAGCCAGCCGAGCAGTTGGGTGCGTTCGTCGGCGTCGAATTCGGGGCGGGTGCGGGAAGGTGTCACGGCTGCCGGACGCTACCCGAGCGGCCCGCCGGCGCACCGGCGTTTCTCTCCTGGCCGGCCGCGGCGTCCAGGCGGCGCAGCGCGCCGCGAACCACGTCGGGGTCGTGGGTGGTCCAGTAGTCGGGCAGCGAGGCGCGCAGGAAGTTGCCGTAGCGGGCGGTGGCCAGGCGCGGGTCGAGGATGGCGACGACACCGCGGTCGTCCATGGAGCGCAGCAGCCGGCCGGTGCCCTGGGCGAGCAGCAGCGCGGCGTGGGTGGCGGCGACCGTGAGAAAACCGTTGCCGCCGCGGGCTTCCACCGCGCGCTGCCGGGCCGAGGCGAGCGGGTCGTCCGGGCGCGGGAACGGAATCCGGTCCACCACGACGAGCTGTAGCGAGGCGCCGGGGACGTCAACGCCCTGCCACAGCGACAGGGTGCCGAACAGGCAGGTGGCCGGATCGGAGGCGAACTTGGTGACCAGGAGCGCGGTGGAATCCTCGCCCTGGCACAGGATCGGCACCTTGACCCGGTCGCGGAGCTGCTCGGTGGCCTGCTTGGCGGCACGCATGGAGGAGAACAGGCCGAGCGTGCGTCCCCCGGCCGCCTCGATCAGCTCGGCCAGCTCGTCCAGATACGACGGTGGCAGCCCGTCGCGTCCCGGCGGCGGAAGATGCTTCGCCACATAGAGGATTCCGCTGCGCCCGTGCTCGAACGGCGAACCGACGTCCAGCCCGGTCCACCGTGGACCGGTGTCGGTCTCGGCCGGCGGCGGCCGGTCCGTCGCGGTGCCGGCCGCCTTGGCCGCCTGGTCGGACTCGACCGGCAGCCCCCACTGCCGGGCCATCACGTCGAAGGTGCCGCCGAGGGTCAGGGTGGCCGAGGTGAGCACGGTGGTACAGGTGCCGAACAGCCGCTCGCGCAGCAGTCCGGCGACGGCCAGCGGGGCGACCTTCAGCGCGGGCGGGCGCGGGATGGTCAGGCCCGAGTCGCCGCCGGTCAGCCAGACCACGTCGCGGCGGTGCGCGGTGTCCGGATCGAACGCCTCGATGAGTCGCACCGCCGTGTCGTGCACCTCGTCAAGCAGCGACAGGGCGAGCTTGCGGGCGGTCGCCACGTCGACCGCGGCCCGGTCGGCCGGGCGTTCCGGACCGAGCTTGGTGATGCACGCGTGCGTCGCGTCGCGCACGGCGGCCAGCGTGGTGCCCAATGGCGATGGCAGTAGGTCGATCCGCCCGGAGGGCAGCTCGTCCAGCACCATGCCGAGGCCGTCGGCCGCCTCGAGCAGCCGGTCGGCCACGTCCTGGTCGATCAGCCGGCCGCTGCGGCGGGCGGCCGCGGTGACCGCGGCCGCGGCCAGCTCGCCGGTGGCCACCGAGGTGACCCGGTCCACCAGGTCGTGCGCCTCGTCCACGATCACCAGGTCGTGTTCGGGCAGCACCTGGTAGCCCTGCAACGCGTCGATGGCCAGCAGCGCGTGGTTGGTGACCACGATGTCCACCCGGCCGGCGTCGGCCTTGGCCCGCTCGGCGAAGCAGTCCGTGCCGACCGGGCAGCGCGCCAGGCCGAGACACTCCCTGGCCGACACCGACACCTGCCGCCAGGCCTGGTCGCTCACCCCGGGCACCAACTCATCACGGTCCCCGGTGTCGCTGCCCGCGGCCCACTCGCGCAGCCGGGTCACCTCGCGGCCGAGCCGGGACACCGCGAACGGGTCGAACAGGGCCGGGTCGTCCGGGTCCTCCGGCGCGCCGCCGTCCATCCGGTGCAGGCAGAGGTAGTTGCGGCGGCCCTTGAGGATCGCGAACGTCGGCGTCCGGCCGAGCGGCCCGGACAGCGCCTTGGCGAGCCGAGGCAGGTCCCGGTCGACAAGCTGACGCTGGAGCGCGATGGTCGCCGTCGACACCACGACGGTGGCCTCCCGCTCGACCGCGTAGCGCAGCGCCGGAACCAGGTAGGCCAACGACTTCCCGGTGCCCGTGCCGGCCTGCACGGCCAGGTGGGTACCGGTTTTGATGGCGTCCGCGACCGCCGTGGCCATCCGCACCTGTCCGGACCGCTCGGCACCGCCGACCGCATCGACCGCGGCGCTCAGCAGGTCCGGCACGTCGGGTAGGCGGGTGGGGGAGTCCGGCACGGCCACGACGGTACCGGGCGCCCGGTCGCGAGTCCCGCGCCCCGGCTCGCGAGTCGCGCGCTCCGGCAAGTGAGTCGCGCGCTCCGGCTCGCGAGTCGCGCGCTCCGGCTCGCGAGTCGCGCGCTCCGGCTCGCGAGTCGCGCGCTCCGGCAAGTGAGTCGCGCGCTCCGGCATACAGCGGAATGTCACCTTGCGCTGTATCGGGCCGGTGTCGGCTCCGGGGTTACGGCGGAATGTCACCTTGCGCGGTTAGAAGCGCAGCAATGTCACCTTGCGCTGTATCGGGCCGGTGTCGGCTCCGGGGTTACGGCGGAATGTCACCTTGCGCGGTTAGAAGCGCAGCAATGTCACCTTGCGCTGTATCGGGCCGGCGACCGCTCAGGCAGGGGAGCTCCCCTGCCCAGTCACCCGACCCTGGGTGCGCCGTGCAGCGCGACACCAGCGGCCCGCAGCTCGGCCAGCGCGGCGTCCACTGTGGACTCCGCGACACCTGCGGTGAGCTCGAGCCGCACCGTGGCGGCGAAGCCCTCCTTCGCCGCGTCCAGCGCGGTCGCCCGCACGCAGTGGTCGGTGGCGATGCCGACCAGGTCAACGGTGTCGATGTCCCGCCCGCGCAGCCATTCGGCCAGGGCGTGCCCGCTCGGCGCGACACCTTCGAAGCCGGAGTAGGCGGCGGCGTGCGCCCCCTTGGAGAACACCGCCTCGATGACGGTCACGTCCAACTCGGGGTGGAACGAGGCGCCCGGCGTGCCGGCCACACAATGTACCGGCCAGGTGGTGACGAAGTCGGGGGTCGCACTGAAGTGTGCGCCCGGGTCGATGTGATAGTCCCGGGTGGCCACCACGTGGTCGTAGCCGCCGCGAGCGACGTGTGCGCTGATCGCCGCCGCCACCGCGGCGCCGCCGGCCACCGGCAGCGAGCCGCCCTCGCAGAAGTCGTTCTGCACGTCGACCACGATCAGCGCGTTGGCCATGTGCCCATACTAGGTACTCGCGTCTTCGTACACCGTCGGGATCGCGGGTTCACCCGCGGACAGTTTCAGCCCCTCCCACGGCAGGCTGACCAGGCCCTGCCGGACCCGCTGCCGGACCTCCTCGAGGGTCGCCGGCTCGCCGAGCGGCTGCCCGCCGCGCAGCATCGGCACCTGAAGCGGCCGGTCGTGCTCGCCGCGCTCCGGTTCGCCGCCGGCCGGATGGATGACCTCCTCGAGCGCCGTGCCGGTCGGCTTGTGCCGGCGCAGCGCGGCCTTGCGCCCGCCCCGGGACTCCTTGTGCGAGCTGCGTTTGGCCACCGGCCGGCCGTCCACCTCGACCAGCTTGTAGACCATGCCGGCGGTCGGTGCGCCGGAGCCGGTGACCAGCGAGGTGCCCACCCCGTAGGCGTCGACCGGCTCGGCCCGCAGCGCGGCGATGGCGTACTCGTCGAGGTCGCCGGACACCACGATCTTGGTCTGCCGGGCACCGAGCCGGTCGAGCTGCTCGCGGGCGTGTCTGGCAAGGACGCCCACGTCGCCGGAGTCGATCCGAATCGCGCCGAGTCCCGGCCCGGCCACCTCGATCGCCGCCTCGATGCCCGCGGTGATGTCATAGGTGTCCACCAGCAGCGTCGTGTCCGGCCCCAGCGACTTGACCTGGGCGGCGAACGCCGCTCGCTCGGTGTCGTGCAGCAGGGTGAACGCATGCGCGCAGGTGCCCGCGGTCGGGATGCCGAAGCCGCGGCCGGACTCCAGGTTGGACGTGCTGGCGAAGCCGGCCAGGTACGCGGCCCTTGCCGAGCTGACCGCGGCCAGCTCGTGGGTGCGCCGGCCGCCCATTTCGATGATCGGCCGCCCGTTGGCCGCGGTCGCCATCCGCGCCGCGGCGGACAGGATCGCGCTGTCGTGGTTGAGGATGGACAGCACCAGCGTCTCGAGCAGCACCGCCTCGGCGAACGTGCCGCGCACGGTGAGCAGCGGCGAGCCGGGGAAGTACAGCTCACCCTCCGGGTAGCCGTCCACGTCCCCGGAGAACGAATAGCCGGCGAGCCACTCCAACGTGGCGTCGTCGACCACCCGGGCGGCGGCCAGCCAGCCGAGCTCCTCCTCGCCGAACCGGAACGCCGCGATCGCGTCCAGCACCCGGGCCGTGCCACCGACCACCCCGTAGCGCCGGCCGTGCGGCAGCCGCCTGGCGAACGCCTCGAACACGCACTCCCGCCCGGCGGTTCCGTCGGCGAGCGCCGCGGCGAGCATGGTCAGCTCGTAGTGGTCGGTCAGCAGCGCGGTGCTAGTGCCTGCTCTCATGCCCGGAGCCTAGACATGCAACCATGGAGGTATGACCACGCCTGTCGGCCGTCAGCAGACGCAGGTCGATCCGAGCACCGAGGGCCAAGGGGTCGAGGACAAGCCTTGGCAAACCATCGTGTGGAACGACCCGGTCAACCTGATGTCCTATGTGACCTTCGTGTTCCAGAAGCTGTTCGGGTACAGCCGGGACAAGGCGACCGAGCTGATGCTCGACGTGCACCACAAGGGTAGGGCGACGGTGTCTTCCGGATCGAAGGAGAAGGTGGAGGGCGACGTGGCGCGGCTGCACGCGGCCGGGCTCTGGGCGACCATGCAGCACGACTCGTGAACCCCTGGCGGCGCAAGGGCACCATCGTCGTCGGCGACATCGACCGGCACGAGGCGGCCGTGCTGCGCGGTCTGGTCAGTCAGATCGACGAGATCCTGCGGGCCCGCGCGGCCGAGGCGCCGACCGACGAGCTGGCCGAGCTGACCGGCATCCGCACCGGCCCGTCCACCCCGCCGGAAGATCCGATCCTGGCCCGGCTGCTGCCCGACTTCCACCGGCTGGACGACGACGCGCCGAACGCCAAGGACGTGGACTCCGCCGGCGCGCTGCGCTCACTGCACGAACCGGAGCTACTCGACCTGAAGACCGGTGTGGCCGGGGTGGTGCTGCGCACCTGCCCCGAGCACGGCGGCCGCATCCGGCTGACCCTGGAACACGGCGAGGCCTGGCTGGCCGCGCTCAACGACGTCCGGCTGGCGCTCGGCACCGCCCTCGACGTCACCGAGGAGATGCCGGACGAGCTGCCACCGGACGACCCGCGCGCGCCGCACCTCGGCGTCTACCACTGGCTGACCTGGATGCAGGAGAGCCTGATCCACGCGCTGGCCGGCGACGACCTGTAGGCGTGATGAACGCGATCACCGACGTGGCCGGCGTGCTGGTCGGTCACCACCAGCGACTCGGCGGCGGCTGGGCCACCGGCACCACCGTGGTCATCTGCCCGGACGGCTCGACCGGCTCGGTCGACAGCCGGGGCGGCGCGCCCGGCACCAGGGAGACCGACCTGCTGTTACCGGAGAACCTGGTCCAGCAGGTGGACGCGATCTGCCTGACCGGCGGCAGCGCGTACGGCCTCGCCGCGGCGGACGGCGTGATGCGCTGGCTGGCCGAGCGCAACCGCGGGTTCCGGGTCGGCGTCGGCGCCCACGAGGTGGTTCCGATCGTGCCGGCCGCGGTGCTCTTCGACCTGCCGCGCGGCGACTGGGGCAACCGGCCCGACGCCGAGTTCGGCTACCTCGCCTGCGCCGCGGCCGCCGGCGGCCCGGTGGCCCAGGGCTGCGTCGGTGCCGGCACCGGTGCCAGGGTCGGCTCGCTGAAGGGTGGGCTCGGCACCGCGAGCATCCCGGTCGACGGCTGTACCGTCGGCGCGCTGGTCGCGCTGAACGCCCTCGGTGAGGCGGTGGACACCGCCACCGGCCGCCCATGGGCCGCCGACCTCGAGCTGGCCGGGGAGTTCGCGTTCACCTGGCCCAACCGCCCTGGGTCGCCGCCGCGCGCGGCGCCGTCCGGCCTCAACACCACCATCGGCGTGGTGGCCGTGGACGCCGCGCTGACCAAGACCGAGTGCCGCCGGTTGGCCGTCGCCGCCCAGGACGGGCTGGCTCGCGCCGTCCGGCCGGCCCACTCGATGTTCGACGGCGACACGGTGTTCGCGGTCGCCACCGGCGCGAGCCCGCTGCCCAGCGCCGAACCCCTGGCCCGAGCGGCCGCGCTGGACCGGCTGTCCGCTGCCGCCGCCGACACCTTTGCCCGCGCCATGCTGCACGGGCTGCTGGCCGCCACGTCGCTCCCCGGCCTGCCCTCCTACCGGGACGTCTGGCGCTAGCCCCCGGCTCTCACGCAGTGGGATGGAGCAGACCGGCCTCTAGGATGGATGCCGTGCAGCTACGTCGGGATCTGGTCGATGCGATCGTGGCGCACGCCCGGCGTGACCATCCGGACGAGGCGTGCGGGGTGATCGCCGGGCCGGCCGGAGCCGACCGCGCGGAGCGGTTCGTGCCGATGGTGAACGCGGCCCGTTCGCCCACGTTCTACGAGTTCGACTCCGCGGACCTGCTGAAGCTGTACCGGGAGATGGATGCCAACGACGAGGTGCCGGTGGTGATCTACCACTCGCACACCGCGACCGAGGCGTACCCCTCGCGAACGGACATCTCCCTCGCCGCCGAGCCGGACGCGCACTACGTGCTGGTGTCCACTCGCGAACCCGACACGCACGAGCTGCGCTCATACCGGATCGTGGACGGCGTGGTCACCGAGGAACCCGTCGAGATCGTCGACCCCGCAACATCGGAGGATTGAGTTCATGGCCGTCACCGTCTCCATCCCGACCATCCTGCGCAGCCACACCGGCGGCGAGAAGTCGGTCGCGGCCAGCGGGCACACCCTGGCCGAGGTGATCGACGACCTCGAGACCAACCACGGCGGACTCAAGGGGCGCCTGGTGAAGGAGGGCTCGCTGCACCGGTTCGTCAACGTGTACGTCAACGACGAGGACGTGCGCTTCGCCGGCGGCCTGGACGCCAAGGTCGCCGACGGCGACACGGTGACCATCCTGCCCGCCGTGGCCGGCGGCTGACCACGCCGGTGGCCCGGTACGACTCGCTGCTCGACGCGCTCGGCGACACCCCGCTGGTCGGCCTGCCCCGGCTGGCCCCGGCTCCCGGTGTGCGGCTCTGGGCCAAGCTCGAGGACCGCAACCCGACCGGCTCGGTCAAGGACCGGCCGGCGCTGGCCATGATCGAGGCGGCCGAGAAGGAGGGCCGGCTGGTCCATGGCGCCACGATCCTGGAGCCGACCTCCGGCAACACCGGCATCTCGCTGGCCATGGCCGCGAAGCTGAAGGGCTACGGGCTGGTCTGCGTGATGCCGGAGAACACCTCCGAGGAGCGCCGGGCGCTGTTGGCCGCCTACGGCGCGCGGATCGTGTTCTCGCCCGCGGCCGGTGGATCCAACGAGGCGGTGCGCCGGGCCAAGGAGTTGGCCGAGGCCAACCCGGACTGGGTGATGCTCTACCAGTACGGCAACCAGAACAACGTCCGAGCGCACTACACCGGCACCGGCCCGGAGATCCTTCGGGACCTGCCGTCGGTCACCCATTTCGTGGCCGGTCTCGGCACCACCGGCACCCTGGTCGGCGTCGGCCGCTACCTGCGCGAGCAGAAGCCGGGCGTGCAGATCATCGCCGCCGAGCCGCGCTACGGCGAGCTGGTCTACGGCCTGCGCAACCTCGACGAGGGCTTCGTCCCGGAGCTGTACGACCCGGACGTGCTCACCGGCCGCTACTCGGTCGGCTCCTACGACGCACTGCGCCGGACCCGTCAGCTGCTCGAGACCGAGGGCATCTTCGCCGGCATCTCCACCGGGGCGATCCTGCACGCCGCGCTCGCGGTCGCGGAGAAGGCGGCCAGCGCGGGCGACTCGGCGGACGTGGTGTTCATCGTGGCCGACGGTGGCTGGAAGTACCTGTCCACCGGCGCCTACTCGGGCACCATCGACGAGGCCGCGGCGCGCCTCGACGGTCACCTCTGGGCCTAGGTTCGCCGATCCTGGGGTTCGCCGCTCCTGGGCGGCCCACCACCCTGAGACAAGCTCAGGGGTTCACCCGATTCCGAGGCCGCCGCCAGGACGTAACCTCGGTGTTGTGGATACCGTCCCAGTCAACCCGCCAGCCAACCTACCGGCCAAGTCCGGCGGCGATCGCCGTCCGGCCAGCCGGATCCTGCCGCCCAACCCGCGGCAGGCGGCGATCGTCCTCGGTGGCTTCACCCTGTTGCTGTATCTCATCGAGCTGCTCGACCAGATCCTGCCGGCCAACCTGGACCGGTTCGGCATCGAGCCGAGGTCGGTGGCCGGACTGGACGGGATCGTGTGGGCACCGCTGCTGCACCACGGCTGGGGCCACCTGCTGGCGAACACGCTGCCGGTGCTGATCCTCGGGTTCCTGGCCATGGCGGGCGGGCTCGGCCAGTGGATCGCGGTGACCGCGACCATCTGGGTGCTCAGCGGCGTCGGCGTCTGGCTGAGTGGGACCGGGGTGACCGTCGGCGCGTCCGGTGTCGCCTTCGGCTGGCTCGCCTTCCTGCTGGTGCGCGGCATCTTCACCCGGAGCATCGGGCAGTTGGCCGTTGCGGTCGTGCTGTTCCTGTACTGGGGCAGCATGCTGCTCGGCGTGCTGCCGGGCAATCCCGGCGTGTCCTGGCAGGGCCACCTGTTCGGTGCCGCTGCCGGTGTGCTGGCCGCCTGGCTGGTCACCAAGGCCGCCCGGCGCCCGGCGCGGGCGACCACGCAGACTCCGGTCGGCTTCTCCGGGTGAGACCCGACGCGCCGATCGGGGTGTTCGACTCCGGCGTCGGCGGTCTCACCGTGGCCAGGGCGATTCTCGATCAACTGCCGGCCGAACGGCTGCGCTACGTGGGTGACACGGCCAACGGCCCGTACGGCCCGCTGCCCATCGCCGAGGTTCGCCGGCACGCCCTCGCGGTGGCGGACGAGTTGGTCGCCGGAGGCGTGAAACTACTGGTGATGGCGTGCAACACGGCCTCGGCGGCGTGCCTTCGGGATGCCCGGGAGCGCTACCCGATCCCGGTGGTCGAGGTGGTGGTGCCGGCCGTGCGTCGAGCCGTGGCGGCTACCCGCAGCGGGCGGATCGGGGTGATCGGCACCGCGGGCACCATCCGCTCCGGCGCCTACCAGGACGCCTTCGCCGCGGCCCGGGACGTGGCGGTCACCGCGGTGGCCTGTCCGCGGTTCGTCGACTTCGTCGAGCGCGGCATCACCTCGGGCCGCCAGGTGCTCGGACTGGCCCAGGCCTACCTCGAGCCGCTGCAGCAGGCCGATGTGGACACCGTGGTGCTTGGGTGCACGCACTACCCCCTGCTGACCGGCGTGTTGCAGATCGTGATGGGGGACAAGGTGATCCTCGTTTCCAGTGCGGAAGAGTCCGCGAAGGATGTGGTCCGCGTGCTGACCGAGCGCGACCTGCTCGCGCGGACCGGTGTGGACGGCCCGACCGGACACGAGCTGATCGCGACCGGCCCGGTCGAACCGATGACCAAGCTCGCCCGCCGGTTCCTCGGCGCGGATCTGGGAGCTCCAGTCCCGCTGGGCAGGACCGTCATTCCGTGAAGACCCTTGGTATGTCAGGCTGTCCGTCGTGTTGCTGACCGTTCTCGGCTGCGCCGGTAGCGTCCCCGGCCCGAACGCGCCGACCTCCGGTTATCTGCTGGAGTCGGAGGGCTTCCTGCTCGGCATGGACCTCGGCCACGGGACGCTCGGCGCGCTGCTGGCCATCCGCGACCCGTTCGATCTTGACGCGTTGCTGTTTTCCCATCTGCACCCGGATCACTGCGCGGATTTTGCCGGGCTGACCGTGTTCCGGCGCTATCACCCGGCTCCGCCCCGTAATCCGGTTCTGCACCGGCTGCCGGTGTACGGGCCGAGCGAGCTGCACAGCCGGCTGGCCGCCGCCTACGCACCGGATGAGGAGGAGCTGGCCCAGACCGACCTGTCCGATGTGTACGACTTCCACCCGATCGCGTCCGGCAGTGTCAACATCGGACCTTTCACGGTGCGCGCCGGGAAGGCGTTACATCCGTGCGAATCGTTCAGCTTCCGAATCTCGTCGGGCGGTCGGTCCATCGTCTACACCGGGGACACCGGATTCAACGACCGTCTGGTCGAGCTGGCCTCCGGTGTGGATCTGCTGCTGTCCGAGGCCACCTGGACCCATGGCGAGGACCGGCCGGCCGACCTGCACATGTCCGGTCGCGAGGCGGGGGAGTTGGCCACGCGGTCGGACGCCGGCCGGCTACTGGTCACGCATGTGTCCCCGTTCATCGACAGCCAAGCGGTACTGGCCGAGGCCCGCTCGGTGTATCCGGGAGAGGTCGCGCTGGCTCAGCAGGGTCGCCGCTATCCGGTGTGAGCACGGCCGGACGGCGCCGGCGCAGCACCAGGGCGCCGAGCAGCCCGATCGGAAGGACCAGCCAACAGGAGAACAGCCGGTAGACCAGGACCGCGGCGGTGGCCGGCGCCTCGGCGGCGCCCGTCGAGATCAGGCCGGCGAGCAGGCTGATCTCGATCACGCCGATGCCGCCCGGGGTCAGTGGCACCTGCCGGACGAGCTGCACGGTCAGGTACACCGCACCGAGCGCGGGCAGGCTCACCGGCAGGTGCAACGCCCGGGTGGCGGCATAGAGGCAGAGCAGGTCGGTGAACCAGTTGGCGGTGGCCGCGGCGAGCGCGAGCGCCCAGTGCCGGCCGCCGACCGAGCGCGCGTCGTGCAGTGCGGCGCCCACCGGGCGCAGTAGCCCGGCCAGCCGGGGTGCCCGCGCGGCGAGCCGGTAGCGCGCGCCGGCTCTCGGCTCGCGTGGTCGCGGAGCGCTCCGCCGGGTCGGCCGGAGCAGGAACACGACCAGCAGGGCGAACGCCACGGTCAGCGCGACCGCGCCCTCGACCAGCACGGGATGGGCGCGCCAGGCCGCGGCGAGGTGCACCACGCCGGCGGCGAGCGCGCCGCTGAGATAGAGAAGCGCGAGGGCGGCCATGGACACCAGTCCGGAGAGCACCATCACGGTGCCCGCGACGGCCCGGCTGGCCCCGCTGGTGCGGAACTGCCGGAAGGCGTAGGCGGCGGACAGCGCGGTACCGGCCGGCATGGCGATCGCGATGGCGGAGCGGCTGTAGGCCAGAGCGAACGCCTGGTACCGGGCCATGGTCACGCCGAACGCGGTGAGCAGCCGGCGTTGCTGGCGTGCGAACATGCCCACCGAGACAAGCTCGGCGAGCCCGGCCACGAGCAGCCACCGGGGCTCGGCCAGGCGCACCGACGCGGCCACCTCGGCGGGCGCGGGCAGCCGGTCCCGCAGGACCAGGGCGGCGATTGACAGTGCCAGTGCGACGCCGGCAAGTTGAGCTGCCGGACGCCACCTTTTCAGCATACGATGAATACTCCTCCTCGGCGCGGAGCCCGGTCAATGTGCGCGCGGGCACAGTCATAGGGTGGCCGGGTGGCGCGAAGCGATGGCAGGAACGATGATCAGCTCAGGGACGTCAAGATCACCCGCGGCTACCAGGAATGGCCGGCCGGCTCGGTGCTGGTCGAGTTCGGCAAGACCAGGGTGCTCTGCGCGGCCAGCGTGAGCGAGGGTGTGCCGCGCTGGCGGTCCGGCTCCGGGCTCGGCTGGGTCACCGCGGAGTACGCCATGCTGCCGTCGGCGACCAACACCCGCAGCGACCGCGAGTCCGTGCGCGGCAAGATCGGCGGCCGGACGCACGAGATCAGCCGGCTGGTCGGCCGCTCGCTGCGGGCCTGCATCGACCTGGCCGCGCTCGGCGAGAACACCATCGTGATCGACTGCGACGTGCTCCAAGCCGACGGCGGCACCCGCACCGCGGCGATCACCGGGGGCTATGTCGCCCTTGCCGACGCGATCACCTGGCTCAGCGCGGCCGGACGGCTGTTCGACCCGCAGCCGCTGTCCTGTGCGGTCGCCGCGATCAGCGTCGGGGTGGTGGACGGCCGGGTCCGCCTCGACCTGCCGTACGAGGAGGACGCCCGGGCCGAGGTGGACATGAACGTGGTGGCCACCGACGCCGGCACGATCATCGAGGTCCAGGGCACCGGCGAGGGCGCCACGTTCACTCGGTCCACATTGGACATCATGCTCGACATCGCGCTGGCCGGCTGCGCCGAGATCAATCTGCGGCAGAACGAGGCGCTGGCCAAGCCCTACCCCGGCGAGTTGCCCAAGCCGAAGGCGGGCAAGGCGTCGTGAGCGAGCCGGCGAGCGAACCCTCGAACGTGAGCCGGGTGCTGCTCGCCTCGCGCAACGCCAAGAAGCTCGAGGAGCTGCGCCGGATCCTCGTCGCCGCCGAGGTTCGCGCCATCGAGGTGATCGGGCTCGATGCCGTGCCGCCGTTCCCCGAAGCTCCGGAGACCGGCGCCACCTTCGAGGAGAACGCGGCGGCCAAGGCCCGCGACGCGGCGCTGGCCACCGGCCTGCCGGCGATCGCGGACGACTCCGGCATCACGGTCGACGCCTTGAACGGCATGCCCGGCGTGCTGTCCGCGCGCTGGTCCGGACGGCACGGCGACGACCGGGCCAATCTGGACCTGGTCCTGGCGCAGATCGCCGACCTGCCAGACGACCGGCGTGCCGCGGCCTTCGTCTGCGCCGCCGCGCTGGTCACTCCCGATGGCGCGGAAACGGTCGTCCGCGCCGAATGGCCCGGCACCCTCGCCCGGACCCCGCGCGGAGGCAACGGTTTCGGCTACGATCCGATCTTCGTCCCAACGGGACACACGATGACTTCGGCCGAGTTGGACCCGGCCGCGAAGGACGCGCTGTCGCATCGCGGCCAGGCCCTGCGCCTGCTGGTGCCGCACCTGAACGGCCTCGCCGGCGCGGGACACTAGCGTCAGCCGCCCGTGCGCAGCAGCTGCTCGTTCATGATGAGGAACGCTCCCAAGCCGTGGAAGTCGTTGGTGGCGCGGGGACGGGCGATATAGAACGGGTAGTCGCCGACGTTGGTGCCGATGCAGATCTGGCCGAGGTTGGTGCGGCCGTCCGAGCCGAGCGAGATCTGCTGCAACACGCCCCGATAACCCTTGCTGGCAACGGCTTTGAAGGACGGGTCGACATAGCCGCGCTCGACGGCGCGGGAGATCACGAAGGTGTGCATGCTCGAACAGGAGGTCTCGGTCCAGTTGTCGGATCGGGATCCCTTGTCCATCACCTGGAACCAGCGCCCGGTAGCCGGGTCCTGGACGCGGGCCAGACCGGCGACCAGGTTGCGCACGATGCTGATCAGTTGGGCGCGCCGCGGATGGTTGGCCGGGATGACCTCGAGCACGTCGATCGTGGCCATGCCGTACCAGCCGACCGCCCGGCACCAGGGCTCCGGCGCCAGGCCGGTGTTCGGATCGGCCCAGCTCTGCGCCCGCGCCTCGTCGAAGGCGTGCCGCAACAGGCCGTTGGACTGTTGCAGGTGGCTCCCGTAGACGACCAGTTGCTGGGTGGTCTCGTTGTTGGCGAACGCGCTGTCGTTGAACTCGCGGCCGTACTCGGCGAGGAACGGGTTCACCATGAACGTGCCGTCCGCCCAGAGTTGGTGCTCCCGGGACAGCGCGTGCCAGAAGCCGTTGTCGCCGGTGCGCGGGTAGCTGTTGAGCCGGGTGCGGATCTTCTGGGCGGCGATCCGGTAGCGGTCCTGGCCGGTCTCCCGGTGCAGGATGTTCAGCAGGCGTCCCGAAAGCATGCTGTCCAGGTTGCTGAAGCTCTGGCCGATGTCGCCGCTCGCGTCCACGAACCGGTCCACCCAGCTCTTGATGTACGCCAGGTACCTGGCGTCGTGGGTGCGCTGGTAGACCAGGTACTGCCCGTACAGGTACAGGCCGACCGGATAGGACCAGCCGCCGATCGTGCTCGGGGTGAACCGGGCCATGGTGGACTCGACCATGGCCACCGACCAGTCGGTGGTCGGCAGGCCGGGGTCGCCGACGGTCAGCGAGTCGAGGTTCGGCCCGCCGTTGCCGGTGGTGGCGGTGGCCCGGACCGTGTTCACCCCGTCCGCCAGCGTGGCGGTCAGGGTCGAGTTCTGCCAGGTGGTCCACGCGCCGGTCGGGGAGAACGACCGCGCGCCCGCCACCAGCGTCCCGTTGACCACGATGTCCATCTGCCGGTCCACGGTGGTGCCGTTGGCGAACCGGAAGGTCAACGGCACGCTCGTGGCACCGGCCACGGTCACGGTGAACTCGACCGAACTGCCCGTGACGTTGTCATAGTTGACGAATCCGGCGCCGGTGAAGCCCGCGTGGTTGGCTTCCACCACCCCTTGGGAGATCGTCGCCGCCTCCGCCTCGTAGCGGATGGCTGAGCTGATCCCGACGGCGGTCGTCGTGGCCGCCACGGCGCTCAGCACCCCGGCGATCGTCGTGGTCACCGCCAGCAGGGCAAGGCCCCGCCGAGTTCGTGTACTCATTGGCTGTCTCCCACACGTGTCGCGGACTACGAGAGGTTGGCGCGCAGGATCCGGTCGTCGCCAGGGCCGCCGCTGCCGTTGTTGTCGGCATTGGTGGTGCCGAACCAGATCGCGTTCTCGCCGGGCACCTTGACCACCAGCCGCAGCCGGCCGAACGTGCCGTTGAAGTGCGAGGTCACCGACGAGACGTTCTCGCCGTTGAGCACGATCCGCCACAACCGCTGACCCCGCAGCGCGGCCATGAACAACGCGCCGTTGGCGAACGCCAGACCGCTCGGCGAGGCCTCGGCCGGCGTCCAGGTCCGCTTCGGGTTGGTCATGCCGGCCGCGCTACAGGTGCCCTCGCACATCGGCCAGCCGTAGTTCTTGCCGGCCTGGATCAGGTTCAGCTCGTCGAACTTCGCGTCGCCGAGTTCCGAGGACCACAACCGGTTCTGCGCGTCCCAGGCCAGGCCCTGCGGGTTGCGGTGGCCGAGCGTGTAGATCCTGGTGCCGAACGGGTTGCCGGGAGCGGCCGCGCCGGTCTTGGTGAGCCGCAGGATCTTTCCGTTGAGCGAGTTGGGATCCTGCGCGAGGTTCATCTGCTGCGAGTCGCCGGTCGCGGCGTAGAGGAACCCGTCGGGACCGAACCGGATCCGGCCGCCGTTGTGGAAGCGGCTCTTGCGGATTCCGGTGACGATCGAGGCGTAGCCGGACAGCGCGGTGCCGTTGAAGTTCATCCTGGCGATCCGGTTGCCCTCCGAGGCGGTGTGCATGAAGAACACCTCCTGGTCGGACGTGCCGTTCCAGGTCGGCGAGAACGCGAGGCCCATCAGGCCGCCCTCGCCGTCGGTGGTCTCGCTGTTCGGCACGGTGCCGACCATGGCCTTGCCCGACCCGTTTTTGTTGATCTTGAAGACCCGGAACGTGTCGCGCTCGGTGACCAGCCCGAAGGTGCCGTCCGGCGACCAGGACAGGTCCCACGGGATGGTCCAGCCGGTGCTCGCCGTGGTGGGCGTGGCCGGGTTGTTGCCGCCGCCGCAGGCGCTGGTGTCGAAGTGCACGACGCCGCTCTTGGCCGAGGTGTTGCCGGCCGCGTCCTTGGCCACGACGTGCAGGTCGTAGTGCGTGCCGCAGGCCAGCACGGTGACCGTCCGGGTGGTCGCCGGGGGAGTACCGGTGACC
Organism: Labedaea sp.; assembly: GCA_045806965.1. Classification (GTDB taxonomy): domain Bacteria; phylum Actinomycetota; class Actinomycetes; order Mycobacteriales; family Pseudonocardiaceae; genus DASYTH01. The sequence continues at coordinate 5,157 of JBJMIG010000088.1, read as the reverse complement.
GAGTCGAGCACCGCGTTGTTGGCGTCCAGCCGGATGTCGTACCGGGTCACCCCCCGGGTGTCCGCCGACGCCGCCCAACTCAGCGTCGCGCTGGTCTGGCCGATGCCGGACACGGTGGGCTGGCCGGGTGCGGTGGGCGGGGTCGGGTCGCCCGGGTCGGCGGTGGTGGTGCAGACCACCTCCGGGCTGGTCGCCGACTCGTTGCCGGCGGCGTCGCGGCCGAACACGGAGATCTGGTAGCGGGTGTTGGGAGACAGGCCGGCCAGCCGGAACGGCGGCGCCGGCGGGCTCGGCGCCTCACCGAGTTTCTGGCCCAGGTTGAAGATGTCGTAGGCGACCACGCCGACGTTGTCCGTGGCTGGCGACCAGTCCAGGGTCAGCGAGTCGAAGCTGATGGCGGAGCAGACGGGCTGGCCGGGCGGGGTCGGATGCACGGTGTCCAGCGGCGCGCCGACCCGGAGCCGGTCCAGGTTGGGCCCGCCGTTGACCGTGGTCGCGGTGGTCCGGACGGTGTTGGTGCCGGCTCTGAGCGCCGCGTTGAACGTGATCTCCTGCCAGGTGGTCCACGCGCCGGTGCCAGGGAAGCTCTGCGCCGCGGCGATCACGGTGCCGTTGACCGAGATGCTCATCGGCCGGTCGGTGGTGGTGCCGTTGGCGAACCGGAAGGTCAGGCTGGCCGCGCCGGCGCCGGTCACGTTGGTGAACTCGACGAAGCTGCCGGTCACGTTGTCGAGGTTGACGAAGCCGGTGCCGGTGAAGCCGGCGTGGTTGGACTCGACGACGCCCTGCGAGATCGTGGCTTTCTCGGCCTGGTAGTCGGTGACCGCGGCGGTGTCGACGTCGATGAAGTCGATGTTGGGCCCGCCGTTGGCCGTGGTCGAGACGAACCGGACGGTGTTGTCCCCCGCGTTGAGGGCCACGGTGAACGTCCTCGACACCCAGGTGTCCCAGGTTCCGGTGCTGGCGTAGGGCACCGCGGCGGCCGCGGTGGTGCCGTTGACCACGAGGTCCATCGGCCGCTCGGTGGTGGTGCCGTTGGCGTAGCGCAGCACGACCGACGCGCTGCCGGCGCTCGCCGCGTTGACCGTGAACTCCGCGGCGCTGCCGACCGCGTTGGCGAGGTTGCAGAAGCCGGTGCCGGAGAAGCCGGTGTGGTTGCTGTCGATGGTGCCCTGGCAGAGCCCGCTCTCCGCTTCGGTTCGGGTGGCCAGCGTGGCCACATCCGCCGGGGGGACGCCGTCCGCCGCGCCGGCCGGTGCGGCGTGCACCACACCGGCCGCAAGCGCGGCGACGCCGAGCGCCGTGAGCGCCCGCAGGCGCGATCGCCCTCGCTTCATGCCCACTCCTCTTCCGTCGCTGGTGACGCCGCTCAGACTCACTAGACATCGGATGTATTAGTGATTGACCTTAGGTCACAGCGGGTTGTTGCGAAACGGTTGTGCCGATGAGCGGGATGGATCCTGGCGCCAGACGAGCTTTCTGGACTACTGGGGTCTTCCCGGACAAGCGAAACCGGCCGGACCGCAGCAGTCGGGCCGGTATGAGGGAGATACGTCCGATGTCCCGGACGCGCCGGACTCGGGCTAGACGCCGAGATCCTTGCGCAGTTTGGCGACGTGCCCGGTCGCCTTGACGTTGTACAGCGCCTTGGCGATCTTGCCGTCCGGGCCAACCACGAACGTCGACCGGATCACTCCGGTGATCGTCCTTCCGTAGCTCTGCTTCTCCCCGTAGGCGCCCCATTCGGTGAGCACCGCGCGGTTCTCGTCGGACAGCAGCGGGAAGGTGAGGCCCTCGTCCGTGACGAACTTGGCCAGCTTCGCGGGCTTGTCCGGCGAGACGCCGAGCACGGTGAACCCGGCGTCGTTCAACTCGGCCAGGTTGTCCCGGAAGTCGCAGGCCTGTTTGGTGCATCCGGGGGTGCCGGCGGCGGGGTAGAAGTACACCACCACCGACTGACCGCGGAAGTCGGACAGCGACACCGGTTTGCCGGTGCTGTCGGGAAGGCTGAAATCCGGGGCCGGATCGCCCTCGGCCAGCCGCTTCTGCTCGCTCGCGCTCATGCGACCGACGCTAGCGTGCCGCGCCGGCCGGGCTACACGCCGCCTTCGTACATCGTGACCCGGCCGCCGCGCTGCGCGTCCGGTTGGACCAGGAGCGCGACCTCGGCCCAGTCGGGCGGGACCGCGAAGGCGACCGTGATCCGCAGGTGCCCGCCGGGCGGCACGTCCTTGGTGGCGCCGATGAGGCCGGTGTAGCCCTGGGTGGAGTCGATCACCTGGAGGGCGGTGTCGCCGTTGCAGGTCGCGGACACCGAGAGCTGCGACGGCTGGTAGACCTCGGCGCCCTCGTTGTCGATGAGCAGGTCGAAGGCCGCGGCTCGGGGCGAGCGCGGATAGGCGGTGTCGGTCGGCGTGAACGACCGCGGCGGGGAGACCGTGACGACCAGGCCGTGGTCGAACACTCGCCGCTCGGTCGCGTGGGAGTTCGGCTCGCTCTTGACCGCGACGGTGGTCGGGCTGACGTCGAGCGGTTGGAGGTCCTGCGTCGCGTCGGAGACCGGCCTGGCGCACCCGGCCAGGAGGAGTAGCGCGCTGGCGGCGGCTACCAGCCGGACCCTGTGCACGGAGGTTGCTTCTTTCCGGGGTAGAAGAGCGCGAGGTGTTGGCTCCACCATGGCGCACGGCACCCGTTCAGGGGCTCATGTTGACCCGTTGAGTCGTACCTGTAGCCGAGCTGTGACCGTAAGGCCACCTGGCGTGATCGACGCCACGCCCTTTCTACCGGTAAGGCGCTCAGGCCGCCAGCGAGAAGAACAGCACGAAGACGGCGACGGTGATCAGCCAGCCGGTGATCAGCCAGCCGAAGTCACGCCACGGCGAAATCGGCCGGTTGTCCTCGCCGGGCACGTAGACGCCGTGCGCCTCGAACCAGTCCACCGCCGCGCGGAACGGCTGAGGAAACCGCATGGCCGCCATCCCCTTTAGGCCCAGCGTGTCGGACGCGGACCACAAGCATGATGGCACAACCCCCTGGATAGGCTGCGGACCAGCACCGCGAAGCACCAGGGGCCGTAGCCCAAAGGCAGAGGCACACGGTTTAGGTCCGTGCCAGTGTGGGTTCGACTCCCACCGGCCCCACGCTCAGGGGACATATGTGCGCGGGATGCGCGGATCAGGTCGGCCGGGCGCGAGTCGCCCGGGCGAGGAACGCCGAGCGCCGAGGGCCGAAGTTACAGCGGAATGTCACCTTGCGCGTGTAGACGCGCATGAAGGTGACCTTGCGCTTTACCGGCTGACGGGCTGCGACGCCGGGCGAGCCGGCCGGCGGCAAGCCGCCCGGGCGAGGAACGCCGAGGGCGGAAGTTACAGCGGAAGGTCACCTTGCGCGGGTAGAACCGCATGAAGGTGTCCTTGCGCTTTACCGGCCCGAGGGGGCTGCGAAGCCGGGCGAGCCGGCCGGTGGCAAGCCGCTCGGGCGAGCGGCGCCGAGCGCGGAGGTAGAGCGGAAGGTCACCTTGCGCGTGTACAACCGCATGAAGGTGACCTTGCGCTTTACCGGCTGACACCAGCCAGGGCCAGCATGTCGTGGTGACCTGCTCGGGCGACGTCCCAAGTCGGCTAGGTAAACTTGGGCTTGCACCCCTTCGTGGAGGGACGCCCCCGGCTGATCACCGGGGCCACGCGAAGAGGCTGAACTCCGCGAAGAAGGCTGACCGATGCCCGATGTGAGCGGTGGCTCCCTGGGCTCCCTCATCCGCGATCTTCGGCAGGCGCTGGGCCACTCGCAGGGCCGGCTCGCCGAGCGGCTGAGCGAACTTACCGGGGTCATGATCAGCCGGGAGTACGTCTCCCGGTGGGAGTGCGGCAAGCGCACCCCGTCGCGGTTCTGGCTGCCCCACCTGGCGACGGCACTCCGGGTGCCCCTGGACACCTTGGAGGCTGAGCGGGTGCGACGGCGCCACTTCCTACAGCTAGCGGCCACGGTCCCGGCCTTGGGCCTGCCCGGGATCACCACGGACCTGATGACCTCGATCGCGGGGGGCGATCCGGCGCCGCTGACCACCGTGCAGACCGCGCACCGAACCGACCTCGCGCTCGCCGAGCTGGTGACCACGGATCGCGCCAGCGTGCTGCACCTGGCCCGATGGATGCGCGACGGCGACTCGGACGTCCTGAGGGTCAACGCGGCCGGCATCCTGGCCAAGGCCCGCGTTCCGGACCTGCATGATGAGGTGGCCGTCGTGCTCGGCCGCGACAGCGATACGCGTACGCGGTACGCGCATGCGCTGACGGTCCGGGCGGGTGGCACGGTGACGGCTCTGGCCGACGAGGTGCACAACGGACGTGACTCGGGCGCCCGGTGGTGTGCGGCGTGGCTGCTGGGCAAGGATGGTAGCCCGGCAGCGCGAGCTGCCCTGACGGCAGCGCTACGCCACGATCCGGTGCGGGAGAACGTCCGGGCGTTTGGCCTGATGTTGAACGGAGCGGACCCGTGCACGTGATCGAGGTGAACGACGGCGAGCTCATGCAGACCCTGACCGATCGTCTCGCCGAGCTCGGCGTGAAGAACGGCGCGATCGTCTCCCTGATCGGCGGCGTCGACGCTTTCACGATCTCCACCATGCCGGCCACGGACGCCACCCAGGATGTTGTCACCGAGTACGCGCTGCCGGCCGAGATGAGCGGCACGGGCGAGGTTGTTGACGGCAGTCCGCACGTTCACGCGGTGATGGCGGTCGAGGGTGACCGGGGGCTGTCCGGCCACCTGCACGCCGCTCACATCGGCACCCACTTCGCCCGGGTTTACGTCCTCCCGGCCGACCGGTAGGGCCGTGGGGTTGGCCCCTGATTTGGCCACTACCTGAACTTGTCAGCTCGGCCGATGGTCGAGGTGTGCGTAAGCCACAGCCGCGATCGGTGCCCTGTCGTGACGCACTGGGCCGGGTCCACGTGTCCACTGTTGCCGTCAACGGTGACGCTGCCGTGCTCACGGTTGCGGCTGGGGAGATCGTCCGCTGCCCCGCCCCCGAGCTGTCGGCGTTGATCGACACGTGCGGCGCGGCGCGGGACGAGCTGCGCCGGAGGGAAGCGTGATCCTTCCCGATCTTGATCAGACCACCAAGGTGGTTGTCGGGCTGGGCACGGTCGCGGTGAT
>JBJMIG010000087.1:0-11084 GCA_045806965.1 Labedaea sp. | reverse complement strand
GCACCGCAAGCGCGAGCAGAAGATCGTCGCCGCCGCGCTGCCGGGCATGGTCCGGCAGCGCGCCGTGGCCCCGGTCGAGGTGGACAGGCTCGCCAGCCTCACCGGCCGCCGCGCCTGGCGGGCCGAGACCCGCAGGAGCGCCGGCCGGGACGCGGCCAGGGCGATCGGCGGGTACCAGGCCGCGGTGAGCGAGCTGGCCTTTCTGCGGCACGCCATCCGATTGGGCACCGCCGGGCCGGACGCCGCCGATCAGGAGCGCAGGCTCCTCGCCATCCTGATCACGAGCCGGGCCATCGCGGTCGAGCGCGCCGGGCTGCCACCGATCGCGTTCGCCGACCCGCACCGGTGAACCGGCTACCCTCGGCGTCCGTACGGGAGTGAGCAAGGAACCAAGGAGCCATGACGTGAACGCGACGACGCGATGAGCCGTCCGGCGCGGCTCGCCGTCGGCGTGGTGTCCGCCGGGCGGGTGGGGGCAGTGCTCGGCGCCGCGCTGGCCAGGGCCGGACACCCGGTGGTCGCCGCGTCCGGCGTGTCCCGCGAGTCGGTGCGCCGCGCCGAGGAGTTGCTCCCTGGCGTCGCGCTCGGTGCCCCGGACGAGGTGGCCAAGGCGGCTGACCTGGTGCTGCTCGCCCTGCCGGATGACGCGCTGGCCGGCACGGTGCGCGGGCTGGTCGCGACCGACGCGCTGCGGCCGGGACAGATCGTGGTGCACACGTCCGGCGCGCACGGCGTGGCGGTGCTCGAACCGGCCGCGGCGGCCGGCGCGCTGCCGCTCGCCCTGCACCCCGTGATGACGTTCACCGGCCGCGCCGAGGACCTGGAGCGGATCGTGGCCTGCTGCTTCGGGGTCACCGCGGCGGACGGCGATGAGGCGGCCTGGAGCGTTGGCGAGGCGCTGGTGGTCGAGATGGGCGCGGAGCCGGTGCGGATACCGGAGATGGCCCGCCCGCTGTACCACACCGCGCTGGTGCACGGCGCCAACCATCTGGTCACGCTGGTCGGGGAGAGCGCGGAACTGCTTCGCGCGGCGGGGGTCGGCGACCCTGCGCGGCTGCTCGGCCCGCTGCTCTCGGCCGCGCTGGACAACGCGTTGCGGCACGGGGACCGGGCCCTCACCGGCCCGGTGGCCAGGGGCGACGCCGGCACCGTGCGCACCCATCTCGGGGTGCTCGCCGAGCACGCACCGGAGTTGCTGCCGAGCTACCGGGCGCTGGCCGCGCGCACCGCCCGGCGGGCGCAGGACGTCGGCCTGCTTCGGGCCGATCTCGCGCCCGACGTGATCGCCGCGATCGACGACGAGGAAGGCGCATGACGGCTCGGTTCACCCCTCAGTTCACCCGAGGCAGGTTGCACGTCCACAGTGGACCGGCGGAGGTCGCGAGGCTGACCAGGGCGCTGCACGCGGTCGGCCGCAAGGTCGCGCTGGTGCCGACCATGGGTGCGTTGCACGACGGCCATCGCGAGCTGCTGCGGCGCGCCGCCCGGCTTCAGAACACGGTGCTGGTCGCGTCGATCTTCGTGAACCCGTTGCAGTTCGGGCCGCAGGAGGACTTCTCCCGCTACCCCCGGCCGCTCGAGGCGGATCTTCAGGTGTGCGCGGGGGAACGGGTCGAGGTCGTGTTCACTCCGGACCGCGAGGCGATGTACCCACCGGGCTCGGAAACGACCGTCCAACCCGGACCATTGGGCGGCGAACTGGAAGGTGCCGCGCGACCGGGCCATTTCTCCGGTGTGCTCACCGTGGTGGCCAAGCTGTTCAACATCGTCCGGCCGGACTTCGCGTTCTTCGGGGAGAAGGACTACCAGCAGTTGGTGCTGATCCGGCGGATGGTGCGTGATCTCGATCTCGATGTGCGGGTGATCGGGGTGCCGGTGGTGCGGGAACCGGACGGCCTCGCGCTGTCCTCTCGCAACGCCTACCTCGGCGCTGAGCAGCGGCGCAGCGCCGCGACGCTGTCCGCGGCGCTGACCGCGGGGGCACACGCGGCGGCGGGCGGTCCGGACGCGGTGCTCGCCGCGGCCCGTTCCGTTCTGGACAGTGCCACCGATATCAGGGTGGACTACCTCGAGCTGAGGGACCGGGAGCTTGGCCCGGCCCCGGCGGCGGGCGAGGCGCGGCTGCTGGTGGCCGCCACGGTCGGGACCACCCGGCTGATCGACAATGTCCCGGTGCCATTGGGTTAGCGCCGACACATGAGCTGACAGAGGAAGGCGACGATGCTCCGCACCATGCTCAAGTCGAAGATCCATCGGGCCACGGTGACCCAGGCCGACCTGCACTACGTCGGCTCGCTCACCGTCGATGAGGACCTGATGGACGCGGCGGACCTGCTGCCCGGCGAGCAGGTCTCGATCGTCGACGTGACCAACGGCGCGCGGCTGGAGACCTATGTGATCACCGGACCGAGAGGCAGCGGCGTGATCGGCGTCAACGGCGCCGCCGCGCACCTGATCCACCCCGGCGACCTGGTCATCGTGATCTCCTACGGGATGATGGACACCGCCGAGGCCGCGGCGCACCGACCGCGGGTGATCTTCGTCGACGCGGACAACAAGATCCTGGCGCGCGGCGCCGATCCCGGGCACGCGCCGGAGGGTTCCGGCCTTCGCGGCGGCGCCGAGTTGCCGCCCGCCGAGACCGCCGACGCGGCCCGGCTGGACGCGCTGCTGTACACGGAGAGCTGACCGCGTGCTGCTGGCCATCGACGTCGGGAACACCAACATCGCGCTGGGTCTGTATGCCGGCCAGGGGGAGGACGCGACCCTGGTGCGGGACTGGCGGATGCGCACCGATGCCAGAATGACCGCGGACGAACTGGCCCTGACCATGCGGGGGCTGCTCGGGCCCGCCGCCGACGAGGTCACCGGGGTCGCGGCGCTGTCCACCGTGCCGGCGGTGCTGCGCGAGCTGCGGGCGATGCTCGCCCGCTACTACCACGCGGTGCCCCGGGTGATCGTGGAGCCGGGCGTGCGCACCGGCGTGCCACTGCTGGTGGACAACCCCAAGGAGGTCGGCGCGGATCGCGTGATCAACACGCTGGCCGCGCGCTACCTGCACGCCACCGCCTGCGTGGTGGTCGACTTCGGCACCTCGACCAACATCGACGTCATCTCGGCCAAGGGGGAGTTCCTCGGCGGCGTGTTCGCCCCCGGCATCGAGATCTCGGTGGACGCGCTGGCCGCGCGGGCCGCCGCGCTGCGCAAGGTGGAGCTGGTCCGGCCGCGCTCGGTGATCGGCAAGAACACCGTGGAGTGCCTACAGTCCGGTATCCTCTACGGCTTCGCCGGTCAGGTGGACGGACTGGTCACCCGGATCGTCGCCGAGCTGGAGCGCACCCCGCACGCCGCCCCGGTCACGGTCATCGCCACCGGCGGCCTGGCCCCGCTGGTGATCGACGAGTCCCAGACCATCCAGCACCACCGTCCAGACCTCACCCTCCTCGGCCTCCGCCTGGTCTTCGAACGCAACAGGGCGTGAGTGTAGAGCTCGCGATGTGACCAGGCGCCGAAAGGCACCGAAGCTGTGCGAGCGGCTCAGATGTCGCGAGCCGCGCGAACGAGCGTGCGAGTGAGCGCAGAAAGACACAGGGCAATCAGCTACGTCGGGCGCGGATCACGGTGGTTCGCAGGGGGAGGTCGAACTCGCGGCCTGCGGTTTCCGGTGCGGTGTCGAGGAACCGGCGAATCGCGCTCAGCAGTGTCGCGCGCTCGGCGGGCGCAACGACCAGCGTGTGCGAGTGCGTGCCGATGGTGGCGGTGAGCGACTCGGCGGTGCGCCGGTGACTGTGCGGAAAGACTTTGCGCTCGAACCGCGAGTACGCGGGGTGGTCCGGGAAGTCCGGCTCGTAGTTCCACGAGCGGGTAACCCCGGTGCTGGTCAGCGCGGCAAGCTGGGCCACCCAGCCGACCCGCTCGTCCTCGCGGTTCCACAGCGCGGCAAGCAGGCCCCCGGGGCGTAGCACCCGGGCCGTCTCGGTGAGCGCGCGCTCGGTGTCGAACCAGTGGAACGCCTGGCCGGCGAGCACGGCGTCCACCGACGAGTCCGGCAGCGGGATCTCCTCCGCGGTCCCGGCCAGCGCCATGACCTCCGGAAACCGGGTGGACAGCACGCCGCGCATCTCCGGGTCCGGCTCGACGGCGATCACCTCGAGACCCAGGGTGAGCAACCCGTCGGTGAGCTTTCCGGTTCCGGCGGCGAGATCAAGAACCCGGTGCACGTCCGGCCCGGGCCCGGCCAGACTCCACCGAATGCCCGGCATTGGATAGTCCGGGCGGTGTTCGGCATACTCCGCGGCCTGCTTTCCGAACGAGCTTGCCCGCTTGGCGAACAACTCCTCCGCGTCCATGCGCTCGACCCTATGCGATACCGGTTCGCATTGGCCGAGTTGTTCTCCGTACGCTGAATCCGTGACCGAAGAGCTCCCCTCGCAACCGGCCGACGATCTACCCGAACAGATGCGGGTACGCCGGGAGAAGCGCGATCGTCTGCTTGCCTCGGGAGTGGAACCGTATCCGGTCGAACTGCCCAGGACACATACCCTGGCCGAGGTTCGCCAGTCGAATTCCGGGCTGCCGGCGGACACGTTCACCGGACATGTGGTGGGCGTCACTGGCCGGGTCATGTTCCTTCGCAACACGGGCAAGTTGTGTTTCGCAACCCTCCGCGGCGGCGAGGGAACCGAACTGCAGGCGATGCTCAGCCTTGACAAGCTCGGGCCGGACGCGCTTTCCGCCTGGAAGTCGGATGTCGACCTCGGTGACCATGTATTCGTGCATGGTGAGGTGATCACGTCGAAGCGCGGTGAGTTGTCGGTTCTGGCCGATGAGTGGCGTTTGGCCGCCAAGGCATTGCGTCCACTGCCGGTCGCGCACAAGACTCTGTCCGAGGAAACCCGGATTCGTCAACGGTATGTTGACCTGATCTTGCGCCCGCAGGCCGGAGATGTGGTTCGCACGCGGGCCGGCGTGGTTCGTGCGCTACGCGACAGTTTTCATGAGCGCGGATTCATCGAGGTGGAGACCCCGATGTTGCAGACCATGCACGGTGGTGCGACCGCGCGCCCGTTCGTGACCCACTCCAACGCCATGGACATGAACCTCTACCTGCGCATCGCGCCGGAGCTGTTCCTGAAGCGTTGCGTCGTCGGCGGTATCGAGAAGGTCTTCGAGATCAACCGCAACTTTCGCAACGAGGGGATGGATTCTTCCCATTCGCCCGAGTTCGCGATGCTCGAGTACTACGCGGCGAACGAGACCTACGACACCATCGGGGTGCTGACCAGGGAACTTGTGCAGGAGGCGGCCGAAGCCGTATTCGGTACTCAAGTAGTAACGCTCGCTGACGGCACCCCTTACGACCTTTCGGGGGAATGGTCGGCTATCACCATGTACGGCTCGTTGTCTGAGGCGCTCGGCGAGGAGATCACCCCGGACACTTCTGTCGGGCTGCTGCGCAAGCAGACCCTCGCGCACGGCCTGGAGACCGACCCAAGCCGTTGGAGCCACGGAAAGCTGGTGGAACGGCTGTGGGAGCACCTGGTCGGCGATCACCTGAACAACCCCACTTTCGTACGGGATTTCCCGGTCGAGACCGCGCCGTTGACCCGGCAGCACCGCAGCGCACCGGGACTGGCCGAAAAGTGGGACCTCTACGTTCGCGGATTTGAGCTGGCCACGGGTTACTCCGAGCTGGTGGATCCGGTTGTGGAACGCCAGCGTCTTGAGGAGCAAGGCAAGTTGGCCGCCGCCGGAGATGACGAAGCGATGGGCCTCGACGAGGACTTTCTGCGCGCCCTTGAGTACGGAATGCCGCCGACTGGCGGTGCCGGAATGGGTATCGATCGCTTGTTGATGGCGCTCACCGGGCTCGGCATCCGGGACACCATCCTCTTCCCACTCGTGCGACCCGAATGACCCGGTTGGCCGAGTCCGCGCACAAGAATAACCTACGATTTGCGCAAACGCACCGAGTTGGAGTATTTATATCGTTGCCGACACAGGCACAATCTGCGTGAACTTGCTACCTAGGGAGGGCGCTCATGGCGCAGAAGGTCACGGTCACACTGGTTGACGACCTGGACGGTACCGAAGCCGAGGAGACCGTCGAGTTCGGTTTGGATGGGGCTTCCTACCAGATCGACCTGTCTGAGGAAAATGCGGAGCGGCTCCGCGATGCGCTTGCCGAGTATGTGGATCACGCGCGCCGTTCGGGGGGCCGTAAGCGCGCTAACAGCCGACCAGCCGGCCGTCCCGCCCGGCCCGCATCCGCGGACCGCGAGCAGAACCAGGCAATTCGCGCGTGGGCCCGTAAGCAGGGCATGAAGGTATCCGACCGGGGGCGAATCCCGTCCGAGGTTATCGACGCCTACAACTCCCAAGCCTGAAACCCGAGTCGAGCAGGGTCGGCGGCAAGTCAGCGGCGGCCCCTCGACCGGAAAACTCGACCTCGCGACTACCGCTCGTCTTGTCGGGAATGCGGCAGATCAGCGGCCGCGCCGACGCCTGGGGTGCGCTCGTCGGTAAATCCACGCCAGCCAAGCCACCCGGCCATCGTCACGTTCATCGCCCCGGCGACCGCCATGGTCAGGCCGATCGGGATTACCTCTGCAAGTCCGCCGAACAACACCGGGCCGATACCCTGCAACGTCATCAGGCCAGTGGACATCAGACCGAAGGCCTGCCCGCGCATGTCTTCTTCGACGCTGTCCCGGAATCGGCGCTGCACCCCGAGGCCGTAGCCGAAACCGCAGCCGGTCGCAAACAGCAGCGCGGCGGCCGGCCAGGGGCCGAGGTCGAAGGCGAACCCGGTCAGCGGCAACCCGAGCAACGCGATCATCGGCGCGACGATTCGCTCCCGCGTGGCCGGGCGCAGCAGTCGCGCGACCACCAGATCTCCGGCGAGCATCCCGACCGGCACGCAGGCCAGCGCCAGTCCGGCCGCGCCGGCCGGGTGGCCGTGCACCGCCGAATACGGCACCACCAGTCCCTCCGCGCCGGTGACGAAGGCGGGCGGCAGCCAGAACACCAGCAGCAGCCGTCGCAGGTCGGGGTCGGCGAGCAGGGTTCTGGTGCCCAGCCAACTCCGCCGGATCACCGCCCGATCGCCGGTCCGCCGCCGCACCGGCAGGTCGGCCAGCCGCAGCCGGGTGACCACGGCCGCGATCAGGTGTCCGGCCGCGCACAGCAGCAGCGCATGCCGGGGTCCGACGGCGGCCACCGCGAGCCCGCCGCAGCCCATGCCGACCAACTGGGCCAGCGCGGAGGACATCTGCAGCAGCGAGCGGCCCAGGACATAGACGTCCCCGGTGAGCACCTCGGAGACCAGGCGCCCCGAACTGCCGTGCAGCACCGGCACCAGGCAGCCGAGCCCGGCGACCAGGGCGAGGCTGCCCCAGGCCGGCAGGCCGGCCCGCGCGAGCACCACCGCGCCCGCGCACTCGGCGAGGTAGCCGGCGACGATCAGCGGTCGGGGCCGGACCAGGTCCGGTAGCGCGCCGAGCAGGACGCCGCCGAGCGCCTGCGGAATGAACCCGGCGCCGAACGCGGCCGCGGCCAGCACCGCGGAACCGGTGCTGCTGAAGATCAGCACGGACAGCGCGATGATCCGCAGCGTGTCCGCAACCGTGGCCACCGTCCGAACGCCGAACACCACTCGGTAGACCGGCACGGCGAGGGCCTGCCGGTAGGTGGCCTTGGTTGCTTCGGTCATGATCGGCGAGCCTGCCGAGCCCACGGTCACGGCACCACAGTTACGTGTCCGGACGTAAGGTGCGACGGTGTCGGTTCGCTACCTCGTCGGCGCCCGGGACCTGCTCAACAGCCGGTTCGCCGTGGCCCCCCTGTTCGAGCTCGACGGCCTGCTGCGCAATCTCGCCCGGCCCGACGGTGGCCGGTTGCCGAGGGACTGGGCGGCCCGGCTGCGTCCGGCCTTTCACCGGTTGCGCGCCGGTTGCCGGCTCGACGCGGTGTTGGCGCTACAGACCAGGCACTACGGCGCGGCGTTCGTCGCGCCGCCACCACAGAGCCTGGCCCAGACCATGGAGCTGGACCTGGTCGAGGTGCGGGCCACCCCGCTCGAGGTGGCCAGGCAGGAGATCCGTGAATGTCTGGCCCGCCGGCCGGTCACCGACGCCGCGGTGCTCGCCGCGCTACACGACCCGCGCGTCGTCGAGATCGTCGCCGACGTGCTCGAGCGGGCCTGGCACGAGTTGTTGGCCGCGGACTGGCCGCAGCTGCGAGCGATCTGCGAGCGGGACATCGTGCACCGGGCCGGGTTGCTGTCCACGGCCGGCTGGGCGGGCGCACTCGCCGGGCTGGACCCGCGGTTGCGCTGGCGTGACGACGGGATCGAGGTTCGCCTTGGGAACAGCTCGAACACGGTCGACCTGGGCGGCGCCGGCCTGTTGCTGATCCCGTCGGTGTTCGTCTGGCCGGGGGTGGCCGCCTACTGCCTGCCGCCGTGGCCGCACGCGCTGATCTATCCGGCGCGCGGCATCGGCGCGCTGTGGGAGCCGGACGCGCCGGCCGAACCGGGCGCGCTCGCCGATCTGCTCGGCCGGTCCCGTGCGGCGCTGCTCGGCGCGCTCGAGGCGCCGGCCAGCACCACCCAGCTGGCCAGAAGCCTCGGGCTCGCGCCGGGTGCGGTCGGCGACCACCTCGCCGTGCTGCGCCGGGCCGGGCTGCTCAGCCGGGCCCGCGCCGGGCGCTCGGTGCTCTACCGGCGTACTCCTCTTGGCGACGCGCTGGCCGGCGGCTCAGGCTGACGGCTTGCGGCCGAGCCGGGGGCAGGTCCCGCACGGTCCCTGCCCGGCGCTGAGCAGGTAGTGGAAGCAGCAGCTCTCCCGGCGCCGGGTCCACCGCGGCGGGTGACCCGGCACCGGGCGCATGGTGGACGCCGAGGTGAGCGGCGCGAACCGCTCGGCGAGCACCAGCCCGGCATCGAGTGCCCCGGCGTCCTCGTCGCCCCCGTAGCGTCCGGCCAGCCAGAGCGCGCTGTCCAGCACGTCGGTGGCCGCCGCCCATAGCGTGTGCCGGCCGAACCGCACGGTCGGAGCGAAAGCGGTGACGAACCGCGCGGCGTGGTTGACGTAGCGGCCGCGCAGCACTCCGGCGAGCGCGTGTTCGCTGGCCATCACGATGGCGTGCTCGGTGCCGGCCGCCGGGTCGTCCGGCAGGCAGGCGAAGCTGGGGTCGAGCACGGCGATCCGGTCCGGGTGCGGGCGCGGCGCGGCAGTGTGGAACGCCACCAGCCGGGGGTCGAGGACCGGCACCCGGCGCTCGTGATGGAACAGCAGGGCGGCCAGGTAGCCGGGGACGAACAGGTACCAGTAGAGGACGTAACCGGCCGTGGTGCGCTCCGGCGCCGCGCCGTAGCGGTCGGTCAGCCAGCCGGCCAGCTCCGCTCGCCAACGGTCGAAGCCGGCCGGGTCGGTGAGCAGTTCCGCGCAGCGGGTCCAGCCGCGCTCGCCGGCCGGCACGCCGAACCGCAGCTCGGCCCGCTGTTGCAGGGTGCTCACCCTGGCCAGCGAGTCCCGCAGGTACCGGCGTCGTGCGCGCCGCCCGGCACCCGGCACCGGCGCGTATCCAGCGGTCACCGTGTTCCCATCGTCTTCCCAGCGTTGTGAGGGTTGCCTTACCTTACACGAAGCCGGTGGCGGGCTGGATCGACTCTCGAGTCGCGCTCCAGCGGCCCGGCGGCCGGGAGGCGCATTGTTCGCGCGTAGCGGACATCGCCGTCGAGTGGAATCCGGCCGGGTTCTCGCACGTTGAGTAGGACGAGAACGAAGTGGTACTGAGAGCTACAGGCCGGACGACTACAGTTGGTCCTACGGTGCTGAGCCCACCCAGCGGAGGTGGGTAGGGGCCGCCGGCGCAGCCAGTCAGGGAGTGCAGATGTTCGAGAGGTTCACCGACCGCGCGAGGCGGGTGGTCGTCCTGGCCCAGGAAGAGGCCAGGATGCTCAACCACAACTACATCGGCACCGAACACATCCTCCTGGGTCTGATCCACGAGGGTGAGGGTGTCGCGGCCAAGGCGCTCGAGTCGCTGGGAATCGCGCTCGAGGGCGTGCGCCAACAGGTCGAGGAGATCATCGGCCAGGGCCAGCACGCGCCGAGTGGGCACATCCCGTTCACGCCGCGGGCCAAGAAGGTGCTTGAGCTGTCGCTGCGCGAAGCGCTTCAGCTCGGCCACAACTACATCGGCACCGAGCACATCCTGCTCGGGCTGATCAGGGAGGGCGAGGGCGTCGCCGCCCAGGTGCTGGTCAAGCTGGGAGCCGATCTCAACCGGGTGCGCCAGCAGGTGCTCCAGCTGCTCTCCGGCTACCAGCACGGCAAGGAGTCGGCGGAGCCGGGCGGCCGGGGCGAGGGTGCCCCGTCGTCGTCGCTGGTGCTCGACCAGTTCGGCCGCAACCTCACCGCGAGCGCCCGGGAGGGCAAGCTCGACCCGGTGATCGGCCGGGCCAAGGAGATCGAGCGGGTCATGCAGGTGCTGTCCCGCCGGACCAAGAACAACCCGGTGCTGATCGGCGAGCCCGGGGTCGGCAAGACCGCGGTCGTCGAGGGCCTTGCCCAGATGGTGGTCAAGGGCGAGGTGCCGGAGACGCTGAAGGACAAGCAGCTCTACACGCTCGACCTCGGCTCGCTGGTGGCCGGTTCGCGTTACCGCGGTGACTTCGAGGAGCGCCTGAAGAAGGTGCTCAAGGAGATCCGCACCCGGGGCGACATCATCCTGTTCATCGATGAGATCCACACCCTGGTCGGAGCCGGTGCCGCGGAGGGTGCGATCGACGCCGCGTCGATACTGAAGCCGATGCTGGCGCGCGGTGAGCTGCAGACCATTGGTGCCACCACGCTGGACGAGTACCGCAAGTACGTGGAGAAGGACCCGGCGCTCGAGCGGCGGTTCCAGCCGATCCAGGTGGGCGAGCCGACGCTCGAGCACACTATCGAGATCCTCAAGGGCCTGCGGGACCGCTACGAGGCGCACCACCGGGTGACGATCACCGACCCGGCGCTGGTCGCCGCGGCCACCCTGGCCGACCGGTACATCAACGACCGGTTCCTGCCGGACAAGGCGAT
>JBJMIG010000086.1:0-6712 GCA_045806965.1 Labedaea sp. | reverse complement strand
GGGCAGGCCCGGTCCGCCGGACGCTCCCGGCCGGCCGATCGGGGTGCCGGACCGCGCGGCGTCCCCGCCGAGGCCACCGGGGCCACCGGCGCCGCCCGCGCCGCCGGGCAGCCGGCCCTCGGGACCGGCGGAACCGCCGGGAATCCGGCCGGGCTCCTGGCCGAGACCGGACAGGCCGGGTGGGTTGGGCCCGCGGAAGTTGGGACCCTTGCCCGGGTTGCCACCGTCGTCCGCGAGGTCAGCGGGGAACTGTCCGGGCAGGAACGGATTGACGTGCGCGTTGCCGCCACCGGTGGTCGGGCCGTTGCCGCCGCCCCCGGGCGGACCGGGTGGGAACGGACCGGGGCCGGGGCGCGGCGGGGCAGGGTCGGCCGGCGGGGCCGGTACCGCCGTGGACGGGGTGGTGGTGCCCCCCGAGGGCACGGTGCCGGTGCCGGTGCCGCTGCCGCTGCCGGCGCCCGTGCCGGAACCGCTGCCCGCGCCCGGCGGGGCCGGTGGCGGAGTGCGTCCACCACTGCCGCCGGACCCGCCGGTGGTGGTGGTGGTGAAGCTGCTGCTCGTGGTGGTCCGCGACGGCGGGTTGTACGAGGAACCGGTCATCCAACCGCCGACCTGACCGCCGGCGGTGCCGCTGCCGGCCGGCGCCGGGGTGGACACCACGACGTCCGGCGGAGCCTGGAAGGTGCCGAGGGTGTTCCTGTTCCAGGTGCTGTTGGACTGGTAGGTGTTCATGGTGTCGACGGCCTTGTCCGCGGCCGCGCTCTGCGCCGCCTCCTGCCGCTCGTGGTCAGCGGCCTGAAGGGCGACCACGGCGGCCGGACCCGGGTTGCCGATCGCGGCCATGGCGCCGGCGCCGACCACGTCCCAGGAGCTCGGCGCCGGCGTGGTCACCGGTACCGGCTTGGGCATCTCGGCGCGCGCCGACGCGATGAACTGGGCCTGGTCCTCGGACGACACCCGCATGACGCTCGAGCCGGTCTGCGCGTCGCCGGCCCACGCCTGAAGTGGGGTCATCCCGGTGCTCGCGCTCTCCGAAGCCGGACCCTCCCAGCTGGCGTTGAGGTTGCTGAGCGCCTGGTTCAGGGTGGCATCGACCTGCGAAAGCTCATCGGACAGGCTCTGCCAGTAGGTGGTCTGGGGATCGGACGCCCGTGCCCCAGGACCATTGTTGATCATGAGATACAACGCTTCGTGCGAGTGGCCACGCCACCGTGCGGTCATCTGGATCGTCCCCTAAGTCGGTCGGTCGCCTACCCGTGCGCGCCCCAGAGGGCGCTGTTGTCGCCCTCCATCGCGGTGTACGCGTCGAACGCGTCCTGCAGTGAGTCGCAGGCTTGCTTGAGCTGGTCCCGGTAGCCGACCAGGCACTTGATGGCCGAGTCGGCACCCCCGCCCGTGGACCGCTGCTCGAACTGCCTCGCGGTCTCCGCACTGACCTCGTCACTCGCCCACGGCGTGATGGCGATGCCGTTCAGCTCGTCGACCTTCTTTGCCACCCGTTCGTGGGCCGTCCGGAACGCGGCCAGTGCCCCGGGAATCGCGCTCGGATCGATCTTCAGCGTTTGGGTACCGCTGTAGCTGGGCCCCGGGGAGGTGCCACCCCCACCACCGTCGGCTAGAAACACGGCGTGTCTCCCTCAATCCTGTGCATTTGCGACGACTGTAACTCTGATGCGTAACCCTGTGGAGTGGTTCCGGCAGGTTCCGCCTAACCGTCAGTTTTCTGTGGGACTTGTCGTCGGCGCCGAACACGGTACTCGACCGGAGGTCGGGCCCCGATCCGCGGCACGGCAGTGCCGCAGACACACCTGAGATTCGCACGTCCGGGCGGAACATGCCGGATTCGTGGCCCTCTGTCATTGACCCGCACTCGACCGTCGCCAGCGAGCACCACTCCCGGGGGGAATCGCGGCGTGCGTCTCAGCGCAGCCAGCGCTCGATCTCCTCGGGCCGGCCGGGTTTGGCGAAGAGCCACCCCTGGGCCGAGTCACAGCCGATCTGGCGCAGCAGGTCGACCTGGGCCTGGGTCTCCACACCCTCCGCGACGACCTCGAGGCCCAAGGTGTGCGCGAGCTGGACCAGAGCGGTGACGATCCGGGTGTCCACCGATGCAGCGGCGCCGTCGCGCAGACCCTCGACGAACGAGCCGGCGATCTTGAGCGAGTGCACCGGCAGGTGGCGCAGGTAGGCCAGGTTGGAGTAACCGGTGCCGAAGTCGTCGATGGCGATCCGCACACCGAGGTCGGCCAGCGCGCGCAGGGCGTCCAGCGGCGCGCCGGCGGTGCCCATGATCGCGCTCTCGGTCAGCTCGAGTTGCAGGCCGCTGGCCGGCAGCCCGGCGGCGTCCAGGATGGCCCGCACGTCGTCGACCAGAGTGGGCTCGGCCACCTGCCGGGCCGCCAGGTTGACGCTCACCATCGGGGCGTCCGCGCCGTGCGCGTCCAGCCACTCCCGCGCCTGGTCGCAGGCTTCGGCGAGGACCCAGCGACCGAGCGGCACGATCAACCCGGTCTCCTCGGCCAGCCCGATGAACCGGTCCGGCCCGAGCCGGCCGAACTCCGGGTGCGCCCACCGGACCAGCGCCTCGACGCCGAACACCTTGCCGTCGCAGAGCCGCAGCAGGGGCTGGTAGTCGACGTAGAACTCGCCGTGCGCCAGCGCCGCCGGCATGGTCGCGGAGAGCGTGAACCGGGCGATCTCCTTGGCGTTGCGCTCCTGGTCGTAGCACGCCCAGCGGTTCTTGCCGTCCGCCTTGGCCCAGTGCAGCGTGATGTCCGCGTCCCGCATGAGGTCCGCCGGGCTCGACTCGGCAACCGCGCGCTCGACGATGCCGATGCTGGCCGACACGGACAGCCGGTGGCCGCCGATCCGCACCGGCTCGGCGAGGCAGGCCAGGATCTGCTTGGCCAGCGCCACCACCTCGGTCACGGTCGAGCTCAGCTCGACCAGGACCACGAACTCGTCGCCGCCCATCCGCGCGACCAGCCTGCCGTCCGCCGAGACCAGGCCGTCCAGCCGGCTGGCCACCGCGACCAGGAGTTGGTCGCCGACCACGTGCCCGAGGCTGTCGTTGATCACCTTGAAGCCGTCGAGGTCCAGATAGCACAACCCGATCCGGCCGCCGGCGCCCGAGCTGAACGCGGCGTGCAGCCGCTCGGTGAACAACGCGCGGTTGGCCAGGCCGGTGAGCGGGTCGTGGTTGGCCTGGTAGCGCAGCTGCTCCTGAAGCTCGTGCCGCTCGGTGATGTCCTCCACCATGCCGACCAGGAACTCCGGCGCGCCGGAGTCGTCGCGGACCAGCGACACGGTCACGTTCGTCCACAGTGGACTTCCGTCGCGCTTCTGGAACATCCGCTCGACCCGGTAGTGGTCGCGCTTGCCGGCCACGGTCTGGTCGAAGTAGAGCCGCATCTCCTTCGGATCGTCGGCGTGGAACAGCGTGGTGAGGTCGGCGCCGCGCAGCGCCTCCGGGCGGTAGCCGAGCATGGCGGCGAACCGGGAGTTCACCTCCTGGAGCACGCCCTTGGTGTCGCAGATGCCGATGCCGATCGCCGCGTCGGTGAACATGGCGCGGAACCGGGCCTCGTAGGCGCGACTGGACGCCTCGGCGCGGTCCCTGGCGTCCAGCGCGGCCCGGCGCAGCACCTCCTGCTCGCGGTAGACCCATCCCCTTGCGGCCTTGGCGAAACCGGCGCACAGCGCGGCCTGGACGGCCGGGATCCGATCCCTGGCCCGCTGATCAGCATTCGCGCCCGCGGCACGCAGCAGTTCCTCGCCGATCAGCCGGACCGAACAGGCGATCACTTCGGGCGCGGTCAGGTGCAGTTCGACCAAGGCGATTCCGGCCTGCTCGACCGGGTCCGGATCGAACACGTCGGCGCGCAGCGCGGCCTCGAGGGCGTCGGTCAACTCCTGGAGGGCGGCCGTGAGTTGGGTGCGCCCCATCGCCACATAGCCGGTGCCGGACAGCACCGCGGCCCATGCGGAGGCAAAAGAGTCGCGGCCAGCGATCACCTTGACCGACCGCCACGTGGGGCTAGCCACCGTCGCACCCTCCGGCACACCTGTGTCACCCGCTTCGGGGTAAGCGCAGGATACGGCCGCTCTCACGCTCCGTCCACGACTAGTCTCCACGAGTCAAGTGCGCATCCGGTGGTCTGGACCATAGCCGAGTTCACATTGCTTGGTGATCAATTAACGGAAAATGATGACAAGTGGGTTGTTTACCCCCCACAATGCCGATTGGGCGGCCCGGCCCCGAGCCGCCCAACGTGAGGGCAATTTTGGAAAGGGCAACTCAAATGAGGTCCATGGCTCGTGGCCGGCCGCGCACCCTGCGCGTGGCCGCCATCATGCTGACCGCCGCCGCGTCGGCGTTCACGTTCAGTGTCCCCGCGCAAGCCAGCCCGGCCGTCTCCCCTGCCGGCCCGGCGGCTTCCGCCGACCAGGTCGACCCCTACGTCCAGGCCAATGATCACCCGATGGGGTCACAGATCCGGCTGCACGAAGGCACCGCCGAGATGCCGAAGGGAGACCCGTCGGGCAACAGTCCGATGGCGACCGTCGCCGGCATCGATGTCAGCGGCTGGCAGGGCAGTGTGGACTGGGCGTCCTACTGGAACCAGGGCAAGCGGTTCGTCTGGGTGAAGGCGACGGAGAACACCAACTACACCAACCCGTCCTTCAACCAGCAGTACGGCGGCTCCTACAACCAGGGCTTCATCCGCGGCTCGTACCACTTCGCCACGCCGAACACGTCCAGCGGCGCGGCCCAGGCCAACTGGTTCAGCAACCACGGCGGCGGCTGGTCGGCCGACGGCAGGACGCTGCCCGGTGCGCTGGACATGGAGTACAACCCGTACGGGGCCACCTGCTACGGGTTGTCACCGGCCGCCATGACCCAATGGATCCTGGACTTCAGCAACACCTACAAGGCCCGGTGGAACAAGTTCCCGGCGATCTACACCTCCACCAGTTGGTGGAGCCAGTGCGTGAGCGGTGACTTCAGCAGCACCAACCCGCTCTGGGTGGCGCGTTACGCCTCCTCGGCCGGCAGCCTGCCGTGCTGCTGGGGCTTCTTCACCGTCTGGCAGTACAGCTCCTCACCGATCGACCAGGACACCTTCAACGGTGCCTACACGCAACTACAGGCGGTCGCCACCAACCACGACTGATTCCCCCGCGGCTGGGCGCGCGACGGCCCGGAAGGAGCCGTCGCGCGCTCACGGCTAGATTCTGCGGCGATGGAAAGCACCGCGTTCCTCGTACTCGGCATCGTGGGGATCGCCTGCGGTGCCGGAGTTTTCGTCGTCTGGCTGGTTCGGCCGAGGACCGGGCTGCCGCTGGCCGGCACCGTGCTGCTCGCGTTCGGCGTGCTCGCCGTCGTCACCGGTTGGCTACTGGCCGGCGGCGGGATCAACCGGGGCGAGTCGCTGAAGACCGGCGGGCTCGCCGCCGGCTCGGTGGTCGCGCTGTACGCGTTGTGGCTCAACGACCGCAGGAGCCGGGTCGAGGAGCAGCGCCAGGAGATCGAGCGGCGCCGCCAGGAACTGGAGACCGAGCGGTACGCGCTCGAGCAGCGCCGCCAGGACCTCGAGCACCAGCGAGCCGAGCACGACCGGGAGCGGGTGGCCGACGAGCGCTTCGCCCGCGCGGTCGAACTGCTCGGCAGCGCGGCGGACCAGGTGCAGGTGGGCGCCATGCACGCGCTGGTCGGGCTGGCCCGCAGCCGCCCTGCGTACACCCAGACCGTGCTCGACGTGTTGTGCGCCTACTTACGCAGGCCGTTCGACCACCCCCGCTACGCCGCGACCGCGACCAGGGGCGCGCCGGAGCCGGATGACGACTTGCCGCGGGAACGCGAGCGGCGCGAGCTGGCGGACCGCACACTCCAGGTGCGCGCGACCGCCCAGCGGCTGATCGCCGACCTGCTCCCGCCCATCACCGAGCCGGACCCGCCGCACTACGACCTCGACCTGCACGGTGCCACGCTGGAGTATTTCGACATCTCCGACCGGGTGGTCGGGCAGATCCGGGCCCGGACCGCGACTTTCTACGAGGCCACCAACCTGCGCGGCACCCGGATCACCAAGGACGCCTGGTTCACCAGGGCGCGCTGCTGGGGCCGGTTCTACGCGGAGGGCGCCGTTTTCGAGGCGCGGTGCTGGTTCAGCGGGTTCGCGGCCGAGGGCACGGTCTCCTACGCCGGTGTGGAGTTCCACGGCGAGACCAAGTTCGCGCGGAGCAGGTTCGCCGGTCCGGTGTCCTTTCTGGACGCGCGCTTCGCCGGGGCGGTCGACCTGGCCGACACCGTGTTCTCCAACGGGCTTGATCTACGGGTGGCCGGCGGCGCGACCGCCCGCACGCACGCCATGCGGGTGTCCCTCGAACACGACGTCCTGCTGCCCGACGGGTGGAAGCTGGACCGGAGCCACGGCCCGAAGCTCGGATTGGTTCGGGCCTAGATGTACTGCTCACGGAGGTTGGGTACGGGGCGACACGTGATCGGATGATCTTGGAATGAGGGAGGGCCTCCGGGTTCGGTGTGGATTGCGATATCTGCACCGAGCTGACGGAGGCCCTCGTGACTCACGCTAACGCACCGCTTACTGCGGCTGGCAGGCTGCGCCTGGCCTTGTGTGTGGTGCAGGACGGGTGGCCGCTGCGGCGGGCCGCCGAGCGTTTTCAGGTCTCGCCCACGACGGCCGGGCGG
>JBJMIG010000085.1:0-37508 GCA_045806965.1 Labedaea sp. | reverse complement strand
GCCGGTGCCCGCGTCCCCGGCGCCCATGGCCCCGGTGCCGGCGGCCGAGCGGAATCGGGCGCCCGGTGCGGTCACCGGCCTGGTGCCGCCCGGCCCGGCCGGGCCGCCGCAGCCGGCGGTGGCACAGCCGGCCGGGGGCGGGCCGAAGGGGCCGCGCCGCGATGAGCCCCAGCTGTTGTTCTGGGTCCACATGTTCCCCATCGGCCACATGCCCGTGGTCTCCGACCGCCCGGCCCGGCAGCTCCCGCCGCCGGCTCCCGAGCTGGACTACGCGCCGGGCCTGCGGTTTCCGCCCGGCGACCACCCGGAGCACGACCGGGTGGACGGCGGCTGGCGGCTCGACGAGCTCCGCGTCGGCGTGCCACCGCTGGAACCGCCTGCTGGGCTGCCGAGAAGTCATCAGGTCGTGGCCGGCATCGCCGCCGGTCACGACCCGCTCGGCGGGCAGCACGAGCGCGAGTGGGACCGCAGGTACCTGGTCCGGCTGGGCAGCGTGACCCCGCAGGGCATCAGCAGCGCGGGCAAGGAGTACGCCTGGCCGCCGGGCGAGGTGTACCCCGAGGGCGGCAGCGCGCCGGGCGAGCCGGAACTACTCGCCGAAGGCACCGTGATCGACCGGTTCGGCGCGCCGGATGGCCGGGTGTTCAGCACGCCGGACACCGCGTTTGCCCGCCGCTCGCTGCCGCCGGAACTGCTCGACGCCGGCTACCGCCGCTACCGGGTGACCCGCGCGCTTCCGGTCTGGCGCGCGGTTTCGGCACCGTGGTTCGGCCAGCCCGGGGGCGGCGAGCGGTACCGCACCACGTACTCCGCGGTCGAGCTGCAAGCCCTCGGCTACCTGGCGGACATCACCGGAGGTGGCGAGTGAACGCCGAGTCCATTGTGGAGTGGCTGGCCGCGGTCGGCGTACCGGCCGAGGTGGTCTCGATCGGGGCCGAGGCGGACAACGCCTGGTGCCTGGTCCGCGACGACCTGCCGGCCGAGGACGGCGGGTTCGGCTGGGAGGTGTACTGGCGTGAGCAGGGCAATCGTTACGACTGGGCGCGCTTCTCCACCGAGCAGGTCGCCTGCCACTACCTGTTCGGGCGGCTGACCTGGGCGCAGGTGGTCCGCGGCGCGGTCGGCGTGCTACCCGCCGGCACTCCCGCCGAGTAGGTCGAGGGCGGCCGCGTGCAGGCGGCCGTTGGAGGACAGCGCCGACCCCCCGTCGAACCGCGGCGCGCCGGACAGGTCGCTGAACATGCCGCCCGCCTCCTCGAGGAGGATCTGCGCGGCGGCCACGTCCCACGGGTTGACGACCGGTTCGGCGGCCAGGTCGAGCGCGCCCTCGGCGACCAGGCAGTGCTGCCAGAAGTCGCCGAACGCTCTGGTCTCCCAGCAGGCGTCGACCAGGCGGAGGTAGCGCTCCCGCGAGTGGTGCCGCACCCAGGAGCCGAGGTCCGTTGTGGACAGATAGGCGTCGTGCAGCCGTTGGACGCCGGACACCGAGATCGCCCGGTGCGACCCGTCCGGGTCCGAGGTCCACGCCCCCGCCCCGGCCGCGGCCCACCACCGGCGGCGCATGGCCGGCGCACTGAGCACCCCGACCACCGGACGGCCGGCCACCACCAGGGCGATCAGGGTGGCCCACGCCGGCACTCCGCGCAGGAAGTTCTTGGTGCCGTCAATGGGATCCAGCACCCACACCCGGGCGGCGCCGAAGCTACCGCCGCGCTCCTCCCCGACGATCGTGTCGTCCGGTCGGGCGGTGCCGAGCAGCCCGCGCACGGTGTCCTCCACCGCCGTGTCCGCGTCGGTCACCGGCGTCCGGTCCGGTTTGCGCTCGACCACCAGATCCCTCGCGAGGAACCGGGCGGTGGTGATCTCGTCCGCCGCATCGGCCATGGTCAACGCGAGGTCCAGGTCCGCCGAGTCGGTGCGCACCCGGGCGATGTTGCCATGCCGCCCAGTTCGGCCGCTTGGGCGCCTAGGCTGTGCAGCGTGAGCGAGCGAGCCATGTCATGAGCGTGGTGCTGCTGGCTGAGGACGACACGGCAATCGCGGAGCCGCTGTCGCGAGCGTTGCATCGCGAGGGGTATGAGGTGCAAGTGGTTGGTGACGGCCCAGGGGCACTGGAGGCGGCCAACTCGGGCACGGTGGATCTGCTGGTGCTCGATCTCGGCCTGCCCGGGATCGACGGGCTGGACGTGTGCCGGCGGCTGCGTGCGGCCGGCCGGAGCATTCCGGTGCTGATGCTGACCGCGCGGGCGGACGAGGTGGACTTCGTGGTCGGCCTGGACGCCGGCGCGGACGACTACGTGGCGAAGCCGTTCCGGCTGGCCGAGTTGCTGGCCCGGATCCGGGCGCTGCTGCGCAGGCGGTCACCGGGCACGATCGAGGTGAACGGGGTCCGCATGGATCTGGCCGCCCGCCTGGTCATGGTGGACGGGCAGGAGATCACCCTGGCCAACAAGGAGTTCGAGCTGCTCCGGGTGCTGATCGCGCGGGCCGGCCAGGTGGTGACCCGCGACGAGATCCTCACCGAGGTGTGGAACGGCCCCGAGCTCAAGACCAGCAAGACGCTCGACATGCACATGTCGTGGCTGCGCCGCAAGCTCGGCGAGGACGGCGGCCGGTCCAGCGAGCAACGGATCGCCACGGTTCGCGGGGTCGGCTTCCGGTTCAACACGGACTGAAGCCGTGCGCCGCCGCATCCTCCTGGCCATCCTGCTGGCCGTCACGGTAACCGCGTGCGCGCTGGGCATCCCGCTCGGCTACACCGCCTTCCAGGTGGTGGAGAGCCTGACCCGGGAGGACCTGGCGGCCCGCGCCCAGAAGATCGCGGCCACCCTGGACGACGAGATCGCCGCGGGGCGGCAACCCGATCTGTCCAAAATCGAGATCGCGGTGCCCACCGGCGGGCGGCTGGTGGTGCAGCTCACCACCGGGCAGGAGCTGACCTTCGGCCCCGACCTGCGCGGCGAGTCGGTCAGCGAAGAGGTGCCGATCGTGCACCAGGGCCAGGTGCGGCTCGCGGTCGACGCCGGTCCGATGCACACCCGGCAGGCGCAGGTGGCCGCGCTGGTCGCGCTCGTGGTCGTCGGCACGGTCGGGATCGGCACGCTGGTGGCCGTGGTGACCGCCCGGCGGCTGGCCCGGCCGCTGCGACACGTGGCGGACCGCGCCTCCCGGCTCGGGGCCGGCGACTTCCGGATGGACCGGGCCCGCTACGGCGTCGCCGAGCTGGACATGGTGGCCGCGGCGCTGGACACCTCGGCGACCGCGCTGGCCCAACTGGTGCAGCGGGAGCGCGAGCTGGTTGGGGACGTCTCGCACCAGCTGCGCAGCCGGCTGACCGCGCTTCAGCTGCGGCTGGAGGCGCTGGCCGAGATGGGCGACGAGGAGGTCGCGACCGAGGCGCGCGCGGCGCTGGAACAGGCTGAACGGCTGGCCGGCGTGCTGGACGACATGCTGGCCGCGACCAGGGAGGCCAGGGCGGCCGATGCCGAGCCGGTCGACCTCGGCAAGGATCTGGCCGTCATCGCGGACGAGTGGCGAACCCCGCTTCGGGCGGCCGGCCGCTCGCTCAAGGTCAAGGTGCCGCAGGGGTTGCTGGCCAAGGTCTCGCCGACCCGGCTGCGCGAGGCGGTCGGCGTACTGCTGGACAACGCGCTGCGGCACGGCGCCGGCACGGTCACCCTGACCGCGCGCGGCGGCGAGGCCATGCCGGGCGGGGACACCGTGGCGATCGAGGTGGCCGACTCCGGGGGTGGCGTGCCGGACGAGTTGGCCGCGCACATCTTCGAGCGCGGCGTTTCCGGCAGCGGCTCGACCGGCCTCGGCCTGGCCCTGGCCCGCGCGCTGATCGACTCCGACGGCGGCCGGCTCGAGCTGTCCATCGCCCGGCCGCCGACGTTCACCATGTTCCTGCCCGTGCCGAAGGTCGCCGACGTGCGCGGGGTGCGCTGGCCGGCCGAGCGCGGTCCGCGTTAGGCGTAGAGGGATCCGATCAGGTCGGCGTGGTTGGCGAGCACGACGTTGCGCTTGACCTTCATCGACGGGGTCAGTTCGTTGTGCTCGATGGACAGGTCGCGGGGCAGGATGGCGAAGCGTTTGATCTGCTCGACGTTGGAGTGCCGGGCGTTGACCCGGTCGAGGACCTCGCCGACGAGCGCGCGGACGTCCGGATGCGCGGCCAGTTCGGCCACGTCGGCAGGCAGGCCGCGGTCCGTCGCCCAGCCGCGGATCTCGTCCTCGTCCAGGGTGACCAGCGCGACCGGGTACGGCCGGCGGTCGCCGAACATCACCGCGTAGGAGATCCAGCGGGACTGGCGCAGCTCGTTCTCGAAGTTGGCCGGGGCGATGTTCTTGCCACCCGCGGTGATGATGATGTCCTTCTTGCGGCCGGTGATCGTCACGTAGCCGTCGTCGTCCATGGTGCCGAGGTCGCCGGTGTGCAGCCAGCCGTCCGCGTCGATGATCTCCGCGGTCGCTTCGTCGTTTCGCCAGTAGCCGGCGAACAGGTGCGGGCCGCGGGCCAGGATCTCGCCGTCCGCGGCGAGCCGGACCTCGACCCCGGGAGCGCCCCGGCCGACGCTGCCCAGCTTGTGGTGCTCGAGGGTGCTCACGGTGCCGAGGCCGGTGGTCTCGGTCATGCCGTAGCCCTCGAGGACCGGGACGCCGGCGGCGAAGAAGAACTCGAGCACCTCGCGTGCGATCGGCGCCGCGCCGGACAGTGCCTGCCGCACCCGCCCGCCGAACGCGGCACGTACCTTGGCGTATAAGGGTTCCAGCTGCTCGAACGCGGCGCTCAGCTCGGGCGGCACCGGCTCACCGAGCCGATCAAGCCGCCGGTATTCCAGGCCGACCCGAACCGCGGTCGGCACCGTCCTCGCGTCCAGTTGTCCGGTGATCGCGGTGTACAGCTTCTCGAAGATCCGCGGTACGGACGGCAGGAACGTGGGTCGTACCTCGGCGAGTTCGGGCACCACCTGCTTGACGTCGCCGCCGAAGTAGACCAGGGTCGCGCCGCAGCCGAGACAGGCGAACTGCTCCAACTGGGCGAACACGTGGGCCAGCGGCAGGAACAGGTAGACCACGTCGTCGCCGGTGACGTAGGAGAGCGTGTCGTTGATGTCCACCAGGGTGAGCCAGTTCTGGTGGGTGAGCATGCATCCCTTGGGCGGGCCGGTGGTCCCCGAGGTGTAGATGATCACGGCGAGGTCGGCCGGGGTGATCGCGTCCAGCCGAGCGGCGAGCGCGGAGTCATCCATTGTGGACATACCGGTTTCGATCAGGTCGGCGAGCGTGCGCGGGGAACCGTCGAACGACTCGATGGTGACCACGTCGGTCGCGCCGGCCTCGGTCACCTTGGCGTACTGCCGGTCGGTGTCGCAGATGACCAGGCTGGCGCCCGAGTCGGTGAGCACCCAGGTGCAGTCCTCGACCGAGCTGGTCGGGTAGATGGGCACCAGGATCGCGCCGGTCACGATCACGGCGAGGTTGGCGTAGGTCCACTCCACCCGGGTGTCGGCCAGCAGGGCGACCCGGTCACCCGGCCGGACGCCGGCCGCGAGCAGGCCGGCGGCGAGGGCCCGGACGGTCTGCGCCGCCTGCCCGGTGGTCACGTCGAGCCACTGGCCGCCGGTCTTGTGCCGGAACGCCACCCGGTCCGGGTCCTGTGCCGCCGCGACGAAAAGCGTCTCCGCCACGGTCCGCACGGCCACTCGGGAGTCCACTGTAGACACTGAAATCACCGTCCCGTCATCGCCACCGGACGCTAACCGAGCCGTCGAACCATGTCCAGGCTCCGGCTCCCCGGCGACGCGGGGTTAGCCGGGGGTGCCGCGCCGGCGCCGGCCCAACTCGTCGGGGAACACCCAGCGCCGGAACCCCCAGAACCGGAACAGCATGGCCAGCAGCATCCCGATCACCGAGGCGCTGACGAAGTCCGCGACCTCCTGGACCAGCCGGCTGACGTGCGGCACCTCGAGGTCGAGCACGTACCGCGAGATCAGCGGCGGGATCAGGTTGATCACCACCGCGATGCCGCTGATCAGGAAGAACAGCCCCGCCTCGTGGTGCCGCTCCCGGCCGCCCCTGGTGCGGAACGACCACTCCCGGTTGAGCACGTAGGACACGATCGTCGCCACGATGATCGCGATCGCCTTCGCGGTGACCGGCTTGCTCTCCAGCACGGTGAGCTTGAGCGAGTACCAGACGGTGTTGTCGATGACGAACGCGGTGCTGCCGACGATGCCGAACTTGAGCAGCTCCCGGTGCTTGATCAGGACCGAGCGAAAGGGTGCCGGCACGAGCGCCAGCACGTTGTCGACAACGCTCACCCCGCCGAGTCTAGGAAACCCTCAGGCCGCGCGTTCGTCGCCGGCGCGGTCGGCCCGGCGTGGCCGCGATCCGCCGCGCACCACCCTCGGGCGGGCGCCGGCCTGTGGGAAGACCCACTTCTTGAACGCCCACAGCCGGAACACCATGGCCAGCAGGGTGCCGAGGATCATCCCGGAGGCGAAGTCGGCGACCTCCTGCGCCAGCAGGCTGACCTGCGGAACCTGGAGGTGGAGCAGGTAGCGCGAGACCCACAGCGGCAGCGAGTTGAGGCCGACGCCGATGCCGCTGATCAGGAAGAACAGCGCCGCCTCGTGGTGCCGCTCGCGCCCACCCCTGGTCCGGAACGACCACTCGCGGTTGAGGATGTAGGACACGATCGTGGCGATCACGACCGCGATGGCCAGCGCGGTCACCGGCTTCTCGTTCAAGATAGTGATCTTGAGCGCGTAGTTCACCACCGCCGTGACCAGGAAGCAGAAGCCGCCGACGACCGCGAACTTCAGCAGCTCGCGGTGCTTGATCAGCACGGCGCGTAGCGGCTCCGGTACGCGGGACAGAGCGGTCTCGATCAGGGCCATACTCCGACTCTACCGGGACCGTTTACTGCGGGTGACCTGAACCGTCCGTAGCGGAGGTCACTCTGGCCGAAACCAACCGGGCAGCGGGCGCCGTGCGCCGGTTGGCTCGCCTGCCGCGCCGGGGCCCGACCGGGGCGTGGTTTCCTGTTGCGCGTGACCGAGCCCGAGTCCGCGCTGCGCACCCGCCTCAACCCCTGGCTCGTCGTGGTGCCGCTCGGCCTGCTCGCCGCGGGCGTGGTCAGCTGGCTGATCAACTGGCGACTCGGGGTGGACAGCGCCGTGTACCGGTCCGGTGCGCTGGCCCTGCTGCACGGTGAGCCGCTGTACGACTCGATGTCGCTCTCCGCCGAGCCGCCGTGGGCCCGGTTGCCGTTCACCTACCCGCCGACCGCGGCGCTGCTGTTCGTGCCGCTCGCCCTGGTCCCCACGCAGGTGTCCTGGGGCGTGCTCGGCGCGGCATCGGTGGTCGGCATGGCCGTCGTGATCACCACGACCATCGGTGCGCTGCCCGGCCGGCCGCCCTGGCTGACCCCGGCGCGGGCGACCCCGGTGCTCACCGTGCTGCTGTTGGGCCTCGAACCCGTCTGGCGAACCCTGTTTCTCGGCCAGATCAACCTGGTGCTGATGGCACTGGTGGTGCTGGACGTGCTGGCGCTCAAGGGATCCCGGTACTCGGGAGTGCTCATCGGGGTCGCCGCCGCGGTGAAGCTGACCCCGTTGATCTTCGTGCCGTACCTGCTGCTCACCGGACGGCGGGCCGACGCGATGCGCGCCACCGTGACGTTCGTGCTGCTACAGGGCCTGATGTGGCTGTTGACCCCGCATGACTTCGCCCGGTTCTGGGGGCACGCGGTGAGCGATCCGGCCCGCACCGGCCCGATCTACTGGGCGGGCAACCAGTCGGTCAACGGGCTGGTGCTGCGGCTCTCCGATCTGGCGCCGTGGTCGCTCACGGTGGCGCTCGGCGTCGGGGCACTGCTGGCCGTGCCGGCCGGGATCGTGGTGCGCCGGCTGCACACGCACGGGCAGGAGGTGCCGGCCTTGCTGGTCACCGGGTTCTTCGGGCTGCTGGTCAGCCCGGTGTCCTGGTCGCACCACTGGGTGTGGGTGGTGCCGCTGATCGTGTACCTGCTCTCCCGGCTGCCGTCGCCGCTGCCGGTGGGGGCCGCCCGGGTGCGGGTGTTGGCCGGGATCGGTGCGGTGGGTCTGGTGTTCGCCAGCTGTGTGTTGCTGATCATGCGCAACGGCAAGGGACTGGAGCTGGACTGGAACCCGGTGGAGTTCGTGATCGGCAGTGCCTACCTGCTGGTGCCCGTGGTGGCGGCGGGATGGGTCCTGATCCGGCTGCGTAGGCTGCGCTGATCGTGGACGCAAGGACCGGGTTTCCCGTGGTGGGCATGGTCGGCGGCGGGCAGTTGGCCAGGATGACCCACCAGGCCGCCGTCGCGCTCGGCCAGTCGCTGCACGTGCTCGCCGTCTCGCCGGCCGATCCGGCCGCGCTGGTCACGCCGGACGTGATGCTCGGTGAGCACACCGACCTGGACGCGCTGCGGTCCTTCGCGGCTGACTGTGACGTGCTGACCTTCGATCACGAACACGTGCCGACCGGGCACCTGCGGACCCTGGCGGCCGAGGGGGTGCGGGTGCATCCCGGGCCGGACGCGCTGGTGCACGCGCAGGACAAGCTCGTGATGCGGTCCCGGCTGGCCGCGCTCGACGTGCCGGTGCCGGCGTTCGCGGCCGTGCCGGACGTGGCCGCCGCGGTCGAGTTCGGCGACGCGCACGGGTGGCCCTGCGTGCTCAAGGCGAGCCGGGGTGGCTACGACGGGCGCGGGGTGTGGCTGCTGGATTCCCCGGAGCGGGCCGGTTCGCTGGTGGCGTCGCTGCTGACGGCCGGCACGCCGCTGCTGGTCGAGGAGCGGGTGGTGATGCGCCGCGAGCTGGCCGCGCTGGTGGCCCGCTCGCCGTTCGGGCAGGGGGCCTGCTGGCCGGCGGTGCAGACCGTGCAGTCGGACGGGATCTGCGTCGAGGTGCTCGCGCCCGCGCCGGATCTCGCCCCCGGGCTGGCCGAGGCGGCGCAGGAGTTGGCGCTGCGGATCGCGGACGCGCTCGGCGTGGTCGGCGTGCTGGCCGTCGAGCTGTTCGAGACGGCGGCCGGGCTGCTGGTGAACGAACTGGCCATGCGGCCGCACAACTCCGGACACTGGACCATCGAGGGGGCCCGCACCTCGCAGTTCGAGCAGCACCTGCGGGCGGTGCTGGACTATCCGCTCGGCGCCACCGACGCGCTGGCTCCCGCCGTGGTGATGGCGAACGTGCTCGGTGCCGCCGAGCCGACGGAGATGGGCGTGGACGAGCGGCTGCACCACCTGTTCGCCCGGTTCCCCGACGCGCACGCGCACTTCTACGGCAAGCAGGAGCGGCCGGGTCGCAAGATCGGGCACGTGACCATGCTCGGCACGGACTTCGCCGTCGTGCGCGAACGGGCCCGGCTGGCGGCGCACTGGCTTTCCACCGGCGAATGGCTGGACGGTTATGACATCCACTGACGTTCTGGTCGGCGTGATCATGGGCAGCGACTCGGACTGGCCGGTGATGCGCGCCGCGGCCGAGGCGCTGGCCGAGTTCGGCGTGCCCTACGAGGTGAGCGTGGTGTCCGCGCACCGCACCCCGTGGCGGATGCTGGAGTACGCCCGCGACGCCGCCGGGCGCGGACTGCGGGTGATCATCGCCGGGGCCGGAGGCGCCGCGCACCTGCCCGGCATGGTCGCCTCGGCGACCGAGCTGCCGGTGATCGGGGTGCCGGTGCCGCTGAAGTACCTGGACGGACTGGACTCGCTGCTGTCCATCGTGCAGATGCCGGCCGGGGTGCCGGTGGCCACGGTCTCGGTTGGCGGCGCGCGCAACGGCGGGCTGCTCGCGGTGCGGATCCTGGGTGCGTCCGACGCCGGGCTCCGGGCCAGGATCACCGAGTTCCAAGCCGGCCTCCAGCGGCTCGTGACCGAGAAGGATGCGGCGCTGCGGTCGAGCCTCTAAGTCGTGCCGGAAGTCACTCGGATGCCCTGGTAAACGGCCGATAACATGGAGACACGGGGTCTGAGCAGGAGGTTTGCGACGTGGACGCTGGCTACGGGTTGTACCAGCTCGGCGAGGAGCACGATGCGTTGCGGGCGACCGTGCGCGCGCTCGCCGAGAAGGAGATCGCGCCGTACGCGGCCGACGTCGACGAGCAGGCCCGCTTTCCCGTCGAGGCGCAGAACGCCCTGGCCAAGGCCGGCTTCAGCGCGCCGCACATTCCCGAGGACTACGAGGGGCAGGGCGCGGACGCGGTAGCGGCGGACATCGTCGTCGAGGAGGTGGCCCGGGTCTGTGCGTCGTCGTCGCTGATCCCGGCGGCCAACAAGCTCGGCACCATGAACCTGATCCTGGGCGGCTCCGACGCGCTCAAGAAGTCGGTACTGCCCGACATCGCGCGCGGCCAGCTCGCGTCGTACGCGCTGTCCGAGCGGGAGGCCGGCTCCGACCCGGCGTCGATGCGCACCCGTGCGACGCTCGATGGAGACCACTGGGTGATCAACGGCACCAAGTGCTGGATCACCAACGCCGGCGAGTCCACCTGGTACACCGTGATGGCCGTGTCCGATCCCAAGGCCGCCAAGCCCGCCGACGGCATCTCGGCGTTCATGGTCCACGTGTCCGATGCCGGCTTCACCGTGGGTCCGAAGGAGCGCAAACTCGGCATCAAGGGCTCGCCGACCCGCGAGATCTACTTCGAGAACTGCACCATCCCGGCCGACCGCATCATCGGCGAGCCGGGGCAGGGCCTGCGGTTGGCGCTCGCCACACTGGACCACACCCGGCACGCCATCGGCGCGCAGGCACTCGGCATCGCCCAGGGGGCGCTGGACGCGGCGGTAGCGTATGTCAAGGACCGCAAGCAGTTCGGCCGCCGCGTGGCAGACTTCCAGGGCGTCCAGTTCATGCTCGCCGACATGGCCATGCGCATCGAAGCCGCCCGCCACCTGGTCTACGCCGCGGCGTCGGCCGTGGAGCGCGGTGCGCCGAACGCGTCCTTCGCCTCCAGCGCCGCCAAGACCTTCGCGAGCGACACCGCCATGTCCGTGACCGTCGACGCCGTCCAACTCTTCGGCGGCGCCGGCTACACGGTGGACTTCCCCGTCGAACGCATGATGCGCGACGCCAAGATCACCCAGATCTACGAGGGCACCAACCAGATCCAGCGCCTAGTGATGGCCCGCCACCTGCTCAAAGGCTAGACCCACCCGCGAGTCTCGCGCTCAGGCAAGCGAGTCTCGCGCTCAGGCAACGTGGTGCGTCATCCTGCTCGCCGACCCAGCCAGCCGGGACGTCGCCAGCCGCCGCGTCGAGGAAGGGCGCGGCAAGCCCGACCATGCCGGATCACAGCCGCTCGGTGTGCGCGCGCTGCAAGGTGATGTTGTTGGCGTGCTTGCGTTCGCGCTGCGCCCAATAGAGCGCCTCGTAGTGATGCCCGCGATCGATGTCGGCGATCCGTTCGTATGCCGTCGCGCTGCGCAGCCGGCAATTGCGCCACCGCACGTCGTCCGCGCTGTCGCAGGGCCGCAGCCGAGCCACCGCCTCATGCACCTGGATCAGCGTTTGGCACGCCTCAACCTCCCGCCACGCCACGCTGCGGTCACTCACCGCACTCGCCCTCACGCAGCGGGTGCCGGGGTGAGGTGTCAGCCCGGTCCACACTTTTCGGACGACGGTCGAGGTCGATGGCGAGTTGGGCCGCCACCCGGGCGAGGTCGCGGCAGAACTGGGCAAGGATGAGGCCGCCGCCGTTTACCGCCGGTACATCGATCACGACCCGGCCCGGATCCATGGACAGGACCAGCGAATGCCAGCCAGGTGCGAGCTGTCGTGTGTCAGCATTCGCAGCCCGGCCTGGTGAACATGTCACGGTGAACACTGATGCCAGCTCGGGCGGCAGTCGACCGTCATTGTCACTCCTCGTTCGCGGTACTGGCTTGAGCCAGTTCTGGCTTAAGCCAGCTGATCACATGTGACCGGCGTCATGCAAGTACTGGTTTAAGCCAGTTATATGCTGAGTGGTATGAGCAGGTCAGAGGCCGTACCGGGCGATCCACTTCCAAGTCGCAGGATCGCCGACGCGCTCCGTGGCCTCATTGCCTCCGGCGAGCTGGCACCGGGGGACCGGCTGCCCTCGGAACGCGAACTCGCCAGTCGGTTCGACACCGCCCGCAACACCGCTCGTGAGGCGATTCGCATCCTCGCCGAAGAAGCTCTGGTCACCCCGAAGCACGGCAAGGGCGTGTTCGTGCGCGAGAAGCAGCGGATGTTCCGCTGGGGTAATGACCGCTACTCCAAGAAGGTTTTTCGGGAGACGGGGCTGACCCCGTTCCGGCTCGAGATGCAACGCCAGGGCAAGACCGCGCGCATTGACGCTGTGGCGATCGACCGAATCGAACCGCCCCACGACATCGCCGAGCGCCTCGACGTGGCGACCGGGAAGCCATCCGTCATCCGCAGGCGGAACGAGTACTTCGCCGACGAGGAACCGGTGCAGCTCGTCAGCACCTATATCCGATGGTCCGACGCCGATGGCACCCTGCTTCTCGAGCCCAAGACCGGACCCGGCGGCATCTACGGCCGGCTCGAAGAAAGAGGTCACGTGATGACCACCGGTCGCGACGAGGTCATGGCGCGCATGCCCACGCACGACGAGGCCCAGTTCCTCCAGGCTCCCTCCGGTGTGCCCGTGCTTGACGTACTGCACACCAGCTTCAACCAGCGCGGCGAGCCGTTCGAGGTGACCCGGTTCGTGCACCGCGCCGACCGCTCCGGCCTCGTCTACGCCTTCGACGTCGAGCAGTAGGCACGCCGGGTGATCGCCACCGGCCGCGGGAGTCTCCTCATCGCGGTGTTGGCGCTGCTGTGGGGCTCCAACTTCCTCTGGATCAAGATCGCCCTCGATGCCTTCAGCCCGCTCCAGATCACTGCCGGCCGCATGGTTCTCGGCGCCCTGGTGCTCCTGGCCGTCGTCCTCGTCACCGGCCAACGCCTACCAAGCGACTGGACGACCTGGGGTCACCTCACCGTGGCCGCCCTCGTCGCGAATGCGGTCCCATACCTGCTGTTCGCGATTGGCGAGACCCGGGTCGACTCCGGCATCGCGGGGGCCCTCAACGCCACGACCCCGCTCTGGACCCTGGTCCTCGCCGACAGCTTCGGTCAAGCCGACCGACCCCGTCCTCGCCAGGTCACCGGCCTCGTCCTCGGATTCGCTGGCAGCCTGCTTATCTTCGCCCCCTGGCAGAACGGGTACGTCGACACCTGGGGCGCCCTCGCCTGTCTCGCCGCCGCGTTCAGCTACGCCGTCAGCTACCTCTACATGGCCCGCTACCTCACCCCTCGCAACCTCACTCCCACCGTCCTATCCACCGGCCAACTCATTGCTGCCAGCATCGTGACCGCCGCCGCCCTTCCGTTCGACGGCGCAGGACGAGCGGCCGCGAACGTCGGCACTTGGGCCGCCCTTTGTGTTCTGGGCGTCCTCGGTACCGGAGCCGCGTATGTCGTCAACTACACCCTCCTCCGGATGGAAGGGCCCGTGGCGGCATCAGTTGTCATCTACCTTCTTCCGGTCGTCGCGATCACGCTGGGCGTTCTCACACTCCGCGAGACGATCACTGTCTGGTTGGTCCTTGGAGTCGGCCTCGTCCTGACTGCCGTGAACATCTCCCGATCAGGGGCGAGCCAGAAGGTTGGACGCGGTCGTGGGAGTTGAGCGCACGACGACGAACGTCCGTGCTAGAAGCGCCGCGGGAGGGTGCCGAGGGCAAGGGTCGCCATGCTGACGTGCACCACGGAATCGTATGCCGCGCCGTCGGGTTGGCAGGTTCGCCTCAGGCGAGGTCGGCCGTGGTCCGCTCGGCCGCGCGGTGGGCGGCCAGCCTGGCCGGGTCGGCGTTGCTGACCTGTACCAGTGACGCGCCCGCGGCGAGTGGAGCGAGCAGGGCGTCCAGCAGCCCGTCCGGCAGCGTCCAGTCCTGAGTGGACAGGGTCCGGGAGCTCCCGGTCAGGCCGAGTGCGGCGGCGCGGGAGCGGGCCGCCGCCAACACCTCGTCCACTGTGGACTTGAGCAGGGCCGGGGTGTCTCCCGGGACCGGGGCCGGCGCGAGGAAGTCGTCGCCGTGCAGGCGGGCCTCGGCGATGTAGTCGACGCCGTCGCCGGGCGGGGCGCTCAACTCGCGGCCCATCGGGTCGAGCGATGCCACGGCCACGGTGCCGGCGCCGGGCGCGGTGCCGCCCGGCGCCACGAAGGCCACGGTGGCGCCGGCCGGTTCGTCGGTGACACAGGCGCCGCACCACCAGGCGCCAAGCAGGATACCGGCGGTCTGCCAGTGCGCCGGCAACAGCACGGCGACCGGATCTCCGGGTTCCACGTCGAACTCGTCGGTCAGCCAGTTGGCCGTCTTGGCCGCCCAGTTCGCCAGTGTGGCAGCGGAAAGCTCGACCCGGCTGCCGGTGGCGTCGTCGTAGTGGGTGATCAGTGGCCGGGCCGGTGCCGACCTCCACAGTGGACGGAACAGGATCTCGGTCAGGCTCACGAGATCACCTCGCAAGCTCGGTGATCTCGCTCGGACACAGTGTCAAATGGTTCGCTCGCAAGCTCACGCACAGCTGCAACTCCGGTCAGTCTACGCAGGGAACGGTGTACACCGCGGTGGCGCCGTTGAGCCGTAACAGGTGCGGGCCGGCCAGTCCGGGCGGCGGGTCGGCCGGACCGGCCGGCAGCGGCGCCGCCGGCGCCGGCGGCGTGCCGGTGACCAGTTGGGCGACATAGGTCCGCACGGCGGGAATGTCCACGGTGATGATGCTCTGCCCGCGGTCGTTGCGCGCACCGACGCCGGTCACCGGGATGGTCACGAACTCGACCTTGCCAGAGGCCATCGCCTGCGCCTGGTTGACCAGGTCGAGGAACTGCAGGCCCGGGTCCATCACGACCGTCTTGGACACCGCGTCGGCCAACGCGTTGAGCTTGCCCGAGTCGGTGAGCGTCCCGCTGGAGAGCACCTTGTTCATGGCCGAGGACAAGAACGTCTGCTGCCGCACGATCCGGTCCAGGTCCCCGCGCGGCAGATTCTTTCGCTGGCGCACATAAGAAACCGCGTCGGGTCCGCGAACCGTCTGGGGCCCCTTTCGGAAGTTGGCGCCGGAGTCCGGATCGCTGGTCGAGTGGTTGAGGCACACGTCGACCCCGTCGATGGCCTTGGTGAGCAGGTAGAACCCGTACAGGCTGACCTCGACGTAGTGGTCGACGCGCACCCCGGTCAGACCCTGCACGGTCTGGATCAGCGCGGTGCGGCCGGCGCTGTCGGAGTCACGTTCGATCTTGGCCCGGTCCTTCTCGCCCTTCTTGACCAGATCCTCCGCGATCCTGGCCTTGGTGACGCCGAACGCACCGTTGATCTTCTCGTCGCGCGAGTTCGGCACCGGCACGTAGGTGTCCCTCGGGATCGAGACGGCGTAGCTCTTCGCGCCGTTGTTGGGAAAGCGCAGCAGGATCAGGGTGTCGGTGTTGAGGGTGTCGGTGGCATCGGTGCGTAACTCCTTGAGCAGCTTCAGGGACAACGGATGGCCCTGAAGGTCGGTGCGGGTGTCGCTGCCCACAATGAGGATGTCGTTGGCGCCGTCGTCTTTGGCGGGCGTGCCGGGCTGCTCCTGCGCCTGGGCCACCGCATCCGTGGTGTTGACGCTGCCCTGCAGCTGACCGACCCTGGTGTAGACCAGGGTCATGCCGACGAGCGCGGCCACCGAGAGCAGGGCCAGGAGCACCCGCCCGACGATCAGCGGCACGCCCGGCCGGCGCCGGACCTCCGGGGCCGGCTCCGGCTCGGCCGGCGCCGCCTCGTCCGCTTCGACCGCGTCGTCCACGTCGTCCATGTCGTCCACGTCGAGCACGGTTCCGACCGC
Source organism: Labedaea sp. (assembly GCA_045806965.1). Lineage (GTDB taxonomy): Bacteria > Actinomycetota > Actinomycetes > Mycobacteriales > Pseudonocardiaceae > DASYTH01. The sequence goes on along the minus strand of JBJMIG010000085.1, from coordinate 21,624 downwards.
GGACGTGATCTCGGTCGGCTGATCGTCGTCCGGCTCCGGCTCGACGCCGGCGAACCAGTCCTGCTCCTCGCCCACGTCACCTCCCCTTCCCTGACCAGGCTAGCCAATGCCGGCGGGGGATCAGTTCACGCAGGTCAATCGCCCGGCCACGACGGGTGGCGCCGGATCCGTGCTCGAGGTGGATGGCTTGCTCGAGCCGCTCGGCTGGAGCACCTTGCCGGCGGCCAGGCCCTGCGGCTGGACCGGCGGGAAGTCGGTGCCGAGCACGACGCGGACCTGGCCGGCCGGCAGGCTCAGGTCGGGTTCCAGCGCGAGGTTCTGTCCCAGTGCCCTGGCCACCGCCTGCGCGTTGAACTGCTCGCCAGCGGCGTACCGCACCACGGTCACCGGCTGCGTCGCGGTATCCGACGTGCTGCCCGTGCGGAACCCTTGGCGGGCAAGCCGGTCCAGCACGGTCCCGGCCAGTCCTTTTGTCCGCGAGCCGTTACGCACCTCCACGGTGATCTCGCTCGGCGGCAACGGCGCCGCCGGCATCGTCTCGGTCTCGGTGTCGGTCTGCCGCGCACCGCTCCGCGCCGTGCTGGTGGCCGTCCTCGTCGTCGAGGTGGACTCCGGTCCGGTCGGGGAGAGGTCGCCGGAGCGTTCGTCCGCCCGGTGCGGCCGCGCGGACGACGTGTCCCCGGTGTGCGCGGCGACGAACTGGTGCACCTCGATCGGATCCACCCGGATCACGTCCGCGCCGCCGATCTTGGCGGCGCCCTGGGTGGGGACCGTGTAGAAGTCGATGGAGTTGGTGGACAGGCCCTGCATCTGCGCGGCGAAGGTGGAGAGCTCCCAGCCGTTGCTGAGCACAACGGAACGCTGCACCGCGGAGATCAGTTCGTGCGCCTTGCTCGGGCTGGTCAGCATGTCGGCGGAGAGCACCTTTTCGGCCAGCGCGCCGAGGAAGACCTGCTGGCGCACGATCCGGTCGAGGTCGCCGTTGGGTAACTCGTAGCGCTGGCGCACGAAGGACAGTGCCGCCGCACCGGAGATGGTCTGCCGGCCGGCCGGGAAGTTCGCGCCCGACTTCGGTTCGTTCACCGCTGCGTTCAGGCACACCTCGACACCGCCGATGGCCTGGGTGATCTCGTAGAAGCTGGCCAGGTTCACCTCGGCGTAGCGGTCGATGCTGACCGCGTTGCCGATCAGTTTCTCGATGGTCGCGATGAGGTTCTTCCGGCCGAGCACGGCCGCCTGCCGGTTCAGTTCCTTGCTGTCCTTGACGGTCTTGGCGAGCTCGCCGCGGGCGTCGTTGTAGGCGTAGGCGAACGCGGAGTTGAGTTTGTGCTTGCCGAACCCGCCGGCCAGTTCCACCCAGGAGTCGCGCGGGAAGGAGAACGCGACCGCGCGGGTGCCGTCCACCGGGATGTGCACCAGGATCATCGTGTCGGTGTTGCGTTCGCCGTCGTTGATCCCGGCGTGCAGCAGATTCATGACCTCGCGGGGCAGCGGATTGCCGTACGCGTCGGTGCGGCTGTCCATGCCGACCAGCAGCATGTCCACCGCGCCGTCGAGCGGAACCCGTTGGTCGGTCACCTCATGGTCGATCACATCGGTGGTGACCGTTGCCTGATCCACGTCACCGAACGCCCACCAGCCATAACCGACCGTGCCGAGGATGCCGAGCGAGATCACCGCCGAGATGGCGCGGCCGGCGCGGAGGCCCAAGCGGTGCAGGGTCCGCGTACGGGGTAACGTCGCTGCCGACGCCTCGGCGGCGTCACCGGGCCGGCTGGGTAACTCGGACTCGTGCGGGTCGGCGTGCGTGGGCGCGTCAGCACCCCCCGCATCGTCCTGTGCACGCTCGTCCACGCGCTCACCCCATCCCCGCCCGCCTGCGGACTTCCCAGAGTACTGATCGGCGTGTTAAAGCACCGCTATCCGTTAGTACGCCGTGTGGGGCGTCTCGGTTTGCCCGGAACGTGAAACACTCGCAGCCGGGTCTGCGATGGCCGGCATGGTGTGGGTGAGGCGAGGACGGGGTGTAACGGCATGCGAGTGTTGGTGACCGGCGGTGCCGGATTCATCGGGTCGAACTACGTGCGGCGGGCGCTGACCAGCGCCTACCCAGCGCTGGCCGACGCCGAGTTGGTGGTGCTCGACAAGCTCACCTATGCGGGCAACCTGGCCAACCTGGCGCCGGTGCTCGAGCACCCTCGGCTACGCTTCGTGCGCGGCGACATCTGCGACTCCACGCTGGTCAACGAGCTGATGGCGGGCACCGACCTGGTGGTGCACTTCGCCGCCGAGTCGCATGTGGACCGATCCATCCTCGGTGCGGCGGACTTCGTGCTCACCAACGTGGTCGGCACCCAGAACCTGCTGCAGGCCGCGCTGGCGGCCGAGGTGGGCAAGTTCGTGCACGTGTCCACGGACGAGGTGTACGGCTCGATCGAGCACGGCTCCTGGCCGGAGACCCACGCGCTTGAGCCGAACTCGCCGTACTCGGCGTCCAAGGCGTCCTCAGACCTGCTGGCCCGCTCGTTCCACCGCACTCACGGGCTGCCGGTGTGCATCACCAGGTGTTCCAACAACTACGGTCCGTATCAGTTCCCGGAGAAGGTCATCCCGCTGTTCGTGACGAACCTCATGGACGGGTTGAAGGTGCCGCTCTACGGTGACGGACTCAACGTGCGCGACTGGTTGCACGTGGACGACCACTGCGAGGGCATCGCGCTGGTCGCCGAACTCGGCCGGCCGGGTGAGATCTACAACATCGGCGGCGGTACCGAGCTGACCAACCGGGAGCTGACCGCGCGGCTGCTCGAAGCGCTCGGCGCGGACGAGTCGATGGTGCAGCCGGTGATCGACCGCAAGGCCCACGACCGGCGCTACTCCGTGGACATCACCAAGATCAGTTCGGAGCTGGGCTACCGGGCGCGGGTGCCGTTCGCCGAGGGGCTGGCCGACACCGTGCGGTGGTACCGGGACAACCGGTCCTGGTGGGAGCCGCTGAAGGAGTCCGCCGCGCTTCCCGGACACTGACGTGCCACCGCTTGCCCTGCTGGTGCCCGGCGGCACCGGGCAGTTGGGGCGCGAACTGGCCGGCCGGGCCGGGGATGGTTCGCTGGTGCGCGCGCCCGGACACGCGGAGCTGGATCTGACCCAGGCCGGTGCGGTGATCGAGGCGGTGACCACGCTTGCCGACGAGGCCCGCGACGCCGGGCTCCCCCCGGTGGTGATCAACACCGCGGCCTGGACCGCGGTGGACGACGCGGAGGCCATGGCGGACAAGGCTTTCGCGGTGAACGCGGACGGGCCCCGGGTGCTGGCAGCGGCCTGCGCCGCGCGGCAGGTGCCGCTCCTGCACGTGTCCACCGACTACGTGTTCCCCGGCACCGCCGATCGGCCCTACGAAAGCGACGACGAGGTCGGGCCGCGCTCGGTGTACGGGCTGACCAAGCTGGCCGGTGAGGACGCCGTGTGCGGCTCGGGGGCCCGAGCCTGGGTGGTGCGTACTTCGTGGGTGTACGGCGCCTACGGCCACAACTTCGTGCGCACCATGATCCGGCTCGCCGGCGAGCGGGACACGGTGTCCGTTGTGGACGATCAGCGTGGCTCGCCGACCTGGACCGGGGATCTCGCCCGCGGGCTGCTCGAGCTCGCGGAACGGGTGACCGGCGGGTCGCCGCCGGCCGCGCGGCTGCTGCACTGCACCGGTGGCGGCGAGACGACCTGGTTCGGCCTGGCCCGCGCGGTGTTCGAAGAGCTTGGCACCGACCCGGAACGGGTCCGGCCCGCCAAGACGGGCGACTTCCCGCGCCCCGCCGCCCGGCCCGCGTACTCCGTGCTGTCCAACGCCTCCTGGCGAGCCGCCGGTCTCACCCAGTTGCGGGACTGGCGATCCGCGCTGGCCGCCGCCTTCCCCGCCTTCGTCTCGTCCGGGGTGTGACGGCGCCGGCCGCTGTCAGTCGAAGATCAGCAGCGAACGCGCGCCCACGCCGGTCTCCATGCGGTGGAAGGCTTCGGCGATGCCGGTGAGATCGGTGCGGTGTGACACCAGGGTTTCCAGGTCCAGTTGGCCGAGCACGATCTGCTCGGTCAGCCAGGGAATGTCCCGGTCGGGGTCGCCGGAACCGTAGACCGAAACCCCGATCGTGCGGGCGAAGTGGTAAAGCTCGAGGGCGTTGATCGTGACCGGATCGTCTCCCCGGCCGACGCCGACCACCGTGGTGCGGCCGCCGCGGCGGGTGCTGGACCAGGCGGCGCGGATGGTGCTGGACCGGCCAACGCACTCGAAGGCGTGATCGGCGCCCCGCCCGCCGGTGAGTGCGCGGATCTGCTTGGCCTGCTTGTCACCGGCCGGCACGAAGTGTGTCGCGCCCGCGGCGATGGCCAGCTTCTCCTTGTCCTGGGACACATCCACGGCGATGATCGGGCCGGCGCCGCTGAGCCGGGCGCCGGCGATCGCGGACAGGCCCACGCCGCCGAGCCCGATCACCACGACGGACTCGCCGGCGCGCACCCGCGCGGTGTTGCGCACCGCGCCGACCCCGGTGAGCACCGCGCAGCCGAGCAGCGCGGCCACATCCAGCGGCACGCCGTCGGCCAGTGGCACCACGCCGTGCTCGGACAGCACGACCTCCTCGGCGAACGCGCCGACGCCGAGCGTGTTGTGCACGGCGGTGCCGTCGTCCAGTGTGCCGGTGCCGGGCAGGCTGGCCACGCCCTCGACGGTCTTGCACAGGTGCGGCTCGCCGTGCAGGCAGAACCAGCAGCGCCGGCAGGGCGGCGCCCAGTTCACCACCACCCGGTCGCCCGGCGCGACCGACGTGACGTCCGCGCCGGTCGCGGTCACCGTTCCGGCCGCCTCGTGCCCCAGCACCAGCGGAAACGACGGATGCAACGTGCCGTTGGTCATGGACAGGTCGGAATGGCAGATCCCCGCCGCGGCGACCCGCACCCGTACCTGGCCGGCCGCGGGCGCGGGCAGTTCGATGTCCCTGATCTCGATCTCCGCGTCCGGCCCGGAGACAACCGCCGCTCGCACCACCGCACTACCTCCGTCATCGGGGGTTCTTCTCCCGGTTCAGGATGCACTACTCGCCCGTCGGTAGGCGTCGACGGTGAGCTCCGCGCACCGGTGCCAGGTGAACTCGGCGGCGTGCGCCCTGCGGTTGGTCAGCGTCTCCAGGGTCGGTGCCGCGTCGAGCACCGTGCGCAGCGCCGTCCCCATCGCCTCGGAGTCACCGAATGGCACCAGGGTCGCGTGGCCGCCGGATACCTCGCGCAGCGCCGGCAGGTCCGAGCACACCACCGGCACGTCACAGGCCATGGCTTCGAGCACCGGCAGGCCAAAGCCCTCCTCCCGGGACGGCAGCAGCAGCGCCGAAGCGCCGGCCATCACGCTGCGAAGGTCCACATCGGACAGGTAGCCGACCGCGCGCACCCGATCCGGCACCCCGGTGTGACCGGGTCCAACCAACACCAGCGGCGGCAGGTCGGGGTTGACCTCATGCGCCTTGAGCAACCAGTCCAACGCCTTGCGCGGGCCGGCGGCGCCGACGAACAGCAGGTACTCGCGGGGCAGCCCGACCCGCTTGGCCAGCGACTCGCTCGGTGGCCGAGCGGTGAACCAGGCCGGGTCGACGCCGAGCGGGGTGACCGTGATCCGCTCGGGGGGGAGGTCGAGGCGCTCGGCGACCATGTCGGCGACCGCCCTGGTTGGCGTGCACACCACGGCGGCCCGTCTGGCGGAGAGCCGGACCAGGTCGGGCAGCCGGGCGTCGCCCGGCGGCAGATCCTCCGGCCGGTCAAGGAAGGCGAGGTCGTGGATGGTGAGCACGCCGGCCGCGCGAGCCGTGGCGGGCAGCACGAAGTTGGTGCCGTGCACCACATCGGTGAACCCGGCGAACAGTTCGACGGGCGGGAACGGCACGCGCAGCCAGCTCCAGCGCAGCAGCCGGGCCGGCACCGGCACGCCCCGCGCCTGCGAGCCGTGCGGCAGCACCCGGCGGAGCTTTCGCCAGCCGCGCAACGTGAAGGCCATCGCGCGCATCTCCACGTCCGGCATCGAGGCGAGTTCCTCGGCCAGCGCCGCGGTGTAGCGGCCGATGCCGGTGCGCGCGCCGAGCAGCGGTGTGCCGTCGATCAGAACGCGTAAGGCCCGCTCACTCATCCGGCCGCCCACGCCACCTGCTTCTGGTCTTGCGGCGCACCCGGCCGGCCGCGCGCCGGGCCAGCTCCACCGGGCCGCCGTCGGCGAGATACCTGCGCATCAGCTCGACATCCCGGCGCAGCGTCTCGCTGGCGGGTAGCGAGCGGTTGCGCACCAACGGTTCCGCGCCGGGCAGGCGGTCGGAGGCCGGCCTCGGATCGCGGCAGAAGGCGATCAGCGGGGCAAGCGCGGTCTCCCAGGTGAACCGCTCGCGCACCGCCGCGATCCGCTCCCTGGCCGCCGCGGCGAACTCGGCGTCGTAGAGCGTCCGGTCCAGCGCGTCGGCCAGCGCCGCCGGGTCCTCTGCCGGCACCACGACGCCGAGGCCCTCGGCGCGCACCAGGTCGGCGAACGCGTCGCCGTCGGTGGTCACGATCGGCAGGCCGGCCCACAGGTAGTCGAGCACCCTGGTGCGGAAGGCGAACGTGGTCTCCACGTGCTCGTGGTGCGTGGTGATCCCACAGTCCGCGTCCAGCAGCCAGTTCTGACGCTCGGCGTATGGCACCCAGTGCTCGTTGAAGAACACGTGTCGGCCGGCGATCCCGAGCGCTTCGGCCAGCCGCCGCGTCTGGACGCCGATGTCCATGACCGGCACCTCGGGATTGGGGTGCCGCATGCCGAGGAACACCAGCCGGGCGTCGGGTCGCTTGCGGGACAACCGGTCCATCGCGTGTACCACGGTGATCGGGTCCAGCCAGCTGTACACGCCGCCGGCCCAGAGCACCACCTTGTCCGAATCGGCGATTCCGTCGAGCGCGCCGCGGATGGGCGAAGCCGTGCGCTGCGGAGGCTTTCCGGACAGGCCGAACGGAGCGACGGCGAGAAGCGAACGCACCGTCGGGTCGGCGTCGTACACCGCCGGGGTCAGCCGGCCGAGTGCGGCCAGATGGCCGAGCCAGAAGTGCCGCTGCCGCTCGGACGCGCACAGAAAGAAGTCGCCACGGGTCAACTGGGTGTTGAGCACCCGGGTCACCGCTTCGAGATTGGTGGCGCGCTGCTCGTCGTTCTCCGCGACATTCGGATCCCGGCTCTGCTCGAGCAGTTCGAGGTGCATCGGGTCGTACAGATCGCACACCACGATCTTGCGCGACCCGTGTTTCTTCAGGCCGGGCGCCAGTTCCATGGTATGTCCCTGTAGTACAACGACATCCGCCCACTCGACGTGCGTGCCGAGCTGGATCCGGTTGGCGCGCTTCACCTGGAACGGTGCCTCCGGGGGCGCGCAGACCGGGTTCGTGGTGACCAGCCGGACGTCGTGCTCGGCGCAGAGCACGTCGGCGATGTGCCAGGCGCGAATCGCGGGCCCGGCCATCCGTTCGGCGACCGCGTCTCCGGTGAGCACCAGCACCCGGCGGCGGGTGTCGAATATCTCCTCGATGCCGAACACGTCGACCAGTGTCTGGTGCGCGGCGAGATAGCGGGGCAGCGGGAAGGCCGGCTCCATCGCCTTGCGCATCAACGGGATCAGGTCGGCGTCGGAGCGGGCCCGGGCCGCCTGCTCGGTTCGGCGTGACTCGGCGAGCGAGGGCAGCAGCTCGACGAACTGGTCGACCGCCAGAACCCCGGCCAATGTGGTGCGCGGCACCACAACCGTGTCCGGCTCGGTACCGCGTTCCTGCGGCCGGTTGACGATCTCCAGCTGGGTCGGGTCGACCGAGCCGCGCGCGGTGGCCCGGCGAACGGTCAGCGCGAGCGCCGCCGGCAGCACCCTGGCCAGGGTCTCGTCGGAGAAGTTCTTGTACAGCGTGGCAAGGGCGTTGCGCTCGAGCAGGTACCACTCCCGGGCGCCGTCCGGGGTGTCCACTGTGGAGATCGAGGCGTGGTGGCGATGATAGGCGACCGAGCGGGGTTCGTAGCGCACCCGCCAGCCGCGCAGGTTCAGCCGCCAGCCGAGGTCGACGTCCTCATAGAACATGAAGAACCGCTTGTCGAACCCGTCGAGCTCGCGGAACACCCCGGCCCGCACGAACATCGCCGAACCGGTGGCGAACAGCACGTCCCTGGACGCCTCGTGGCCGGCGGCCGGCTCGCCGGTGTGTCGCTTGTAGCCCATGCCGAACCAGGTCATCCCGGCGTCCACGAAGTCGATCGTGGCGCCGTCCCAGTCGAGCACCTTGCTGGCCACCGCGGCCACCGCGGGTTCGGCCCGCAACACGGCCACGGCCGCGCGGACCCAGTCCCGGTGCGGCCGGGCGTCGTTGTTGAGGAAGGCGAGCACGCTGCCGGTGGCGTGCCGGGCACCCAGGTTGCATCCCCCGGCGAAGCCGAGGTTGGCCGGCGCCTCGACCAGTTCGACGCCGTCGACCGCGCGCAGGCGCTCGACACCGCCGTCCCCTGAGGCGTTGTCCACGCACACGATCTGCAGCGCCTCGGCCGGATAGTCCAACTCCTCGCGCAGCGCCCGGAGGCAGGTCACCGTGTCCTCGGCGCCGCGGTAGTTGACCACGATCACCGAGACGGTCGGCTGCAGTGACGGGTCGGTCACGCGACCTCCTTACCGGCTCGGGTTGTGCATAGCGTGCACTATCGCCGCGCGGCCCGTGCGCTCAACCGGCAAACGCGCGCCAGACCGCGTCCCGGCGCAGCGTCGAGGTCCGGCCGATCCGGCGCCGCTGGATGAGGGCGGCCGGCAGCCGGACTAGCACCTCGCCGAGCACCCGCAGCCGCAGCCCCAGCCGGAAGTTGACCCGATCGGGTGCGCACCGGCGCACCGGCAACACCGCGGTCAGTGCGGCGAACCGGGCCAACTCGCGCACGGCCACCCGGCCGGGGGCACAGCGCAGCAACATCAGCAGCCGGTTGCGCTCGTTCCACAGGTGAAACCGCCACGATCCGGGCCGGGTGGACGCGCCGAGCAGGTGCGCGGCCCTGGCGTCCGGCACCGAGCGGACCGTCCAGCCGGCCAGCCGCAGTCGCCAGGCGGTGTCGGTGTCCTCGTAATAGCAGAAGAAATCGGCCGGTACCCCGCCGGCGGCGGTCAGCGCGCCGGTGCGGAGCAGCGCCGCGCCGCCGCAGAAGCCGAACACCTCACCGGAGCCGGCGGCGAGGTGGTCCGCGCCGTAGCCGAGCCTGGTCAGCCGGACCCCGAACGAGGTCGGCACGCCGTCCGGTGATTCCAGCCGGGCGCTCGCCGCGGCCGCGCCCGGGTCGGCGTCCAGCGCGTCCTCGAGTGCGGCCAGCCAGCCGGGATCGGGTACCGCGTCGTCGTTGAGCCAGGCCACCAGCTCGGTGCGGACCGAGGGCAGCGCGGCGGCGAGCCCACCGGCGTAGCCCGCGTTGTCCGGCAGCCGCAGCACCTCCGGCCGACTCGGGTGCACGGCCAGCAACTCGGCGGTGCCGTCGTCGGACGCGTTGTCCACCACGACCGTCCAGTGTGGACGGTCCTGGCCGGCGAGCCCGTCGAGGCACGCGGTGATGTGCGCCCGGCCGCGCCAGGTCACCACGATCACAGTGGTGCGCGGGACGGTCATGGCACCGGACCGTACCCTTGGCCGGTGCCGGAGCTGGTCGTGCTCGCCGAGCAGGTGCTCGCGCCGGTTCCCGGCGGCACCGGCCGGTACACCGCGGAGCTGCTCGCGGCCCTGGCCGGCGCCGCGCCACCCGGCTGGACGGTCGTCGGGGTCACCGCCTGGCACCGGAGCGCCGGGCCGTACCGCAGGCTGCCGCTCGGCCGCCGGGCGCTCACCGAGGTGTGGGCGCGCGGCCTGCCGCTGTGGCCGGGCGGTGATGCCGTACACGCGCCGACTCCACTCGCCCCGCCGCGGCCGCGGCGGGGCCGGGGGCTGGTGGTCACCGTGCACGACACCGTGCCGTACACCCATCCGGAGACGCTCACCCCGCGCGGCGTCGCCTGGCACCGGGCGGCCATCGCCCGCGCGACCCGGCAGGCCAGCGCGATCGTGGTGCCCACCGCGGCGGTCGCCGAGGACCTGCGCCGGCACGCCCCCGGCCGCGCGCCGGTGCACGTGATCGGGCACGGGGTGCCGGAGGTGCTGCTTCGCGAGCCGAGCGACGCCGCGGCGACCGCCGGCCGGCTCGGTCTGCCGGACGGCTACGTGCTCGCGGTCGGCACGGTTGAGCCGCGCAAGGGCATCGATGTGCTGCTCAAGGCGATGGCTTCGGCGCACGCGCCGGACCTGCCGGTGGTGATCGCCGGCCCGGTCGGTTGGGGTGGGGTGGACGTGGCCGCGCTCGCGTCGACCCTCGGGCTGGCGGCCGGGCGGGTACGGGTGCTCGGGCGGATCACCGACGAGGACCTGGCCGTGGTCTTGCGGCGGGCCAGCGTGCTCGCGGTGCCCAGCCGGGCCGAGGGTTTCGGGCTGCCGCTGCTCGAGGCGATGGCGCTCGGCGTGCCCGTGGTGCACTCCGACGTGCCGGCCTTGGTCGAAGTGTCCGGGGGCGCCGCGCTCGTCACCCCAATAGGTGATGCGACGGCCTTGGCCGGCGCGCTGCGGGCGGCCGTCGCCGATCCGGACGCGGCCAACCGAGGGCGGGCCCGAGCCGCGAATTTTACCTGGTCAAACGCCGCACGCTCGGTGTGGGAACTGCACCGGGGACTGCTCAGCTGAGATGATTACTCATTTCACGATTGGGTGACTGCGGGTGACGTAGGCTCGGTGGGTGGCCGCCGAACCCCGTGTGCTGATCGACGCGACCGCCGTGCCGGCGGAACGGGGTGGGGTCGGCCGCTACGTCGACTCGCTGCTGTCCGCCCTGGACGCCGACGGCGCGCCGGTCAGCGTGGTCTGCCAGCCGCGCGACGCGGAGTTATATCACCAGCTCGCACCCCATTCCCGGGTGCTGCCGACCACCGAGTCGATGGCCACCCGGACCGCGCGGCTGACCTGGGAGCAGACCACGCTGCCCCGGCTGATCCGCCGGCTCGGCGTGGACGTGCTGCACTCCCCGCACTACACCACCGCGCTCGCCAACCCGGTCGCCTCCGTGGTCACCCTGCACGACGCGACGTTCTTCACCGACGCCGCGCTGCATCACTCGATCAAGGCCCGGTTCTTCCGCACCTGGACCAAGACCGCGCTGGCCAGGGCTTCGCTGTGCGTGGTGCCGAGCGAGGCCACCGCGAGCGAGCTGACCAGGGCGGCCGGTGCCGACCCGCGCGGCCTCGAGGTCATCGCGCACGGGGTGGACAACGACCGGTTCCATCCGCCCGCGCCGGACGAGGTCAAGGCGGCGCGGGCCGAGGTCGGTTTGTCCGCTGTGCCGTATGTCGCATTCCTCGGCGCCCTCGAGCCGCGCAAGAACGTCCCGGCGTTGATCCGGGGGTTCGCCGCTGCCGCGCGGCGTCGTACGGAGCCGCTCGCGCTGGTGCTCGCCGGGCAGCCGGGCTGGGACCACCAGGTGGAGCGGGCGCTGGACACGGTGCCGCACCGGCTTCGGGTGATCCGCGCCGGCTACCTCTCGTTCGAGAACCTGGCGGGTTTCCTCGGCGGCGCCGAGCTCGTCGCGTATCCCAGCCTTGGTGAGGGCTTCGGCCTCCCGGTGCTCGAGGCGATGGCTTGCGGCGCCTGCGTGCTGACCACCCGTCGGCTGGCGTTACCCGAGGTCGGTGGGGACGCGGTGGCCTACTGCGGGGTGGGCGCCGGGGACATCGCCGCCGCGCTCACCGACCTGCTCGACGACTCCGCGCACCGCGCCGGCCTGGCCGCCGCCGCACAGCGCCGGGCCAAGGACTTCTCCTGGGCCACCAGCGCCGAGGCGCACCGGGCGGCGTACGCCAGGGCCCACCTGTTACACCGGCGCGGCCGCTAGGCAGAATGCCTACCCGTGACCGAGCCGAAACGGTACGGCGACGAACTGGCGGTGGTTGCCGTCACCTACTCGCCCGGCGAGACGCTTGCGGCCTTCCTCGACACGCTGGCCAAGGCGACCAGCCGCGCGGTACACGTGGTGTTGGCGGACAACGGATCGACCGACGGCGCGCCGGAGCGGGCGGCCGAGCGGGAGAACGTCACGCTGGTTCGCACCGGCGGCAACCTCGGCTACGGCGCGGGAGCCAACCGGGGAGTGGCCGCGCTCGGCGCCGAGTACGGCTGGATCGTGGTGGCCAACCCGGACGTGGAGTGGGCGGACGGCGCGCTGGACACACTGCTCGAGGCCGCACAGCGGTGGCCGAGGGGCGGCGCGTTCGGTCCGCTGATTCGCAACCCGGACGGCACGGTCTACCCGTCCGCCCGGCTGCTTCCCTCGCTGGGCAAGGGGATCGGGCACGCGGTGCTGGGCCGGGTGTGGCCGGCGAACCCGTGGACCACCGCGTACAAACAGTCCGACACGGCGGTCGCCGAGCGCACCGCGGGCTGGCTCTCCGGCTCCTGCCTGTTGTTGCGCCGCGCCGCGTTCGAGTCGGTGGCAGGCTTCGATCCGCGATACTTCATGTACTTCGAGGACGTCGATCTCGGCGACCGGTTGGGGCAGGCGGGCTGGCTCAACATCTATGTGCCGCAGGCTGAGGTGGTGCACATCCAGGGCCACTCGACGGCTCGCGCGGCGGCGAAGATGCTGGCCGCGCACCACGACAGCGCGCGACGCTACATCGGCGACCGGCACAGCGGCTGGCGGTGGGCGCCGGTGCGCGCCGCGGTCGGCGCCGGCCTGTCGGCGCGGCTGCGCCTTGAGACCCGACGTTAGCGACCTCGCCGCCCTGCCCCACCTGGCACCCGTCCCGTTACAGCGCAAGGTGACCTTCCGCTGTACGTACAGCGGAAGGTGACATTCCTTCGCTTCTATTGGCGCAAGGTGACCTTCCGCCGTACGGGAGTTAGCCGTCGAGGCGCTGGGAGAGGTTGGACCGGCGCGCCGGCGGCTGCTTGACGGTGGGGATCAGACCCTCCACGTGCTCCGGCTCGGGCGGGCCGGGCGGCGGGCTCGGTGCCGGCGGCGCCCAGCTCAGCGGTTGCTCAGCGGGCCCGGGCGCCCGGCGCGCACTCGGTGGGCCGGCCAGCACCTGGGTGGCCGCCTCCTGGGCGATCGCCGGCCTTTCGCTGGCCGGGCGCAGCATGCTGGCCGGCACCACCATGGTGGCCTCTGGGTCGTCGTGCTCGGCGCGGTCCGCGGCGTTCACCACCGAGCGCGGGATCTGCAAGGTGCTGGTGGCATCCATGGGCGAGATGGCGTTCTCCGGCGTCACCACGTACGTCCCCCGCGCGGCGGCCCGCGCCAGGGCGGCGTCCGCTCGCTCTCGCGGATCCATACGGCTCTCCTGCCTCGCCCGGCCCGGCTGTCGGTTCAGGGTATGCCCTCCGCCCACTCCACGTCAGCGAAGACACGAAACAGCTGATCACACCATGTCGTGGTGGCCGTGCTCGCGCAGCAGTTCGGTGAGGCGCTTGATGTCCTGGGCGCGGTCGCGCCGGCACACCAGCACCGCGTCGCCGGTGTCCACGATGATCAGGTTGGTCACCCCGAGCGTGGCCACGAGGCGGTCCGCGGGCACCACGATGACGCCGTCGCTGTCCATCATGTGTACCGGCCCGGTCGAGGAGCCGTGCAGGTCTACCACGCGCGAGCCGGCCAGGTCGCGGCCGAGCAGCTCGCCGAGGGTCTCGAAGTCGCCGATGTCGCTCCAGCCGAAGTCGCCGGGAACGGTGCCGACGAGGCCGTCCGCGGCGGCCGGCTCCATCACCGCGTACTCGACCGCCACCTTCGGCAGGTTCGGCCAGACGTCGGCGAGCACGGCCTCCCGGCGGTCCGTGTCCCAGGCCTCGGCAATCACCCGAATGGGATCGTGCAGGTCGGCCCGCCGGCCGGCGAGCTCGGCCAGGAAGACGTCGGTGCGCCAGATGAACATGCTCGCGTTCCACAGGTACCGGTCCGACTTGAGATACTCGGCGGCCAGATCGAGCGAGGGCTTCTCCTTGAACTCCAACACCTTCTGCACCGTGCCCGGCTGCGTGGGGCCGCTGCGGCGCAGGTAGCCGTACCCGGTTTCGGGCCGCGTCGGGGTGATGCCGATGGTCATCAGCAGGCCGTCCCTGGCGCCCGCGACCGCCTGCCCGACCACCTCGGCGAACGCCGCCTGGTCGGTGATCAGGTGATCGGCGGCGAACGACGCCATCACCGCGCCCGGACTGCGCTTCTCGAGCACCGCGGCGGCCAGGGCGATGGCCGCGCCGGAGTCCTTGGCCATCGGCTCGACCAGGATGTTGCGCTCCGGCAGCTCGGGCAGTTGGCGGGCCACGCCGGCGGCATGCGCGGTGCCGGTCACCACGAGCAGCCGCTCCGGGGTGCACAGCGGAGCCAGCCGGTCGAACGTGGCCTGGAGCAGTGAGCGCTCGGTACCGGTCAGCGGGTGCAGGAACTTCGGGTTGGCCGCACGGGAAATCGGCCAGAGCCGGGTGCCGCTGCCCCCGGCAGGCACGACGACGTGGAGTTCGGTCGAGGTCACCAACGCACTGTAGACACCTGTTAGCGTCCTGCCGTGACCGCGATCAGCGAGCGCGTCTGGACCCCGGAGTTCGGGCTGGACGTCGGCGGACTGTTGGCGCCGCTGCGCCGGGGCGCCGGGGATCCGGCCTACCGGCGCGACGCCGACGGGCTGCCCTGGCTGGTCGCGAACACCGCGGACGGGGTCGGCACGCTGAGTCTTCGCCGGGCCGGCCAGCGGGTAGCGGCCGGCGCCTGGGGGCCGGGTGCGGCGCTGCTGCTCGACGGGGTGCCCGCGCTGCTCGGCGCGAACGACGACGACTCGGACTTCCAAGCACACCACCCGCTGATCGCGCAGGCCCGGCGGCGCATGCCCAACCTGCGGCTCGGCGCGGTCGGGCGGGTGTGGGACGTGCTGCTGGCCGCGATCCTCGAGCAGAAGGTGACCGGGCACGAGGCCAGGCGCTCCTGGCGGGAGCTGTGCCGCCGGTTCGGCACCCCCGCGCCCGGTCCGGCACCGGCCGGGATGTTCGCTCCGCCGGCGCCAAGGGCGGTGCTCGGCATCACGGACTGGCAGTGGCACCAGGTCGGGGTGGACGGGGCGCGGCGGCGCACCCTGATCGCGGCGGCGCAGGTGGCACATCGGCTGGAGGAGGCGGTCGCGCTGGGCGGCGAGGCCGGCCGGGCGCTGTTGCGCAAGGTGCCCGGCGTCGGCGTGTGGACCGCGGCCGAGGTGGCGCAACGGGCCTGGGGCGACCCGGACGCGGTCAGCGTCGGCGACTTCCACATCCCGTCCGTGGTGGGCTACGCCCTGCTCGGCCACAAGCTCGACGACGACGGCATGCTCGAGGTGCTCGCCCCGTACGCGCCGCAGCGGCACCGCGCGGTGCGCTACATCGAGGCCAGCGGGTTCCGCAAACCGCGCTTCGGCCCCCGGTTCGCCGGGCGCGACTACCGCTCGTTCTAGGAGTCCAGGAACCCCACAGTAGAGGTCAGCCAGTGGAGGCGGCGGCATGCCAAGCGCGCAGCGTGCCGCGGGTGCGGGGCCGTGCGTGGCCGCCTCGGCGCAGCGCCTTCCGTTCCGGGACCGGTCCTTCGACGCCGCGATGGCCGTTTCCACCATCCATCACTGGCCGGACCCGATCGCGGGCCTGCGCGAGATGCGGCGCGTGGCTCGCCGCGTGGTGGTGTTCACGCACGACACCAGTGCCACCGGATGGCTTCGTCGGTTCTGGCTCACCCGTGACTACCTCCCCGAGGTCGCCGACCTCCTCGTCGGCCGGCCTTCGCTGACCGAGCTGGCCCGCGCGATCGGAGCCCGCACGGAGCCGGTGCCCGTCCCGTGGGACTGCGCCGACGGCTTCTTCGAGGCCTACTGGCGCCGGCCCGAGGCATACCTGGACGAACGTGTCCGTCGCGGCATGTCCGTGTGGACCACGGTCGGGCCGGACGCCGAACAGCGGGCCGTGCGCAGCCTCCGTGACGACCTCGCCTCGGGCCGGTGGGCCGAACGCAACCGCGACCTCATCGCTCTCGACACAGCCGAGCTTGGCCTTCGTCTGCTCGTCACCTGAACCGCTGGCCAGGTACCGCATCACCAGCGAGCCGCGGCCACCATCGCGGCCAGTCCGGTCACCTCGCCGGGGTCCGGCGGCAGCGCGTTCACCGGCCACCAGCGCAGGTCGATCGACTCGGCGCTGCGGACCGGTTGGGCGCCAACGGGTGCGTGCACCCGGAAGCGGACGTCGAAGTGGCGGGTCGGCACGCCGAGCGAGCAGGTGATCGGGTGCACGTCCAGGTGGATCGGCGCGGGATCGATGCGCAGCCCCGGGATGCCGGACTCCTCGGTGGCCTCGCGAAGCGCGCCGTCGAGCAGCGTCGCGTCGCCGGGCTCGCAATGACCGCCGAGTTGGACCCAGGCGCCGACCCTCGGGTGCAGGGTGAGCAGCACCTCGGTGCCGGTGGTGTCCAGCAGCACCGCCGAGGCGGTGAGGTGCCCGGGGACGCAGGATCGTTGACAGGCATCGGTTCTGGCCGCGAGGAAGCCGAGGAACGCCTGGCGCAGCGAGCGCTGGCACGCCCCGGCCGGACGCCATTTCTCCAGGGTGGCCACCGCGTCCGCGTGCAACGTCACCTGATCACCAGGTGCTCGCCCGGATCCCGGGGTACCCGGGGGATGAGCGGACCGTCGGCGGGATGGCCAACCGCGACCGCGCCGAGTGGCTCCCAGGCGGCCGGCAACTCGAGCACCTCGCGCACCACCGGGGCGCAGAAGATCGTGGACGACACCCAGCAGGAGCCAAGGCCCTCGGCCGCGAGCGCGACCAGCAGGCCCTGCACCGCGGCCCCGCCGGCCACGGTGAACATGGCCCGCTCGGCGCCCGCCCTGCGGTCGTCCGGATAGTCGTGCGCGCCGTCGCGGACCAGGAACGGCAGCACGATCTCCGGCGCGCCGCGGAGCAGCTCCCCGCGGCGCAGGCGCCGCTCGATCCGCTCCTCGGACATCCCGTCGGCCCGCAGGTCGGCCGCCCAGGCCGCGCGCATCGCGTCCAGCAGGCGGGCGCGTCGAGTCCGGTCGGCCAGGTGCACGAACCGGACCGGGTTGGTGTGATGCGGCGCCGGGGCGCTCAGCGCCGCGGCCACGGCCCGGCGCAGCGCGCCCGCGTCCACCGCGGTGTCGCCGAACGCCCGGATCGAGCGGCGCAGCAGCACCGCCTCCCGCCGGCCCTGTCCGACCGCTTCCTCGGTGCCCAGCCGGAACAGATCCTCTTCGGACGGACGGACCAGCTCCCTTGCCGTGCCGGGGTTCTCGCCGATCCGCAGCCCGCGCACCACGGCGACCGGGACCCCGCCCAGCTTGCCCTTCACCAGATCCGCCGCCGCGGCCACCTCGTCGGCCAGCGCGACCTCGGTGACCTCCAGCTCGTTTCCCTGCGCGTCGACGGTTCCCGCATAGCGGTGCAACACCTCGAGCCCGGCGCAGCCGATCGCCACGTCGGTCTGGCCGATCCGCCAGGCCCGGCCCATGGTGTCGGTGACCAGGACCGCGACCTCGACGCCGAGCCGCTCGCGCAACCCGTTGCGCAGCGCCAGCGCCGAGGCGTCCGGGTCGGCGGGCAGCAGGGCGAGCTCGGCACGGTCCACATTGGACCCGTCGACCCCGGACGCGGCCTGCACGATGCCGAGCCGGTTCTCCGTGATCAGTGTGCGGCCACGCCGGGCGAGCACCCGGACCGCCTCCTCGAGCACCAGCTTGCGCCTGGCCTCGTCCCGGGCCTGCGGGTCGGCCGGCACCGCGATCAGCTGGCCCTCCGCCTTGGACACGATCTTGCTGGTCACCACGAGCACATCGCCGGAGCGCAACCACCTGGCCGCGCGGGCGATCTCGCCGGTCAGGTCGTCGCCCGGGCGGAACTCCGGAAGTCCTTCCACCGGAAGGATCTCGATCCGTCCTGGTGCGGCGTGGTCAGTCACCGGAAACCCCGGCCAGCTCGAACGCGGCCCGCGCCATGTCCGCCGTCGCGTCCACCGTGGACATCAGCAGCGGCACCGCGCGCACCGCGACGCCGGGCACGTCCGCGTGGTCCGTCTCGTGCACCAGCCAGCCGTCGAGCAGCCCGTCGCGATCCCGGGAGCCGTAGTGCCGGCCGACCGCTTCCGCCGTGGTGGCCACGCCGATCGCGGTCAGGCAGGCGTCGGCCATCCCCCGCACCGGCCGATCCTGCACGATCGGCGACACGCCGACCACCTTCGCCTCGGTCTTGGCCAACGCGGTGCGCACGCCCGGCACGGCGAGCACGGTGCCGACGCTCACCACCGGGTTGGACGGTGCGAGCAGCACCACGTCCGCGTCGGTGATCGCCTCGACCACGCCCGGCGCCGGGTTCGCCTCGTCCGCGCCGACCGGCACGATCGAGTGCGCGGTCAGCTTCGCGCCGTGCCGCACCCACCACTCCTGGAAGTGGATCGCGCGGCGCTCGCCGGAGTCCGGATCGTCAACCACCACATGGGTTTCCACCCGGTCGTCGGTCATCGGCAGCAGCCGTGCGCCGGGCCGCCAGCGATCGCACAACGCCTCGGTGACGGCGGAGAGCGGGTAGCCGGCGCGCAGCATCCGGGAGCGGACCAGGTGGGTGGCAATGTCCTTGTCGCCCAGCCCGAACCAGTCCGGATCGGCGCCGTACGCGGCCAGTTCCGCCTTGACCGTCCAGGACTCGCCGGTGCGGCCCCAGCCGCGCCCGGTGTCGATGCCGCCACCCAGGGTGTACATGCAGGTGTCCAGGTCCGGACAGATCCGCAACCCGTGCAGCCACACGTCGTCGCCGGTGTTCACCACGGCGGTGACCTGGTGCCCGGCGGAGCCCTCGCCGGTCGCCGGAAGTCCAAGCGCCGCTTTGACTCCGAGCAGGAACCGTGCGCCGCCGACCCCACCGACGATGACGACCACCCTCATGGTCGCGATCCTCGCACGGGTCGCGGGCCGGCGACCCGGCGCCCCGGGCGGCCTAGCGCTGCCAGAAGAAGAACACGTAGTTGCCGAGCGAGGACAGGACCTGGTCGCCGCCGACCGCGCCGAACACCGCGTCCGCGAGTTCGAAGAAGGCGTCGCCGATCGGCCGGATTCCGATCAGCGCGGCGAACAGGATCAGCGGTGCCCATGGCCGGGCCTTCGCGCCGAACCGTTGCGCCTCGGGGGAGAGGAACGGCTCGATCGCGCCCCAACCGTCCAGTCCGGGGATCGGCAGGATGTTCAGCACGAACGCGAACACCTGGAGCAGAGCCAGGAAACTCAGCGCGGCCCCGAGACTCAGGTTGGGCTGGAACACGTTGACCGAGATGATCAGCAGCACGCCCATGGCCAGGTTGGACAGTGGCCCGGCGAGCGAGACCGCGCTCTCCACCGCCTTGGAGCGCAACCGGTGGTGGTTGATCCACACCGCGCCGCCGGGCAGCGGGATGCCGCCGATCGCCAGCAGCACGAGTGGTAGCACCAGGCTCAGCACGGGGTCGGTGTACCGCCGCGGGTCGAGCGTCAGGTAGCCCTTGAAGTACACCTCGCGGTCGCCGCCGCGGTAGGCGACCAGCGCGTGGCCGAACTCGTGCAGGCACAGCGAGACGCCCCAGCCGGCCAGCACCAGGAGCACGGTTCCGGCGGTGACCGCGGCGTTGGCCTCGAAAAACTTGCGCCCGTCGTCGCCGAGAGCGGTGAGTACGCCCCCGCCGACGGCGAGTGCGAGGATGCCGAGGAACACGGGAGACGGGCGAACCATGGAACGCTGCACCCCTCCAGTGTGGCAGTGCCCGAACGGGTAGTGATCGCCAATACCGCATCACCCACATAGGTACCGGACTTGACTCGCCGAGATCACACCGGTGTAATCACATTGATGTCATTCGCCGCCGAGCAGGTGTGGCGGGTGGTGTCCGCCGGCCGGGAGTGCGAGAGGGCGAGGAGGCGGACCGGGTGTTCGGGACTACCACTGACCGGAGCAGTGCCGTGGAATGGGGGGATCTTCCTCAGGATGACCTCGGCGTACTAGCCGAGCTCTTCGATGAGACCGAGGAACAGGAGTGGGCCGAGCGCGCCCTGTGCGCGCAGACCGACCCGGAGGCGTTCTTCCCGGAGAAGGGCGGCTCCACCCGGGAGGCGAAGCGCATCTGCCAGGGCTGCGAGGTGCGCGCCGAATGCCTTGAGTACGCACTCGCGCATGACGAGCGCTTCGGCATCTGGGGCGGCTTGTCGGAGCGGGAACGGCGAAAGCTGAAGAAGCGGGCCGTCTGAGCTGACGGCCCGTGTGAGCGGACGGCCGGTGCCGCAGGGGGCGCTGGCCTGAGCTCGGTGGGCGTCTTCGCCGAGTCGGATCGTGGCCCTGGTGGGCAAAGCCGCCGACCCGAGCCCGACGCGGCTGGGCGTGGGTAATCGCACGTCATCCATGGCAATCTCTCCGGGTGCCCCGCTATGGCTCGCGGACCCCGGTTCTGCGCACCGCACCCGTGCTCGCGGTGCTGGTGTGCCATGAGGGGGCGCAGTGGCTGCGGCAGGCGCTGTCCGCGCTGCGCCGGGCCAGCCCGAGTCCACGGCACGTGCTGGCGGTCGACACCGGGTCGGCGGACGGCACACCGGCGCTGCTGGCGGAGGCCGCGAGCGGCGAGGACCGGGTGCTCGACGGTGTCATCACGCTCGCCAGGGACACCGGGTTCGCGGACGCGGTACACGAGGCGGTGGCCGCGGCCGTGCGGCGCTGGGGTGATCCGGGCGGCTGGATCTGGGTACTGCACGACGACTGCGCGCCGGAACCGGACTGCCTCGCCGCGCTGCTGACCGCGGCCGAGGTCACCCCGTCGGTCGGCCTGCTCGGCCCGATCGCCCTGGACTGGTACGACCCGCGTCTGGTGGTCGAGGCCGGCCTGTCCACCGACGCCTCCGGGCACCGGCAGACCGGAGTCGGCCCGGCCGAGCTGGCCAGCAATTTCGAGCAGAGCACCGAGGTGCTCGCGGTGTCCTCGGCCGGGCTGCTGGTGCGCCGCGAGCTGTGGGACCGGCTCGGCGGCTTCGACCGGGACATCACAGCGCTGCGTGAGGACCTGGACTTCGGCTGGCGGGCGAACCGGGCGGGCGGCGTCGTGCTGTGCGTGCCGGCCGCCCGGATGCGGCACGCCCGTGCGGTCACCACCGAGCTGCGCGGCCTGGACACCGGCCCGGCCGCGCTCGGGTCCAGCCCGCGCGCCGTTGACCGGGCCTACGGGCTGCGCACCTTCCTGGTCAACTGCGCGCCGCTGTCCTTCGTGCTCGGCCTGCCCCGGCTGACCCTGCTCGGTCTGCTCCGCGCGCTCGGCTTCGGTCTGCAACGCCGGCTCGCGCAGAGCCACGCCGAGCTGCGGGCGCTTGGCTACCTGCTCAGCGGCCGGGCCGGGTTGCGCGCGGCTCGGGCGTTACGCCGATCCCGCGGCCAGACCGGTTCCGTGCGCGGCCTGTTCACCAGCCGGTTCACCCGGCTGCGCAATGCGCTGCGGGGCCTGCTCGCGCTCCTGGTCCGGCGCCGGGT
>JBJMIG010000084.1:0-133381 GCA_045806965.1 Labedaea sp. | reverse complement strand
TCGCGGTACTCGGGCTCGGCCTGGCGCTTGGTGAACTCGACGACCGCCTCGATCTCGGTGTCGGAGACGAACGCGCCCTGCAGCCTTATCGGCTTGCTCTCCCCCATCGGCAGGAACAACGCATCGCCGCCGCCGACGAGCTTCTCGGCGCCGTTCTGGTCGAGGATGACCCGGCTGTCGGCGAGGCTCGCCGTGGCGAACGCCAACCGGCTCGGCACGTTGGCCTTGATCAGGCCGGTGACGACGTCGACGCTCGGGCGCTGCGTCGCGAGCACGAGGTGGATGCCGGCGGCGCGGGCCAGCTGCGTGATGCGGACGATCGAGTCCTCGACGTCGCGCGGCGCCACCATCATGAGGTCGGCGAGCTCGTCGACGATCGCCAGGATGTAGGGGTAGGGCCGGTAGACCCGCTCGCTGCCCGGCGGCGCGGTGATCTCGCCGCTCTCGACCTTGCGGTTGAAGTCGTCGATGTGCCGCACCCGGTTGGCCTGCATGTCCTGGTAGCGCTGCTCCATCTCCTCGACCAGCCAGGTCAGCGCGGCGGCGGCCTTCTTGGGTTGGGTGATGATCGGCGTGATCAGGTGCGGGATGCCCTCATACGGGGTCAGCTCCACCATCTTCGGGTCGATCAGGATCATCCTGACCTCGTCGGGGGTGGCCCGGGCCAGCAACGACACCAGCATGGAGTTGACGAAGCTGGACTTGCCGGAGCCGGTCGAGCCGGCACACAACAGGTGCGGCATCTTGGCCAGGTTCGCGGTGACCATGTGGCCCTCGATGTCCTTGCCGACCCCGATCACCATCGGATGGTGATCGTCCACCGCGGTCTTGGACCGCAGCACATCGCCAAGCCGGACCATCTCCCGGTCGCTGTTCGGTACCTCGATGCCCACCGCCGACTTGCCAGGGATCGGCGCGAGCAGCCGAACGTTGTCGGTGGCCGCCGCGTACGCGATGTTCTTGGTCAGCGCGGTGATCTTCTCCACCTTGACGCCCGGTCCGAGCTCCACCTCGTAGCGGGTCACGGTCGGGCCCCGGGTGAACCCGGTGACCTGCGCGTCGATGTCG
Organism: Labedaea sp.; assembly: GCA_045806965.1. GTDB lineage: Bacteria > Actinomycetota > Actinomycetes > Mycobacteriales > Pseudonocardiaceae > DASYTH01. Next base: position 132,313 of record JBJMIG010000084.1, on the reverse strand, counting down.
AACTGGTCGAGCACCCCGCTGATCGCCTCGATCATCAGGTCGTTGGCCCGGCTGCGGGCCTTCGGCGCGCTGCCGGCACCGAGCAGGGTCGGGCTGGGCAGTGTGTAGTCGCCGTCCACCACCCGGCTCACGGTGATCTTGCTCGGCGTCTCCTTGGCCGGGACGTGCTCCTTGACCCGCGCCGCGGGCCGCGGTGTGACCGGCGCCGCCGGCGGTTGCGCCGTGAGCGGCAGCTCGGGCTGGTCCGGCTCGGCCATGCTCGCCTGGCGGCGGCGGGCCGGCCGGCGCGGCTTGACCTCCTCGCGCCGTGGCTCCTCGGGCTCGGCCGGGTCGGACAACTCGGCGTCGTCAGAGTCCAGGCCAAGCTCGCGCAACCGGGTGGGAATGTCCTTGAGCCGGGTGCCGGTGAACACCAGCACGCCGAACCCGAGCGCCAGGGCCAGCAGCGGCAGGGCGACCCAGGCGGTCACGCCCTTGGCGAGCAGCCCGCCGGAGACGTAGCCCACTGCGCCGCCGGCGTACATCCGGTGCACATTGTCCTCAGGCAGATCGCTGAAGATGTGCAGCACCCCGAGCAGCGCCACGACGAACAGCAGCGCACCGAGGATCAGCCGCGGACGCTTCTCCGGCTGCGGGTCGGAGCGCATCAGCGTCACGCCGATCACCAGCAGGGCCAGCGGCAGGGCCACCGCGCCCGCGCCGACCACGGTGCGCACGCCCTGCTCCAGCCAGGCGCTGACCGGTCCACCGGTGCGCCACCAGATCCCGGCCGCCACCACGACGCCGATCGCGATCAGCCCGAAGGCCACCCCGTCGCGGCGCACCGCGGCCTCGATGTCCCTGGTCCGCCCGACCGTGCGGGCCAGCCCGCCGACACCCTTGGACAGCAGGTTCCAGCTGCCGCGCAGCGCCCGGCCCAACGGGCCGGGGCCGCGCCTGCCCCGGCGCGCGGGTGTGCGTTTGTACGCCGCGCGCGTACGCGACGGCGCGGGTCGGGCCGGGCGCTTGCGCGCCTTGGTGGACCTGGTGGTGGCCATGGACTCCACGGTATCCGGCTGCTTGGTGCCTCCTCGGGCATGCCATGCTCCCGACCATGGTTGCGCCGTACCGCCGGCAGGACGAGCCGACACGCCGTGACGGCGTCGCCCGGCCGCATCCGCCGGACTGGCGGATGATCACCATGATCGACCGAGGGACCGTCCGGCTGGCCGGCAACCTGGAGATCACCGGCTCGTTCCCGGCGGAGCTGCGTGGGCGCTCGGTGCTGGTGGCCGCCAACCACATCGGCATGTTCGATCCGATGGTGCTGGTCGCGGTCGCCGCCAAGATAGGCCTGCCGCTGCGGTTCATGCTCACCGCGGGGTTGCTGGACGCGCCGGTGGCCGGGTTCTTCCTGCGCCGGGCCGGGCACCTGCGGGTGGACCGGGGGAAGAGCAACGTGGCGGACGCGTTCGGCCGCGCGGTCGAGACGCTGCGCACCGCCCGCTTCCCGCTGCTGGTCTACCCCGAGGGCCGGGTCAGCCACGACCCGGGACTCTGGCCGGAGCGCGGCAAGACCGGGGTGGCTCGGATGGCCCTGGCCGGGGGCGTGCCGGTGGTGACGATCAGCCAGTGGGGCGCGCACGAGGCGATGTACTGGGGCACCCAGACGGTCACCAAGCCGGCCGACTTCCTGCCGCTGCTCACCTCGTTCGGCCGGGCGATGTTGCACCGGCCGACGTTCCGGGTGCACCTCGGATCCCAGGTCGATCTCTCGGATCTGTCCGCGGACCGGCCGGGCGACGCCATGCGCGCGCACCGGCGGATCATGCAGGCGATCACCGACGGGCTGGTGCCGCTGCGCCGCGACGAGCCGGATCTGCCGCGTTTCCACGACCCGACCCGGCCAACCGACACGCGCAGTCCCTGGCGTCCCGGCAGCTGAGAAAACCGGACGAGAACGTCCTGGCCGTGGGGCAGACTCCGGCCACGTGAGCACCGAACTCCTGGCACCGGTGACGAGAGCGACCAACCGCGGTCGCGGCACCGGCCTGATCGTGCTGGCGTCGTGCTGCTTCGGCACCTCGGGCCCGCTGGCCAAGCCGATCATGGACGCCGGGCTCAGCCCGGAGCAGGTGGCCTCCGCCCGGGTCGGGCTGGCGGCGCTGGTCATGCTGGTGCTGGTCGGGCTGACCCGGCCGGCGCTGCTCCGGGTGGACCGCTCGAACTGGCCGGTGATCGTGGCCTACGGTCTGCTCGGCGTGGCCGCCGTGCAGCTGGCCTATTTCGTCGCGGTGGCCCGCATTCCGATCGGTGTCGCGATGCTGCTCGAGTTCGCCTCGCCGGTCCTGGTGGCGCTGTGGGTGCGGTTCGTGCGCGGCACCCGGCTGCCCGGCCGGGCCTGGCTGGGCACCCTGCTCGCGCTGCTCGGGCTGGCCATGATCGCCCAGGTCTGGCAGGGCCTCACGTTCGACGTGCTCGGGCTGCTCGCCGGCATCGGCGCCGCGTTCGGTGCGGCCTCCTACTTTCTGCTCGGCGAGCGCGCGGTCGGCACCGTAGAGCCGATCGGCCTGGTCACCTGGGGCCTGGTGGTCGGCGCCGCGGCGATCGCCTTCCTGGTGCCGCCGTGGACGATCCCCGCTTCGGTGCTCGGCAATCCGGCCGAGTTCGGCCCGTGGCACCCGCCGGTCTGGTTGCTCCTCCTGGCGCTGGTGATGATCAGTACGGCGTGCGCCTACCTGCTGAGCATCTCCGCTCTGCGACACCTGCCGTCCCAGGTGATCAGCGTGCTCGCCCTGGCCGAGCCGATCGTGGCCGGCGCGGTCGCCTGGGCGTTCCTCGGCCAGGGGCTGTCCGTGGTCCAGGTGGCCGGCGCGGCGGTCCTGCTCGGCGGCGCGACGGTCGTCCAACTCGCCGCCGGCTAGCTCCCCCGTTCAGCGCAAGGTGACATTCCGCTGTATCTCCGCGCTCGGCGCTGCTCGCCCGGGCGGCTTGCCGCCGGCCGGCCCGCCCGGCTTCGCAGCCCCGTCGGCCCGTCGGCCCGTCGGCCGGTAAAGCGCAAGGTCACCTTCATGCGGTTCTACACGCGCAAGGTGACATTCCGCTGTACCTCCGCGCTCGGCGCTGCTCGCCGGGCGACTTGCGCCCAGCCGGCTGCCACCAAGGTGATGGCCGGGTACAGCTAGACGCGGAATGTCACCTTGCGCTGTTCCGGCGCCGTCAGCCGGGGGGCCGGCGGCCGGTGTTGATCAGGCCGAGCAGGGCGGCGGTGTCCAGGTGCTCTGCCACCGCGTCGGCGAGCCGGTCCAGCATGGACTCGCGCAGCGCGGCGAAACCCGGCGCGGCCCCGTCCGGCGTCCAGGTGACACCGGCCTGGCTCGCCGCCTCGGCGAGCCAGGCACGCCGGAAGCCGTCATTCTCGAACGCGCCGTGCCAGGTGGTGCCCCAGACCGCGCCGACGCGGCAGCCGTCCAGGAACGGCTCGGCCGAGGAATCGTCGACGGTGACCCGGCCGTGGTGGATCTGGTAGCCGGCGACCTCGTGTCCGCGCCACCGGGTTCGCGGCGTACCAAGGGTCTTCGACTGTCCAAACGATACCGTCGTGGGCAGCAGGCCCAGGCCGGTGACCTGCCCGGCGCCGGACTCCACCTCGTCGGCGATGGCGCCGGCCAGCATCTGGTGTCCGCCGCAGATGCCGAGCACCGGGCGGCCGGCCCCAGCCCTGGCCACCACGACGTCGGCGAGGCCGCGCTCGCGCAGCCAACGAAGGTCCGACACGGTGGCCCTTGAGCCGGGCAGCACGGCGATGTCGCAGTCGGCGAGTACGTCCGGGTCGGCGGTGAGGGTCACCGTCACGCCCGGCTCGGCGGCCAGCGCGTCCAGGTCGGTCGCGTTGGAAGCGCGGGGAAAGCGCACCGCCGCGACCCGCAGCACCCGGCCGACCGGCCCGGCCTCGCGCCGCCAGCCGGCCACCGCGAGCGCGTCCTCCGAGTCGATCCACACCCGGTCCAGCCAGGGCAGCACCCCGAGCACCGGGCGCCCGGTGAGCTCGGTCAACCGGTCGAGGCCGGGAGTGAGCAGCGCGCGATCGCCGCGGAACTTGTTCACGATCCAGCCGGCCACCAACGGCTGGTCGGCGCCGTCGAGCAGGGCGAGCGTGCCGTACATGGCGGCGAACACCCCGCCTCGGTCGATGTCACCGACCACCACGACGGGCAGCCCGAACCGCCGCGCCAGACCCATGTTGACGTAGTCGCCGGCCCGCAGGTTGATCTCGGCCGGGCTGCCGGCACCCTCGCACAGCACCACGTCGAAGCGCTTCGCCAACCCCTCGAACGCCTCGAACGCCGCCTCGGCGAGACCCACCCGCCCGGTGGCCCACTCCCCGGCCTCCAATGTCCCATGTGGACGGCCGAGCAACACCACATGACTGCGCCGGTCGCTGCCCGGTTTGAGCAGCACCGGGTTCATCGCCGCCTCCGGCACCACGCCGGCCGCGTTGGCCTGCAACCACTGCGCGCGGCCGATCTCCGCCCCGTCCGGACAGACCATCGAGTTGTTCGACATGTTCTGCGCCTTGAACGGCGCGACCCGAAGCCCCTGGCGGGCCAGCCACCGGCAGATGCCGGCGGTGACCAGGCTCTTGCCGGCGTCCGATGCGGTGCCGGCGACCAGCAGACCCGACCCGCTCATGGCGTCCACTCGCATGCGGTCATGTACCGCGCTCGATGTCGCCCTCGGCCTTGAGATACAGCGCCCGCACCGCGCGCAGCGTGTTCTCGTCCGGGTCCTGCCACATGTTCCGCTCGGCCGCCTCGAGCAGCCGCTCCGCGATCCCGTGCAGCGCCCAGGGGTTGGACTCGCTGAGGAACTTCTGGTTGTCCTCGTCCAGCAGGTAGGTGTTGGCGAGCCGGTCGTACATCCAGTCGGCCACCACACCGGTTGTGGCGTCGTAGCCGAACAAATAGTCCACCGTGGCGGCTAGTTCGAACGCGCCCTTGTAACCGTGCCGGCGCATGGCCGCGACCCAGCGCGGGTTGACCACCCTGGACCGGAACACCCGCGCGGTCTCCTCGGCGAGGGACCGGGTGCGCACCGCGTCCGGTCTCGTGTTGTCGCCGATGTAGGCGGCCGGCGCGGTTCCGGTGAGCGCGCGCACGGTGGCGATCATGCCGCCGTGGTACTGGAAGTAGTCGTCGGAGTCGGCGATGTCGTGCTCCCGGGTGTCGGTGTTCTTGGCCGCGACGGCGATCCGACGGTAGGCCGCCTCCATGTCCCGCCGCGCCGGCGCGCCATCCAACTCCCGGCCGTAGGCGAACCCGCCCCACACCGCGTACACCTCGGCGAGATCCTTGTCGTCACGCCAGTTGTGGCTGTCGATCAACGGCAGCAGCCCGGCACCGTAGGAACCCGGCCGGGAGCCGAACACCCGCGTGGTCGCCCGGCGCTCGTCTCCGTGCGCGGCCAGGTCGGCCGTCGCGTGCGCGCGCACATAGTTGTCCACTTCGGACTCATCGAGACCGGCGACCAGGCGGACCGCGTCGTCGATCAGATAGACCACATGCGGAAAGGCGTCCCGGAAGAACCCGCTGATCCGCACCGTCACGTCGATCCGTGGCCGGCCGAGCTCGGCGAGCGGGATCACCTCCAGCCCGCTCACCCGCCGGGACGCCTCGTCCCACACCGGCCGGACCCCCAACAGCGCGAACACCTCGGCGATGTCGTCGCCAGAGGTACGCATGGCCGAGGTGCCCCAGACCGACAGGCCGACCGAGCGCGGCCAGTCCCCGGTGTCCGTGCGATACCGGGAAAGCAGCGATTCCGCCATCGCGACGCCGGTGTCCCAGGCCAGCCTGCTGGGAATCGCCTTGGGGTCGACGGAGTAGAAGTTCCGGCCGGTCGGCAGCACGTTGATCAGGCCGCGCAACGGGGATCCGCTCGGCCCGGCCGGGACGTAGCCGCCGTCCAGCGCGTGCAGCACGTTGTCCAGCTCGGCCGTGGTGCGGTCCAGCCGGGGGACGATCTCGGTGGCGGCGAACCGGAGCACGTCGCGGGCCAGCGGGTTGGGCGCCACTTCGGCGGCTGCCACCCGCCAGCCGGCGGCCTCCATGCCCCGCACCAGATCCAGGGCGAGCGCATCGGCCCGGTCGACGGCCTCCCGGCCCGCGGAGCCGTCCTCGGCGAGCCCGAGCGCCTCGCGGAGCCCAGGCAGTGCGCCGGCCCGGCCGCCCCAGACCTGCCGCGCCCGCAACATCGAGGCGACCAGGTTCACCCGGGCCTCGCCGGCCGGCGCCTCGCCGAGGACGTGCAGCCCGTCCCGGATCTGCGCGTCCTTCACCTCGCACAGCCAACCGTCGATGTGCAGCAGGAAGTCGTCGAACTCGGCGTCGTGCGGCCGGTCCGCGACGCCGAGATCGTGATCCAGCTTGGCGGCCTGGATGAGGGTCCAGATCTGCGCGCGGATCGCCGGCAGCTTGGCCGGATCCATGGCGGCGATGGAGGCGTGCTCGTCCATCAACTGCTCGAGCCGGGCCAGGTCGCCGTAGCTCTCCGCCCTGGCCATCGGCGGCACCAGGTGGCCGACCAGGGTGGCGTGCGCGCGGCGCTTGGCCTGGGTGCCCTCACCGGGATCGTTGACCAGGAACGGGTAGACCAGCGGCAGGTCGCCGAGCGCGGCGTCGGTGGCGCAGCTCGCGGACCGGCCGAGGTTCTTGCCTGGCAACCATTCCAGGTTGCCGTGCTTGCCGACGTGGACCATGGCGTGCGCACCGAAGATGTCCCGGACCCAGTGGTACGCGGCCAGGTAGTGGTGGCTGGGCGGCAGGTCCGGGTCGTGGTAGATGGCCACCGGATTCTCCCCGAACCCGCGCGGTGGCTGGATCATCAGCACCACGTTGCCGGCCGGCAGCGCGGCGAGCACGATCTCCCCGTCCGGGGCCTGGGAGCGGTCGACGAACAGTTCGCCTGGCGGCGGTCCCCAGTGCCGGGTCACCCCGTCGCGCAGCCGCGCGGGCAGGGTCTGGAACCAGGACCGGTAACCGGCCGCGGCGATGCGTACCGGGTTGCCGGCGAGCTGGCCGTCGGTGAGCCAGTCCTGGTCCTGGCCGCCGGCCGCGATCAGCGCGTGGATCAGCGCGTCGCCGTCGCCGGACTCGAGGCCGGGCAGCTCGCCGACCTGGTAACCCTTGGCACGCATCGCGTTCAGCAGCCGCACCGTGCTGGCCGGGGTGTCCAGGCCGACCGCGTTGCCGATCCGGGCGTGCTTGGTCGGATACGCGGAGAGCATGACCGCGATCCGGCGCTCGGCCGGCGGGACGTGCCGCAGCGTGGCGTGCCGGACCGCGATCCCGGCCAGCCGCGCGGCCCGCTCCTGGTCCGGGACGTAGACCGAAAGCCCGTCCGGATCGCGCTCCTTGAACGAGAACGGCACGCCGATCAGCCGGCCGTCGAACTCCGGGACCGCCACCTGGGTCGCCGTGTCCACAGGGGACAGTCCGGCGTCGCTGGCCGCCCAACTCGCCCGGTCGGTGGTCAGGCACAGGCCCTGGATCACCGGCACGTCGAGCGCGGCGAGCGCGCCGACGTCCCAGGCCTCGTCGGCACCGCCGGCCGCGGCATCGGCGGGGCGGGTGCCGCCGGCCGCCAGCACCGTCACCACCAGCGCGTCCACCGTGCCGAGCAAGGAGATCAGCTCATCGGCCGGGGTCCGCAGCGAGGCGCAGTAGACCGGCAGCGGCACGCCGCCGGCGTCCTCGATCGCGGTGCACAGCGCCTCGACGAACGCGGTGTTGCCGGCTAGCTGATGGGCGCGGTAGTAGAGCACCCCGACCACCGGGCCGGCTGTCTGCCCGGCGGCCCGGTCGAGCCGGCCCCACACCGGCATCGGCTCCGGCGCCGCGAAGCCGTGTCCGGTCAGCAGCACGGTATCGGCCAGAAAGTGGGCCAGCTCCCGGAGGTTGGCCGGGCCGCCGTGGGCCAGGTAGGCGTGCGCCTCGGCGACCACCCCGCCGGGCACCGTGGAGAGCTCCATCAGCTCGGCGTCCGGGGCCTGCTCACCGCCGAGCACCACCACCGGCCGCGGCCCGGCGAGCAGCGCCGCCAGGCCGTCCTCCCACGCTCGCCGGCCGCCGAGCAACCGCACCACGACCAGATCGGTACCGGCCAGCAGCGCCGGAAGGTCGGCTACGCCCAGTCGGGCCGGGTTGGCCAGCCGGTAGCCCGCCCCGCTGGCCCGGGCGGAGAGCAGATCGGTATCTGACGTGGACAGCAGCAGGATCACGAGATCCGACTCTATCGACCGGCCGGCCCGCGACTCGGCACACCGACCGGTCGAATCGGGTCCACGACCAGGACCCGCGACCCTATATTCGGGTAGTGCCGACTCGTGACCGTGCGAAGGATCTCTGCCCCGGCGCGTTACAGGTGCACCTGGCCGCGGACGGCGGCGTGGCCCGGATCCGGCTGCCCGGCGGGCGGCTGACCGCGAGCCAACTGCGCGCCGTACTGGACGCGGCCGCCCGGCTCGGCGACGGGACGGTCGAGCTCACCTCGCGGGCGAACCTCCAGGTGCGAGGGCTGGCGCCGGGCACGGAGTCCGCGCTGGCCGGCCGACTGGCCGGGGCCGGCCTGCTGCCGTCGGCCACGCACGAGCGGGTGCGCAACATCATCGCCTCGCCGCTCGCCGGCCGGGACGGCGCCGGGGTCGCGGAGGTGCGGGACCTGGTCGAGGCACTGGACGAGGCGCTGTGTGCCCGGCCGGCGCTCGCCCGGCTACCCGGCCGATTCCTGTTCACGGTTGACGACGGCCGCGGCGACGTGGCCTGGCTGGACGCCGACGTCGCGGCGCTGTTCGTCACGCCGGACACCGCGGCGGTGCTGCTCGGCGACGCCGACGTCGGGCTGCGCGCGGGCCGGGCCGACCTGGCCGCCCTGATGCTGGACTGCGCCGAGGCGTTCCTCGAGTTGCGCGAGGACCACTGGCGCATCGCCGAACTGGACTTCGGCCCGGCCCGCATCGCCGAGCACCTCGGGGTGGCGGTCAAGACCGGCCCGGCGATCGGCACCCAACCGCCGACCAGACACGGTCCGCTCGGCGTGCTCGACCAGACCGACGGGCTGGTCTCGATCGGCGTGGCGGTGCCGCTCGGCTGGTTGGACCGGGACCGGGGCGCCGCGCTCGCCAGGGCCGGCACCGACCTGGTGATCACGCCATGGCGTGGCGCGATCCTGACCGATCTGCCGGTCTCCGCGCTCGACGCGGCGCTCACCGGCCTGCGCGCGGCCGGGTTCCTGCTCGACCCGGCCCAGCCCGGTGTCGGTGTCTCGGCGTGCACCGGGAAACCGGGCTGTGCCAAGGCACTCGCCGACGTGCGGGCGGATGCCGCCGCCATGCTCGAACATCCGTCCGGCTCGCCCATGCCGGTGCACTGGTCCGGCTGCGGCAGGCGGTGCGGCCGGCCGCGCGGCCGGGTGCTCGACGTGGTGGCCACCGAAGGCGGCTACCTGGTCGGCGCGCAGGACCGGCCCGTGCCCGCCGCGATCGCCGTCGGCCTCGCGGCCCGCGGCCGGACGGTGCGGTGATCACCGCACGACGGTGTCCAGCCAGCGCAGCACCGCACCTGCGGTCGGCACGGCCGGCAGGTCCGGCTCCGGCGGCCGGCGCACCATGATCACCGGCAGGCCGAGCTCCCGGGCCGCGCCGAGCTTCGCCACGGTCTGCTCGCCGCCGCTGTCCTTGCTCACCAGCAGGTCGATCCGGTGCGCGCGCAACAGGCCCAGCTCACCGTCCACTGTGTACGGACCGCGACCGAGCAGCAGCAGCCGACGCTTCGGCAGCGGCGGCCCGGGTTCATCGACGCACCGGATCAGGAACCAGACGGCGTCCAGCCCGGCGAACGCGGCCAGACCCTGACGACCGGTGGTGAGGAAGGCGCGCCGGCCGGTGTCCGGCAGCAGCGCCGCGGCGGCCGCCAGCGAGTCCACCCAGCGCCAGTCGTCACCGGGCCGGGCCACCCACCCGGGGCGGCGCAGTCGCAGGATCGGAATGCCCGTGGCTTCGGCGGCTTCGGCGGCCGAGGCGGTGATCCGCTCGGCGAACGGGTGGGTGGCGTCGACGATCGCGCTGACCCGTTCCGCGCGCAGCCACCCGGCCAGGCCGGCCGGGCCGCCGAAGCCGCCGACCCGCACCTCACCCGCCGGCAGCCGCGGCGCACGCACCCGCCCGGCCAGCGTGGACACCACCCGCAGGTCCGGGCGAGCGCCCAGCGCGGCGGCCAAACGGCGGGCCTCGCCGGTGCCGCCGAGGATCAGCACGCAGGGCACGGCGGGGTGCGTCATTCGTGCCGTACCGACCATTGCGTCACCGGCATCATCGGCCGCCAGCCGGTGAAGGCGCCGAGCGGCCGGGCCCGGCTGATCTCGATCCTGGTCAGCGTGCCACCGAGCCTTTCGTGCCAGTCGGCGAGCAGCGCCTCGGAGTCGAGCGTCACCGCGTTGGCCACCAGCCGGCCGCCGGGCGGCAGGGCCGCCCAACATGCCTCGAGCACGCCGTCGCCGGTCACCCCGCCCCCGATGAAGATCGCGGCTGGCGCCGGCAGTCCGGCCAGGGCCTCGGGCGCCTTGCCCACCACCAACTCAAGTCCAGGCACACCAAGCGACTCGGCGTTGCGCACGATCCGCTCGGCCCGCTCGGCCACCGGCTCGACCGCGATCGCCCGGCAGCCGGGATCCGAACGCATCCATTCGATCCCGATGCTGCCCGACCCCGCGCCGACGTCCCAGAGCAGCTCGCCGGGCAGCGGGGCGAGCGTGGCCAGGGTGATCGCGCGCACCTCCCGCTTGGTGAGCTGTCCGTCGTGCTCGTAGACCTGGTCCGGCAGTCCCGGCCCCCGACCGAGCAGCACCGCCCCGCCCGAGGCCCGGCAGCGCACCGCGACCAGGTTCAGCGGGCCGGACGGCCGTGGCCGCCAGGAGGCCGCGGTGCCGTCCCTGCGCTGCTCGCCCGGACCGCCGAGCTCCTCGAACACGGTCATCGCGCTTGGGCCGAACCCCTGCTGCCGCAACAACTCCGCGACCTGGGCCGGGGTGTGTCCATGCTGGCTCAGCACGATCAGCCGCCGACCGTCGCGCAGGGCTAATCGAAGCGCGCCGAGCTGGCGGCCGACCAGGCTCACCACCTCGACCTCCTCGGCCGGCCACCCCAGCCGGGCGCAGGCCAGCGACACCGAGGAGACCTGCGGGATCACTCGCAACGCACCAGGTCCGAGCAGCCGCGCCAGGGTCGAGCCGACCCCGAAGAACATCGGATCCCCGCTGGCCAGCACGCAGATCCGGCGTCCGGCGTGCTCGCCGAGCAGGCCGGGGATGGCCGGCAGCATCGGCGAGGGCCAGGTGACCTGTGTCGCACCGGACTCGACCAGCGCGAGCTGCCGGGCGCTGCCGATCAGCACCTCCGCCTCGGCCACGGCCTGACGGGCCTGCCCCGACAGGCCGGCGAGACCGTCCGCGCCGATTCCCACCACGACGATGCGCGGACCCGCACCCGAGCCTCCGGCCTTGACCATGGGCAGCACGGTAATCGACACCGCCGGGATCCTCTGACACGATGCGAGACGACGTAAAGCCAGGGAGCCCGAGGAAACCAGCGCGATTCTGGTGCGGTCCCGCCACTGTGACCGGAGCGATCCGGAAGTCAGACACTCGGCCCCAGCTACGCCTCGACTCGGGCGCGGACCCGGGGAAGGACGAGCGGATGACCACCGCGCGCTACCCGTTCTCGGCCGTCGTCGGCCACGAGGACCTACGCCTCGCCCTGCTGCTCAACGCCGTTCATCCGGCGATCGGCGGCGTGCTGGTGCGCGGCGAGAAGGGCACCGCGAAGTCCACGGTGGTGCGCGGCCTCGCCGCCCTGCTGCCGGCCGTCGACGTGGTCCCGGGCTGCCGGTTCAGCTGCGCACCGGCGAGTCCCGACCCGCAGTGCCCGGACGGGCCACACGATCCGGCGGACGGGCCGGGTGGGCCGGCGGCCACCAGCCGGCCCGCTCGGCTGGTCGAGCTACCGGTTGGCGCGACCGAGGACCGGCTGGTCGGCGCGCTGGACCTGGAGCGGGCGCTGACCGAGGGGGTGCAGCGCTACCAGCCCGGGCTGCTGTGCGCGGCGCACCGCGGCGTGCTCTACGTGGACGAGGTCAACCTGCTGCACGATCACCTGGTCGACCTGCTGCTCGACGCCGCCGCGATGGGCCGCGCCTATGTGGAGCGGGAGGGTGTGTCGGTGTCGCACGCCGCCTCGTTCCTGCTGGTCGGCACCATGAACCCGGAGGAGGGCGAGCTGCGGCCGCAGCTGCTCGACCGGTTCGGGCTCACCGTCGAGGTGCGCTCGGCCCGGGACGTGCCCAGTCGCGCCGAGGTGATCCGCCGCCGGCTGAAGTACGAGGCCGATCCGAGTGCCTTCGCCGCCGGCTGGTCCGCCGCGGACACCGAGCTGGCCGGGCGGATCGTGGCCGCGCGGGCCGCACTGCCCGGGGTCGCGCTTCCCGACGCCGAGCTGCGCCGAATCGCCGCGCTGTGCGCCGCCTTCGACGTGGACGGGATGCGCGCGGACCTGGTGCTGGCCCGCGCTGCCGTGGCGCACGCGGCCTGGCGCGGCGCGCCGGCCGTCACCGAGCTCGACGTCGCCGTGGCCGCCCGGCTCGCGCTGCCGCATCGCCGGCGCCGGGATCCGTTCGACCAGCCGGGAATCGACGGCGAGCAGCTCGAGCAGGCGCTGCGGGACGCGGCCGGACACGCCGAGCCGGAGCCGACGGCGCGACCCCCGTCGGCGGAGCCCGAGCCGCCGCAGGACGAGCCGGACGGCCCGGGCCCGGGCGGCGGTGCACCGGATCCGGCCGCCGGGGACGGCAACGGCGGCACGCACACCCAGGTGACCGCGCCGAACCCGACGTTTCAGGCCCGGCACCTTGAGCTGAACGGCCTTGGCGCGGGCGGGCCGGGGCGCCGCTCCAAGGCGCGCTCCTCGTTCGGCCGCACGCTGCGCGGCTCGCCGGCCGAGGGCTCCGGTGTACACCTGGCGGGCACGCTCGCCGCCGCCGCCCCGCACCAACTCGCCCGCGGCCGCACCGGCACCGGCCTCCTCATCCGGCCGCCGGACCTGCGCCGGGCCGTGCGTGAGGGCCGGGAGAGCAACCTGGTGCTGTTCGCGGTGGACGCCTCCGGCTCGATGGCCGCGCGACGGCGGATGGCCGCGGTCACCGGCGCGGTGCTCTCCCTGCTGCTGGACGCCTACCAGCGCCGGGACAAGGTCGGGGTGCTGACGTTCCGGGCCGCGACCGCGGAACTGGTGCTGCCGCCGACCTCCGGGGTGGACGCCGCGGTGGTTCGGCTGCGCCGGCTGGCCACCGGCGGAGCCACCCCGCTGGCCGCCGGGTTGTTGCTGGCCCGCCGAACGCTTGAGCTGGAGCGGCTGCGCGATCCGCGCCGGCGCGCGTTGCTGGTGCTGGTCACCGACGGCCGGGCGACCGTCGGGGTGCGGTCGGACCCGGTGGCGGACGCGCTTCGGGCGGGGCGACTGCTCGCGGCGGACGGGGTCGCCGCGGTGGTGGTCGACTGCGAGGCCGGCCCGGTTCGGCTTGGCCTGCCGGCCGTCATCGCGGCGGCCATCGGGGGTGCCTGTGTGCGGCTGGACGAGCTGTCCGCGCAACGGGTCAGCGGGGTCGTGCGCGCAGTGCGGCGGGTGGCCTGACATGCCGCGCGGGCAGCCCACGGCGGTGCCGAGCGACGGGCTCACCACCAGGGAGCGGCGCAATCGACCGCTGTTGATCGTCCACACGGGAGTGATGAAGGGCAAGTCGACGGCCGCGTTCGGGCTGGCCCTGCGCGGCTGGAGCCAGGGCTGGTCGATCGGGGTGTTCCAGTTCGTCAAGTCCGCCAAGTGGAAGGTGGGCGAGGAGACCGCGCTGCGGGCACTCGGCGAGGTACACGATCGGACCGGCCAGGGCGGGCCGGTGGAGTGGCACAAGATGGGTGCGGGCTGGTCCTGGTCGCGCCGGCAGGGCACCGAGACCGACCACGCCGAGGCGGCCAGGGAGGGCTGGCGGGAGATCGCCAGGAGGCTTGCCGACGAGCGGCACACACTCTATGTGCTCGACGAGTTCACCTACCCGATCGCCTGGGGCTGGGTGGATCTGGCCGAGGTGCTGGACACGCTGGCCAACCGGCCGGGCCACCAGCACGTGGTGATCACCGGCCGGGACGCGGCCGAGGAGCTCATCGCGGCCGCCGACCTGGTCACCGAGATGACCAAGATCAAGCATCCGATGGACGCCGGAGCGAAGGGGCAGAGAGGAATCGAGTGGTGACCGGCGCGGTGGTGATCGCCGCGCCGTGCTCGGGCAGCGGCAAGACCACGGTGGCCACCGGACTGATCGCGGCGTTGCGGGCCCGCGGGCTGCGGGTCGCGCCGTTCAAGGTCGGGCCGGACTACATCGACCCGGGCTACCACACGCTGGCCGCCGGCCGGCCCGGCCGCAACCTGGATCCGGTGCTGGTCGGCGAGGACCTGGTCGGTCCGCTGTACGCGCACGGCACGCTCGGTGCCGACCTGGCCGTGGTCGAGGGCGTGATGGGCCTCTTCGACGGCCGGATCGGCCATCCGGCCGGCGGCGCGGCGGGCACGACGGGCGGTGTGGACTTCGGTTCGACCGCGCACGTGGCCGGGCTGCTCGGCGCGCCGGTGCTGCTCGTGGTGGACGGGCGCGGGCACGGCACCAGCCTTGCCGCGCTGCTGCACGGGTTTCGCAGCTGGCGCCCGGAGGTGCGGATCGCCGGGGTGGTCCTGAACCGGGTCGGCTCGGCCCGGCACGAGCTGGTTCTGCGGGACGCCTGCGCCGAAGTCGGCCTGCCGGTGTTCGGCGCGTTGCCCCGATTGTCCGATGTGGACGTTCCGGCCCGACACCTCGGACTGGTTCCGGCGGCCGAGCATGGCACCGCGGCGGTGCGCGCGGTGAATGCGATGGCCGCGCTGGTGGCCCGCTCGGTCGACCTCGACGGGGTGGTCCGGCTGGCCGAAGCCGGCGTGCACAGCGCGCCCTGGCAACCGGGACTTCAGCCGGTGACCGGCTCTCCGGTGGTCGCGGTGGCCGGGGGTGCGGCATTCACCTTCGGCTATGCCGAGCACGTCGAACTGCTGCGGGCGGCGGGAGCCACGGTGGCCGTGGTGGACCCGTTGCGGGACAACCAGTTGCCCGACGGCACCGCCGGGCTCGTGCTGCCCGGCGGGTTTCCCGAGCAGCACGCCGCCGAGCTCTCCGGCAACACCGCGCTGCGCTCGGCCGTGGCCGCCGCGGTGCGGGCCGGGCTGCCGGTGCACGCCGAGTGCGGCGGGCTGCTCTACCTCGCCAGGAGGCTGGACGCCCTGCCGATGTGCGGCGTGCTCGAGGCCGACGCCGAGATGACCGGACGGCTCACCCTCGGCTACCGGGATGCCGTGGCACCAACCGACTCCATCCTGCACCCGGCCGGCAGCCGGGTGACCGGGCACGAGTTCCACCGCACCGCGGTCACTCCGCCGCACGGCCGGACACCGGCGTGGAGTTGGCGTGACGAGGCCGGAAACCCCCGCTCAGAAGGCTTCCTCGCCGGCTCGGTGCACGCCTCCTACCTACACACTCACCCGGCGGGCGACGCGGCGTCGGTCGCCCGGTTCATGGCCCGCTGCGCGGCCCGGTCGAACAGCACCGCGAACGTGATGCCGAGCGTCGCCCAGAGCACCGCCTGGGTACCGAGCGAGGCGATCCGGAACTCCCACAGCGCCTGAGCCGGAAACTCCGCGGGCACCTCGTGGAAGTCCGGCAGCAGCGCGCCGGCCCCGGCCATCGCGACGAGATAGCCGAGCACCGCGACGACCGTCGCGAGCCAGCCCTCGATCCGATCGGCCAGCCGCCGCCGCGCCCACATGGCCAGCACCGAGAACCCGATCGAGATCGCGATCACGGCGAAGTACCAGCCGGACCGCGTGTCGATGGTGTTCGGGTCACCGACCGAGGGCGGGTTGGCCGGGTAGATCAGATACGGCACCAGGAACGCCACACCGAATCCGACCGCGGCCAGCAACAGCGCCGTGGACCGGGGGCTGAGCCGGGCGATCCGCCCGTAGGCGAATGCGAAGGCCAGCGCGAACAATCCGCCGAGCGCGGTGCCGAACGCACAGGTGGCGATGGCCAGGCCGAGGGTGCGCTGGACGCCCCGGCTCACCGGTTCCGCCTCGGCCGCCGGTTCGGTGCCGTGCTGGTGGGCGTCCTGCTCCGCCGACTGGTACTCGAACGCGATGGCCACTTCGACCGGCGGTTCGCCGAACGCCTCGGCGAACCCGAGCGCGAGCAGTCCCGCGAGCAGGCCGCCGAGCAAACCCCACACCAGCAGGGTGCGCATGGAAAGTGTCATGTCATGGAGGTCGGCTCGGGGGTACGCGGTCGGCTCAGTGACAGGGAAACCCGAGCAGGTGCCGACCGTCGTGCACGAGCTCGTGCACATAGGTTCCGGAGAACAGGGACAGCGCACCCTGCTCCGCGCCGACGAAGTACATGATCACCAGGAACAGCACCCCGGCGAAGATCGCGTACGGCAGGATCTGCCGGACCGGGATCCGCAACGGGACAGGGGCGGGTACCGCTATTGCCCGCGACATGGCGCAACCTCCTCGGGCACACGCGGCCCGCTCGTGGAGCTTCGATGGCGCGGGTCTGACTCGTGCTGACGCACTCACAGTGGCGCGGCCGTGCCGGATTCGCACCGGCTTCCTCGAACCATCATTGGACTGTTCGGCAACGTACCACGAGGTGAGCGCAACCCGACAGCGCCGATCGGGCATGACGCCGGCACAGCCGCACAAAAGCGCGAGGTGACATTGCGCTGATAGCAGCGAAGGAATGTCACCTCGCGCCGTACCGGCGGTTGTCCGCCGTACCGGCGGTTGTTCTCGACGCCGGCGATCACCGTCCGAACACGTAGCAGGTGGCCGTGCTGGTCTTGGTCGGGTCGCTCTCCGAGGTGGCGGTGAGGTTGACCCGGACCAGTCGCGAACCCGGGCTGTTCTGCTTGGCGTACACCGCGACACCGACCGTGGTGCCGAAGTTCGTGCTGGCCAGCTGGTTGGGCAGCTGGGTCGTCCAGCCGCGACCGTCCACAGTGGCCGACAGCCGGTACACGTCACCGTTGAGGTAGGCGCTCACGTCCTCCGGATGCTGGCCCTGGGGAATGGCCAGCTGCCCGGTGTTGCTCAGCAGGAACGAGCAGGTGGCCAGGCCGTCCTGGTTGGCGGTGGCGGTCGCGGTGGCCACCCGGACCCCGCGCCGCTGCGGACCGGCGCCGTCCAGCGAGCGGATCGCCACCGTGTAGGACAACAGGCCCTGCTGGTCGCGGTGCCTGTCAAGGACGTAGAAGTGCAGCCGGTTGGCCGGGTCCACGTACTCGAACTGGCTGCCGGAGTTGGCCCCGGCATGGAACAGCGCGTCGGAGAGCTGGCGGTAGTCGCCGACGGTGATCGGCACCCGCGTGCCGTCCGGCAGCACGTAGTCGGTCATGCCGATGTCCTGCGGGTTGGCGTCGATCACCCACTCGAACGGAGCCCGGTCCAGGTTCTTGGTCTTGGCCAGCAGGACTCCGGCGTCCGGCGTGAACGAGTCACTGCCCATCCGGTCGACCACTTCGACGGTGTAGTTGTTGTAGCCGCGGCCGTCGCAGAACGGGTCGGTGTTCTGGTCGCACGCGGGGGCCAGGTCGCCGGTGCCCATGGCGATGTTGATCCCGGAGAGCTGGGTGGCGGTCGGGTTCACCTCGCGCGCGGTCACCGTGGCGATCACCAGCCCGGACTGGGCCAGCGCCTCGCGGGAGAGCCGCAGCACGTTCTGCTCGTCCACCATGGCCAGCTTGATCTTGTTGCGCAGCATGTGTTGCGCACCCATGGAAGCGCCCGCGGTTGGCGGGATCAGCCAGCGGCTGTGCGGGCCGCCGGGACCGTTGAACGTGCCGCGGCTGAGCATCTCCCAGATCCCGCTGTAGGCCCGGATCTGCGGGGTTCCGAACGGGTTGTTGTAGTTGTCGCCGATGCCGAGAATGTGGCTGAACTCGTGGGCATAGGTGGACTGGCCGGAACTCTCCGCCTGGATCGAGGTGCCGCCGCCGGCGTTCGGCCAGATCGACGAGCCGGACGCCCAGGAGGTCCACTCCACGTACCGGGTCCGGCTCCAGTTCGGCAGGGCCTCGTCCGGCGGGCCGAACGCGTCGGTCACCGACTCCTTGGTCGGGAACATGATCGGGCCGAACTCCTGCCAGGTGGACGACTCGTCCTGGCCGGCGCCGAGATAGAACACGAAGTCGAAGCCGGCCGGCACCTGCGCTCCGGCATCGGCGACCCAGGCGGCGCGGGAGTCGGCCCGCAGGTCCCGGTTGCACCGGTCCCCCGTCGGGCAGCCGGTGCCGGCTTGGAACTCCATGCCGTACTCGTGGTCCTTGCCGGGCAGCGTGTACGGGCCGAACCCGGTCAGCTCGACGCCGTAGCGCCCGCCGGAGTCCTCCATCCAGTACTCGTTGATCGTGTGCCCGTGGTTGAGCGTGCCCGGCTTGTTCAGGAAGTCCTGGTAGAACTTCGCCACCTGGGCCCTCGGCACGTCATGTGCCTCGGCACTCGGGTTGTTGAACACCGTCGAGGCTTGCGGCTGGGTGACGACGAACGGCTGGTTCGGGAAGTCGGCCAGCACCAGCGCGCCCTTGAACGTGCGCACCGAGCCCTTCCGGCTCGGGTCGACCCAGTTGGTGCCGGGCACCTTCAGGTAGTCCGCCCAGATCATGTTGTCCGGGTTGACCCAGTGCTGCGCGTCGAGCGGAGCGGGGAACCCGGCGGCCGCCGCCTGCACCCGCGAACCCGGCGTGCCGGGCCCGGGACCGTCCTGCCACGGCTGGCGTTGCGGCCATTGGTCGGCCTGCCACGGGTTCACCGCGCCGGGAGTCGGGCCGGGCGGGGGTGCGGCCGTAGCCGGGGTGGTCGCGATGCCGGTCACCAGGGTGGCGGCGGAGAACAGTGCGGTCATCAGCAGGGCGGGACGCGTCACAGCTTCGGACGCTAGTCGCGGGCCTTGACGCGCAACATCGATCCGTTGTAGGGAAGGCATACCGGCGGTTTCCTACAGCTGACGAAAAGTCCTGCTCTCCACCCTGCGGAGGAGGATCGTGCCGGAGGACCTGCAACACGCCGTCGACGAGCTCGCGCTGCGGCTCGGCCGGCCGGTGCTGCTCGAGGACCAGGTGCAGCGCGTGGTGGCCTACAGCGAGCAGACCGAGCCGATGGACGACGTGCGCCGCGAGTCCATCCTGCGCCGACACACCACCCCCGAGGTGCGCCGCTGGTTCCGCTCGGCCGGCATCTTCGAGGCGGCCGGGCCGTTGCGCATCCCGGGCGCGGCCGGGCTCGGCCTACTCCCCCGGGTGTGCGTGCCGGCAAGGCACGACGGGCGGCTGCTCGGTTTCCTCTGGCTGATCGACAGCGGGCCGGCGATGTCGGAGGCCGATCTGGTCGCGACGGCCGCCGCGGTTCCCGCGCTGGCCCTCGCGCTGTTCCACAACAGCCTGGTGTCCGGGCTGGCCGCGCGGCGTGAGCTCGAGGCGGTGTCCGGCGTGCTCGGCGGCGACCGCCAGGCCGCTCGAATGCTGATCGAGGCCGGCTTCCCGCAGGGGCGCCGGGTGACCGTGCTGGTCGCCCGGCCGGCGGCGGAACCGGACGACGCGGTACGGCTGGCGCTCGAACGGGGCCTGCTGGCCGCACGGTCCCGCTTCGCCGCCCGGCACCCGCTGCACCTGGTGCGCTACGACCACGGGGTGCTGCTGGTCGCCGGCGATCCGGTGGACCTGCACCCGGCGATGGACATCCCGGTCCTGGTCGGGGTGGGACGGTCCCGGCCCGAGCTGACCGGGGCCGCCGACTCGTACCGCGAGGCGATGCACGCGGCCGAGGTCGCCGCCCGGGTACCCGGCTTCGGGCCGACCGCGGCGTGGGAGCGGCTCGGCATCTACCGAATGCTCGGTGCGGTTCCGGGCACGGAGTTGCATCCCGGCGTGGAGTTGCTGCTCGGCGAGGCGGCGTACGCGCCCCTGCTGAAGACCCTGGAGACCTACCTGGACCTGGCCGGAAGCGCGGTGGCCACGTCGCGGGCCCTGCGGTTGCACCGGACCTCGCTCTACTACCGGCTGCAACGGGTCGAGAAGCTGACCGGAACCGACCTCAAGGACGGCGGCGAACGGCTGAGCCTGCACCTGAGCCTGAAGCTGGCCCGCCTGACCGGCCGCTACCGGTCCTGACGTGCCCCGCCCGGGATGCTCGCCGACGGACAGCACACGGTGACCTTCCTGCGGCTCTGTCAGCGCAATGTCACCTTCCGCCGGATCACCGAGCGATGGTGCTCCCGCTACCGGGCCGGGGACAGCCGCTCGGTGAATTCCAGGATGCGCTGCCAGGAGTCGGCGCACGCGGCCCGGTGGTCGTCGAACGAGCGGTCGAAGAAGCTGTGCGGCGCGCCCTCGTAGGTGTGCGACTCGACCTCGACCCCCGTCGTCCGCACCTGGCCGGCGAACTCGGCGAACTCCTCCGGCGCGGTGCTGTCCAGCCCGGCCAGCAGCATCAGCAGCGGCGCGGTCATCGCCGGAACCCACGGTCCGACCCGCTCGAGCGGGCTGCCGCCGTAGAAGCCGATCGCACCCGCGATGCCGTGGCCGTGCGCGGACTGGCGCCAGGAGTTGGAGCCGCCGAAGCAGAAGCCGACGGTGAAGATCGCGCCGGGCGGCTCGTCGAGCGCGCGCAGATAGCCGACCGCCGCCGCCGTGTCCTTGGCGATGTTCTCCGGAGTCGTCGCCCGCACATGCGGCTGCCACTCGAAGGCCGACTCCTCGCGTTCCTCGGTCTGCGCCGTCCGCCCGAAGTAGTCGATCGCGATCGCGTCGAAACCGGCATCGGCGAACAGCTCGGCAAGCTCCCGGTAGAACGCGTGCAGCCCGCGGATGTCCGGCAGGATCACCATCCCCCGCCCGTTGGGCCGGGCCGGGCGGGCGGCGTGCGCCATGAACCGGGTGCCGTCCTCGGAGGTGAGGTGCAGGCGCTCCCGGGCGGCGACGCCGGTGGCGACCGGTGCGGCCGGGGGGCGCGAATCATCGCTGTGACACACGGAAGCGAACCATAGCGGATCTGGTAACTTACCCCGCTGTGATGCCGACCGACGAGGGTCCGCGCTTACGCCGCTCGCACTACGCCATCCTTGGCGCCGCGGGCATTGTGACCGCGACGGTATTCGCCGTGGTGGCATCCTTTGCCTCCCGGCCGGCCAGCCATGTCCAGCCGGTGCCCGACCTGCCCGGCCCGGTGATCGCGGACAGCTCCACCGACCAGCGCCCGGTCATCGTCACCACCACCGAGGCCACCAGCGCGGCGGTCGTCCCGCCGCCGTCGACCCCCGCGACCACCACGGACAAGCCCACCACATCCACGGTCACCACCACGACGACCAAGGCGGTGCCACCGCCCAAGCCGGGCCCGAAGCCGCCGACGGCCACCTTCGCGGTCACCTGCAGGGCCACGGCCTGCACGTTCGACGGCAGCGGCTCCACCGACCCGGACGGCGCGATCGTGTACTGGGCCTGGAGCTTCGGCGACGACTCCGGCCGCAACGGCCAGCGCCTGCAGCAGGTCACGCACAACTACCAGGGACCGGGCACCTACGCCGTGGTCCTGGTGGTCATGGACAACGACGGCAAGATCGGACAGGCCTCCTCGAGGATCACGGTCACCCGCTGAACCGCCCGCGGCCCGCCGCCGGTGCGCGCCGGGCGGGTATTGCTCGAACACCTCGCCGGGATGGGTTCGGTCACGGATTGTCGCCCGGGATGCGCTGATCGGATCCATTGGACTGGACAAGTCGCCAAAATTGGTCTAGACAATATGCAGGCGCGCGGTCTTCCCTACCCCTGCACGTGCGATGACGCACGAATCCCTGGGAGGCTGTCAATGAGACACGTCCTTGGTCGCCGGCTGCTGCTCGGCGTCAGCACCATCGCCCTCTGCCTCGGTGGCGTGCTCGCCACGTCCCAAGGGGCCAGCGCGGCCGGCGAGACCGCCGCCTTCACCAAGGTGTCCGACTGGGGCACCGGCTGGGAGGGCAAGTACACGGTCACCAACGGCGGCCCGGCCACGATCACCAGCTGGCGGGTGGAGTTCGACCTCCCGGCCGGCAGCACGATCACCACGAACTGGGACTCGGTGCGCTCGGGCACCGGCCAGCACTTCATTTTCGGCAACGCGTCCTGGAACGGCACGCTCGCCGCCGGTGCGTCGGTGAGCTTCGGGTTCAACGGCGCCGGGCCGGGCGCGCCGGCCAACTGCACGGTCAACGGCAACAGCTGTGGCGGGGGTGGCGGACCGGCAGTGCCGGGCGCACCGGCGAGCCCGGCCGTCACCGGGGTCACCGCATCGTCGATCTCCCTGTCCTGGACGGCATCCAGCGGCACCGTCACCGGTTACCGGGTGTTCGAGGGCAACACCGTGGCGGCCACCTCAAGCACCACGACGGCGACCGTGACCGGACTCGCCGCGGGCAGCACGCACACCTACACCGTGGGAGCGTTCAACTCGGCCGGCGAGTCGGCCCGCAGTGCGCCGGTCACCGCCACCACGACCGGCGGCGGCCCGACGGCGCCCGGCGCGCCGGGCAACCTGCGCGTCACCGCCACCGCGGGCACCAGCATCTCCTTGGCCTGGAACGCATCCAGCGGCACGGTCACCGATTACCGGGTGTTCGAGGGCAACACCGTGGTGGCCACCCCGACCGCGACCACGGCCACGATCACCGGACTGGCCGGCTGCTCCTCGCACACCTACACGGTGGCCGCGGTCAACTCGGTTGGCGAGTCGGCCCGCAGCGCGGCGGTCACCGCGACCACCTCCGGCTGCCCGCAAAGCCCGCTGCCCAAGCACTTCCTCACCGGCTACTGGCACAACTTCGCCAATCCCGCGGTCGAGCTGCGGCTGCGCGACGTGCCGGCCGAGTTCGACCTGGTCGCGGTGGCGTTCGCCGAAGCCACCCCGACCCCGGGCGCGGTCACGTTCGGCATCGACGCCGGCCTGTCCAGCTCGCTCGGCGGGTACACCAACGCGGACTTCCGGGCCGACGTGCAGACCCTGCACTCCCGCGGCAAGAAGGTGATCCTCTCGGTTGGCGGCGAGGCGGGCCGGGTGAGCGTCGCCGACGGCGCGTCCGCGACCAACTTCGCCAACAGTGTGCGCTCGCTGATCGCCGACTTCGGCTTCGACGGCGTGGACATCGACCTGGAGAACGGCCTGAACCCGACGTTCATGGGCCAGGCGCTGCGTTCGGTGCGCAGTGCCGTCGGCGCCGGCCTGATCATCACGATGGCGCCGCAAACCATCGACATGCAGTCCACCGGCGGCTCGTACTTCCAGCTGGCGCTCAACATCCGGGACATCCTCACGGTGGTGCACACCCAGTTCTACAACTCCGGCTCGATGCTCGGCTGCGATCAGATGCAGGCCTACGGCCAGGGCACGGTGAACTTCATGACCGCGCTGGCGTGCATCCAGCTGGAGAATGGCCTGCGGCCGGACCAGGTGGCACTCGGCCTGCCGGCCGGGCCGGGCGCGGCCGGCGGTGGGGTGGTGGCGCCGTCCCTGGTGAACAACGCGTTGGACTGCCTCGCCAGGGGCGACAACTGCGGCAGCTTCCGCCCGCCGCGCACCTACCCCGGCATCCGTGGCGCGATGACCTGGTCGGTCAACTGGGATGTCAGCAACGGCAACAACTTCGCCCGCACGGTCCGGCCGTTCCTGAACACCCTGCCCTGAGTCGGGAGTACGCGATGAAGCGTTTCGCTCTGCTGGCCGCACTCGTGTTGCTCGCCGGCCTGACCATCGGCACCAACGCGGCCGGCGCGGCCAACCTGCTCGCCAACCCCGGCTTCGAGTCCGGCTCGGTGGCCGGCTGGACCTGCTCGGCCGGCTCCGCCGTGGCCAGTCCGGTCCACAGTGGAGGGTTCGCGCTGGCCGGCGCCGTCAGCTCGAACGACACCGCGCAGTGCACCCAGACCGTGACGGTGGTGCCCAACACCACCTACAGCGTGTCGGCCTGGGTGCTCGGAAACTATGTCTACCTCGGGATCACCGGCGGGCCATCCACCTGGACCCCTTCCGCCACAACATATTCCCAGCTGTCCCTGTCGTTCACCACCGCAGCCGGGCAGACCAGCGCACAGCTGTTCCTGCACGGCTGGTACGCACAGGGCACGTACAACGCCGACGACGTGGTGCTCGACGGGCCCGGCAGCGGACCGCCGCCCGGCCCGGGTGTGCCCGGCGCGCCGGGGAACCCGACCGTCGGCACGGTGACCGGCACGTCCGTGGCGCTGTCGTGGGCCGCGGCCGGCGCAACCGTGAGCGGCTACCGGGTGTACGAGGGAAGCACCGTGCGGGCCACGACGACCGGCACGTCCACGACGATCACCGGACTCACCGCGTGCACCTCGCACAGCTACGCCATCGCCGCGTTCAACAGCGCGGGCGAGTCCGCGCACACGGCGGAGGTCAGCGCGACCACCACCGGCTGCCCGAACACCGGGTTGCCTCGGCACGCGCTGATCGGCTACCTGCACGCCTCGTTCGCGAACGGCTCCGGCTACCTGCGGATGGCGGACGTGCCGGCCGCGTGGGACATCATCAACCTGGCGTTCGGCGAGCCGACCTCGGTGACCTCCGGCGACATCCGGTTCAACCGCTGCTCGGCCACGGAATGCCCGAGCGTGGAGTCGGACGCGGACTTCCTGGCGGCGATCCGGGCCAAGCAGGCGCAGGGCAAGAAGGTGCTGATCTCCATCGGCGGGCAGAACGGCCAGGTCCAGCTCACCAGCACCGCGGCCCGCGACCAGTTCGTCAGCTCGGTTTCGGCGATCATCGACCGGTGGAACCTCGACGGCCTGGACATCGACTTCGAGGGCCACTCGCTGTTCCTCAACGCCGGGGACACCGACTTCCGCAGCCCGACCACGCCGGTGATCGTGAATCTGATCTCCGCGCTGCGCACCCTGAAGAACCGCTACGGGGCCCGGTTCGTGCTCACCATGGCGCCGGAGACGTTCTTCGTACAGACCGGTTTCCAGTTCTACGGCGGCGCGGGCGGCGGCGACAACCGCACCGGCTCCTACCTTCCGGTCATCCACGCGATGCGCGACGCGCTGACCGTGCTGCACGTCCAGGACTACAACTCCGGGCCGATCATGGGGTTGGACGGGCAGTTCCACAACATCGGCAACGCCGACTTCCACATCGCCATGACCGACATGGTGAAGGCCGGCTTCACCGTGGCCAGCACCGGGCTGCGCTTCCCGGGCCTGCGCGAGGACCAGATCGGCTTCGGCCTGCCCGCCGCGCAGCCGGCCGGAAACGGCTTCACCGAGCCAGGTGCGGTGCAGGCCGCGCTCAACTGCCTGGCCCGGGGGACGAACTGCGGCGGCTACACGTTGCGCGGCGGCACGTCGCCGGGTATTCGCGGCCTGATGACCTGGTCCATAAACTGGGATCGCTTCTTCGGCTTCGCCTTTCAGAACACGCACGAACCGTTCCTCAACTCCCTGCCCTGACCCGCGTCGGGTATCGCCCGGAGCATTCGTGGGTTACCGTGAATGCTTCCGGGCACGGAGGTGACCCATGAAAAAGTTCGGCTCCGTCGCGGTGGTGACCGCACTGGCCGCCGTCCTGACGGTGACGATCGGTGGTTCGGCCAATGCGGGGGTCGCCACCTCGCGCGTGGTCAGCCCGGCATCGCCGGCGACCTGGAAGCTGCCGGACTCGCAGAACGACTTCACCGGCTGCGGCGCATCTCACCAGCTCAGCCGCACCGCCGCCACCGCACCCTGATCCACTCGGGCGGCCCCGCAGCTTCGGCCTCGCGAGCGGGCAACCCCGGCTTGGCGCGGCGCGAATGAGTTACGCGCTCCGGCAACTGAGTTACGCGCTCCGGCAACTGAGTTACGCGCTCCGGCAACTGAGTTACGCGCTCCGGCAACTGAGTTACGCGCTCCGGCAACTGAGTTACGCGCTCGGGCAACTGGGTTCGTGAACCGGCGCCGTGAACGGCGCACACCGGGTGGGTGCCCACGCTTGTCGCGCGGGCACCCACCCGGTTGTGTCGGCTCAGCCGGCGAAGTAGGCCAGCGTGCGATGGATGAGATCGGCCTTCTGCGCGGTGTTGCCATACGCTTCCAGCGGGAAGGCCAGGAACACCACCTTGTAGCTGCCGGCGGCGACGCTCAGCGCGTCGATCTGCGCTGTGTCGTCGGTGAACGCGGCCTGGGCCGGCGCGATCGGGCTCACCTGGTCCTCGAAGGTGGCCCCGAGAACATTGTGGTCGATCGGCACCGTCCCGATGCCGTCGCTGACCGGGTTGCCGGCAACGTTGGTCACGGTGGCCGTCGCCTTGTCGTTCTGGCGTTCGGTGCCGTCCCAGTTGATGTGCAGGTAGTCCCGGACGAACGGGGTCGTGCCGGCGGCCTGGTCGAGCACGTCCTGACCGGAGACGAACAGCCGTCCGCCGCCGTCGAGCAGGGCCTTGAGCTCCGACTCATATGGCGTGATCGGGGCCGGATACGTGTTACCGGTGAACCAGATCACGTTGCGATGCGCCGTCAGGTACGACTGCGGCAGCTCTGGGTTCGTGGTCAGATCCCAGTAGCTGAACGCGGTGCCGTTGGCCGCCAACGCATCCCGGTAGTAGGACTGCACATCCGGCGCGTTGAGGTCCTCGTCGACCAGCAACGTGTCCACCGCCACGGCGATGGTGTGCAGGGTGGACGAACCGTGTACCGCGCCGTCCGCGCTGGAGGTCGCGGTCAGCGTGGTGTCGTTGGTGGCCTCGTTTGCCGCCGATGCCGGGACGCTGACCTTGACACACACATCCGTGCTGCCGCCCGGCGCCACGGTCGGCGTGGCGGACAGCGGCGTGGTGCAACTGGCGTCAAACGTGGCCGCCGGCCAGGTGCTGGCGGTAGCCAGCGCGTACGTGTCCGGCTGGAAGCCGCGGTTGTCCAGGTGCACCTTGTAGCTGGCGTCGGTGCCCACCCGAGCGCCGCCCGTCTCCTCGGCCGGCGACACCGTCAACGCGTGCGCCGGAGAGATCGCGGTGACGTGCGGGCTGCCGGTGGTTCCCGGGCCCTGACCGGACTTGACCACCACGCCATCGCTGGTGATCGAGGTGACCGTGGCCGGCAGATTGGGGTTGATCTTCACGGTGTAGTCCACCGAGATGCTGCCGCCGGCCGGCACCACGAGGAACTGCCAGCGCACCCGGCCGTTGCGCAACTCCCCACCCTGACCGGCCGAGACGAAGTTGGTGTTGTTCGGCACCGGAGTGGTGATGGACATTCCGGTAGCCTCGTGGTTTCCCTTGTTCCGCACGGTGATCGTGTAGTGCACGTCACTGCCCGGGCCAACCGGTGCGCCACTGTCCGAAGTGGATACGACGAGAGCCGGAGCAACCACGGAGGTGTCCAGGGTGTACGCACCGCGTCCGTGGGTGCCGGCGGCCAGCGTGGCGTGGCTCGGGTCGTAGTCGAGCTGCCAGGTGGCCACCTTCGGCATCGAGCTGCCCAGCCGCAGCCAGTTCCGGCCGGCGTTGGACGTGGTGAACGGGCCGACATCGGTGCCGATGTAGAGCATGTTCGGCTCTGACGGGTCGAGCACGATCGAGTTGACCGGCACGTCAGGCAGCGCACCGCTGATGTCCTGCCAGGTCGTGCCGCCATCGGTGGTCTTGAAGACGTGACCGGTGTTGCCCGGCGTGGCCGCGCTGAACCCGGCGTAGGACACGTAGGCGATCCGCCAGTTCGACCGGTCGACGGCGATCTGGGTGGCCGGCCGGTTGGGCAGCACGCCCTGCCCGACCCTGGTCCAGGTCGGGTGCGCGGCGGTGACCGCATCCGGGCTCACCGACAGCACACCGTCGTCCGTGCCGACGTACGCGCCGGTGCCACCCTCGGAAATGCCGATCGCGCTGATGAAACACCCACGCGCGCCGTTGGGCGCCGGACCGGTGCAGCCGGTGGACAGGTCCGGGCTGATCGGGTCGAAGTGCACGTCACCGGCCGACGGCGTCTCGACGTTGTTCGACCGGTAGAGCCGGTAGGTGCCAAGGAACATCTGGTTCGGGTTGGCGCGGTTCTGCACCCATGGCACGTAGAACTCGGCCCGGTCGGACATGTTGATCCCGCCGTCGATGGCCTCGTTGCCGAAGAACGTGCCTACCTGGCTGGGGTTGTACCGGTACGGCGAGATGCCGAAGAACGAGCCGAACACGTATGCCGGCAGGCCCGGGTTGAGCGGGTTCACCGTGGTCTGATCCACGATCACCTGGCCGCCGTCACCACCCGCCTGGTCGAACCACCGGTCGTTGGCCAGCGACTTCCGCAGCGTCCCGTTGTCCTGCGTGCCACCCCAGTACTGGCCGGGCACCTGCGGAACGGTCGCCATGCTGGTGAACTGGGTGATTCGTAGACCGGTCGAGCGGACCAGCGCGCCGGTGGTCGGGTTCACCTGACCGTTGAGGTTCTCCCAGTCCACAGCGGACAGTGGTTCCCCGGCACCGTTTCGGCCGCCGCCGGTGAACGACTGCCAGGCACCGCCGTCGTTTCCGATGACGACGTGCCGGGTGTCGTTGGGCTGGAACGCCATGGCGTGGTAGTCCGGGTGCAGGTCGTAGCCCAGGTTCTTCCAGGTGCTGCCGCCGTCCACCGACCGGTAGATGCCGCCGGACTGGGGACTGTTGTTGTACCCGTAGATGCCCAGCGCGTAGACGATGTTCGCGTTGTTCGGGTCAACACGCACCACGTTGTCATAGAAGCACTGCGTGGCACAGTAGTTGAGCACCGAGTCGGTCCCGGTGCCATTCGGGGTCGCGGCCCAGTGCACGCCGTCGTCGGTGGTCTTCCAGATCTGCGCGTCATGGTGCTGGTCGGCCAGGTCGAAGTAGTCATAACCGGTGTACACCGTCGCCCGCGGATCGCCCGCCGGGTGGGACAGGCCGAGCGCGAAGCGGGTGCCGCCCTCGAGGAAGTTCCCCGGCGGCAGGTTGCCGAGCGCGCTCGTCCAGCTCTGGCCGCCGTCGGTCGAGCGGTAGATCCCGTCGCCCCAGAACGAGGCCCACAGCACCTTCGGGTTTCTCGGGTCCATCACCAGGTCGGTCGCGCCGTGGATCTCGTCGAGCGTGCCCTTCAGCAGGCTCCAGTTCGAACCGCCGTTGCGCGACTCCCAGATCCCGAAGAAGGCCTGCGACGGGTGGGTGGTGCGCCGGGAGCCGCCCCGGCCGCGCAGGTTGGCCAGGTACAGGTGGTTCGCGTTGGTCGGATCGACGACGATCGAGGACGTGGCCTGCCCCTGGAACTGACTCGACACGTGCCGCCAGCTCTCGCCCCCGTCGGTGGAACGCCACACGCCGTCACCGAAGTAGCTGTCCCCGGAAAGCGCGCCCTCACCGGTGCCGGCATAGACGATCCGGTCGTCGCTCGGCGCGATCGCCAGCGCGCCGATCGACTGGGTGTCCGCGTCCTCGGTGCGCGAGATCCACGTGCGGTTCACCGAGTCATAGGTCCAGATGCCACCCTGTGCCGCACCCAGGATGATGGTGCCGTCGTTGCGCACGGCCAGTGCCCCGATTCGCCCGGACACGGCTTCGAACGTGTTCGTGGTGCGGCCGACCTGGACGATTGGGTCGGGTCCGACGCTCTGCCAGTTGCCGCCGCGAGCCTTGCCGGTGGTCGCCTGCGCGATCGACTTCGACTTGACCGTCGCGCTCTCCCGTAAGGCCGCGGCCTGGTCGATGCTCAACTGTTCGTCACCGGCGAGTAACCGACTCCAGTAGTAGGCATCGCGCAGCCTGTCGAAGCTCTCCGCGTCCTCGGAGCCGTCCTCGTGCTCACCCTTTGGCGTCAACAGCACCGGGGTGTCGTCTGGCACCGGATCGGCGTAGGCCGGGCTGGTCACGGCCACGAGCGGCAACGCCAGCACCGCCGCGGCAAGCATCGTCAGTCGGGCGCGGAGAGGCGAGCGCACCATGAATACTCCCAGGTCGCCGGAGGGGACCGCGCGAGTCTCCCGCTGGATGTGCGCCCACACAAGGTCCGTTGGATGGCAGTTGCCCGAAGAGTCTTTGGGCCTCAACGGTGCGTTCCGCGCAAAGCGGGCATCGGCCGGAATGCGCGACCGAGCCTGGCCACGACCCGCGCACACCCAACCCCGGGCAGTAACCCCGCTCAGATTGAGGTACCAGTCAATCCTCACCGCCTATTCCGCCTGCCTATTCGTAATCGAAATCGACCGGCGAGAAATGATAGTTGCCTGAACAATTGACTGAGCGGTGACAGTGTGCTTCTGATCTCACTGAGATGGCGGATTGGCCGCGCCACGCCGGCTGTGGGTTAATGTCTCGCGTCGCCAACGGAGCTCCCGGTGATTTGCAGGGGTCACCGGGGAACGGACGGGAGCGGCACATACGACGTGTGCCGCTCCCGTGCCGTCC
The DNA here is from genome assembly GCA_045806965.1 of Labedaea sp. Lineage (GTDB taxonomy): Bacteria > Actinomycetota > Actinomycetes > Mycobacteriales > Pseudonocardiaceae > DASYTH01. The sequence continues at coordinate 101,726 of JBJMIG010000084.1, read as the reverse complement.
ATCATCCGTCATCCCGGCGTTCGGCGAAAGGATCTCTCGAATGGGTCAGAGCGAGACGGACACCAGTACGCGGCCGTCGAAGTTCTCGATCCGCACGGCGACCACGTCCTCCGGCGCGACCAGAGCGGCGCCGTCGACGCTGGTACCGGACGTCTCGCTGATTGCCGAGACCAGCCAACTCCCGGAGAGCTGGCGCTCTCCGGTGCGGGAGACCACCACCAGCCGGCAGCGCTCGCCGGCCCGGATTCCTGAACTGACCGCGCTGACGCGCACCCAACCGCCGGCCGGCTCGAGCCGCACGCTCAGCGAGGCCCCGGTGGGATCGGTGCCCGAGGCGAACCGGGTGCCCTGGGGCGGCGCGAGTCCTGGAGCCTGTTGGGGCAGCGCGGGTTGCTCCTCGCCGCCGCGGCCGATCAGCACTCCGCCGGCCACCGCCGCCGCAAGCACCGCGGCCACGGCGAGGACCAGGCCAACCCGTGCCCAACCGCCCCTCGGCCAGCGAGTCCATTGTGGACTGTCGGCGAATGCCTCCGGTGGTAGCAGGTCTAGCAGCGGGCGGAGTTCGACCAGCCGTTCCAGCTCGGCGCGGCAGCCCGCGCATTCCGTCAGGTGCTCCTCGACCAGCATCGACTGCCGGTCGTCCAGCGCACCCAGCGAGTAGACGCCGAGGACTTCGCGGTCATGACGTGCCATGCCTGCCTCCGAGTCCGCCAGGTGACCCCTCGTTTCGCCGGGTTCGGGGTGGTCCGCCCGAGGAGACCGCGGTCCAGGCCAGGTCAGGGGTCGCACCTCATCACGCATCCCGGTCGCCGATGGTTCACCGCGCCGCCGCCCGCCCACTGGCTCGTCGGGCACATTGTGCAAAGTGACCAGGCACGGCCGGCGAGAAGGTGAAGATGTGGTCCAAGAGACCCTTGCGCGAGCCTGGCAGCGACCGAATATCGTCAACACCCGGTACTCGTCCATCCGCACGACCGACCGAGCTCAGCCAGTCCCAGCTGATCCGGTCGCCGAGGAGCGCGACCCACCATCGACGACGAGGCGGCACAGGCCCAGGCCATACGCCAGGCCATGGCCCGACTGAGCCCGGAACACCGGGCGGTACTCGCACAGGTGCACTACCGAGGCCTGTCCATAGTGGACGCGGCCGCCGAGCTCGACCTTCCGGCCGGCACGGTGAAGTCCCGCACCTACTATGCCCTGCGGTCCCTGAGATTAATCCTGGAGGAGTTGGGCATTACGCCGCCGCCATGACCTCGCACTCATGTCGGCCCATTTCGGCGGCCTGCGACACGGAATGCCCGAGCGTATCGCATACATTTGTTCGAGAGCCCTTTCTCAGTTCGCGACGAGACGTCCGGATAGCGCTCCGCTTGCGGAATTGGCGTCAGTGGCCCCGGAACGCCTCGGCGAGCCACCACGACCCCCCGTCACTGGTGATCTTGGCGTCGAGCAGCAGCGGCCGGTCCAGTGGCCCGGCCAGCCAGGCGGTGAGCGCGCCGAGGTCCGCCTCGGTCCGCACGGTGGCCGTGGCGGCACCGAACCCGGCGCCGATCGCGGCGATGTCGGTGTCCGGGAAGCGAACCGTGTCGAGGTCGGCGCCGTCCGGACCGAAATGGTGTACCTCGGCGCCGTACGCATCGTCGTTGTAGATCACGATGACCATCGGCAGTCCCAGCCGCACCACGGTGTCCAACTCCGCGACACTCATCAGTGCGCCGCCGTCGCCGAGCGCGGCGACGGCCAGCCGGTCCGGCCTGGCCAGCGCCGCCCCGGCCGCGGTGGCCAGGCCCAGCCCGATCGACTGGAACGCCTGGGTGAAGCAGAACCCGAACTCGTCGGGGACCGACAGGTACACGCTCGGGTAGCCCATGAAGTTGCCGGAGTCCACCGCGACGATCCGCTCCGCCGGCAGCAACTCGTCCAGCCGCACACTCAGCCGGCGCGGGTCGATCCGGTCGGCGGTGGAGGCGTCCTGAAAAGGCACGTCCCGCCAGCGCACCGTCGCGGCGATCCGGGCGCGCACCTCATCGGTGCGGTACCGGGGGGCGGGTTCCACCTCGGCCAGCGCGTCCCGGGCGGTGTGCGCGGCGTCGCCGAGCACCCCGAGGTCCACCGGCCGGTGCGCGCCAAGCGCGGCCGGCTCGAGGTCCACCTGCGCGACCGTGGCCGCCGGCCCGATCAGGCGCCCGTGCCTGGTGGTCCACATGTTCAGCGCGCAACCCCACCCGACCACCAGGTCCGCCGCGGCGATCAGCTCGGCGGCCACCGGGGAGGCGAATCCGCCGCAGATGCCAAGCGCCCACGGGTCGCCGTGGAACAACCCGTTCGCGACCGCCGAGGTGGCCAGCAGCGCGCCCGACCTGGCGGCCAGCTCACGCAGTTCCGCTCCGGCGGTCCGCGCGCCCCGGCCGGCGATGAACACCGGCCGGCTGGCCGCACCGATCGCCGCGGCCAACTCGCCGACCGCGGCCTGGTCGGCCCGGATCGGGTATGGCGCAGCCGGTTTGCGCACCTCGGTTGGCTGCGCCTGCTGGTGCTGCACGTCCAGCGGCAGGTTCAGCACGACGGTGCGCCGCTCGTGCACCGCGGTCCGGTAGGCGCGCATCGTGTCGGCCGCCGCCGTGGCCGCGGAGTGCACCCGCTCGGTCACCGCCCCCACGGCCGTGACGGCGGCGTCCTGGTCGATCCGGAAGTTGGACCGCACCGCCGAGCTCGCCACGTCGGCGGCCAGCACGATCAGCGGGGTGCGGCTCTTGGCCGCTTCGCCGATCCCGGTCAGCGCGTTGGTCAGTCCGCAGCCCTGGTGCGTGGTGACCAACGCGAGCCGGCCGCTCATCCGGGCGTAGGCGTCCGCCATGGTCGCCGCGCCGCATTCGTGCCGGGTAGCCACGAACGGCACCCCGCCGGCCCGCAACGCATTGGTCACCTCGAAGTTGCCGCTGCCGACCACCCCGAACGCCCGTGCCGCGCCGAGGCCGGCCAGCGTCCGACCGACCAGCTCGGCGGTGTTCACCGGACCCCCTCCTCGAACCGGGCGCCGGCCGGACTCACTTCTCCACCAACGCGTACACCCGGGTCGGGCTGCCCGAGCCGTCGATGATCGGCAGCGGCGAGACGACCAGCACCGCACCGGTGGCCGGCAGCTTGTCCAGGTTGCGTAGTTGGGTGAGCCCGCATTTGCCGGCGCCGAGGAAGAAGTGGTGGCACGGGAACGGCGGGTTGAGCCCGCCGGCGCCGCCCGCGTCGGTGCCGACCGTCTCGACGCCGAACCCGACCAGCCCGGTGTCCTCGGCGAGCCAGCGCGCGCACTCCGCGGACACCCCTGGCGTGTGCGAGCCGGCGTCGTCGGCGTTGAGGAACCGTTCCTCGTCGCTGGACCGCTCGTCCCATCCGGTGCGGTAGAGCAGCCAGCCGCCGGCCGGCAGCGCCCCGTTGGCCTTCTCCCACTCCCGTACGTGGTCGATCTCGAGCAGGAAGTCGGGGTTGTCCGCGACCCGGCCGGCGGCGTCCAGCACCACGGCCGGCGCGACCAGCGTGCGGAGCGGGATCTCGGCGACGTCGGCGCCGTCCTTGCCGGTTGCCCAGTGCCTCGGCGCGTCGACGTGGGTGCCGGTGTGCTCGCCGGTGTGAATGTTGTTCCAGTACCAGAACGGGCCGGCGTCGTCGTAGCGGCTGATCTCCTCCAGCCGGAAGGAGATCGTGTTGGCGAACGGCTCGGGCAGCCGCAGCACCGGGGTGCTCGCGGACAACGGCGCGGTCAGATCGATGATCTCGATCCGGCTCGACTCGATCGCGCCGAGCAGGTCCTGCAACAACGGCATCGGTGCCTCCTCCACGGCCGGCGGGCGCGGCCATCGGCGGCAGAGTACGCCCGCGCAGCTCACCGGGAAATATGTCCATTTCCAGCTTGGCACGAGAAATTCACCATCGGCCGTCCATAGTCTCGCCACGGTGAGTCACGCGGAACGGTCCGAAAATCCGATCCTGACGGACAGTTTTCCGTCAACAGGAGAGTGATCAATGAATATCGGCAGGAAAGTTCTGATCGCGACCTTCGCGGTCGCCGCCGCAGTGCTGGTCGCGCCGTCCGCCGGAGCGGCAACGGACGTCACACCACCCACCGTCCCGCAGAACGTGCACGACGCCAGCCAGCTCCGCTCCGGAGCAAACGCAGTGCTCAACTGGGATGCGTCCACCGACGTCGGCACCGGCGTCAAGCACTACTGGGTGCTCGTCGACGGCCAGCAGCGAGCAAAGCCGATCGCGACCACCTACGACATCCAGACCCTGGTGAACCTGGGCCGGATCACGCCCGGCCCGCATTCGATCACCGTCCAGGCGGTGGATTTCGCGCTGAACCGGTCGGCCGCGAGCGCACCGATCAATATCGTGGTGTCCTGACGAAGACTGCGGTGAATGCCGCACTCGCACCCATTCTTCATGCGAGTGCGGCATTCACAAAACGGATCAGCCCCGATTCTTGAACGCGGCGTCGAACGAGGCGGCCGGCGGGTCGAAGGCCAGGCTCCGGACGAACCCGACGGCCTCCTCGGCACCGCGCAGCCGGTCCATGCCGGCGTCCTCCCACTCCACCGAGATCGGCCCGGCGTAGCCGATCGCGTTCAGTGCCCGGAACGCCTGCTCCCACGGCACGTCGCCGTGCCCGGTGGACACGAAGTCCCACCCACGCCGCGGATCGGCCCACGGCAGGTGCGAGCCCAGCCGGCCGTTGCGCCCGTCGAAGCGCTTCTTGGTGTCCTTGCAGTCGACGTGGTAGATCCGGTCCGCGAAGTCCAGGATGAAGCCGACCGGATCCAGGTCCTGCCACACCATGTGGGACGGATCCCAGTTGAGCCCAAACGCCGGTCGCCGCCCGATCGCCTCCAGCGTGCGCACGGTCGACCAGTAGTCGTAGGCGATCTCCGACGGGTGCACCTCGTGCGCGAACCGCACGCCCACCTCGTCGAACACGTCCAGGATCGGGTTCCACCTCGCGGCGAAGTCGGCGTAGCCGTCCGCGATCACTTCGGCCGACACCGGCGGGAACATGGCCACGTAGCGCCAGATCTTCGATCCGGTGAAGCCGATCACGGTGTCGACGCCGAGGCGACGAGCGGCCCGTGCGGTGTCCGCCAGCTCCTTCGCCGCACGCCGCCGCACCCCTTCGGGGTCTCCGTCGCCCCACACCCGGGCCGGCAGGATGTCCCGGTGCCGGTCGTCGATCGGATCGTCGCACACCGCCTGGCCGACCAGGTGGTTGGAGATGGCCCAGACCCGAAGCCCGTGTGCCTCGAGCAGTTCGAGCTTTGTCGGCACATAGTCCTCCTCGGACAGTGCGCGATCCACCTCGAAGTGATCACCAGCGCAGGCGATCTCCAGCCCGTCGTAGCCCCATTGCGCGGCCAGCTTGCACATCTCCTCGAACGGCAGATCCGCCCACTGGCCGGTGAACAGCGTGATCGGCCGGCTCATTGGCGCACCTCGTTCACCGGGCGCCGAACAGGTGCTCGAGGGCGAGTTGGTCGAGCCGTTCGACCCCCTTGCCCCGGCGAGCCGCGGCGGCCAGGTCGATGTCCTCCGAGCGCAACGCGGCCAGGCTCTCGCCCGGCCCGAGCGTGGGCTCGGACAACTCGGCGACCCGGGCCACGGCCAGTGCCTGCGCCACTTCCGGGTCCGCCCGGAACGCCTTCGCCCGCTCGGCGAAGATCAGGTAGTTGCGCATGCAGGCCTGCGCCGCCGCCCACACGCCGTCCTCGTCCTCGGTGCGGGCCGGCTTGAAGTCGAAGTGCCGCGCGCCGTCGTATCCCGCGCCCTCCAACAGATCGACCAGCAGGAACGCGCTCTTGACGTCACCGTTGCCGAACCGGAGGTCCTGGTCGTAACGCGGGCCGGTCTGCCCGTTGAGGTCGAGATGGAACAGCTTGCCGTGCCACAGCGCCTGGGCGTACCCGTGCACCACGGACAGCCCGGCCATCTGCTCGTGCCCGACCTCCGGGTTCAGCCCGACGATCTCGGAGTCGGCCAGTTCGTTGATGAACGCGAGCGCATGGCCGATGGTGGGCAACAGGATGTCACCGCGCGGCTCGTTCGGCTTGGGCTCGAGCGCGAACCGGATCTGATAGCCCTGCTCGCGGACGTAGGCACACAGGATGTTCAGCGCCTCGGCGTAGCGATCAAGGGCGGCGCGCACATCCTTCGCCACCGGCGACTCCGAGCCCTCCCGGCCGCCCCACAGCACGTACGTGCTCGCGCCGAGCTCGGCGGCCAGATCCAAGTTGCGCAACACCTTGCGCAGCGCGAACCGGCGGATGTCCCGGTCGTTGGCGGTGAACGCGCCGTCCTTGAACACCGGGTGGGTGAACAGGTTCGTGGTGGCCATCGGCACGACCAACCCCGTGGCGGACAGTGCCTTGCGGAACGCGGCGATCCGGTTGGACCGCTCGGAGTCGTTCGAGCCGAACGGGATCAGGTCGTCGTCGTGGAAGCTCACCCCCCACGCACCCAACTCGGCCAGCTTCTCGACGGCATGCACCGGATCCATCGGATCCCTGGTGGCCACGCCGAACGGGTCGACCCCGAGCCAGCCGACGGTCCACAACCCGAAGCTGAACCGGTGCTCCGGGCGCGGCGTGTAGTCCTTCATTGCTCTCCTTCAGCTGTCGAACGCGACGTCAAGATAGGAGTCGACGTTCTCCTTGGTGACCACCGCCGTGTAGGTGGTGATCTGCGCCGGGACCTCGTGCTCGGCCAGGTCACCGAGGCCCTTGCCCTGGCCGAGCAACCGGGCCAGCGCGACGGCGGAGGAGGACATCGACGGGCTGTACAGCACGGTGGCCTTGAGCGGGCCGCTGTCGGACTTGATCCGGTCCATCATATTGCGCGAGCCGGCGCCGCCAACCATCAGGAACTCCTTGCGGTTGGCCGACTCCATCGCGGCCATCACGCCAACCCCCTGGTCGTCGTCGTGGTTCCAGAGCGCGTCGAACTTGCTCACCGACTGCAACAGGTTCGCCGTCACCTGCTCGCCCGACTCCGAGGTGAACTGCGCGGCGACCCGGGGCCCAACTCGCATCCCGTTGCGGCCCAACGCCTCCCGGAAGCCCTTGCTGCGTTCCTGGGTCAGCGGCAAGGCGTCGAGCCCGGCGATCTCGCCGATGACCGGGTTGGTCACGCCCTTCTTCTTCAGCTCCGCGGCGATGTAGTTGCCCGCGTTGACACCCATCCGGTAGTTGTCGCCGCCGATCCAGGTCCGGTAGGCCAGCGCCGTGTCGAAGATCCGGTCCAGGTTGATCACCGGCGTGCCGGCCTCCATCGCCTGCTGGGCGACCGCGGTCAACGCCTTGCCGTCGAATGGAAGGATCACCAGCACGTCGACCTTGTTGTTGAGCAGTGTTTCTACCTGGGCGATCTGCTGGTTCACGTCGTTGGTGCCCTCGGTCGCGTTGAGCGTCACGTCGCCGAAGTGCGCGGCCTGTGCCTTGGCGTTCTTGGTGATCGCGGCGATCCAGCCGTGGTCGGCCGCCGGCGCGGAGAAGCCGACCTTGACTTGCTTGCCCGGCTGGGCGTTCTGCCCGGAACCCGTGACCACGTTGGACGACGAGTTGGCCGGTGTGTTCGAGGTGCAGGCGGCGAGCAGCGAGCCGGCACCGACCGCGGTGGTGCCTACCAAGAAGCGCCTGCGGGCCAGGGACGGGTCGGACATGGTGGGCCTCCTAGGTCTTCCTGCTTCGGGACGTGCCGTACTGCAACAGCACCGCGGCGATGATGATCACGCCCTTGGCGATGTTCTGGATGTCGGTCTCGAGATGGTTCTGGGTGAAGATGCTGTTCACGACGGTGAAGATGAGCACCCCGATCAGGGTGCCGATGAGGGTTCCCCTGCCCCCGCTGAGCAACGTGCCACCGATCACCACGGCGGCGATCGCGTCCAACTCGTAGAACATGCCGTTGGTGGACGCCCCGGACGTGGTCCTGGCCACCACCATGATCGCGGCGATGCCGCAGCACAGCCCGGCGATGCCGTACACCAGCGCGGTGTGCAGCCGGACGTTGATCCCGGCCAGCCGGGCCGCCTCCGCGTTGCCGCCGACGGCGAACGTGCGCCGGCCGAACGTGGTGCGGTTGAGCACGAGCCAGCCCACCGCGAAGACCGCGGCCAGCATCCAGATCAGCACCGGGATGCCGAACAGGTCACCGCGGAAGAACGTGGTGAAGCCGGTCTCGGTGACCACCTGGGTGTGCCGGCCGGACAGCCGCTCGGCCAGCCCCTTCGCCGAGGCGTACATGGCCAGAGTCGCGATGAACGGCACGATGCGGCCGAACGCGATCAGCACCCCGTTGACCAGCCCGCAGGCGAGGCCGACCACCAGCGCGCAGAGCACCATCACCACCGGCCCGTAGGACTGCGTCGCCACCGTGGTCATCCACACGCCGCACAGCGCCACCAGTGAGCCGACCGACAGGTCGATGCCGCCGCTGATGATCACGAACGTCATGCCGACGCTCACCACACCGATGGCCGCGGCCAGCCGAAGCATGGTGGAAATGTTGCTCTCGTTGAGAAAGGTGTCCGGCTGGCTGATGTAGCCGGCCGCGCAGAGCACCAGGAGCACGCCGACCAGGGCGGTGAGCCGCAGGTCGATCCGCGAACCCGGGCGCGCTGGCGGCTGCCGCCGCACCACGGTCTCGGTGTCCCGCTCCGTCACCACTTCGCTCACGGAACCATCACCTCCTGCCCCTCCTGCATGATCAGGTCCAGCACGGCCGCCTCGTCGAGCTCGCCGGACCGCTCCTCGGCGATCACCCGTCCCTCACGCAGCACCAGCACCCGATCGGAAAGTCCGAGCACCTCGGGCATCTCGCTGGACACCAGCAGCACCGCGACCCCGGCCGCGGCCAACTCGTGGATCAACCGGTACAGCTCCGCCCTGGCGCCGACGTCCACACCCCTGGTGGGCTCGTCGAGCAGCAGCACCCGGCAGTCCCGCACCAGCCAGCGGGCCACCACCGCCTTCTGCTGGTTGCCGCCGGACAGTGTGCGCACCACCCGTCTCGGGTCGGCTGGCCGAAGATCCAGGCGCAGCAACGTATCCCGCGCGTCGCGGAGCTCACGGCGGCGGTCGGTGAACCCGGCCCGGCTGTACCCGGGCAGGCTCGCCAGCGTGACGTTCACCGCTACCGAGGCGTCCAGCAGCAGGCCCTGGCTCTTGCGCTCCTCGGGCGCCAGACCCATACCGGCGGCCACCGCGGCGACCACGCTGCCCGGCCGCAACCGCTTGCCGCGAACCAGCACGCTGCCCCGGTCCGGTTTGCGCCCGCCGAACACGGTCTCGAGCAGCTCACTTCGGCCGGACCCCACCAGCCCGGCGATGCCGACGATCTCCCCCGGCCGCACCTCGAAGGAGACGTCGCTGAACTCACCGGCCCGGCTCAACCCGCGCACCTCGAGCACCGGCTCGTCCGAGTCCACAGTAGACACCGTCCGCACCGGAAACACGGTGTGCACTTTGCGTCCGGACATGAGGTTGACCAGCTCGGCGGTCGGCGTGGTGGCGGCGTCGAGCCCGGCGGCGACCGTGGCGCCGTCCTTGAGCACCGTCACCCGGTGCCCGATCCGGCGAATCTCCTCCAGCCGGTGGGAGATGTAGACCACCGCGACGCCGTCCGCGGTCAACTCGCCGACGATCCGGAACAAGTTGTCCACCTCGTCGGCGGCCAGCGCCGCGGTCGGCTCGTCCAGCACGATCAACCGGGCCTCGTGGGCGAGCGCCCTTGCCATCGACACCAACTGCTGACCGGCCGCGGAAAGCAGGGCGACCTCGCGGTGCGGTGGGATCTCCGGATGACCGAGCCTGCGCAGCAGCGCGGTGGCCGCCGCCCTGGTAGCGGCCCGCGCGCTGAAGCCGAACCGGGAATGTTCGCGGCCGAGGAAGATGTTCTCCGCGACCGAGAGCGCGGGCACCAGATCCAGCTCCTGGTACATGGTGGCGATGCCGAGCCGCAGCGCGTCAACCGGTGAGCCGGGCCGGACCAGGTGTCCCTGCCAGCGGATCTCGCCCGCGTCCGGCTGGTGGGCCCCGGCAAGCACCTTGATCAGCGTGGACTTCCCGGCGCCGTTCTGGCCAAGCAGGCAGTGCACCTCGCCGGCTCGCACGTCGAGGTCGACGCCGTCCAGCGCGCGCACCCCCGGGAAGCCCTTCACGATGCCGGTCATGCTGAGCAGCTCGGTCATGGCATCCCCTCCGCGAGCGGCGGCACCACGGTCGGGTCGTCGAGCACCCGGCGCAGCGACGCGAGCGCCGCGCCGGTGGTGGCCGCGGAGAACCCCAGCGTCGAGCCGACCACCCGCACGCCGCCCGCCCCCGGCGCGAGCACCCGGCCGCCGATCTCCTGACGCACCGGTTCGACCAGCCACTCCGGCAGCGCCGCGAAGTAGCCGCCGAGCACCACCACCGCCGGGTTGAGCAGATTGACCACAATGGACACGCCGACGCCGACCGCCGAACCGATCTGGTGCAGGGCGTTGAGGGTGCGGTGATCGGCCTGCTCGGCCCTGGCCCGGATGATCGCCATCCGCTCGTCGAGGTCCAGGGCGGGATCGTGCAGCGGATCGCCCGGGTCCGCGCAGGCGTGCAGCAGCGCGCCAAGCCCAACCTGGGTCTCCCAGCAGCCGCGGCGGCCGCACGAGCAGGTCGGACCGAGCGGGTCGATCGACATGTGGCCGATCTCCCCGGCGTAGCCGATCGAACCGCGCAGCGGCACGCCGCCGGCGATCAGCCCGCCACCGATACCGAAGTCACCGGTCAGGTACACCAGGTCGGACACCGGCATGGCGGCGTGCTCGGCCATCGCGCCGAGGTTGGCGTCGTTGTCCACGGTGATCGCGGCCAGCGGCAGAGCGGTGCGGGCGGCCAGGCCGTCCGCCACCGGCACCTCGCGCCAGCGCAACCGGGGTGCGAACCGGGCCACCCCGGCGTCCGTGTCGACCAGGCCGGGCACCGACACCGTCACCCCGGCCGGGTAGCCGCCGGCGCCGCGCACCGCGGTCAGCGCCTCCCCGGTCAGCGCGGCGAGCTGGTCGAGCGCGCGCTCCGGGTCGAGCCCCGGCACCTCGCAGACCAGCCGCCGGCGGAACACCACCGCGCCGGCGAGGTCCAGGACGGCCACGCCGACGTGTCCCATGTGGACGTCGAGACCGATTCCGCACACGCTGCCGGCGCGCAGCGCGACCAGCTGACCGGGCCGGCCCTGCCCGCCCGCTGAGATCCCGGCGGAGTGCACCAGACCCCGCTGCTCGAGGTCGGTGATCAGGCTGGACACCGTCGCCTTGGACAGCCCGGAACGCACCGCGAGCTGAGCCCGGGACAACGGGCCGTGCGCGCGCAGGGTATGCACGAGCAGAGCCAGGTTCCCGCGACGCAGGCCGGACTGGTCGACCGGACGGACGCTTCCCACACTGCCCCACTTCGTTGAGGGCCTTGCCTAAGTGACGTTGCGAGAGAGCGTGTCTCACGGCTGTCGCTCCTGGCAATACGCCGATCGGCCTAACGAGGTGGCAATCTTTCGTCTGCGAGTAACGAAAGCGTGTCGGTATCGCTCAGTTGAAGGTGTGATCGGTAGCCGACCAGGCCGCGCCGGTCACCCCGGCCAGCTCACCCAACTCCGACAGCACGATCGGCAGGTTGCCGGTGGCAAGCGGCAGCGAACGCCGATATACCGAGCTGCGCACCTCGGCGAGCAGCGGGTGGCCGAGCCGGGACACCCCGCCGCCGATCACCACCATGCCGGGGTTGAGGAAGCTGACCAGCGAGGCGATCACCTGGCCGAGCCGCCGGCCGCCCTCCCGCACCAGGTTGGCCGCGGCGAAGTCGCCGGCCACCGCCGCCGTGCCCACGTCGGCGGCCGTCAGCCGGCCGCGCTCCTCGAGCGCCGCGGCCAGCATGTTGGACCGCCCGCTCCTGGCCAGGGTGAGTGCCTCCCGGGCCAGCGCCGCACCGCCGAAGTACGCCTCCAGGCAGCCGACCTCGCCGCAGGCACAGGCCGGCCCGTAGTCGTCCAGCTTGATGTGCCCGATGTCGCCCGCGGTCCCGGCCACCCCGCGGTACACCCGGCCACCGACCACGATGCCGCAGCCGATCCCGGTGCCGATCTTGACGAAGATCAGGTCGTCGAGGCTCCTGGCCACGCCCGCGTGCCGCTCGCCGAGGGCCATCACGTTCACGTCGTTGTCCACCGTGACCGGCCGGCCCCAGGTGCCGGCCAACTCCTCGCGCACCGGGTAGCGGTCCCAGCCCGGCATGATCGGCGGCGCCACCGGCATGCCGTCCCGAAAGCTCACCGGGCCGGGGAGCCCGACTCCGGCTCCCATCAGCCGGCCCGGCGCCTTCTCCAGCACCCGGGCGGCCATGTCCACCACCCGGCCGAGCACCTGGGTCGGTCCGGTCCGGACGTCGCACTGCTCCCGCTCGTTGGCCAAGACCTCGCAGCGCCCGTCGGTGACCGCGACCGCCACCGAGGTGGCACCCACGTCCACCGCGATGAAGCGCAGATCCTCGGCCAGGTGCACCAGGGTCGAGCGGCGGCCGCCCCGGCTCGCCGCCGGCCCGCCAACCTGCGCCAACCCGCTGTCGATCAGCCGGGACAACTCCCCGGCCAGCTTCGCCCTCGGCAGATCCAACCGCTCACCGAGCGCCACCCGAGAAAGCGGACCCTCATCCCGCAGCAACTCCAACACCCGCGACTGATGCCGGCCCCGTACCCGCGGCTGCTCCGTTGCGCTCATACCCCCGGAATCTACTGTCGCTGGCGGGCCGCGTGCATTCCGCCGGCAATGACGCCGGCGCAGACCATGGCCAGCGGCCAGGCGACGAGCAGCGGAGCCGGGCCGATCAGGAACACCGCGACCACGGTCAGCGCCAGACAGATCAGGCCACCGGCAACGGACACATAGCACACCCCGGCTGGGCCGAAGATCAACGTGAGGGCCAGCGCCAGCCCCACCGACTTGTCGCCGGGGACATCGACCGGATAACGGCCCGGCCCGAGCACCTCCACCATCGACATCCCCCGATACCACCCGCCGGACACCAGCGGCGCATGTGGTGGAATGGCGTACGGGACCGAACCGGATGATTCCGCCATGAGTTCGCTCTGCCGCTGGTGTTCCTGCACACTGTTCGTCATCGTTATTCCTTTTGCGGGTTGGGGGTACACCACGATGTTGACGCGGCAAGGAAATTGCCGATGTGTCAGATGAAACGCGGCGTAGTGGAATCGCCCATTCGGGCGAGAGTTCGGTGAGCCCGGCGGCGCCCGCCGAGGGCGAAACCCGGGCCTGGTACCGACTCACCCCGACCGAGCAGGCGGCGCTCACCGCCGCGGGATATCACCGCTCCTGGAGCGTCGGAGAGACCATCGTCAGCCAGGGCGGTCCGCCGGACGGCATGTACATCATCCTGCGCGGGCTGGTCAAGATCTCGGTGACCAATGACCGTGGCGAGCACGCCCCCATCGCGGCCCGCGGCGCGGGCGAGATCGTCGGTGAGCTCGGCCCGATCGGCAACCGCCCGCGCACCGCAACCATGGAAGCCCTCACCGAGGTCATGGCGCTGGTCATCCCGCCCGAACGGCTGCGCACCGTGCTGCGCACCCGGCCGCACATCGCCGAGGAGCTCATCCGCGCCGCGGCCGTGCGGTTCGAGCAGGCGGCCCACCTCCACCTGGAAGCGGGCGGCCCGGACTTTCCGCAACGCCTCGCCTCGGTGCTGCTGGAACTGGCCGTTCAATGCGCTCCACACGCGCCGGACGACACCCCCATCGCCCTTCCGTTCACCCAGGAGGACCTGGCCAGCCTCGCCCGCGTCTCCCGCAGTACCTTCATCCGCGGCTTGGAGGAACTGCGCCGCCAGAACATGGTCCAAACAAGCCGAGGCCGAACCACCATCGTCGATCTCCCCGCGCTGCGCCAACATGCCGGCGAAAGGCGCCCTTCCTCTTGACCGAGGCGCAGCGATGTCCTGAATTCGACCTTCGTGGCGCCTACTCGGCCAGATGTGGCGTCTCCACGTGTGGCGTCTCCTCCGGCACCGGCGAGCGCGGGGACGGTGTCAGGGGTGGGATTTGCTGATTCGACGCCGACCGGGTGCGATGAAGGAGGCCGAGGAGCGGGCCGGCCATGGCGGTGGTGACCAGGGCCATGACGACCATGAGCGAGTAGAGCTGGGTGTCCAGAACCGCCAGTTGCAGGCCAACGGTGAGGATTACCAACTCGGTCAGGCCCCGGGTGTTCATGAGCGTGCCGAGGATGGCCGCGTCGCGCGGGGGGACGCGTTGAGCACGCGCGCCGGCGAAGGCGCCGACGAACTTGCCGGCGATGGCGGCCAGCAGGATCAGGCCCAGCTCGCCGATGCCGGCGAACCCGATCGCGGAGAGGTTGACCTGCGTGCCCGCCACCACGAAATAGACCGGCAGCAACAGGGTCACGCTCAGCTGTTCCAGCGGGGCGAGGATCTCGGCGCGGAGCACCGGGTTGTCGTGCGGCATGACGACGCCGAACAGGAAGGCGCCGAAGATGAAGTGCAGGCCGAACCATTCGGTGAGGGCGCCGGAGGCCAGCAGGCCGACCAGGACGACGACGAAGCCGGTTCTGGTCAGCGTGCCCGCGCCCAGCACGCGGCGCAGCAGCGGGCGCACCAGCAGGAACATCACGAGCAGGAACGGGACCGCGAAGAGCAGCTGCCAGTGCATCACGCCGCTGACCATGGCGACCACCACGGCGAGCAGCGACCAGGCGAGCACGTCGCCGATCGCCGCGCTGGCCAGCGCCAGGCTGCCGAGCATGCTGCGGTGCATGTTCCGGTCGATGAGAATCCTTGCCAGCACCGGGAACGCGGTGACCGAGAGGGCAGCACCCATGAACAGGACGAAGCCGAGCCGGTCACCGGTGGGATGCCGTGGCGCCAGGTACAGCGCCAGCAGCATCCCCATACCCAGTGGCAACACGATGGATCCGGCCGACACGCTGACCGCGACCCGGAACCGCCCCTTGATCAGGCCGCGGTCCAGTTCCATGCCGACGATGAACATGAACAGCGCGACGCCGAGGTTGGCCAGCGCCGCGAGGTAGGGCCGCACCTCGGCCGGTAGCAGCGTGCGCGCGACGGTGCCGTGCAACAGCGTTGGACCGAGCAGGATGCCGCCGAGCACCTCGCCGATCACCGCGGGCTGGCCGAGCCGGGTGGCCAGCGCCCCGAGTGCCCTCGTGACCACCAGGATCAACGCGAGGTCGAAGAGCAGGACGGTGGCCTGGTGCGCGTTCACGCGTCACTTGCCGTGCAGCAGGCGCAAATACTCATAGGTGGTCGGCAGGGTGTCCAGCAACTCCTGCTGCGTTCGCTTGATGTCGGAGAACACCGGCTCCGCCTGGTCGGTGAGGTCGGGCCGATCGACCAGGGCCGGGAGCGGATGATCGGGGAGAAAGCCCAGACCGGCATAGATGCAATAGTAGTTGCTGTTGTTCCAGAAGTTCCTGAATTCCGCATCGAAATTCGCGTAATACGTCGTTTCGTCGGCGATCGGCATATTCACCGCGAGCCCGGCGCGGTACATGGCGTTCTTCTCGGTGATGTCCGGCGACAGCTCGAGCTCCTTGCAGGCTCGCCAGAACGCCGTGTCGTCGCGCGGCGCGAAGCTGAAGTGTGCCTGGAGGAAGTCGCGCGAGTCGTCGAACATCGTCTCGATCTCGGTGTTGAACCGCCTGGCGAAGACCGGGTCGAAGTTCCTGTCCGGGAAGTGTTTTCCCAACTGGTAGAGCGCGGCCGTGATGAAGTAGATGCCGGTGGACTCGAGCGGCTCGAGGAAGCAGGACGCCAGGCCGATACTGACCACGTTCTTCACCCAGGCGCGCCGGTTTCGGCCGACCCGGAACTTGATCTGGTTCAGTGGCTGGGTTTCCGGGTCGACGCCCCACATCCGGCAGAACTCGAGGGTGGCCTCGTCGCGGGTCTGGAACCGGCTGGAGAACACGTAGCCGGTGCCGAACCGGCCGAGCATCGGAATCTTCCAGCTCCACCCTGAGGACATGGCGATCGACGAGGTGTACGGCTCGACACCGTTGCGGGCGTCATCGTGCGGAATCTGGGTGGCCACCGCGCTGTCGTTGAGCAGGTGGTCGCTCATGTCCAGGAACGGTTCCTTCATCACCTGGTTGATCAGCAGACCACGGAAGCCGGAGCAGTCGACGAACAGGTCACCATGAATGGTGTGGCCACCCTCGGTGCGCAACGCGGTGACATGGCCGCGATGGTCGAGCAGCGCCTCGGTCATCTTGTCCTCGATGTGCACCGCGCCCTGTTTGGTCACCGCGAAGCGGCGCAGGAAGTCGG
This sequence comes from Labedaea sp., assembly GCA_045806965.1. Lineage (GTDB taxonomy): Bacteria > Actinomycetota > Actinomycetes > Mycobacteriales > Pseudonocardiaceae > DASYTH01. Next base: position 85,341 of record JBJMIG010000084.1, on the reverse strand, counting down.
CGACCAGCGCGGCGTCGAAATGCCAGGCGTAGTTGGTCCATTTGCGCCCATCGAGAAAGCGCGGCGAGAGATTGGCGTCCAGCGCAGGCGGCTCGCGGTAGCAGGCGTACTCGAACGGCTCGTCGGTCTGGCCGGCCAGCTTCTTGGGCACCCAGTAGTGCGACAGCGGCAGGTTGCCGACGTTGGGTAGCAGCCCGAACAGGTGGTAGTAGTGGTCGTCACCCTGCCGAAACGGGCGGCCCTGCGCCTCCCCTGCGCCGGGGGTTCGCCAGTTGACGAACTTGATGCCCATCTTGAAGCTGGCGTTGACCTCCCGCATCCACTCTTCCTCGGCCAGGCCGAGGAAGTCGAAGAACGCCTTGTGCAGGTTGGGGACGGTGGCCTCGCCGACCCCGATCCGGGGGATGGCCGGGGCCTCCAGCACTGTGATGCTGACCAACGGGCCCAGGGCCTTGCCTAAGTACGAAGCAGCCATCCAGCCGGCTGTGCCGCCGCCGAGGATGACGACACGCTCAATACGGTTGTTGTCCATACACCCCGCCAAAGGATTTGCCTGTTCGATCAAGATCTCGGCGGAGTTTGTCAGGCGAATATCGGCGTGGTACACCGCCAAACGGGTTGGGCTGATTACTACGGACGGTCGTCGCAGCGGCCGTGCGCGCCTCCCAACCGTGTTCCGTCTCCGGACAGTTGTGGCCGGGATGCCGTAATGTTTCGGCAAGATCCCCGACATACGACCGTGGCTGTCGATCAGGGAGGTAGGTAGGTGGTCGAGGTCCTCAGCGGGCCCGTTGGTGGCGGCCAGCCAAGTGACCAGCCGACGGACGCCGAGTTGATCGCCGCCGTGCGCCGCGGTGACACCCGTGCCTACGGTTTGCTGTATGAACGGCACCTCGCCGTGGCCAAGCGGGCGGCCAGCTGCCTTGCCGCGACCCCGGCCGAGCGGGAGGACCTGGTGGCCGAGGGGTTCACCCGGGTCCTCCAGACGCTGCGCAGCGGCCGCGGCCCGGACCTGGACTTCCGCCCTTACCTGCTGGTGACCCTGCGCCACCTGGCGATCAACGCGGCGCGGCGCACCCCCAACACCGCGCTGTTCGCGGACGTGCCGGACACCTACCTGCCGCAGCACGACGACCCGACGGACGCGCGGCTGCGCGGCTCCGAGGCCGCCGCCGCGTTCGCCGAGCTGCCACAACGCTGGCGGGTCGTGCTCTGGCACACCGAGGTGGAGGGCGAGTCGCCCGCGGCCATCGCACCCATGCTCGGCATGACCCCCAATGGAGTCGCGGCCCTCGCCTACCGGGCCCGCGAGGGGTTGCGCCAGGCCTACCTGCGCGCGCACCTGCCGGCGGTGCAACGCCGGGAGTGCCGAAAGGCCGCCGACAAGCTCGCCGCCTGGGTGCGCGGCAGCATCTCCCCGCCGCAGCAGCGAAAGGTCTCCGCGCACCTGGAACGCTGCCCGCACTGCCGGGCGCTGGCCGATGACCTTGCCGAGGTCAACGGTGAGCTGCGGGCCATCCTGCCGCCGATCGTGCTCGGTGCGCCCGCGCTGTCCTGGTTGACCACCGTGAAGATCGGTGTGGCGGCCGCCTTCGCGGCGGTGACCGCGGTGACCGTGGTGTCGTCTCAGCCGTCGGTCGAGGCGCCGTCCGCCGGTGCGCCGATCGCCGTGCCGGCCATCGGGCAACAGCCGGGGCGGGCGGTGACCGGGGTGACGGTGCCGGTCCGGCCCGCGACCGGCCGCGCGGACGCCGGCCCACCGGCCGACCAGCCAGCTCAGTCCGAAGTAGCCGAAGCGCCGATCGAAGATGGCGCATCGGCCGACAAGAAGCCGAAGAAACCCAAGAAGCCGAAGAAGAACGACACCCGAGCGGCGCCACCCGATTCGCCGGGACAGAGCGACGAGCAAGAGGCGCCGGCCGAGCCGCCGGAACAGTCCGACCCGCCGGACGACGGCCAGGGACACGCGCACGGTGCCGCCGAGCCGCCCGCGCCCGCTGCCCAACCGGGAAACAGGTGACACCGGACGGTGTGCGGCTGGAGCCCTGACCGATCGGTGCGCGACGACGGCGAACGACCCGACTACCGGTTCTCACTGGCCAACGAGCGGACCTTCCTGGCCGGCATCCGCACCGCCCTCGCCCTGCTCGCCGCCGGCGTCGGCGTCATCCAGTTCCTCACTCCCGCGATCCCGCGGGCCCCCCGGCTGGCCCTCGGCCTGCTGCTGATCGCGCTGGCGCTGCTGCTGGCGGCGACCGCGCACCGGCGCTGGCGCCGGGTGGAACAGGCCATGCGGCGCAACCAGCCGCTGCCCCCGTCCTGGACCGCCTTGATCGTCAGCGTCGGCCTCACCGTGGCCATTGTGGTCACCGCCGTGCTCATGCTGATCGCCTGAATATCGCCCCGAGGGGGTACCGCCAGCGGTGTTCGCCGCCCGCGGCATATCACCTAGGGCTCTTGCTGTGCCGACTTCCGCAGTGCTACACCTCAACCACAGGCCGGCCTTTCCCACAAAACGCCCACATTTAGGGAAGGGGGACGCTCATGCGTCTCGTCGGCCCCACCCGCTTTGGAGTCGTCGTCGTCACGGTCGCCACCGCGGCCGTGTTCGCGACGCCCTCCGCCTATGCCAATGTCGCGTTGACACAGGTCAGCAGCGATCCCTTTGTCGACGCCCAGGCACAGCACCAGACCCAGGTCGAACCCGACACGTTCACCTTCGGCAGCACCATCGTCTCCGCGTTCCAGAGCGGCCGGGTGTCCGGCGGCGGTGCGTCCAACATCGGTTTCGCCACATCGACCGACGGCGGCGGCACCTGGACCCGGGGGTTCCTGCCCGGGATCACCGCCAATGGCAGTCCGGCCGGCGGCTACGCCCAGGTCTCCGGCCCGTCGGTGGCCTTCGACCTGAAACACAACGTGTGGCTGATCTCCTCGCTGGGCCTGACCTCGTCCACCGCGGACGTGCTCACCAGCCGGTCCACCGACGGCGGCCGGACCTGGGCGCGCCCGGTCCGCACCGCCTTCGGCGACCTGCTCGACAAGCCGGGTACCTCCTGCGACAACGACGCGGCGAGCCCGTTCTTCGGCAACTGCTACACCAGCTACGACATCGTCGTCGGCAACATCATGCGGATGAAGACGTCCAAGGACGGCGGGCTCACCTGGGGTCCTGGCATGTCCACCGGCGACGGAGCTTCCGGCCTCGGCGGGCAGCCGGTCGTGCTGAACAACGGAACCGTCCTGGTCCCGTATTTCGACACGGTCGCCGGCGACGTCGGTTCGTTCCGCTCGGTTGACGGCGGCGCGTCCTGGCGGGCCTCGGTCGGGGTCGACGCGGTCTTCCACGACGCACCGGCCGGCGGGTTACGCGAGTTCCCGCTGCCCACCGCCGAGCGCGACGGCCCCGGCACGGTCTACCTGGTCTGGTCGGACTGCGGATTCCGCGCCGGCTGCGCCACCAACGACATCGTGATGGCCAAGTCCACCAGCGAGACCACGTGGGGACCGACCATCCGGGTGCCGATCGACCCGGTCACCAGCGGGGTGGACCACTTCGCGCCGGGCATCTCGGTGGACCTGTCCAGCGGGAGCACTTCCGCCCGGATCGGCATCACCTACTACTACTACCCGAACGGGTCGTGCTCCGCGGCAACCTGCCAGCTCAACGTCGGGTTCATCTCCTCGACAAACGGCGGCGCGACGTGGAGCGCACCGACCCAGATCGCCGGGCCGATGTCGTTGGCCTGGCTGCCGAACACCACCCAGGGCCGGATGTTCGGTGACCGGATCTCCACCTCGATCGTGGCCGGCGGCAACGCCTTCCCGGTCGTCCCGGTGGCGAGCGCGCCGGTAGGCAACTCGTTCCGGGTGCCGATGACCACGCCGACCGGCGGGCTGCCGATCACCGGCGGCTCGGTCGCGGCACAGGCAAGGGCCGCCAGTGCCGGCACCGCGAGCGCCACCCGGGCGAACGCGGGCACCGGCCCGGTCAACCGCTGGTAAGTCCTCGATTCAGTGCGCTGTGGCGTTTCCGCGAAGCACGCGGGAACGTCACATCGCGCGCTGGCTCAGAGTTCCACCGGCAGTGCGTCGACGCCGTAGACGATCGACGTGGACCGGTACGGAATCTCCTGCTCCCCCATGGCGAGCCGCATCGAAGGAAACCTCTTCACCAGAGCCGGATAGGCCACCCGCAGCTCCATGCGCGCCAGTTCGGCGCCGATGCAGCGGTGCATTCCGTACCCGAAAGCGAGGTGCGAGGTCGGCGCCCGGGTCGGGTCGAACCGCTCCATGCCGGTACCGAGGATCTCGTCGCGGTTGGCCCCGCTGAGCGAGCACACCACGACGTCGCCGGCCGCGATTCGCACCCCGGCAATCTCCATGTCCTCGGTGGCGAAGCGCGGGAACGCCACCTGCACAACGGTGAGGTAGCGCAGCAGTTCTTCGACGAACCGGTTCAGCGACTCCTGATCGCGCACCACCAACTCGGCCGACTCCGGGTTGCGCAGCAGCACGAGCGCACCAAGGGCCAGCATGCTCGCGGTGGTCTCAAGGCCGCCGGTCAGCAGGCCATCCGCGAGCCCCGCCAGCTCCTGGTCGTCGATCTCGTGACCGTGCTCCTTGATCAGCATGCCGAGCAGGCCGTCCCCCGGCGACTCCCGCTGCCTGCGCACCACGTCCTGCAGGTAGCCGAGCGACTCCGACATCGCGCCGAGCGAGGCGTTGGCGCCGCTGAACAGGTCGAACCGGGCGGTCGACAGGCGCTGGAAGTCGGCGCGGTCCTCGTAGGCGACGCCGAGCAGTTCGCAGATGGTCAGCGACGGGATGGGCAGGGCGAAGTGCTGCCAGAGGTCGACCGGGCCGTCGACCTCGGCCATCGTGTCGAGCGCCTCGGCGACGATGGCCTCGATGCGCGGGGTGAGCCGGGCGAGCCGGCGCATGGTGAACTCGGGGGTGAGCAGCTTGCGCAGCCGGGTGTGTACCGGCGGGTCGGCGAACCCGAGGCCGCCGGGGTTCTGCTCGGCCGAGGCGCCGGCGTTACCGATCAGGTTGGCGAAGTCGTTGCTGAAACCCTTGGCCCGGCCGAGCACCGCCTTCGACTCCTCATAACCGGAGACCAACCAGGCGCTCACGCCGAGTGGCAGCTTCATCTTGCTGATCGGCGCGGTCCGGCGCAGATCGCCGAGGTCACCGACCGGATCCAGGCCCGTCCGGCGCAGTGGCATCAGAACCTGCTCGGGCAACAACGAGATGGTGGACAGGTCGATGCCCTTTTTCCGCGCCCGCGCCAGAAACCGGCGTCCGACCCAGCCGACTATCAGTGAACGGAGTTTCCCCACGTCCGGATACTACCGACCGTCCACTCAGGGCCGGCCGCCGGGAAACGCCGTGAACAGGTCCGCCACCGCGGCGTCCCGGCTGCCGATCGGGGCCAACCGGAACCGGCGCTCGATGGTGGCCATGATCGATGTGGTGTCGTGCGAGGTGTGGTCGACGCTGAACGGGCGGTGCAGCGCCGGTGAGATCAGCAGCGTCGGGAGCCGGGTGCCCGGGCCCCACTTGTCCGCCACCGCGTGCCGGCCGGCCGGCGGGGCGACGTGGTCCCACTGCCCGCCGAACTCGTCGTAGGTGACCACGATCAGGGTGCGGTCCGCGTCCGGACCCTGCTCGACGGCCTTGATCAGGTCGACGAGGTGCCGGCTGCCGGTGTCCTCGCTTGCATAGCCGGGGTGCTCGTTCTCCTCGCCGACCGGCTTGATGAAGCTCACCGGCTTGAGGTGCCCGGCCTTGGCCGCGGCGATGAACTCCACCTCGTCACGCAGGTGCGCGGACCGGGCGGCGGTGCCCGGCGCGTAGTTCGCGAAGTAGTTGAACGGCTGGTGGTGGTACTGGAACGTGGCGTCCGGACAGTTCGGGTACGCCGCACCGGACGCGGTGCGCGGGCTGGTGCAGGTACCCGGCGTCGTGCCGTTGGTCCATCCCGGTCCGCCGACGTTGCCGTTGGCGTTGTCCCAGCCGCCGGAGTACCAGGCCCAGTCCACCCCCGCGCCGGAGAGCCGGTCGCCGATGGTCGGCGTGGTCTGCGGCGGCAACCGCCGCGACACCGCGGTGCCCGGGGCGAACGGCTGGTAGGACGGCTGGATGGTGTTGATCGCATAGTCGCCGCACACGGTGCCGGCCGGCGGCGGCGCGACCCCGGCGGGCACCACGCAGCTGCCGTCCGGGTTGGCGGCCTGGGTCAAAGCGCGGTCGGCGACGCCCGGCGCGGCCGGGTGCAGCGCGGTGCCCGTCGGCAGCCCGTCCGGGCCGACCACGGAGTGCAGGTCGTCCGGGCCGCTGCGCGGCGCGTTCGGGAACACCGGCGTCGTCGGCGTGATCAGCCACTGGTGGTTGAGGAACGAGCCGCCGAACGCACCCTGGAAGAACCGGTCCGTGATGGCGTAGTCCGGGGCGTGCCGGCCGTGCAGGTACTCGTAGATCGGCAGGCCCCTGGTGTCGTAGTGGCCCATGGTCAGGCCGACCGCGTCGCTGCCGGCCACATAGCGGTCCATCCGCCCGCCGTCGATCTGGTACTGCTCGTTGTAGAAGCGGTGCACCAGATCCCGGGTGCAGCCGCCGGGCAGGCCCTGGCCCTTCGGCACCCCGGTCGGCAGGAACTGGCCGGGCGCGGGGCAGGTGGTGTCGGCCGGCTGGATGTAGTCGTCGATGCTGAACGGCTGGTTGCGGAACGCGGAGCTGACCGGGGTCGCGCCGATCGTGCCGGTGCAGCTGGCCGGGAGCGGCGGCGAGGTGAGGTTGACGTCGTTCTGCGGCAGACAGGGCAGCGCCGAGCGGTCCGGGGCGACCTGGGTCCGCGCCCGCGCATGCCGCAGGCCGTCGACCCCCTCCCAACCCCCGAACAGGTTGTCGAAGCTGTGGTTCTCCTCGTAGATCACCACGATGTGATCAACGCCCGGCCGGCCGTGCCCGTGGTTCGGCTGCGCACTCGCGCTCAGCGCGCTGACCGCAAGTGCCGGCAGAGCAAGGAGAACCACCGCGTTCCGCCGAATTGTCCGGATCTTCACTGCCACCTCCGCGCTCGACCGGGACAGCCTCACTCGTCGGGCCGGGGTTGGCAAGGCCCTAGTTCACGCAGATTCACGCTGATTCACGCTATCGCCACCAGATAGGCCATCGCTTGACGTAGCCGGCGTCGGCCGTTGGTCAGTTGCTCGCGCAGCAAGGCCGTGAACACCTCCAGCTCGGCCGGGGTGAGCGCCCGGTCAAGGATCTCGCCGATGGGCGGCACCAGCGGGTTGAACGCCATGCGCAGCCAGGTCGCGAAATCCGGTTCCGCGCGGTCCGCGCCGACGTCGGCGCGATACTCCAGGTGCACCTCGGTGAACCCGGCGGCCTCGGCCAGCGCGATCAGATCCCGCTCGTCGAAGTCGACCATGGGATTGTCCTCGGGGTGGTGGCTTCGGTACCCGGCCCTGGCCTTCGCCGCGATCTCCTCGACCCCGCGCACGTCGAAGCCCCAGAGCACACTCGGCGAGTGGTCGCGGTGGAACCGGTTGATCGGCTCGAAGATGGACAGCCGCCCGTCCGGCCGCAGCACCCGGCGAAACGTCGCGAACGCGCCAGCCTTGTCCGGCACGTAGATCAACACCGACCGGGTCGTGACCACGTCCACCGAGGCCGGCTCGATACCGGCGAGATCGGGCAGCCCGGTGTGCACGAACCGGCACCGGTCCGAACAGCCGAGACCGGTCGCGATCTGCCGGCACCGGTCGAGGAGATCCGCGGACACGTCGCTGAAGATCACGGCACCGGCCCGATCCACCGCACCGAAGCCGAGCAGCCCGTCCCCGCAGCCGACATCGAGGACCACGTCGGCGGCGCCGATCCGCGCGCCGTCGAGCACCTTGTCCCTGACCTCGCCGAGTTGGGCCAGCATCCGCTCGCGTTCCGCCGGATCGTCGCCGAACCGATGCCGGAGCAGCCACTGCGCCCACCGATCGCCCATCACCCCACTTAACCACGCCTCAACCACGCCGCGAGTCTCGCGCTCCAGCAAGCGAGTCTCGCGCTCCAGCAACGTGGGTCGTCCCGGAGCCGCAACTCAGTTGCCTGAGCGCAGCACTCAGTTGCCGGAGCGCGAGACTCGCGGGTGGTTACCGCCTGCGGCGCTCTACCGGCAGCCGGGACCGGGTGAGCAGGCCGGCGCCGAGCATGGCCACCGCCGGCACCACCACCAGCGCGACACCGAGGTTCAGCCACGGCACCGTGATCGGGTACGCCGCCTCCGCCGGCCAGATGTCGGCGAAGTGCTGGTTGAGTGCGAACAGCACGACCGAGGCGGCGCCGAGCCCCGCGATCACACCGAGCAACGAGCCGAGCCCGGCGATCACCCCACTCTGGCTCAACGACAGCATCCGGCGCAGCCGGGGCGAGGCGCCGACCGCGGCCAGCGTGGCGAGATCGGCGCGGCCGTCGGTGGCGGCGAGACCGGTGGCCAGCGCGGCGGCACCGAGCGCGATCACGCCGGCCACGATCGCCAGGATCAGCAGCGTCTGGTCCTGCGCCCCCTCGCCGCGTGCCACGTCGACCCCGAGCCCGTCGCCGACCTCCGCCTGCAACCGGTCCTGCTCGGCCACGGTCGGCATCCGGCTGGTGGTGGCCACGGTGAGGAACGGCCGGTGGTCCAGGCCGAGGGTGTCCGCGGTCGGCCCGGTCATCAGGATGATCGGCGCCTTCGCCAGGTGCGGCAGGGCGAACCCGGCCGCCGTGAGGCTCCGGTTCTTGCGCACGTCGGTACCCGGGACGTCGACGGACAGCGTGAGCCGCCCGTCCTCCAGGTAGCGGGGGTCGTCGACCACCACCTTGCCGGCGCGCAGCGCCTCGGTGGCCAGGGCCGCGTCCCCGTCCGGGATGTTCGCCACCACACCGGCCGATTCCGGGTCGATCACCACGGTCATCGCGAACGCGCTGCCCATGACCGCGAAATAGGTGTGCTCGTAACCAAGCCGGTCACAGCGTGAGTCGTGCCGGGCGGCGCGCTGCTCGTCGGCGGTCGGGGTGCGCCCGTCCAGCCGGTCGAAGGAGTACGGACAGTCCAGCGCGGCAGGCACCTTCGGGTGCAGGAGGCAGTCCGTGCCACCGCAGGAGATCAGGCTGACCTGGGCCAGCCGCTCGACCGGCATGGTGTCGCGCAGCGCCGACTGGATCTCGGCGAGCTGGGTAGGCGGAATCCCGGCGATGTGCCCGCCAAGGTCGCTGGCGTAGACGACCACATCCCCGGGCCGGCCGCTCAACGAGTCCTCGGTACGCCGCAGGTCCGCGCCGACCATCAACGCGATCGCCATGCTGCCAACCACCGCGGCCATCACCGCGGAGATCGCCGGCGCGGCGGCGGTGCGGTTGCGGGACGTGTCACGCAGCGCGATCCGCGGCGCCACCGGCAACCACCGGCCGAGCCGCGCGACCAACCCGACCAGCGCGGGGGTGCACAACACCAGTCCGGTCTCGAGCCCGACGAGTCCGAAGAGGAGGACACCCTCCGAGAGGGTCAGCGCGCCGAGGACGGAGACTGCCGCGCCGCCGGCGGCGACCACCAGGCCGAGCATCGGCCAGCGCCGCCGGGACCGGGTTATGCCGCGCCGGCCGGCAAGCGCCGCGACCACGTCCTGCCGCGCGGAGATCACGGCTGGCACCAGCGCGGCCAGCACCCCGGTCAGCACGGCGAGTCCGACCAGGATGACCTGCGCCACGGGATACACCCGGAGCGCGCCGGACCGTTTGTCCAGCAGCGGCTCGAGCAGCGGGCGGGCGATCGCGGCGGCCGCGATGCCCAACGCGGCACCGCCGGCCGCCGCGATCGAACCAAGCACCACCCCGTCGGCGAGCACGATTCGGCGGACCTGCGCCGGGGTCGCTCCGGTGGCGGCGACCAGCGCCAGGTCGCGCTGTCTGCGGCGGGCGCCCACCGCGAACGCCGGCCCGGCCAGCAGCACGATCTCCAGCATGGCCAGCCCGCCGACCAGCAGGAGCATTCCGGCCGCGGCACCGCCCCGGTCACCGATCCGCACGCCGAGCCGGTAGCGCTCGTCCTCACCCGGCGGGTTCGCGAGCACCTGGCGGGACAGCGCCACCGCGCCCTGCTTGTTCAACTCCTTGACCCCGGCCCAGGTCAACGGAGCCGGCGTGGCGGCAAGCCAGGTCAGGCCGTCCGGACCGGCCGGGGCCGCCCGGGGGGCCAGCACCATCAGGGTCGCGGAGATTTGGCTCGGGTCCTCGACGGTGCCGACCACGCGAAGGGTCCGGGTGCCGTCGGCCAGCCGGACCGTGCCGCCAATCTGGCCGTCCAGCCTGGTGGCCGCCGCCGGGGTGAGCGCGACCTCGTCGGCCGCGGCCGGTGCGCGGCCGGCGAGTTGGTGGAACATGCCGTGCGCCAACGGATCGGTATAGGCCAACTCTCTGGTGTGCAGGGTTCCGGTGCCGGTCGCGGTGTGCATGGCGAGCGTGCCGGTCCGGTCCGGTAGCACCCGGCTTCCGGGGGGCAGCAACGAAAGCACCTGCTGCTCGGTGGGCGCCGAGGTCTTCGGCCGGAGCGTGTCGCCGTCCACGGCGAACGGCCGCAGGAAATCCGGCACCTGCGCGACCGGTTCGTCGTGCTCCCAGCTGATCACCGCCTGGGCGGTGCCCATCCGGCGATCCGCCTGCTCCGCCGAGGTGAGCGTGAATGAGTCGTAGCCGACGGCGATGAACGCCGACGCCGCGACCGGTAACGCGATCAGCGCGAGCACCAGCGCCGAACGCCCCCGTGACCGGCGCATCTCGCGCCAGGCGAGGCGCAGCACGATGCGCCAGCCGCTCATCGGCCGCCGCCCGGTGTGCGCAGCAGTTCGTCGGGCTGGTCGAGCGGGCCCGAAGTGTCCACCACGACCCCGTCGCGCAGGAACAGCACCCGGTCCGCCCAGGCCGCGTGCCTGGCGTCATGGGTGACCAGCACCCCGGCCGCGCCATTGTCTACTGTGGACCGAATGAGCCGGAGCACCGACTCACCGGTCTGCGAGTCCAGCGCGCCGGTCGGCTCGTCGGCCAGGATCAACCTGCGCTCACCGATCAGCGCCCGGGCGATGGCCACCCGCTGCTGCTGCCCGCCGGACAACTCATCCGGGAACCGCTGCGCCTGCTCACCGAGGCCCACTTCGGACAGTGCGGCCATGGCCAGCTCCCTTGCCCGGCGCGCCGCCATCCCGTCGAGCTCGAGCGGCAGCGACACGTTTTCCGCCGCGGTCAGGCTGGCCAACAGGTTCAGGTCCTGGAACACGTAGCCGACCCGGCGCCGGCGCAGCGCCGCGAGCGCCCGGCGACCGCACCCGCCGAGCGCGGTGCCGTCCACCACAACCTCGCCCTCGCTCGGCGAGTCCAGCCCGCCGGCCAGGTTCAGCAGGGTGGATTTGCCCGAGCCGGACGGCCCCATCACGGCCACCAACTCCCCCGGCCCGACCATCAGCGTCAGGCCGCGCAGCGCGTGCACCGCGGTGGCGCCACTGCCGTGCACCCGGTGCACGTCACGCAACTCCAGGATGGTGCCGGGCCGCCGGGAACCCGCGCCGGCCGAACTGCTCGCGGTGGTGCTCGATGGCTTGCTCACCGGACGGCCTTCGCGGCCGGCTGGTCGCTCGGCTGCTCCGCGAGGCCGGCGGCGGACGCCGGCGGGGTGTACCGGACCAGGCTCGCCTCGCAGTGATCCAGCCAGCGCACCTCGGCCTCGGCCTGGAACAGCATGCTGTCCAGCACCAGCCGCCAGGCCAGCTCGGCCGGTTGGCTCGGTCCGGCCTTGAGCCGGGTCAGCTCCTGCAGCCCGCGCATGGTCGCGCTGCGCTGGGTCTGCACCACCTGGCGCACGTTGACACCGGGTGTGGTCAGCGCCAGCGCGAGCTTGATCGCCAGCTCATCGCGCGGGCGGTCGCTGCGGCTGACCGGGGTGGCGAACCAGAGCGCGAGCTCGGTCCGCCCGCTGCCGGTGATTCCGTAACGTCGTTGCCCGCCGTCGCCCTCCGGCAGCGCGTGCACCAGTTCGTCGCGCTCGAGCCGGGACAGCGTGGTGTACACCTGCCCGATGTTGAGCGGCCAGGTGCCGCCGGTGGATTCCTCGAACGCGGCCCGCAACTGGTAGCCGTACATCGGCCCGCGCTCGAGCAACGCGAGCAACCCATGCTTTACTGACATAGTTACCGAGTATGCATACTCAGTATGTAAAGCGCAAGGGGTCCGTCACGGTGTCGTGGCCGAAGGTGACTCGCGCCCGCCCACTGAGCACGAGCCACCCCCAACCCGAACGCGGCCGCGGGCCGAGCGACCGCGCCGCCCAGCTACTGGCCGCGGCTGGCCGGGTCGACCCGAGCGAAGGTGAGCAGGTCGACCATGGTGAAGTCCCCGGACGGCTGCCCGCCGCGCCGTGGCAGAGTCGGCACCCAGCCCGGGTTCGCGGCCAGGTAGGAAGTCGGGTCGAGTTGGAGCACGCCGATGAACACCTCACCGACGATCCGCGCCCCGACGCCGGCCAGCCGCAGTCCGCCGGCAAGCACCTCGGCCTCCTTGAGGACGTAGTACCAGAGCGGCGTGCTGCTCGGCAGGCCATGGCTGAACTGCTGCAACTCGGGGAAGAACTGCGCCTCCAGCGCCGGAATCCCCATCGCCCGCGCGATGTTCTGTCCGCTGGGGAGGGACCAGGTGATGTGCCGCAACAGGTTGCGCTGCGGCAGTGCCGTCGGCGCGTCTCCGGACGCGATGGCGGACAGCGGCAGGCGCAGCAGCGGCGTGGAGATCTTGGTGTCGATCCGCTTGTTCGGCCGCACCGCGCCGTCGCCGAAGTTGAAGAACGTCTGCCAGCCGATGAACCGGCGCCGCGCCCTGGCCCCACCGCGCAGGTCGACCGGGTCCGCCTGGCCCTGCCCGGCGGGGTCGAAGATGAAGCCGAAGAACGCCGGCGCACCGGTGGCCGGGTTGCCGCCCGGATCCCCGGCCAGGTTCGCCCGGTACGACGGCCGCACCATGCTGTGCCCGAACCGGTAGCAGGCGCCCTGGAACTCCACCGGCATGAACTGCTGCCCTGGCGCCGGGCGGTAGATCCGCCTGCCGTTGCGCATGATGTCGTCCACCACCGCCGGCCCCAGGATCTGCGGCAGGAACTCGTGCACCACGATCCACTGGTAGTGCCAGCGAACCAATTGCTGCGCCGCGGCGAACACGTTGGTCTGACCCTGGCCGCGCAGCCGGTCCACCACCCGGTTGTGGAACAGCAGGAACGCCGCGTGCAGCCCGGAGATGATCAGGTTTTCGTCGTTGCGGCGGTCGCCGAGCACCGCGGTCCCGTTCGCCATCCTCGGCACGTCCTCGAACAGCCCGCCGCTTTCCACCAGCAGCTTGTCCCGGTCGGCCGGGTTGTAGAGCTGTGGGTCGAGCGTGGGGCCTCGGCCGTAGACCGAGTCGAGGTCGAGCGCCGGCGTGCGGCTGTTCGGTGAGTCCTCCGGCCGGGTAACCACGCCGAGCGGGGAGGCCTGGTCGAAGGTCAGGTCGTGGTCCAGGAACTGACCGAAGAATGTGGTACCGGCCGTGTGCGTGGTGTTGTCCTGGTTGTTCGGGCTCAGCTCGGGGTTGGTGATCAGCCGGACCGGCCCCTCGGCGAGCGGGTCCTTCGCGTCCAGGATTCCGCCGGGCGCGCCCATCGCCATCAACGCGTTGCGCAGGGACGACGTGTTGAAGTCGGCGAACGGCGCCAGGTTGAAGATCCGGCCAAACCGGTCGGGTGCCGTGGCCAGCCCGCCGGCCGCCTCCGTCACCACCTCGGCAAGCGCCTCGGCGGGACGCAGCGCGATGACGCCTGCCCCGGCTCCGAGACCAGTCAGAAATCCCCGACGACTCAGCCCGTCAGCGACATTGCTCATGACTATCCCGCCCTCTCCAAAACAAGCGGCATGGGTATAACAGCGGACGATAGATTGTTTTGATCGACCCATGCGCCCGGCAATACCCTTCCGGACTTTTCGGTCCACAAAAGACCCCTAGTAGGCGTGCCCAGAAGCAAATAACGGCCGTGATCGGGCATGACGGAAACCGGCGGCACGGAATTGACTCCGCAGGAGTGTGCCGCCGGTTCCGTCGATATGGAACCCTTAGACCGTCAGCCGATCGTGCAGGCGGTGCCGTTGACCGTGAACGCGGTCGGCGCCGGGTTGCTGGTACCGGTGAAGGTGCCGTTGAACCCGAACGAGGTCGAGCCGTTCGGCGCCAGCGTGCGGTTCCAGTCCAGGTTCGTCGCGGTCACGTTGGCGCTGCCCGCGGCCTGTGCCCAGGTCGCGCTCCAACCGGGCAGGGTCACCCGCTGGCCGCCGGTGAACGTGAACGCCAGCGTCCAGCCGTTGATCGCCGCCGTACCGGTGTTGACCAGGGTCACGTTCGCGGTGAAGCCGCCGCCGCCGCCCCAGTTCGAGGCGCCGTAGGTGACCTGGCATGGGCCGGTGCCGCCGCCCCCGGCCTGGGTGGTGAACGTCACGGCCGCCGACGGCGTGGACAGGTTCCCGGCGCCGTCCCTGGCCCGCACCACCACCACGAACTGGGTCGACGCGGTCAACCCGGTCAGCGTCGTGGAGTTCGAGGTGGACTGGCTCAGCAGCGTGTCGGTGGTGCCCTGCCGTTGGTAGACGTTGTAACCGGCCAGACCGCTGCCGCCCGTGTCGGTGGACGCGGTCCAGGCGAGCGCGGCGCTGTTCGCGGTCACGCCGGACGCGGTCGGCGTGCCCGGCTGGGTCGGCGGCGTGGTGTCGTTTGTCGGTACGCCGCCGAGCGCCGTGTTGATCGCGTTGTAGGCCGGCTTCGGGTTGTAGTTCTCGTCAAAGGGCAGGGCGGCACCCTGACCACTGAAGGTGCCGGGCACCCAGGAGAACTTGTCGGTGAAGCCCCAGATGGTGATCTGGTTGCACCGGGTCACGGCCTTGCAGGCGTTGACGACGTTGGTGTAGTAGGTCGCCTGCGTGGAGAGCTTGGCGGCGCTGGTCGGAAGGGTCATCCGAACGTCGAGCTCGGTGAACTTCACGTCCAGGCCGAGGTCGGCGAAGCGCTGGATGTTCTGCTGCACCTGACCGGGAAAGCTGAAGTCGATGGACAGGTGCCCCTGGATGCCGAGGCAGTCGATCGGCACGCCCTGCTGCTTGAACGAGCTCAGCAGGCTGAACACCGCGTTGCTCTTGGCGTTGACGCCCTCGATGTTGAAGTCGTTGTAGCACAGCTTGGCCGTGGGGTCGGCAGTCCTGGCCATCCGGAACGCGTCGGCGATGTAGTTGGCGCCCAACGTGTTCTGCCAGAACGATGCGCGCCGGGTGCCGTCGTCGTTGAACGCCTCGTTGACCACGTCCCAGGACTCGATCTTGCCGGCGTAGCGGCCCATCTCCATGTTCATGTGGTTCTGCAAGGCGGTGCGCATCTGCGCGGCCCCGAGGCCCTGTACCCAACCCGGCGTCTGCTGGTGCCAGACCATGGTGTGGCCGTGAATGACCTGACCATTGGCCGTCGCCGAGTTCACCACCTGGTCGGCGCCGGCGAAGTTGAACTGGCCCGGGTTCGGCTCGGTGGTGTCCCACTTCATCGCGTTCTCGGGGGTGACCCCGTTGAACTCGCGGTTCAGCGTGGTGCGGTACGCCGCCTCGTTGGCCAACGGGTTGGTGTCGACCGCGGCGCCGATGATCAGCCCGCGCGCCGCCGCCACGGTCCGCAGCGGGTCGGCCAGCGCCGGGCTGGCGGCGACCACCAGCCCGAGCGCGCTCAACACAGCACAAATTGCCGCAGCTAGCAATTTCCTTCTCATAACCACCTATCCAGAAGAGCATTGGTTGTTGTTTACGGTGAAGTTCGACGGCGATGGGTTGCTGCCGGCCCATGAGCCGTTGAATCCGATTTCAATCGAGGTGCCCGGGGCGATGGACCCGTTGAAGTCCACATTGGACGCCGTGACGTTGGTGCCGCCGACGACCTGGTCCCAGTTGGCATTCCAACCGCTGACCACCCGTTGGCTCGCCGGGAAGGAGAACGCCAGCGTCCAGCCGTTGATCGCCGCGGTCCCCGTGTTGGCCAAGGTCAGGTTGGCGGTGAACCCGCTGTCCCACTGGTTGACCCGGTAGGTCACCCGGCAGTTGCCCGGCGGCCTGGTCGTGGTTGTCGTAGAGGTCGTCGTGGTCGAGGTCGGCGTCGTGGTGGTTGTCGTCGTCCTCGTTGTCGTGGTGCTGGTCGTGGTACTGGTGGTTGTGGTGTTGCCACCTATGCGATCCGCGTAGAGGATTCCCCTTCCGTTGGTGCCGAGGTACACGCGGCCGTAGACCCTGGGGTCGCCGGTGATCGCGTCGCCCGCGTTGCCGTACTGGTGGGCGTCGTCGTTGATCCGCACCCAGGTCGCCCCGGTGTCGTCGGACCGGTAGACACCGCTCACCCCGTCGATGGTGGCCATCGTGAACAGCGCCAGGTTGGTCCGGCCAGGCGCGGCCGCACCGAAGCCGATGCTGTGTGCCGATGCCACGTTCGACAGCTTGGTGAAGGTCGCACCGGAGTCGGTCGAGTGGAACAGACCGGTGTCCCCGGCCACCCAGAGGTCACCCTCCCGGCCAGGCATGGCCTTGAACTTGCCGGTGGGCAGCCCGCTTGCCGAGGTCGCGGTGAAGTTGGCCCCGCCGTTGGTGCTGACGAAGAGCCGGCCGCCGCTCAACCCGTAGAACTTGCTGGCGTTGACCCGGTCCGACTCCACCACCGACCCTGGCGGCAGGCCCTGGGCCTGAGTCCAGGAGTTGCCGAAGCCGACCGAGAACACCGGCTGCATGCCGCCGCCAGGAGCCCAGACGAACCGGCTGCCGTCCGCGGCCGCCGCGACCGTGCCGCCCTCGTTGATCCCGCCGGGCTCGGAACCCTGGAACCAGTTCGCCCCGCCGTCGGTGGAGAAGGCGACGTGGCTGTCGTTGGGCCGGTCCGAATCGGTGAAGTTGCCGGCCCACACCATGACGCTCGGCGTGCGCTCGGCGTAGTCGAGGCTGGTGGTCGAGGTGAAGTTGGGCGCGGTGAACATGGTCGCGGGCACCGCGTCCAGGTTGGTGTGCCGGAACCCGCCGATGTCGCCGAGGCCGGAGATCAGCGGCGCACCGGCCGGCGGGCTGATCAGGTCGAGCACCGCGGTCTCCTCGAGCCCCGCCGCCATCGGCTTGATGGTGAACTGGCCGCCGCTGTCCCAGTTCGACAGGTTGGTGGTGCCGTAGAGGGTGGCGCCGGTGCCGTACATCATTCGGTTGGAGTTGAACGGGTCGATCTCGACCCCGTCGTTCATCCAGCCCAGCTTCGGAGTCACCTCAGGAAGCTGCGGGTTGGTGCCGAAGGTGAGCCAGGGTGAGGAGGAGACGTCCTGGGTGTAGCGGAAGGAGCGGTTGGGATAGGAGGTGAAGTCCCAGATCCGGGTCCAGGTCGCGCCGCCGTTGGTGCTGCGGAAGAAGATGGCATCCGGCCACCAGGAGATCTGCGTGGCCACCATGATCGTGTTCGGGTTCTGCCGGTCGATGGTCAACCCGCCGTAACCGAAGTAGTCGTCGGCGCTGCTGGACGGGATCGGGCTGATCTGGGTCCAGGCGCCGGTCGCGATGTTGTACTTCCACACGTCACCCTTGGCCCCGTCGTAGGGTCCGCCGGTGTCGCTGGTCGCGATGTAGAGCACGTGGTTCACCGGGTCGAGCACGCCCTTGTGTGCCAGGAACCCGGTGGGCTGGCCGGCGATCCGCTCCCAGCTGGTGCCGCCGTTGGTCGACCGGTAGACGGTGTTGTTCTTGTCCGCGACGCCGACATAGATGCCCTGGGTCGCGTTGCCCGACGTGCCGGTCGACTTGTCGAAGCTCACCCACACCACGCCCGGCTGGTGGCTCAGATAGCCGCTGGGATCGCTGGGATCCTGGGCGTAGTTGCCGACGTTGGGGAAGTTGGCCACCTTCGCCCAGGTGGCGCCGAAGTCGGTGCTGCGCCACAGGCCGTTGCCGTTCGGCGCGCCGAAGTAGACGGTGCTGTTGCGGTTCGGGTCGACCGCGAGCCGCTCACCCATGCCCCGGCCGGGCATGTTGCCGCCCAGCTTGAACGGGAGGTTGGTGATCTGCCAGGTGGCGCCCTTGTCGGCGGAACGCAGAATGGCACCGTTGTTGGGGTCGAAGCTGTTGGTGTACATGCCGGCCGCGACGTAGACCCGGTTGGTCTGCACCGGGTCGGTGGCGATGCTGCTCACCCCGTTGAAGCCCCAGTTGTTCCACCCGACGAAGTCCAGTAGCGGAGTCCAGCGCTGGGTCGACTCGTTCCACCGGTACGCCCCGCCGATGTCGGTCCGTGCGTAGATCAGGTTGCGCTCGGTCGGGTTGAACACGATGCTCGGCACGTAGCCGCCACCGGCGATCTGCACGTTGCGCCAGTTGTACTGTTCCGACGCGGCGGCGATTCCGGCCGCCGCCGGCGCGGTCTGGGCGGCTCCCTGTACCGCCACGATGACCGAGCCGGCGACGACCACCCCGGCCAGTGCATGAGTCAGCTTGTCTCGCATGAAGGTCCTCCGTTGTGGTTTCGCTGCAGTTCCCCACATGTGGCCGGAGGCCGAGAGCGGCCGAGCTGACCGGCTGCTCCCGCCTTCGAACCTCTCTCCTTATCCGACAGTGCAGGTGTTTCCGTTGAGGGTGAAGCTGGCCGGCGCCGGGTTGGTGCCGGTGAACGTTGCGTTGAATCCGAAGCTGGTCGAGCCGCCGGCCGCCAGGGTGCGGTTCCAGTCCAGGTTGGTCGCGGTCACGGTGGCGCTGCCATCGGCCTGCGCCCAGCTCGCGCTCCAGCCCGGCAGGCTCACCCGCTGCCCGGCGGTGAACGCGAACCCGAGCGTCCACCCGTTCACCGTCGTGGTGCCGGTGTTGACCAGGGTCAGGTTCGCGGTGAACCCGTTACCGCCGCCCCAGTTCGAGGCGTTGTAGGTGACCCGGCAGCTTCCGCCCGAGGTGTCCGGCAGCGTGGTGAACGTCGCCGCCGCCGACGCCGTGGACAGGTTCCCGGCGCCGTCCCTGGCGCGCACCACCAGCACGTACTGCGTGGCCGGGGTCAACCCGGTCAACGCGGCGGAGTTGGCGGTCGACTGGGTGAGCAGCGTGTCGGTCGTGCCCTGCCTGCGGTAGACGTTGTAGCCGGCCAGGCCGCTGCCGCCGGTGTCCGTCGACGCCGTCCAGGTCAGGCTCGCGCCGGTCGCGGTGACTCCGGAAACCGTTGGCGTGCCCGGCATCGTCGGTGGCGTCGGATCACCGCCGGTGCCGCCGCCCATCTGCTGCGCGGCGTTGGCCAGCACGGTGGCGGTCGAGGACGGAGTGACCACCCGGAAGCCGTCGAAGTCCGGGTAGAGCTGGCCGTCGTCCTGGATCCCGGTGAGGATCCAGAAGTTGAAGCCGTCACCGCCGCCGGTGCGCAACGCGTTGGCCCACGCGGTGTACGTGGCGTCTCTGGTGGCCTGGTCGGTGGTGCCCCATTCCTCGGCGATCTCCGGTTTGTTCAGTGAGGTGCCGACCGAGTTGTGGTCGTTGATCCACCCGGTGCCCCAGTCCTGCGCCGGCGACTGGCCCCAGCCCTGCGGGTACAGGTGGTAGGTGCCGAAGTCGATGGTGGGGATCGCGGTCAGCCGGGCGTGGTCCACGCCGTCGGTGACGTTGTACGGCCAACTGCTAGAGCTGCCCCCCACGCCGGGGTGGAAGCCCTCGTCGCCGACCGACACCATGTGGTTGGCGTCGATGCCCTTGATGAACTGCGACATCTCGGTGGCCCAGCCGACCAGGGTGTCCGCGGTGCAGGTGCCGGACGCGGGCAGCGAGGCGTTGATGCACCGCGGCTCGTTGGCCAGCTCCCACGAGAACACCGCCGGGTCGTTCTTGTACGGCACCCCGGTGATGCTGTTGGTGCGGTTGAGCAACGTGGAGATCCAGGTCTTGTAGTTCGCCTTGATCCTGGCGTCGGTGTAGAACTGGTCATGGAACTGCAGGCCGTACCAGGTGACGTACTGGTCCATACCGCCGAAGTCACGCCAGTTGTTGACGAACGGCAGGATCAGCTTGATGCCGAGCTGGTTCGCCTTGGCCAGCATGTAGTCCAGTTTCTGCAGCCCGCCGGCGCCGGTGTTGATCTCCGGCTGGTTCAGCGCGTTGCTCCACCGCTGCGTCCACGCATCGGGGCCGGCCGAGCAGCCGCCAGCCGAGTTCGGCTTGTCCCCGCCGCACTCCAGCGACGTCCAGGCCCGGATCACCTTGAGGTTCATGGCGACGGCGTCGCTGAACACGTCGTCGACCATGAGCTGTGA
Organism: Labedaea sp.; assembly: GCA_045806965.1. GTDB lineage: Bacteria > Actinomycetota > Actinomycetes > Mycobacteriales > Pseudonocardiaceae > DASYTH01. Next base: position 64,964 of record JBJMIG010000084.1, on the reverse strand, counting down.
CTTGTAGTGCAGGTAGTAGTTGTTGGTGCCGCCGTAACGGAACGGCTGCCCGCCGAGGTCGAACGCCGCGCCGTTACGGGTGACGAACACCGGACCCGCGGCCGCCTGGGGTGCGCCGGTCACCGAGACCAGTGCGGCGACCAGGACGGTCAGGGCCATTCCCGCGAGCAGCCGAACTCGCGAAATAGTCATGACTGTTCCTCTCACGCGGCCGTGCAGGCCGATCCGTTGACGGTGAAGTTGGCCGGGCGCGAGTTGGTGCCCGTGTAGCCGGCCTGGAATCCCATGTCCCGCACCGAGCCGCCGGCCGGAATGGTGCGGTTGTAGTCCAGGTTGACCGCCGTGACGTTGGCGCTGCCCGCGGCCTGGGTCCAGGTGGCACCCCAGCCGCTGGAGATCCGCTGGTTGCCGGCGAAGGAGAAGGCCAGCGTCCAGCCGTTGATGGCGGCGGTGCCGCCGTTGGCGATCTGAACCGAGGTGGTGAACCCGGTGCCCCAGTCGTTGAGGCCGTAGGTCACCGTGCAGCGCAACGTCGCGGGCGGCGGCGAGGTTGTCGTCGTCGGGAACGGTTCCGTCGTCGAGTTGTTCGGCGGTGTGTCCGCCCCGACCAGGAACGGGTTGAGGATGTTCTGCTTGCGGGTGTTCACCGTGGTCCAGTCGTCGTTGAGAATCCCGCCGGTGTCACCGGAGTTGGGATTCCACGACCAGAAGGTGAAGCTGATCCCGCCGCTGCCGGTGCCGAGATAGTTCAGCAGGGCGCGCATCCAGGTCTCGTCCCGCGGATCGGCGAGTGTGCTGCCGAACTCGCCGACCAGCACCGGGGCCACGTTGTTCTGCACGAGGAAGCCCCACATGCGGTTCCAGATCGCCGTCAGGTTGTTGGGGAAGGCCGGATCGGAGAACCACGGCTGCGGGAACACCGAGGTGGCGTAGTCGTGCGCGGAGTAGACCAGCCGGTTGGCCACGTTGAGCCGCACCGGGAACTGGGCCGCGCCCTGCAGGTTGCCGCCCCACCAGTAGCCGTCGTTGTTGAAGTTGTCGATGCCCTCGACCACGATCAGCCAGTTGGAGTTGATCGCCAGGATCGCGTTGCCGGCCCGCTCGGCGGCCAGCCGCCAGTCCGAGGTCGTGCTGCCGGTGCCCCAGGTGGAGCCGCCGCCGCCCTGGATCCCGTGCGGCTCGTTGTGCAGGTCGGCGCCGATCACCGTGGTGTTGCCGAGATAGCGCCGGGCCAGCATCTGCCAGTCGCTGATCCAGCGGGTCTCCGGGAACTGGGTGGTGTACCAGAGCGCGGACTGCGCGCCGGAGTCCGGACGGTGCCGGTCGAGCAGCACCTTCAGGCCGATCTGCCCGGCGTAGTCGATGATCTTGTCCATGATCTGGACGCCGGAGAGGCCCTGCAGGTCCGGGTTGAGGTCGAACCGGATGCTGTTCGGCGTGCTGCCCGGATCGAAGAGCTGGTTGGAGAACGGCAGCCGGATCGTGTTGTACTTCAGGCTCTTCATCTGGTCGAGCATGTCCTTGTAGCCGCGCGCCCAGAGGCCGTGCGGGGCGAAGTTCGCCGTCTCGAGGCCGAACCAGTTGACCCCGGTCATCCGCACCGGCTGGTTGCCGGCGTCCAACAGCTGCTTCCCGTTGGTGTGCCAGTATCCGGCACCAGCGGCGGCGGCCGGAGCCGGCGAAGCGGTCATGGCGAAGACCGGCACCAGCGCGAAGATGAGCAGCGCCGGCAGCAACGCAAGGAAGACGTTGCGGCGGTTCATCCGTTTCATGTCGGAGATCTCCTCGTTCAGCTGCAGGGTTGGCCGTTGAGGGTGAAGCTGGTCGGTGCCGGGTTCGTTCCGGTGTGAGTGCCGTTGAACCCGATCCCGACCGAACCGCCGGCCGGAATGCCTTGGTTTCCGGTCGCGGTCACCGCTGCGCTGCCAGCGGGTTGCACAAAGGTGGCGTTCCAGCCGGGTTGGGTGATCCGCTGGCCGGCGGCGTAGCCGAACGCCAGCATCCAGCCGGTCGCGACCGGCGCGCTGCCGCCGGTGACGGTCAGGTTGGCGGTGAACCCGTTGGAACCTGGGCCCCAGTCGTTCGCCTGGTAGGTCACGTGGCAACCGGCCGGCGGAGGCGGCGGCGGGGGTGGCGGTGTGGATGACGAGCTGGATGGCGGCGGGTCGCTCGGCGGCGGCTGCGCGCCGGGCGGGTTGCCGTAGATCTGCGTGGCTCCGCTGAACAGCGTCATGTTCCGCACGGTGACCGGGGTGGCCCCCGGTGTCTTGGCCACGTCCTGGTAGGACCAGTCGTTGGTCGGATCCCAGCTACCGGAGCTGGTTATCCGGAACTGGATCTCCCGGCGGGACTCCGACTGGCCCTGCGGCGAGATGGCCTGACCGGCGCAGCTCACCGTGACGTAGTAGACGTTGCCGGAGAACTGGGTCGGCCCGGTCGGTGCCGAGCACTGGTTGAACGCCGTGGACAGGGTGAGCTGGCTCGGCGTGGTGGTGCCGTCCAGGGTGAAGTAGTAGCGGAACGAGCCGTTGGACAGCGTCCGTGCCGGCCAGGCGGAGTGGTTGAACACCATGGTCTTGATCTCGGTGAAGTTCGTGCCGGCCGCGTTCACCGAGGCCTGTAGGTAGATCTCCGGCCCGTCCGGGGTCTCGGCCACCGGGAAGTTGGCCAGCGGGGTGCCGCCGAACTCGCTGTACATCCTGGCCAGCGCGCCGGTGAAACCGGCGTTGTAGTCGGTGGCCACCTCGTTCATCACGAAGTCCTGGCGGCTGTCGGTGTAGGCGTCGTTCGGTTGGGATGGGCCGCCGACCAGCGCGCCGTAGAGGATGTGCCGGCTGTCCACCGGTTCGGCGATGTTGTTCGACCACGACCCGTGCGCGGTGCGGTGATGTGGGTTGTGCGGCGGGTTGGTGCCGAACCCGATCAGGTAGGAGGAGTTGCGCGGGTTCTCACCGAGGTCGTAGTTGATCTGACGGACGGCGAAGTCGTGGTAGCGCGCCTTGCGGGTGGGGTCGGTGAGCCAGTCGCTGTAGACGAACGCGGCGAACGCCGTGTTCGCCGCGTACCGCAGCGATCCCCACTGGTCGAGCACCGCCTCACCGCCCGGCGAGTAGCGCACCCGCTGCCCGTTGACGCCGACGGTCCAGAAGTCGAGCCACCGGTTGGCGTCGTCGATGTAGCGCTGGTTGCCGGTGAGCTTGGCCAGCAGGATGTAGGTGCCGAACGACTTGTCGTCCCAGGCGATCGTCCACTTGTACGGGCGGAACCCGGTGCCCTGCTCGGTGGGCAGGTTGTTGTACTCGGTCTCCGCCTTGGTCAGGAAGGCCGTTTCCCCGGTGGCCTTGTACAGCCACGCCGCGCCCCAGACCAACTCGTCCTGGTAGCCGCTCCACGAGTTGTAGAAGCCACTCGCGTCGGTGATGCAGTCGGAGTACTTGCGGCGCACCGTGTCCGCGAAGGAGTAGAGCTGTCGGGCGTGGGTCACCAGGGTGTCGGCATACGTTGGATCGGTGGGACGGAACACCATGGACGCCGCGGCCAGCGCCGCCGCGGTCTCCCCGGCAAGGTCGGAGCCACCACATGAGGCATCGATGCGATAGGCCGGCCGGGCCATCGCCATCACCTCAGCCGGACCCCACCAGGCATGGTCCGTCCCACCGTTGCCCACCTGTCCATAGAGGACGTTAGGCGCCGGGTGGGCCTTGAGGAAGTAGTCGGTCGCCCACCGCAGGTTGTTCGTGAGGTTGGTGAGCTGGCCGGCCTGGGTGTACGCGGCGCGGTACTCCACCGCACCCCAGGCCAGCATCGTGGTCGAGGCGGCCATCGGAAACCCGAACTTGACGTGGTCACCGGCGTCGTACCAGCCGCCGGTGAGATCCACCCCGGTCCCCGAGCCGTCTGACATGCCCGAGTCGGCCCGCCAGCTCACCCGGTTCCACGCCGGTTTGGCACCCGACTGCTGCGCCTCGTAGAACCAGATGGCCTTCTGCAACGCCTCGCCGTAGTTGAACACCGCGGCGCTCGCCGGCTGTGCGGTCGGCGCCACCAGTACGACGCCGAAGGCGAGAGCGAGTGCGGCGAGGACGGCGCGAGCCCGCATGTCCGCTTCCCTTCGTTGGGAGGCTTGGCAGTTGGAAGGAGGCGGGTCCGCGCCCGACAGGGTGGCGCGGACCCGCCGCCGATCTAGGGGAAGAGCCGGCCGAAGTCGGCCATTGCCATCGCGATGTCTGCTTCGGCCCAGAACCGGTGGTACCGGAAGGTCGGGGCCGCACCGCCGTTGAGGTACGTCTGCACCTGCGGCCAGGCCGGGTCGCTGGTGTACCAGGACCGGATGCCCATGAACGTCGAGCTGGCGTTCAGTGGGTCACCGTTGGACATCGTCCCGTTGAACCCGCTCGGGAGGAAGACCGGGTCGTCGAACCGGTTGTAGTCCTCACGGGTCTCCGGCACCGAGATGCCCTTGGCGTCCTGGTTCGGCGCCGCCCACATCGCGTCGAGCAGGTTCTTCGCCAGGTCGCGGGAGGCCGTGTCGCCGGACCGCGCCGCGTAGTACATCAGCGTCTTGGCCAGCGCCGCGGTCACGCCCGCGTCGTTGCTGCGCTTGGTGATCGTCACGTGCAGACCCGCGTTGGCCCCCGGGCTGGCCGGGTTCCACGTGTCCGGCGCGCCGGCCCAGGTCATGTCGCTCGGGATCGACCAGGTGCCCGCCGCGGCGTTCACCGTGGTGTTGGCCCGGGCCCAGGCGGTCCACTTGTCCAGCACGGTCTTGGCCGCCGCGTCGCCGGTGACGTTGTAGTACTCGGCGACGCGCTCCATCGACCACGTCTGGAAGCCGAACCACTGGTTGCTCGGCGGGTCGTGGTAGACGGGCTGGGAGTCGTAGAACATCCCGTAGAAGGTCGGATCTCCGGCCGGCGGGGTGGCGTAGCGCCCCGCCCAGCTGTTGGTGGCGCCACCGGCGATGCCGCCCTCGTTGGACTGCAACCAGCGGTAGAACTCCAGCTGCTTGGTCAGGCTGGCCGACCAGTCGGCCACCGCGGACGGCGACTGCGGCTTCAGCGCCGGCACGTTGGACAGCGCGAACGCGGCCAGCGGGTTCTGGTAGCCGAAGTGCGCCTGGCTGCCGCCGATCCGCCAGGCCCAGGTGCTGTCGTTCGCGCCGCCCCAGGCGAAGTACCAGGTGAGCAGCCCGGTCGAGCTGTTCTTCCCGCTGCCTGCCGGGCACACGGTCGGTCCGACGCAGTTGCCGACCTGCTTGAAGTACTTGTCGTAGAACGAGTACCTCAGGAAGTCACCCATCTTGGCGGCCTTGGCCACGCTGGCCGCGACGTCCGCCGCCTTGTTCTGCTGGGTGGCCCAGGTATTCGCCCAGTACGCCGCCTGCACGGCCCGCGCGTCGGCGTCCGGCGCGTCGGTGTAGCGCCATTGCTTGGCGTAGGTCGAGTCCTGGATGAAGACCGGCAGGAAGCCGTTGGGCCCGCCCTGCCCGGTGTTGAACGGCTCCCAGGAGGGCTGCGGCACGGTCTCCCACACCGACTCCTGCGGTCCGCGCTGGAAGGTGTTGATGTAGGACGGGCTGCTGGTGCGGTCGCCGCGGCGGCCGTAGCCGTACTTGTTGTCCACGTCGAGCAGCCAGTGCATCGCGTAGATGTCCCTGGTGCCGTAGGTGGATTGCAGCTCGTTGGCCAGCGGGTCGGGTCCGGTGGCCACGTTGTTGTCCAGCGGCACCGGGTACTGGCTCGGCAGGTCCTGCTCGGGGGCGAACGTCGCGGTGTCGCTCGGGTTGTACGCGGCGTTGCTCGGCTGGTCCGCGGCGGTCGGGATGATGTGCGTCTCCATCGACTGCCAGGCCGTGTTGAACCGGGTCCAGTCCTGGGTGGCCTGGCCGTACTCGGCCTCGAGCCAGAGCCAGTAGCTGTACGCCTCCGAGGTGGTGACGTGCCCGTAGTCCGGCGCCTCGACGATCAGCGTCTCCACCGAGTGATACGGGATCGGCGGGTTGTGGCTGCTGAAGTAGCCGTTGGCCGGGTCCTTGATCTTGTTGTACTGCTGCATGAACCGCTGCGCGTAGACGGACAGGTCGTTGTCCGCCTCGGTCGCGGTGACCGTCGCTGAGGTCTGCCCGGTCGCGCTCGCGGTGAAGGTGGCCACCCCGTTGGCGCTGTCGGCGTCCTCGGCCGCGGCCAGGGTCACGTTCTGCGGCGTGTTCCAGGTGGTGGCGTTGAAGGTCAGCGAGGCGCCGGCGGACACGGTGAGGTTGGTGTCACCGGATGCCCGCGCGGTCGCCACGGTGACCGTGCCGGAGGGCTGCTGGGACAGACGGAGTGCGACCGTTGCGGTGCCGCCCTCCGGCACGTTGATCGCCGCCGGAGCGGCGACGATGGCCGGTCCGGTGTTCGGCGAGACGGTGACGTCGACCGGCGCGGAGCTCGATACCGCGCCCCCGTTGTCGGTGGCCCTGGCCACCAGCACGTAGTTCCCGGCCGCGACGTTGGCCCAGTTGAAGGTGTATGGGCTGGAGGTGTCGGTGCCGATCAACGTGTTGCCGGCGAAGAAGTCGACCTTGGCCACGGTGCCGTCCGCGTCGGCGGCGGTGGCGGCCAGTGGGATGTTCGCGCCCGCGGTGAAGGTCGTGCCGCTGGCCGGCGAGGTGAGCGTGACGCTCGGCGACTGGTTGGCGCCGTTGCAGGTGACGCCGTTCATGGCGAAGGTGGTCGGCGCCGTGTTGGTGGTACCGGTGAAGGTGCCGTTGTAGCCGATGTCGATGGACTGGTTCGCGGTGAGGGTGCGGTTCCAGTCGAGGTTCGTGGCGGTGACGGTGGCGCTGCCCGCCGCCTGGGCCCAGGTCGCGCTCCATCCTGGCGGCGTGAGCCGCTGGCTGCCCGGATAGGCGAAGCTCAGGGTCCAGCCGTTGAGGGTGTCGCCAAGGTTGGTGACGTGCAGGTTGGCGGTGAAGCCGCCACCACCGCCCCAGTTGCTTGCGGTGTAGGTGACCGAGCAGGCGGTCGCCTGTATGGACACGTCCGCGACGGCCGCGGATGGCGCTGCCGCCAGCAGTACGGCAAGGGTTACGCTTGGGAGCGCTCCCAGCCGGTGATGTCGTCTCATATGGTGCTCCAGGTGGTCAAGCCGCGTCCGGGTGGCCGCATGGGTCTCGAGCGACATTCTGGGAGCGCTCCCAGAATTGTGTAAACACGTTGTTACCACTTGATCGCCCGGCGTGTCAATGTTTCACAAGGCTAGAACCAGCCTGTTACCCGCGATCCCCAGGTGGTCCGGCCGGCCCACCGTTGACAGGTGCCCGCGGGGCACTTGATCCTGGGAGCGCTCCCAATCGCTTTCGGTAACTGGAAGGAGACGGTGGGCCACATGAGAGCACTCCACAGGGCGGTGGTGGGCGGCTCGATCGCCGCTCTCACCGGCGCTTTTCTGGTGGTACTACCAGGACCCGTCGCGTTCGCGCACGGCTCGACGACGTTCCCCCCGTCGCGGACCTACGCGTGCTACGTGGACGGGCTGGCCGGTGGCAACGGCGGGGACCTGTTCCCCACCAATCCCGCCTGCCAGGACGCCTGGCTCAACGGGGACCAGAGTCATTTCGGCTTCTGGAACTGGTTCGGCAACCTACTGAGCAACGCCGGCGGCAACCACCGGCAGATCATCCCGGACGGCAACCTCTGCGGTCCGCAGGATGCGTTCGCGAAGTTTCGAGGCGCCAGCCAGGACTGGCCGACGACCGGCATGCAGGCGGCCGCCAACGTCACGTTCCGCTACAACGCCTGGGCTCCGCACCCCGGCACCTGGACCAGCTACGTGACCAGAGACGGCTGGGATCCGGCCCAGCCGCTCAAGTGGTCCGACCTTGATGCGGCGCCGTTCAACACGGTCACCAACCCGCCGCTGAACGGCAGCGGCCCGCTCGGCGCCGAATACACCTGGCCCGTCACCCTTCCGGCCAACAAGGCCGGCCGGCACATCATCTACACGATCATGCAACGCTCGGACAGCCCGGAGGCGTTCTACAACTGCTCCGATGTGTGGTTCGGTCAAGGCGCCCCGCCGCCGCCACCGCCACCGCCGCCACCCCCGCCGACCACCTGCACGGTGAGTTACGCCGTCACGGCCAGCTGGAACAACGGCTTCAACGCGGACGTGACCGTGACCAACACCGGCACCAACCCGGTCAACGGCTGGACCGTGCGCTGGTCGTTCCCGAGCGGCCAAACCGTCGCACAGGGTTGGAACTCCGAGATCGTCCAGAGTGGAGCCGCGGTGACCGCCATCAACGCCAGGTGGAACCTGCACATCGACCCGGGGAAGTCGGTCACCTTCGGCTTCCAGGGCACCCACACCGGCACCAACAACCCGCCGGCCGACCTCACCGCCTGCAGACCCGCGACCGGCACCGCGGCCGCGCCGGCGACCGGCACGACCGTTTTCGGCCAGGTCTTCCTGCTCCTGAAGACACTCCCCGTGCGACTGAGCCATCTCAGCCAGGGGCACGACCACCACACCGTGCAAGCCGCCGTGCACCAGCACAACTGATCCACCGGTTCCCGAGGGCCGCGCCACCCGGCGCGGCCCTCGCAGTGTCTTCGGCGCTCACTCGTTCCTCGTTCGCGCGGCTCGCTGTGTCTTCGGCGCTCACTCGCACGCTCGTTCGCGCGGCTCGCGGCCGCTGAGCCGGCGTCTTCCCTCCTGCGCTGCTCACTCGCTCGTACCTCGCTCGCTGCGCTGCTCGTCAGTCCAGACACCGGCCGGCCGACTCGCACAGCTCCGGACCGCCGCCAGCCCTTACAGCGCAAGGTCACCTTCCTGCGCTTCTACACGCAAGGTGACATTCCGCTGTATCTTCTGCCCTCGCTCGCAGGCTCGCTCGGGCGGCTCGCGGCCGTTGAGCCGGCGTCTTCCCTCCTGCGCTGCTCACTCGCTCGTACCTCGCTCGCTGCGCTGCTCGTCAGTCCAGACACCGGCCGGCCGACTCGCACAGCTCCGGACCGCCGCCAGCCCTTACAGCGCAAGGTCACCTTCCTGCGCTTCTACACGCGCAAGGTGACATTCCGCTGTACCTGCCGCGCTCACTCGCACGCTCGTTCGCACCGCTCGCTGGGGTTCAGCGGAAGGTCACCTTCCTGCGGTTGTAGCAGCGCGGTGTCACCTTGCGCCTGTTGTCGATCGGGGGCTCATCCGCCTGGCATACGACGACCCGGAGGGTCGCACGGGCGGCGACCCCCCGGGTCTGCTCCTGCTCGGCTTGGCGGTGGCGGACCACCGTGTTGGGGCACCCAAGGGCACCCCAACACGGCTTGGTCCGGCCATCCGTCTGAACCGGACCGGCTATCTCCTTACAGTGCCGGGAACGCGTTCGCCATCAACTGCTGGAACTGCGCGGGGAAGAACTGACCCGCGAGCGGCGAGTTGGGCAGCGCACCGGACATGCTGTTGCCGTTGCGGGCGTTGCCGGTGTACGTGGGGTCGCACATCCGGTCGAAGCCCTTGCCCTCGTCGTTTGGGATGGCGGTGCTGGAACCGTCGGACTCACCCGGCGGCTTGACCCAGACGTAGGCGTCGATCCCAGCGGACGGCGCGGACCTCGGCCGCTCACCCAATCCGGCGCCGGACTGGTTGCACCAGTTGCCGGCGTGGAACCGGCGGTCGATGCGGCCACCGTCGACGAAGGCGTCGGCGCTGGTGGTCGGGCCGGGACCGGCCGGGCGGGCCGAACCGCCCCACCCGTTGCGGGAGGTGTCGATCAGCATGCCGATGTTGGACGGGAAGCCGCCGCGGCTCACCAGGCCGTTGCGGAACCCCGTGGCGAAGGACAGCTCGTCGACGTAGTTGTTGAAGTCGATCCAGTGTGCCTGGCGGACCGAGGTTCCGTTGACCGTGGAGTTGATCGTGAAGTTCGGCTCGGTCAGGGCGGAGTAGTTGGCCGTGTTGACGATGAAGCCGGCCACGTCGTTGACCGTCGCGCCAGCCGAAGTGGCGGCCAGCTTGAACTCGTCGATGGCCGGGTTGAAGTTCGAGTCCCAGCCCAACCAGGCGTGGTGCCCGGCGTCGACGTAGTTGTACACGTTGCCGACCGCGTTCAGCGTGTGCAGCGCATAGCCGACACCCGTCACGTAGTTGCCGTTCTGCTTCATCGTGGTGCACTGCGGGGTCGCGCCCGCCTGCCCGTCGGCGTTGGTCACCATGTTCGGCAGCGAGTCGGGCTCGACGATCGTGACGATCCGCAGGTTGCGGTACGCCGGCCGGGCCAGGATGCCCGCGATCACGTCGATGTAGTCGTGCTCGTAGCGGGCGATGTCGGTCTGGCCGATCTCACCGTTGGAGGCCAGTGCCGCGCAGTCCCGACCGGGCAGGTCGTAGATCACCAGCTGGATCGCCAGCGGGTTGCCGGCCGCCTGCTGGACCGCCGCGTCGAGGTGGCCGACCAGTCCACGCGAGGTGGACGTACCGGCGATCGCCGCGATCCGGTCCATCCACACGGCGGTGGGCTGGTTGGAAATCCGGCTACCACCCGTCTGGGCGGCGGCCAGTGCGGACCAGTCCGGGTTCACGTACACCCGAGCACCCGCGTACGGGTTGTCCACCTTGCCCGGGGGCGGGTTGCCGGTCGTGGTGGTCGTGGTCGTCGAACTGGACGTGGTCGTGGTTGTCGTCGTCGTGGTGGTGGTCGTCGACGTGGAGGTCGGCGGGCCACCGGTGCACTGCGTGCCGTTGACCGAGAAGCTGGTCGGCCTGGCGTTGGTCCCGGTGTAGGCGGCCTGGAAACCGAACTCGGCGAACTGCCCGTTGGTCAGGGTCCGGTTCCAGTCCAGGTTCGTCGCGGACACGTTGCCGCTGCCGGCCGCCTGGGCCCAGGTCGCGTTCCAGCCCGGCGGCGAAATCCGCTGGTTGCCCGCGAACGAGAAGGTGAGCGTCCACCCGTTGAGGGTGTCTCCCCTGTTGGTGAGGCGGATGTTCGTGACGAACCCGGCGCCCCAGTCACTCTGGATCCCGTAGTCGACCTGACAGGCGGGGGCGGCACCCGCCGGACTGGTGCTCGCGATCGTGATCGTGGCAGCGGTGAGCAGAACTGTCGCGCCGCCGGCCACGAACGCGCGAGCGCGACGCTGTTTGTCGGGGGGTGGTTTAGCGGTGAACCTCATCAGGGATCGTCCTCTCGACGCCGTTGGCGGGCAGCCGGCAGCTACCCCTTCTGGGAGCGCTCCCAGAAGGGAGCGTAACCACGTTAACACGGCCTGTACAGAGTCTTTGCCCGCCGGCAACACGAAACCGACCACCGTTCGAGCGCGATGAGTTCCGCGCTCGCCACCCCGAGTTGCGGGCCCGGTCCAGGTCATCGGACTGCCGGGAGCCCCGCCGGGGGTCCGGCACACCACGTAGGCGCCGGCCGACTCGGCACCCTCGGCGTTGGTGACCAGCAAGGCGCGGGTCCATGACGGGTGCGCGCCGGACAGTCGCGGTTCAGTCCGGTCCGGGCATCAGGCCCGGGTCGAACGTGGTGACCGCGATCCTCCACTCGTCCCCGCGGTTGACGCCGCGTTCCGCCAACCCGCCGGAGCGGGCCCGGCATTCTCCGCGGAGCCGCAAACCCCGTTAACGGGCCAATTCACCGCGCCGGACGGAAATACCGAACGCTATTCTGTCGCCCTCGGCCGGTGCCGTTTCTCGGCCCCGGCACGCTCAGGCCGCGCCGTCCAGCCTTCGGCAGGTAGGTGCCTGGTCAAAAGCCTTACGTAGCGCCGGATTCGCGGTGAGATCCTTGGTTGGTCCCTGCGCGTCGCCAAGTTTCGCCATGCCCGCGCCGACATCGGCGACCGCCCGCTGGAAGCTGGCCGGGTCGGTCACCGGCGCCTGTCGCAGCCGGTCCCTGGCGGCGTCGACCGCGGTCTTGGACTCGCCGATGGTGGCCATCGCCTTGTCCACGGCGGCCTGCCCGTCGACCACCGGCGGCGATCCCGCCCCGCGCAACCCGGACGCGACCGAGTCCAGCGCCGTCGACAACCGCTCCAGGTAGCCGACCATTCCGTCCCTGGCCCGCTGTGGATCATTGAGGTCCACCGAGGGCGGTTGGGCCAGGGTGGCCGCGCCGGTCTCGACCCTCGCGCACACCTGCTCGGCCCAGTCCACCGCCGGGTCCGCGTCCGGACCGTGCGGCCGGCTGCCACACGCGGCCAGGGCGCAGCCAACCAACAAGAGGTACACCACCGCGCGCCGCCCCATATCCGCTTCCTTTTCCTCGCCGCAGCCCGAACATCGAGGACGCTACAAATACTAAAGTCCATACAACAAGCCCGGCCGACCGACGACCGAGAAAACTATCAAGGCCCGACAAATTCGCGGCCAGCTTTCGCTATTTACAGCATCCACCGGCGGGACGGGCGAACCCGCGACTCCCGGCGCATTCGAATGGGTCCGGCCACAACGGCGGGACAGCCGCGATCACCGGCCGCCGAATGATCCAGCGGTCGTTGATCAATCAATCTTGTGACGTAGCGTAGTTGTTCGACGTCGTTCGACCACGCTGGATAATCGTTGCTCCCCGCTGCGGGTGACGTTCGACGGGTTGTCACGCCTGGAGTATTTCCGGGCGGCAACATTGTCCGAGCCGCACAGGAATCATCGGGCCACCGTCCGGTCGGGTGACAGGCCGGACCGCTCAAGTAACGTTTGTTTGACACATGATCCGGCCGATTCTATCGTCTGCGGAGCAAAGTCGTTGCCAGCAGGCGGGGCGAGGGCAAGTTTTATTGTCACATCGAGGTGGCGGTCATGGCGACGGAACGGAATGTTCGAGCGGCGGGCATCCCGCCCGCCCGAGCCCCGTACCAGGCGGCCGCGCCGAGACCGATTCCACCGCCGGCACGGGCCGGCCGCTGGGCCCCGATCCGACCCCCGGCGTCGAGCGAGCTCAGTGCCGCACAACAACTCTGGGCCTCGATTCCGCGTGATCTCGCGGAGGCGGTCCGGCCGATGACCGGGCTGTTGATGCAGGACGCCATCCGGGAGATCCAGAAGAGTGTCCCGGCCTACAACCAGCCGCTCCAGGGCAAGTTCCGCGAGGTGCTGGTCGGCGCCGTGGAGATGGCGATCGTCAAGTGCTTCGACAACATCTGCGACCCGCACGCCGAGCAGGGCGACTGGAAGCTGATGTTCCGCTACGCCGGCAAGGTCGAGTTCCTCGAGGGCCGGACCATGGACGCGCTGCAGACCGCGGTACGGGTCGGTTCCCGGGTCGTGTGGCGGCACCTGAGCACCATCGGCCGCCGGATCGGAGTGCGCAACGACATCCTGTTCACCGTGGCCGACGCGATCTTCGCCTGGGTCGATGAGATCAGCACCGAGGCGATCGCCGGCTACACCGAGGCTCAGTCGAACGCCTCGGGTGCGCTGGAGCGACGCCGTAAGCAGCTGCTCAAGCAGATCATCGCCGAGCCGCCGGTGGACCGGCAGTCCCTTGTGGATCTCGCCGCCACGACCGACTGGAAGCTGCCGGACCAGGTGGCGGTGGTCGCCCTCGAGTTCCGCGACGACCAGCACCACCGCCCGGCGCTCTCATTCGGTCGCGGCGTCCTGGTGGACCTGGAGAGCGGCGAGCCATGCCTGATCGTGGCCGATCCCAGGAAGGCCCTTGGCCGGCTCGCCGACGAGCTCGACGACCAGCACGCCGCCGTCGGCCCGACCGTGCCGATCACCGAGGCCCGCCGCTCGCTCGCCGCCGCCCGCCGCGCCCTCGGCCTGGTGCAGCGCGGCATCCTGCCGAACAGACCGGTCATCTGGTGTGAGGACCATCTGTCCACGCTCGCCCTGCTTTCCGACGAGTTCCTGGTCGCCCAGCTCACCGCGCGCGCCATGGCGCCGTTCGAGGGCCTGCGCGCCAAGCAACGCGAGCGGCTCGCCAACACGCTGCTCGCCTGGCTGGAGACCCGCGGCGGCATCAACGAGATCGCCAGCCGGCTCGACATCCACCCGCAGACCGTGCGCTACCGGATGCATCAGATCGAGGAGTTGCTCGGAGACCGGCTCGCCGACCCCGAAGAGCGACTCACCATGGAGATCGCGTTACGCGCGGACCGCCTCCTGCACCCGCCGGCCGCCGAGACCCAGGCGACCGAGCAGGACGACGACGAGAAGCCGCTGCGCGACGCCGGCTGATCCCCCCGGCGCACCGCGCCCGGCCGCCACACGCGCCCAGGCCCGCAACACAGCCGTACACCCTTGGGTGCTGCGCGAACGAGGGAAAACAGCATCGTGCCCCGGGGTGAAGGAGCTCACCCCGGGGCACGAGTGTCAGTGATCAGGCCTTGTGGCGCCTGCGTACCAGGATGAGCATGGCCCCGCCACCGGCCAGCAACAGGACGGCGATGCCCAGCGGGATGGCGATGCTGGCGCCGGTGTTGGCCAGAGCGGCCGATGCGACCACGGCCGCCTTAGTGGTGGTGGTCGTCGCGGCCGGTGCCGCGCTGGACGAGCTCGACGACGGAGTGGACGAGGACGTCGGCGGCTTGGTTGACGAGGACGTCGGCGGCTTCTCGACGCAGGGCTTCACCGTCTGCTCCCAGGTGAAGCTGAAGTGCTTCCAGTCGCGGGGGTTCGTGTCGTCCCACGCCTTCACCACGACCTTGAACTTGTGCTCGACGGTGGCGTCGAACCCGTTCTTACCCGCAGCCGTCCAGTCCATGTAGAAGTTGTCGACGAACACGGTCTTGGGCACGAGCACCGTGGCCCCGTCCGTGATCTCGACCGTGTTCTCGAGGACGGGGTCGTGCTTGGGGTCGGGGTCGGGCTGGTAGTCCTTCAACTTGACCTTGAGCCAGGTCACGTTCCCGGCCGCGTCGCAGTCCGCGCTGATGGTCGGAGTGTGTGCGCTCGCCGGGATGGCTAACGCGACCATGGCCGCACCGGCGGCGACGGCGGCGACGAGTGCTCTCTTAGCGAAAGCCGAGGTACGAGCCATGTTTTTCCTCCGGAGCTGCTGCGGTACCCGACGCACCGCTGGTGGTGAAATGATCAAAAGCCGGGTCACCAACGGTCGTGACTGGCGGAAGAGTACTCACTCTTCCGGGGTATCTGTCACCGGGTGGGGTTGATCGCAAATCCCCAGCGTAGTCGGCGTGTCGGGGGCCTCCAGAGGCCTAAAATCCCACTCCATCGGGTACATGACGACTCAGTCGAGACGCAACTGTGACAAAAGGACACTCAGATGCCCTGGTGGGCAGCCGATAGTACTGGTTTTGCCCGCAACTCTACAACCGATCATGAACACCGGTATTGACGGCCAGTGATCCACGCCGGACCGGCAATACCCACGAGTAGCGGTCACCCAGCAGGGTGGTGGCGCGGCTCGGCCGCAGCCGACAGCGCGCCCGAGATCTCGGCGAACACGCGGCGGCCGGAGCGTCCGGCTCCGGCGGCGGACGGACCAGAGCGCCGTTCGGATCGAGGCGCCCGCCCGGTGCGTCACCCCTCCGGCGCGCGGTACTCCCGGAAGAACGCGGTCTCGTCGAGCACCCGCAGGCCGCATCCGCCGAACACCAGGAACCCGCCGGGCGGCAACTCGTGCTCGCCGGTCCGGTCGCGCAGCACCCCGACCAGCGCGCCGGCCCGCCGGCGCACGCTGAAGTCCACGTCGGCCGGAACCCGGCCGCCATCACGCAGCCCGGCGACCCACCGGTCGATCTCCGGCAGTGCCCCCGGATCACGGAAGCAGGCCGCCTGTACCGGCGCCGGCCATGGCTGATACATCCGAACCACTGGACTCCACCCCATACCCACGGTCTCAGCCTACCGTCGTTTCGAACACAAGTTCCACTGAAGTGTGCATGACCTGATCCGGCGGAGCCGGTACCGTCGTCGGGTGGCCAAGGACGACGACGTCGAGGTGCTCGAGGTGGCCGGGCACCAGGTGCGGATCACCAGCCCGGGCCGGGTGTTCTTCCCGGAGCGCGGGGACACCAAGCTCGACCTCGCCCGCTACTACCTCGCGGTCGCCGAGCCGCTGATGGCCGCCATGGGCGGGCGACCCGTGCTGCTGCAACGCTTCCCCGGCGGCGCGACGGGCACCTCCTTCTTCCAGAAGCGGGTCGCGCGGACCAAAGCCGACCCGTGGCTCACCACGACGGTGGTGTCCACGCCCAACGGCACCACCTCCGACGCGCTGGTCGCCGTCGATCTCGCGCACGTGCTGTGGGCCGTGAACATGGGCTGCCTCGGCTTCCACGTCTGGCCGAACACCGCGGCCGATCCCGAGCACGCGGACGAGCTGCGGATGGACCTCGACCCCGGTCCCGGTGTCACCTTCGCGATGATCCAGGAGGCCGCGGCGGAGACGAAGGCGTTGTTCGACGGGCTCGGCATGGCCAGCTACCCGAAGACCACCGGCAGCCGCGGCATTCACGTCTACGTCCGGCTGGAGCCGCGCTGGGACGGCTACCAGGTCCGCGCCGCCGCCGTCGCGGTGGCCCGCGAGCTGGAGCGCCGCCGCCCGGACCTGATCACCGCGGCCTGGTGGAAGGAGGAGCGCGGCACCAGGGTGTTCGTCGACTTCAACCAGAACGCTCCACATCGGACGGTGTTCGGCGCCTGGTCGGTCCGCGCCACCCGCAACGCGCAGGTCTCCACCCCGTTCGCCTGGGACGAGCTGGAATCGATCCATCCCAAGGAACTGACCATCGCCACCGTGCCGGCCCGGGTCGCGGCGCACGGCGACCCCTGGGCCGCCGTGGCCGGCCACCCGCAGTCTCTCGAGCCGGTGCTGGCCTGGCACGAACGCGACATGGCGAACGGCCTGATGGACGCCCCCTGGCCGCCGGTCTACCCGAAGATGCCGAACGAGCCGCCCCGGGTGGCCCCCAGCCGGGCCAAGAAAGAGGCGTAACGGTGCCCGCGCGGGACACTACGTCCGCAGCCGCTCCGGCAACGCGTCCGCGCTGACCGGCTCGGCCAGCCGGGGGCCGGAGCCGTCGTCGGCGACCAGATGGCAGGCCACCAGGGCACCGTCGCGGCCGACCGGACGCAACGCCGGTTCCTCGGTTCGGCAACGGGTTTCCGCGACCGGGCAGCGGGTGTGGAAGCGGCAGCCGGGGGGCGGGTTGATCGGGCTGGGTACGTCGCCGGGCAGCACGACGCGCTTGCGGTGCCGCTGCAGCGGCGGGTCCGGGATCGGCGCGGCGGAGAGCAGGGCCTGGGTGTAGGGGTGGCGCGGGGCGGCGAACAACTCGGCGCGCTCGGCGACCTCGACCAGCTTTCCCAGGTACATCACGGCGATGCGCTGCGCGAGGAACTCGACCGCGGCCAGGTCGTGGGTGATGAACAGACAGGCGAAGCCAAGCTCGGCCTGTAACCGGGCGATCAGGTTGAGCACCGCCGCCTGCACCGAGACGTCCAGCGCGGAGGTGGGCTCGTCGGCGACCAGCAGCGCCGGCCCGGCGGACAGGGCGCGAGCCAGGCTCACCCGCTGCCGCTGGCCGCCGGAAAGCTCGTGCGGGTAGCGGCGGGACACCTCGGGCCGGAGGCCGACCTGGCCGAGCAACTCCGCCAGCCGCTCCCGGCGGCTCGCGGAGGTGCCGATCCGGTGCAGACGCAGGGGTTCGGTGACGATGTCGGACACGGTCATCCTCGGGTTGAGCGAGGAGGACGGGTCCTGGAACACGATGTTGAAGTCCCGACGCAGCCCGCGCAGCCTGCGCCGGGACAGTGGCGCGATGTCCACGCCACGCATCAACACCTCCCCCGAGGTGACCGGTACCAGCCGGACCACGCACCGGCCGAGCGTGGTCTTGCCGCTGCCCGACTCCCCGACCAGGCCGAGCACCTCGCCGGGCCGCACGGACAGGCTCACCCCGTCCACGGCCCGCACCGGGCCGAAGTGCTTGACCAGGTCGACGATCTCCAGCACCGGTTCCGTCATGCGCCGGCCCGCCCGTGTCGCGCCGGTGGCACCGGGTGCCAGCAGGCCACCGGATGCCCGGCCGGGCCCGGTTTCGGCCAGGGCCGGTCGGACTCGCAGCGCGCGTCGGCGTTGGGGCAACGCTCGGCGAACGTGCAGGCGTCCACGGTGGACCGCAGGACCGGCACCATGCCGGGGATCTCGCGCAGCCCGCCGTCGGTGCGCCGCGCCGGGTTGGGCACCGCGTCGAGCAGCCCTCGGGTGTACGGGTGCGACGGGCCGGCGAAGAGACCGTCCACCGTGGATTCCTCAATGGTGCGACCCGCATACATCACGACGACCCGGTCGGCGATGTCGGCCACCACCCCGAGATCATGGGTGATCAGCAGCACCGCGGTGTCCACCTCGGTGCGCAGAGTCCTCAGCAGATCGAGGATCCCGGCCTGGATGGTCACGTCCAACGCGGTGGTCGGCTCGTCGGCGACCAGCAACCGCGGCCGGCAGGCCAGCGCCATGGCGATCATCACCCGCTGCCGCATGCCGCCGGAGAGCTGGTGCGGGTACTCCCCGAGGCGCCGCCTCGGCTCCGGGATGCCCACCTGCCCCAACAGGTCCAGGGCGCGCCGCTGGGCCGCCGAGCGCGTCATTCGCTGATGCCGGTTGAGCACCTCGCGGATCTGCCGACCGACGGTCAACACCGGGTTGAGTGACGTCATCGGCTCCTGGAAGACGTAGGCGACATCCTTCCCACGCACCCCGCTGAGCCGCTTCTCCGGCTGCCCAACCATTTCCCGGCCGGCGAAGCGCACCGACCCGGACACCGCGGCGTTGCGCGGCAGCAGCCCGGTCAGCGCCAGCGCGGTTACGCTCTTGCCGCAACCGGACTCGCCGACCAGGGCCAGCACTTCCCGCTCGCCAAGCGCGAACGACGCGGTGTCCACCGCGAACACCGGTCCCTCCTCGGTGTCGAACCGAACGGTGAGGTCGGACACCTCGAGCAACGTGTTCCCCGCGTCCGCCGGCACGCTCGGGGCCGCCACGCGGATCCTCGCGTCCGATGACTCGCTCACCGTCATCTCCTCGCCCGCTCCCTCACGTCGTCCGCCGCCCGCTCTCCCTGGGGTCCAAGGCGTCCCGCAGCCCGTCGCCGAGCAGGTTCAGGGCCAGCGTGATCGCCACGATCACCAGGCCCGGGAACACCGCCATCCACGGGGCATCGTGGTAGAAGGGTTGGGCGCTGGCCAGCATCACGCCGAGCGACGGGGTCGGCGGGCGCACGCCGAGACCGAGGAAGGACAGCACCGCCTCGCCGATGATCGCCGCCGGCACGTACACCGTGGCCTGCACCAGGATCGAGTTCACCGCGTTGGGCAGGATGTGCCGGCCCAGCACGGTCGCGTCGCCCGCGCCGTTGGCGAACGCCGCGCCGACGTAGTCCATCCCGCGCAACCGCAACGTCTCGCCCCTGGTCACCCGGATCATGCCGGGCACCTGTCCCACTCCGATGGCGACCACCGCGGTGAACAGCGACGGACCGAGGATCACCGCCAGCCCGACGGCCAGGATGAGGAACGGGAAGGCCAGCAGCAGGTCGGTGAGCCGGGACACGATCGGGTCGAGCCAGCCGTAGAACCCGGCGAGCAACCCCAGCGGCACGCCGGCCACTACGGACAGCGCGGTCGCGAGCACGCCGACCAGTACCGACGCGCGCAGCCCGAACAGCACCCTGGAGAACTGGTCGCGACCGAGCTCATCGGTGCCCAGCCAGTGCGTGCCGGACGGCGACTGGGGCGCGGGCGCGGTGAAATCCGTTGCGTCGTAGGGGAAGGGCGCGATCAGCGGGGCCAGGATGGCGAGCAGCACGGCAAGCACGACCACCACAAGCCCGGTCATCGCCAGCGGGTTGCGCAGCACCCGACGCAGGGCTCGGCGGCGGACCGGCGGCGCGGCGGTGGCCGCCGGCACCGGCGGGGCGGCCTCGATCAGCTCGGTCACAGCGCCGCACCTCCCACCCGAATCCTCGGGTCGATGACCGAATACAGCAGGTCCACGAACAGGTTCAGCACGATGTAGGCGCTCGCCGTGATCAGCACCACGCCCTGGATCACCGGGTAGTCCCTGGTGAAGACGGCGTCCAGGATGAGCCGGCCGAACCCTGGCAGCACGAAGATCGACTCGGTGACCACCGCGCCGGAGATCAGGATGCCGAGCTGCAGTCCGACGATCGTGGTGACCACGATCAGGCTGTTGCGCAGCGCATGGGAAATGATCACCTGCCGGCCGGAGAGCCCCTTGGCCCGCGCGGTGCGCACGTAGTCGGCGGTCAGCGAGTCCAGCATGGCCGACCTGGTCTGCCGCATGATCACCGCGGCGATGCCGGAGCCGAGCACCACCGCCGGCATGACCATCCGGCGCAGGTTCTCCACCGGGTCGTCCAACAACGGCACGAACCCGGACGCCGGCAGCACGCCGAGGATGATGGCGAACAGCAGGATTCCCATCTGCCCGAACCAGAAGTTCGGGATGGACAGTCCGAGCAGGGCGACCGAGTTGGACCCCCACTCGAGTGGGCCGCGCCGGCGCACCGCCGCGGTCACGCCGGTGGACAGCCCGATGACGATGGCCACGATCATGGCCAGCAGGGCCAACTCCAGCGTCACCGGCAGGGCGTGGGTGATGATCTCGGTCACCGGCAGCCCGGTGCGCAGCGAGGTGCCGAGGTCGCCGGTGAACGCCTTGCCGAGATAACGGCCGAACTGCACGGGCAGCGGCTGGTCGAGGCCGTAGGAGGCGCGCACCTCGGCCAGCGCCACGGGGTCGCTCTCCTCTCCGGCCAGCACCCTGGCCGGATCCCCGGGTAAGGCCCGGATTCCGAGGAACACCACCACGGTCGCCAGGAACAGCGTGACGACCGACTCGACCACCCGACGCGCCAGGTACCGGCTCATTGGCTACTCGACGAAGCCGGCGGTGCCGAGCCGTACGATGCCGTCGCCGAACTCCTTGACCTGGCCCACCTTGTTGCTTATCCCGGTCAGGTTCTTCTGCCGCCACAGGTAGATCAGCGGCGCGTCCTCCTGCAGCCTGCTGATGACCTTGCCGTAGAGCTCCTTGCGCTTGCCGTTGTCCTGGCTCGCCCGCGCCTCGTTGAGCCACTGGTCCACGTCCGGGTTGGAGTAGCCGGCGATGTTCTGCGAACCCTTGGTCTGCACGAACGGGGTGACGTTGCCGTCCGGGTCGACCCGGCCGGACCAGCCGATCTGGAAGGTCTGGAACTTGCCGCCGTCGGTGAGGTCCAGCGAGCTCGCGAACTCGGTCGGCTCGAGTTGTACGTCGAAGCCGCCCTCCGCGGTCATGGACTTGATCGCCTCGCCGGCCCGCCGCCCGTCCGGCGTGTTGGCGACGATCAGGCTGACCTTCGCCGGCATGGTGACGCCGGCCTCGCCGAGCAGCTTCTTCGCCTCGGCCGGATCGTGCTTGGGGCAGGCCTGCGCGGCGTCCGAGGACAACGGGCTGGACGGGCTGATCGGTCCGCAGGCCGGTGCGTACTGACCGCGGAACACCGTGCGGTTGAGCGACTCCCGGTCGATGCTGAGCATGAACGCCCGTCGCACCTTGGCTTGGGTGGCAAACGGTCCGGCGAGCGGCGCGGTCAGCGTGCCCGGTGCCTTGCCGACCCCCGCGACGTTCCCCACGTTCACGGTGATGCCCTGGTAGCCAAGGGATTCGGTGCTCGTCAGGCGCAGGCTCGAGACGGTCTTGAGCTCGTCGACGTTGATCGGGCTCACGTTGTACTGCACCTCGATGTCGCCGGAGCGCAGGTTGTTGAACCGGGTGTTGGCGTCCGCGATGATCTTGTAGATCACCTTGTCCAGCTTGACCTTGGCCGCGTCGTAGTAGTTCGGGTCCTTGACCACCTCGATGCGGTCCTGGGCCACCCGGGTGGCGAACTTGAACGGCCCGATGCACGCCGGTGCGTTGCCGAAGTCGGCGCCCTTGGCGGCCAGCGCGGCCGGCGACATGACCATCCCGGCCCGGTCGGCGAGCACCGCGGCCAGCGGCGCGAACGGTTGGGACAGGTTGATCGTCACGGTCGACGGGTCGGCCACGGCCACGTCCCTGACGTTGGCCAGCTCGCTCTTGCGCTGCGAGCCGTCCAGCGTGCGGTGCCGGTCGAGCGAGGTCTTCACCGCCGCGGCGTCCAGCACCGTGCCGTCGGCGAACTTCAGCCCGGTGCGCAGCTTGACCGTCGCGGTCTTGCCGTCCGACGACACCTCGGGCATCGCGCTGGCCAGCTGCGGCACGATCTCCAGCTTCTCGTTGACGTCGTAGAGCTTCTCGCAGATGGCGTTGAACACGTTGCGCCCGACCAACGTCCTGGCCAGCGTGGGATCCAGCTTGTCCGGCTCGGCGTCGAGGGCGATGCGCAGCGTGCCGCCGCTCTTCACCGCCTTGGCGTCCGCGCCGTTGCCGCCAGGCGGTTGTGGCTGCTGGGGACTGCCGACGCTGCCACAGGCGCTCAGCGCGAGCAGGGTGGCGACGGTCCCGGCGAACAGCCGGAACGCGCCAGGAACACGGGAACGAGTCATGGTCCCCTCCCGGTTCGGTGCGGAGTTGTCGGACCATACTGCATACAGTTCATGGTCGACAATGGATTCCGTTGCCCAACTGTGACATGGTTCCGGTACTCATTACCGCGGCCGACGGGTGCCGCCGGCCGCGGTACCGCCAATCCGGTCGACTACAGTGCCGCACCCGCCGCTTGGCCGTCCAGCGAACCGGCGAGGCCGGGACAACGCAGATAAGTGCGCACGGTGTCTTGCGCCACCCGGTCCCAGGTGTAGCGCGACCGCGCCCGGTCACAGCCGGCCGCGCCGAGCTGTGCTCGCTCGGCCGGGTTCGCCAGCAGCCGGCGCAGCACGGGCACCAGCGCGCGCGGTTGTCTCGGCGGCACGTGCACCCCGGTGATCCCGTCCACCACGGTGTCCTTCAGCCCGCCGACCGCGGAGCACACGACCGGGACGCCGCACGCCATCGCCTCGAGCGCGACCAACCCGAACGGCTCGTACCACGGTAGGCAGGCCACCACGTCGGCCGAACGCAGCATGGCCGGCAGGTCGCCGTGGGACACCCGGCCGGCCAGCCGCAGCCGGCCGGCGACGCCGAGCAGGGCGGCCCGCTCGAGCAGCCGCTTCGCCTCCGGGTCCTGCGCCACCCGATCGGCCCGCGGCCCGCCGGCGATCACCAGCTCGGTGTCCGGCAGTCCCGGCAGCGCGTCGACCAGGTCGCTGAAACCCTTGCGCGGCACCAACTCGCCGACGCTCAGCAGCCGGTGGGGTGCATCCTTCGTCGCCTGTGGACCTTCCTGGGTGAAATGCCCGGTGTCCACCCCTCCTGGCACCACGGAGATCTTCTCCCGCCGCACGCCCATCCTGACCAGCTCGAACACCTCGTCCGTGCAGGTCGCCGCGATCCGGGTGGCCGAGCGGCTGACCGCTCGCTCGATCGCGATCCGGCTCTCCGGGCTGGTGTCGGCCATGCCCAGGTACCGGCGCTTGACCACGCCGAGCGCGTGAAACGTCTGCACCATCGGAATGTCCAGCGCCCGACCGACCAGCGAGGCGACCATGCCGGACATCCAGAAGTGCGCGTGCAGCACGTCCGGCCGATCCCGGTTCACCCGCCTGACCAGTAGGCGGGCGAACTCGTTGAGGTGCGGCAGCAGCTCGTCCTTCGGCACCGGCTCGGCCGGTCCCGCGGCGAGGTGCGCGACCCGGTAGCCGGCCGCGGTTCGCACGGTTTCGGGCTGCTCGGGGCGATCCCGCCTGGTGTAGACGGTCACCTCGTGCCCCAACCGGGACACCGCCGCGGCCAGCTCGGCGACGTGCGACGGGATGGTGTGCGCGGAAACCATTCCGATCTTGAGCGTCCGCGGCTGCGGCTCCCTCATCGCGCGGTGTGCCGGAGCAGGTCATCCCAGCGAAGCAGGAACGCGTCGAGCCCGTAGCGGGACAGTGCGTGCTCGCGGGCCTGCTTGCCGAGCTGGCGGGCCATCGGACGATCCTGCATCAGCTCGCGCAACGTGTCGGTCAGGTCGTCGATCCGGGTGGACACCACACCCGCCTCCGGCGGCACCGCCCGGACCACCTCGGTCGAAGCCAAGGCCACCACCGGCATGCCGAGGTGCATGGCCTCGATCAGGGACAGCCCGAGCGAGGTCCAGCGCATCGGGTGCAGATACACCCGGCGCCGGGCCATCGCCTCGTGGAGTTGTCCGGCCGGCAGATCGGCGACCGCGTGCAGCCGGTGCTCGCCGATCCGCAGCTCGCGGTTCAGCTCGCCAAGGCCCGTGCCGAACACGTCCAGCTCGGCACCCTCGGCGAACCGGGGCAGCAGGTCGGTACCGGTCATCCGCCAGCGCCGGATCGGGTCGTCGACCACCACGGCGGCCCTGGCCAGCTCGCCGGTGTAGCGATCACCCGGGTCGAGCACGCCGGGCTCGATGACGGTGGTCATCGTGGTACCCGCGTCCCACATCGTCTCGTTGAAGTGCGTGACGTGTACCAGGGTGAGGTCGCGGCGGTCGGCCACCGGATGCCGGCTGTTCGGCACCTCGGCGCCTGGTACGTCGTGCTCGACGTAGATCGCCGGCAGCTCGCGGCCGGGCTCGCGGCGCAGCCAGTCGGCGGTGAGCCGAAGCTCCTCGGGCCGTTGCAGCACGACGACGTCGATGTCGGTGTCTGCCAATCTCGGCACCGGAACCTCGTGCACCGAGGCCGGCAGGCTCCGTCCCGCCCGACCGGCTCCCCACGGGCCGCCCTCGGGCAAGGTCGGCAACAGGTACTCGTGCCCGCCCTGGACGAAGGCATCCAGCCAGGTGCTGTGCACATGCCAGACCAGGACTCGCAATCGGCTGCTCATACCGGCACCCACCACCTTCGCCACGACATCCATCACGTCCGGTGCGGTCACCAAGGCCACGCACGGGTGGCCCGGCTCGGCACGCGGCATCGCGTCCACCGGCCCACTTCACGGGCAGGAAGTTGCCTTGCGGAGCGGTGGGTAAACGTCCCCGTGACGATTACTACTCTCCGTAGATCCACCGACCCGGGTTCACGTTGCCCGACAGGCGATGCCGCCGTAGCGCGGACATTGGCGTAAAGGCATCGCGTGTGGACCAGACGCGGCGCCGACGGCTTGTCGGTGAACCCACGCTCATGGTCCATGACCTCGGCGCGAACATTCTCGTTCTTCGAGTGCGCCTCATCCGGCTACGGAAGGTATATCCGGTGCTGCACGCCCCAGAGCAGAAACGTGGAGCCGGCCGCGCCCACCGCCGCGCCGCCGCCGGCCAGACCTTCGAGGGGTGCGGCGGAAAGCTGGCAGCCGCCGACCGTGAAGCCGTTGTCCGCCAGCGCGTCCCGGGCCGGGCCGATGCCCTCGAGCTCGTGCACCACGACCACCACCCGGCAGGCCCCGACCCCGGCGCACCGGCGCACGACGTCCGGCCGTGCCGTGCCGACCAAGATCGCATCCGGCCTCGGCAGACCGGTGAGCGCGTCCGGCAGATCGCCCTCGACCAGCCGAACATCCACGCCATGCGCGCCCGCGTTGGCCACGATCCGCACGCACAGGCCCTGGTCGCTCTCCACGGCGAGCACCGCCGCGCCCATCCGGGCCGCCTCGATGCCCGCCGCACCCGAGCCGGCGAACACGTCCCAGACCAGGGTGCCCGGCCGCGGGGCCAGCTTGGCCAGCGCCAGTGCCCGCACCTCCGGCGGGCTGCCGAGGCCCTCGCGGTGCGCGAACCGGTCCTCGTCCAGCGCCCAGCCCTCGGCCGGCGGGATGAGTTCACCGCCGGCCAGCCAACTCTCCCGGCCGAACCCCTCGGGATCGGCCAGGCACAGCACGATGTTCGGCACGTGCCAGTCTCGCCCGGCGGCCTCCACGGTGTCCACAATGGACAACTTCTCATCCGGGCCACCGTAGTCCTCGAGCACGACCAGGGTGCGCCGCCAGCCGTCCAGTGCGGCGGCGAGCTCGGCCGGACCGGCGCCCGGCGCGGTGAGCACCGCGACCGCCCGGCGCGCCCGGCACACGTTCACCGCGGGGCCGAAGTCCAATCCGCGCGCGCTGACCACCGACACGTCATCCCACGGCCGCTGGATCAGCGCGGCCACCCGTTGCAGGCAGGAAACCGATGGCCAGCTCACGATCGGCAGACCGCGCTCGCGCAACTGGCGCAGCGCCCCGTAGAAACCGGGATCGCCGTGGGTGAGCAGCACCGCCGGCTCGCCGGCGCGCACCGAGGCGGTCAGCGCATCGAGCACGGCCGCCGGAACACCGACCCCGTCCAGCTCCAGCATGCGGGCACCGCTCGGCCCGTCCACCTCCGGACACATGGCGGCCACCCGGTCCAGCAGCACCCGGCGACCGGCGAAGAGCCGTGCGGCAGCGAACGTCGGGCCGGTACCGGGTGGGATGCTGCGCCCGTCCACGCCGATGACGGTCACGGTCGCGGTCATGCCAACATTCGATCACGCGCCGGCCCGTGGCGGCAGCGACCAAGGTCAATCGTTTCGAGTCAACCGCGTAACGTGACCGGCGGACGGCGACTGCCACCGAACGTGACAGTTTGCCTCGTCAAACTCGAGTGAAAATCACCTTTCGTATCGCAACGCGCCTCGAGCCGGCGCGCGCGGATCACGTACGGTCGTTGCGATGTCAACTTTCCGAGCCGCCGAAGGCCGGTTGCGGCGCACCCGGCCTTCGGCTCGGTCCGCTACTGGTAACAGGGCTTCGTGAAGTTGTAGTCCTTGGCGGTCGGGCCGCTGAACATCGGCTCGATCACCGTGACCCCGGACGCCGCGGCGGCGTCCGGCTTGGCGATCTGGCTCTGCCGGAACACGGTGTCGTTGGGCGAACCGTTGTAGTTGCCGGCACCCTTGGGCAGCATGCCCTCGTAGTCGACCTCCTTCAGCGACTTCACCGCCTTGAGCAGACCGGCCCTGGTCAGGTCCTTGTTCTCGGCGGCCTTGGTCAGTGCCGCCTTCAGCGGGTAGGACCACACCCAGCCGGAGGTGTAGCCGTCGTTGGGCGCCACCTTGCCGAGCGCGTCGCGCATCGCCTTGTGCCCAGGGGTGTCCGCGCCGAACGGCTGCCACGGGCCGGACTGTAGGTACAGCGCCTTGATCGCGGCCGCGGCCGGGCTCTGCAACAGACCGGGATTCCAGGTCGGGCCGGTGCCGATGAACTTGCCCTTGAACCCGCGGGCCGCGGTCTGGCCGATGATCACCGCCGCGTCGGTCGGGCTGTTGGTCAGGATCACCAGGTCCGGCTTGCCGTTCACGATCGCGTCGATGGCACCGCCCTGATTGTCCTGCCCGGTGGCGGTTTTCACGTCGGTGAAGGTCAGGCCGTCCTTCTGGGCGGCGATCTTGGCGCCGGCCGCGGCGTCGTCGCCGTAGTCACCGGCGAGGTGCACCGCCATCACGGTCTTCACACCGAGCTTGTCTTTGGCGTAGTCGACCGAGTTCATGGACTCCATGCAGTAGTTGATGCCGGACTCCAGGATCACGTCCTCGACGCCCCAGAACGAGGTCCACGACGCCGGCACCGCGACGATGTTGCTCGCCTTCAGGTCCGGCAGAATGGCCGCGGTGGTCGGCGAGCCGAGGGTCTGCGCGATGGCCAGGATCTTCGGCTTGATCTCCTGGTAGACCTGGTTCTCGATCTGCGGGTTGTACTTGTTGTCCTTGACGTAGGTGGTCACGTCGACCTCATAGCCGCCGATCCCGCCCTGCTGGTTCACCCGCTTCCAGAACGCCTTCTGCGCGTCGGTGATCGGCACCGCGAGCGCCTTGAACGGTCCCTCGGTGAGGTCGGACATGGTGCCCAGGTAGATGCAGCCCTTGTTCTTGTCCACCGCGTCCTTGCACGGTTCGTTGGTGACCCCGAAGTCGACCTGGACGCCCTCCTTGCCCGACTGCGGGGCGGTGGACTCCTTGGCCCGACATCCGGCGACCAGCATGGCCAGTGCGAGGGGCACCGCCAGCGCCGCGACCAAACGTCGTTGTGCGGTCATGTGACGCTCCTTCCAGGCCGCGCTAATACGAGAACGGCCATGCCTTCCAGTAATTCCTTATACGAACCCATATTCCGAACAGGCCTCTCGGTTCGAAGAGCAGGAACAGGATGATCAGCAGGCCGTAGAGGATCGCCTCGACCTGAACAACGGTGATCCCCTCGCCCGTCGCGCTGTCGGTGATGAACGGGAGCACCGCGGGCAGTTCGGTGGTGATCCGAGGCAGCAACGTGATGAACAGCGCACCCATGATCGAGCCGGAGATGGTGGCCACTCCGCCGATCAGGATCATCGCGATGAACTGCACCGACATCAGCAGGTTGAAGTTGCCAGGGGTGAACGAGGCCGGGATGACGTAGAGCAGCGAGCCGGCCACCCCGGCGTAGAACGAGGACACCGCGAACGCGATCACCTTGTACCGGGTGAGGTTCACCCCGATCACCGCGGCGGCGATGTCCCGGTCCCGGATCGCGGCCAGCGCCCGCCCGGTGCGCGAGCGCGCCAGGTTCCGCGCGAGCACGGCGAAGATCAGCAGCAGCGCCAGCATCAACAAATACAGCTGCTGCACCCGGGTGAGCGAATCGCCGTCGACATCCAGCCGGGTGCCGAACAGGGTGGGCACCGGCGCCGCCCGGCCGATGTCCGGCGGCCCGGCCACGTCGGTCCACTCCCGGAACACGAACTGCCCGATGAACACCAGCCCGAGCGTGACGATCGCCAGATACAGCCCGCGCAGCCGGACCGCGAGCGGCGCGACCAGTGCGCCGGCAAGTCCGGCCACCACGCCCGCGGCGAGCAGCCAGACCGGCAGTTCGGTGATCCCGAAACCGAGCTGACGCCCGTTCGGATCGCCCGAGATCACCGCCGCGGTGTAGGCGCCAAGCGCGAGGAAGAACGCGTGGCCGAGGGACACCTGCCCGGCGTAGCCGGTGACGATGTTGAGCCCGATCGCGCCGATCGCGAACACGCATGCGGTGGCCAGCAACTGGAGCACGTCGTCCTCGAGGGAGAACGGCAGCACCAGCGCGATCACCAGCAGCAGCCCGACGAACACCTTCTTCGGGGTGGTGTTCAGCAGCGCCATGTCCTGCTTGTAGGACGTGTACAGCTCGGGCCGCCCGCGCAGCCGGGTCGCGGTCATATCCGCACCACCTCACGGGTTCCGAACAGCCCGTAGGGCCGGACCAGCAGCACGAGCATCATCACCAGGTACGGGGTGACCAGAGCGAACTCGCCGCCCATCCAGGGCGCGATGTCATGGCCGTAGGTTCCGACAAGCGACTCCACCACGCCGATGACCAGGCCGGCGATCACCGCTCCGCCGAGCGAGTCGAGACCGCCGAGGATGATCACCGGGAGGGCCTTGAGCGCGATGATCCACAGCTGCTGGTCGACCCCGGCGCCGGTGGACACGAACACCCCGGCCACCGCCGCCAGCGCCCCGGCGATCGCCCAGGAGAGCGTGAACACCGTGCCTACCGAGACGCCCTGTGCCAGCGCCACCTCCTGGTCGACCGCGGCCGCGCGCATGGCAAGGCCCATCCGGGAGTAGCGGAAGAACGCGAACAGCACCGCGACCAGCACCATGGTGGTGCCGAACATGACCAGGTAGCGCTGCTGCACCTCGGTGCCGAACACGGACAAGGTGTTGAGCTGCCAGGGATCCCGCAGCGGGCGCACGTCCAGCCCGATGTAGCCGTTGACCACGACCCGGACCACGATGTCCACGCCGAGCGTGATGATCGAGATCACGAACACCGGCTTGCCGATCATCGGCCGGAGCACGGTCCGCTCGACGCCGACCCCGAGCCCGGCCACCAGCAGCGCCGCGACGATCACCGCGAGGTAGAAGTTCATCCCGGTGACCAGGTAGGTCACCAGCACCGCACCGGCCAGCATGAACGCCGGCTGGGCGAAGCTGATCACGCCCATCGACTTGTAGATGATCACAAAGCCGAAGGCGAGCAGCGCGTACACGGAGCCGTTGCCGAGTCCGCGGACCAGGCTCTGGATCAGCTCGGTCATCGCTTGTTCCGGTACATGGCTTCGACCTGCTCGCCGAACATGGTCGCGATCGCCGACCGCTTCACCTTCTGCGTCGCGGTCAGCTCGCCGTCCTCGTGGTCGAGCTCCTTGGGCAGCATGGCGAACGTCTTGACCTGCTCGGCGGACGCGAACCGCGCGTTCACTCCGTCCAGAATGGACTGGACGAGGGCGCGCACCTCGGGCTTCTCGGCCAGGTCCCGATAGGTGGTGTAGGCCAGCCGGCGGGTCTGCGCCCAGTGCCCGACCGTCTCCAACTCGATGCCGACCAGCGCGGACAGGTATGGCCGCCGGTCCCCGATCACGACGGCCTCCTTGATGAACGGCGAGGCCTTCAGCGCGTTCTCCAGTTCGGACGGCGCCACGTTCTTGCCGCCCGCGGTGACGATCAGGTCCTTCATCCGGTCGGTGATCTTGACGTGGGTACCGTCCACCCACTCGCCGACGTCGCCGGTGTGCAGCCAGCCCTCGGCGTCCATGACCCGGCTGGTGGCCTCCGGATCCCGCCAGTAGCCGGTGAACGTGCCGGGGTGCCGGGTCAGGATCTCGCCGGTGGTCTCATCGATGCGTAACTCGACCTCGGGGTGCGGCTCGCCGACCGTGCCCACCTTGGCCCGCCCCGGCCGGTTCGCCGTGGCGATCGCGGAGTTCTCGGTCATCCCGTACACCTCGTGCATGGGCACCCCGATGCCCATGAAGAAACGCAGCACCTCGGGCGCGATCGGCGCCGCCCCGGACGCCGCGTAGCGCACCTTGCGCATGCCGATCCGGTCACGCAGCGCGCGGAAGAAGAACAGGTAACCGATCGCGTACCGGATCCGGCTGGAGAAGGTGTGCCGGCCGCCGGTGCGTACCAGCGTTTCCGCGATGCCGTCCGCCACCCGCAACCAGAACCGGCCGAACGCGCGCTTGAGCCGGCTCGCCGAGGACACCCGGATGTTCACCCCGGCCAGTACCTTCTCCCAGATCCGCGGCACCCCGAACAGGATCGTCGGCTGCACCTCGCGCAGGTTGGCCTGCACGGTGTCGATCGACTCGGCGAAGTGCACCTGGATGCCGGAGCAGGCGGAGAACCAGGTGGTGAAGATCCGCTCGGCGACATGGCACAGCGGCAGGTAGGACAGCGACACGTCCGAAGCGGACGGTGGCGGTGAGGTGAACCCGCCGCCCTCGACCAGCACCTTGATGCAGTACTCCACATTGGACACGCTGAGCATGGCGCCCTTGGGCGGCCCCGTGGTGCCCGAGGTGTACACCATGGTGAGCACGTCGTCCTCGGTCGCCTCGGCCATCCGGCGCTCGACCGCGTCCGGCTGCGCCCTCCGGTGCTCCGCACCGAGCGCGAGGAAGTCCTCCCAGGGCAACAACTTCGGCTCGGTGTAGCGGTGCCGGATGCCACGTGGGTCGACGTAGACGATCTTCTCCAGCTCGGGCAGCCGGTCGAGCACCTCGAGCGCCTTGTCCACCTGCTCCTGGTCCTCGGCGATCAGGATCCGAGCGCCGGAGTGGGACAACAGGTATTCCACCTCGGCGGCCGGGTTCGTCGGGTAGAGACCGACGGTCACCGCGCGCACCGCGACCGCGCCGATGTCGCTGTACAGCCACTCCTTGCGATTCTCCGAGTGCACCGCGACCCGGTCGCCCGGCTCGACGCCGAGCGCCAGCAGGGCGTGCCCGACCAGTTCGGCCTGCTCCCAGTACTCCCGCCAGCTCACCTGGTGCCAGATGCCGAAGTCCTTCTCCCGTAAGGCGATCCGGTCCGGCGTCGCGGCCGCTCTGGCACGTACCCGGCTGGCCACGGTGGTCGTGGTGATGGCGGCGGTCTGCTGGGCCACTGCGGTCACGATGCGCCTCCTTGGGTCCGGTGCTCCTCACCGAGGTACGCGCGGATCACATCGGGGTTGTCCTGCACCTCGCGCGGGGTGCCGGTACAGATCGGCCGGCCGAAGTCGACCACCATCACGCGGTCGGCCAGGTCCATCACCAGCCCCATGTCGTGCTCGACCATGACCAGCGGGATGCCCAGCTCGTCGCGAACGTCGAGGATGTAGCGGGCCATGTCCTCGGTCTCCTCGAGGTTCATCCCCGCCACCGGCTCGTCGAGCAGCAGCAGCTTCGGCCGCATGGCAAGGGCCCGGCCGAGCTCGACGCGCTTCTGTACGCCGTAGGGCAGCAGCCCGACCGGGAACCGGCGCCACTGCTCGAGTTCGAGGAAGTCGATGATGTCCTCGACCGCGGCCCGGTTGGCCAGCTCGCTGCGCCTGGCCCGGCCGAGCCAGGCCAGTGCGGCCAGCGTGCCGTAGGTGTTGTGGTGATGCCGGCCGAGCATCAGGTTGTCCACCACGGTGAGGTTCGCGAACAGCTCGATGTTCTGGAACGTGCGGGAGATGCCGAGCCGCGCGATCACGTGCGGGCGCTTGCCGATCAGGTCGGTGCCGTCGAAGGCGACCCGGCCGGACTGCGGGCGGTACACCCCGGACAGCACGTTGAAGATCGAGGTCTTGCCGGCGCCGTTCGGCCCGATGATCGCGAACAGCTCGCCGGAGTCGACCGAGAACGACACCCCGTCGATCGCCTTCACCCCGGCGAAGGAGAGCCGGACGTCGTCGAACACCAGCACGGTGTCGGACCGCGCTCGGTCGCCGGTCGCCGGCGCGGTTCGCGGCTGTTGCTCCGGCTCCGGCCCGTCCGGGCCGCTGCGGCGCTCGCTCTCCGTACTGCTGGTCAGCCCGGACGTCGGCCGGCTCACGTCGGGCCCAAAGGTTCGCTCACGACAGCCACCTCTTACGCCGCTTGTAGTGCTTCACGTCGCGAAACGACTTGGCCGAGCCTTCGGCGCCGAGGCCGAGGTAGAACTCCCGGACGTCTGAGTCGGCGAGCAGCTCGCTGGCCGGTTTGTCCATCACGATCTTGCCGTTCTCCATGACGTAGCCGTGCTCGGCAATGGACAGCGCCATCGTGGCGTTCTGCTCCACCAGCAGCACCGTGGTGCCACTCGCGTTGATCTCCACGATCAGGTCCCTGACCTGCTGCACGATCAGCGGCGCGAGGCCGAGGCTCGGCTCGTCCAGCAGCAGGCAGCGGGGCTCGGACATGAGCGCCCGGCCCATGGCCAGCATCTGCTGCTCGCCGCCGGAGAGGTAACCCGCGGTTCGCTTGCGGCGCTCGGCCAGCACCGGGAACAAGCCGAACACCCGCTCCAGGTTGGACCGCAGCGCGCGGGGCGCCACGTGCCCGCCGACCCTCAGGTTCTCCTCGACCGTGAGCTCGGCGAAGATCCTTCGGCCTTCGAGCACCTGCTTGATACCCAGCGAAGCGATCTTGGTCGGCGGCAGGGAGTGCACTCTGCGGCCGTCGAACACCACGCCACCCTTGGTCACCTTGCCGTCGTGCACGTCCAGCAGGCCCGAGACGGCCCGCAGCAGCGTCGTCTTGCCGGCCCCGTTCGCCCCGAGCAGTGCCACGATCTTGCCCTCCGGCACGCTCAGGCTGACGCCTTTCAGCACGTGGATGACGTCGTCGTAGACCACTTCGAGGTTGGTCACCGCAAGCAGCGGGGAGGCTTCGGATAACGCCGGACGTATCTCAGCTGCCATGGCCTCTCCGCATCGGCCCCGACCAAAGCAAAACGGTACATCCGCCGTGACCTGGGTCACGCCAGACACGGACCGTAGCTGCTCCCGCCGACGCCCGGCAAGCCGCTCGCCGAACTGTTACCAGGGCCGCCCAGGCCTTGTGCGCGGTCACATTCGGACACCGGCCAAATTGGGCACAACTCCCATCGACGCCACCTACCACGGGGTTCATCCGCCCTGGAGCGGACCGCGAGGGCCGGGCTGACAGACTCGCCATCGTGAGCGAGCGTGGGCGGGAGGGCGGGAGGGCCGATCCGACCGGCGTCTTCGGCTGGCTGGACACCCGGGCCGAGGAGCGCCGCCGCGCCGGGCTGACCCGCCGCCTGCGCCCCCGCCGGGCCGACTCCGACCTGCTCGACCTGGCCGGCAACGACTACCTCGGCCTGGCCAGGGACAAGCGGATCAGCGGTGCGGCGGCGGCGGCGACGCTGCGCTGGGGCGCCGGGTCCACCGGCTCGCGGCTGGTCACCGGCACCACCGACCTGCACACCGAGTTGGAGCACGAGCTGGCCCGATTCTGCGGCGTCCAGGCCGCCCTGGTCTTCTCATCCGGCTTCGCCGCCAATCTCGGCGTGGTCACCGCCTTGTCCGGTCGGGAAAGCGCGATCGTCACGGACGCCTACATCCACGCCTCGCTGATCGACGGTTGCCGGCTCTCCCGCGCCGATGTCGCGGTCGTGACGCATGCCGACCCGGCCGCCGCCGCGCACGCTCTGGCCACCCGCCGTCACCCGCGTGCCCTGATGGTCACCGATGCGGTGTTCTCGGTGGACGGCGACCTCGCTCCGCTGCCCGAGCTGCTCGCCGCCTGCCGAAGCCACGGCGCGGCCCTGGTCGCCGACGACGCGCACGGCTTCGGGGTGCTCGGCGAGGGCGGCCGGGGCGCGGTGGCCGCCGCCGGCCTGATCAAGGAGCCGGACGTGGTCACCACGGTGACCCTGTCCAAGTCGCTCGGCGCCCAGGGTGGCGCGGTGCTCGGCCCCCGCCGGGTGATCCGCCACCTGGTGGAGACCGCGCGCAGCTTCATCTTCGACACCGGCCTCGCCCCGGGCAGCGCCGCGGCCGCTCTCGCCGGGCTGATGGTGCTCAAGGACGAGCCGGACCGGCCGGCCCGGGTGCGGCGCGCCGCCGCGACGCTCGCCACCCGGCTGCGCGCCGCCGGTCTCGCGGTGACCGAACCGGACGCGGCCGTCGTCTCGGTCCGCGCGCCCTCCCCCGAGCAGGCGGTGACCTGGGCCGACGAGTGTCGCGCGGCCGGAATCTGGGTCGGCTGCTTCCGCCCGCCCTCGGTCCCCGATCAGGTCTCCCGGCTGCGCCTCACCGCCCGCGCGGACCTCACCGACGGCGAGCTGGACCGGGCCGTCGAGGTGATCGCCCGGTGCGCCCCGGCGGCGGCGCGCGAACCGGCCTGATCCCGGCGGTGTGCGGCCTCTTTTCCGGCGCACGGTGACATTGCGCCGCCAGCGAGAAGCGGAGGGATGTCACCCTGCGCTGGATCCGGGCCGGCGCATCGCGACGTGCAGGATGCCGTCGTCGTCGAACGGCTCCCCCACCGGCTCGAACCCGAACCGTTGGTACAGCCCCTGCGCCTGTACCTGGGCATCGAGCACGACGTCTCGCGGGCCGATCTCGGCCAGCGCGGCGGTCATCAGCCGGCCGCTGAGACCGGCGCCCCTGGCCGGGGCGGCGGTGCACACCCGGCCGATCCGGGCACCGCCGCCCGGTTCGGTGAGCACCCGCAGGTAGGTCACCGGCTCCGCGCCCGGCTGCCACCACCAGTGCGTGGTGTCCGGGCGCAGGTCACGACCGTCCAGGTCCGGGTAGGGGGTGCGCTGCTCGACGACGAAGATGTTCACCCGCAGCATGAGCAGGGCGTAGAGGGTCGCAACGGAGAGCTGGTCGCCGGTCGCCCGGTGCAGGTCGGTCACCGGTCCTGCATATCAGAGCCGGAACTCAGATCTGCCCGGCGATCAGGCTCGCGTAGGCGGCCACCCTGGTGTACACGCCGGGCTTGCCGCGCCGGGCGCACCCTTCACCCCAGGACGCGATGCCGGCCAACCGCCCGGCCACGAGCATCGGGCCGCCCGAGTCGCCCTGGCAGGCGTCCACGCCGCCACCCGAGTAGCCGGCGCACACCATGGCGGACGCCGAGAACCGGGCATAGGCCCGCGCGCAGTCCGCGTCCCCGATCACCCCGACCGTCGCCGCGAGCAGGTAGCGCGAGGCCGGCCCGCCCTCCCGGGTCCGGCCCCAGCCCAGAATCGTGCTGGCCGTGCCCGGCTGGTAGAGCTCCGGTTCGCTCGGCCGGGCCAGCGCCGCCGGCCGGTAGGGCAGCCGGACCGCAAGGGTCAGCACCGCGACATCCGCGCCGGAGCTGACCTCCCGGAAGTCCGGATGCACCCAGATCCGGGACACCCTGGCGACCACCCCGCCCTGGCCTTGCTTGTCGTCCCGGCCGGCCACCACCTGGAGGTCGGCGGCCCGGCTGTCGGCCACGCAGTGCGCCGCGGTGACCACCGCTCGCGCGGAGACCAGCGTGCCGCCGCAGAACTGGAAGCCGGACGGCGTGGCCAGGTACACCACGAACGGGTAGTCGACGGTGCTGGCCCGGCCGCCGCCGATGATGCCCCGGCCGGTCTGGTCGGCCATGGCGCCGCCCGCCGTCATGGCGGTCACGGTCACCATCGCCAGGCCCATGGCCGCCAGCAGTCGCGAGATTCGCACAGATTCCCCCATCGGGTCGCGGGTGAGACAGGTGGCACCTTTCGCCGGCCGCCGGACCGCGGCAACTTGACCATGTCGCTCGATCAGGTGAAGTTCGGCGGCGGAGCCCGATGCGGCGCAATGTGCGTTCCGTTGCAAGAAGCGAGCACGTGACCCGGCGGCGACCGGTTGAGGCATGCTTGCCAGGTGTTCGGCCGTCCCTTAGCCCCGCCGCTGTCCGCCCTGCTGACCCAACTGCTGGTCGCGGTGCTGACCGGTCTCGCCGCCTGTTCGGCCCCGCCGCCGGCGACGCCGGGCCCCACCCCGGTCGCGCCCGGCGGAGCTCGGCCCACCTCCCAGCCCGGGACCTCGGCTGGGACATCGGGTGGGACATCGCCCACCGCGCAGGCGACACCGGCCGCACCGCCGGCCCCGGTCTGGCGAGTCGGCGCGACACCGCTTCCGCTGCGTCCGGACGGCTTCGGCCAGATCCTGCCGACCCCACCGGTGTTGGCCGACCGTCACCTGCCAAGTGCGGACCTGCTGCCGCCGCCCGCGGGCAGCCGCTATGCCAGCACGGTCGCGCCGGTGCCGCCGGCCGTGCTCGCCCGCAGCACCTGGCGGCCCGGCTGTCCGGTCACCGCCGCCGAGTTGCGCTACCTCACCATGTCGTTCTGGGGCTTCGACGGCCGGCCGCACACCGGCGAGATGATCGTCAACGCCCGGTTCGCCAACGCCGTGACGACGGTGTTCGGCACACTCTTCCAGGCCCGCTTCCCGATCGAGGAGATGCGGGTGACCGGGCCGGCGGAACTGGACGCCCCGCCGACCGGCGACGGCAACAACACCACGGCTTTCGTCTGCCGTGCCGCGGTGACGCTGACCCAGTGGTCGGCGCACGCCTCCGGCCTCGCCGTCGACGTCAACCCGTTCTGCAACCCCTACGTCAAGGGCAGCCTGGTGCTGCCCGAGCTGGCCTCGTCCTATGTGGACCGCCGGAAGGTCCGGCCGGGCATGGTGTTCGCCCGCGACGCCACGGTCCGGGCGTTCGCCTCGATCGGCTGGAGCTGGGGCGGCGACTGGACCTCACCCAAGGACCTGCAACATTTCACCGCCACCGGCCACTAGCCGGCCGGTGTCCCGTTCGCTTCGTCCGAACCGCCTTGTTCGCCGGAACCGCCCGCGGCGCGGCCGCCGAACCGGCTGAACACCTTGCCGGCCGCACCGGACACCGCCTCGCCGACATTGCCGAACACCTTGATCAGCGGATCGCCGGAGGTGGACCAGGAATCCTGGTACGACTTCGCGGCCGAGCGGAGGTCGTCCATGAACGAACCGGACGGGTCCTCGTCGTCGCGCCGCTGGTACTGCCCGCTCAGGATGGCCCGGTAGTCCTCCGACGCCGCCCAGCGTTGCAACTCGGCGGCGCGCACCACGGCGAACGGGTGACTCATGTGCTCGACCGTCATCAGCTTCAGGATGCTGTCCCGGACGTCGTCGACCTGCTCGTACTCCTTGGCCTGCTCGAGGAACGAGGAGACGTCGATCTCGCCGGGCCCGGTGCCGCCGGCCAGGTAGAGGTGCAGGCGCAGGGCCGCCGCCGGGTCCTGACCGCACAGCAGGCCGGCCCGGTCGCCGGTCAGTTCCGCCTTGCGGTACCACTCGAGCAGCGCCGCGATCACCGCGCGCAGGCCGAGCGCGCCGATCGGCACCCAGCTCACCGTCATCTGTAACCGCAGCAACCGGTTCAGCAGCGTCTTGAGCACCGCGTGCCCGGAAAGCACGTGCCCCATCTCATGACCGATGGTGTAGCGCATGCTCTCCGTGTCCATCGCCTCGAGCAGCCCGGTGGTGACCACGATGAACGGCTCGTCGATGCCGATGGTGAACGCGTTGGCCACCGGATGCCTTGTGACGAACAGGTTCGGCACCGTGTCCAGGTCGAGCGTCTCCGCGCACTCGTGACGCAACCGGTCCAGCTTCGGGTACTGCTTCGGGCCGACCCGGATCGCCGAGGCCAACGCGAAGAGCCGCTCGCCGCGCTCGGTCCACATCCCGGCCACCGCCTTGAGCACCGGCGCGATCCCCGGCACCGCACGTAACGTGGCCAAGGCGCCCCGGTCGGCCGGATGCTCGTACGCCCTCGGGCTGATTCTGGGGAACCGCACCCTGGTGGTCGAGCGCTCGACGCTGTCGCCGCCGTCCCCACTGTCGCCGCTGTCCCCGGTATTCGCGCGGCCCCCGGTGTTCGCGCCGTCGTTCGTCATGGCCGATCCCCTCTCCTCGGTCCTGGGGCCAACCCTAGGCCACATCACTAGGCTTGAAGTCGTCCCTTGGGAAGATCAGTCGTGAGGAGTGAGGATGAGCCTCGAGCGCCCGGCGCCGCCCGATCCGTACGAGCTGCTGCCCAAGGCGGGCAGCTTCACGGTGACCTCGACCGATGTCCGAGCCGGCGAGCGGCTCACGCTGCGGCACGTACACGACAGTGCCGGTGGCGAGAACGTGTCCCCGCAGCTCGCCTGGTCGGGGTTCCCCGAGGAGACCAAGAGCTTCGTGGTCACCTGCTTCGACCCCGACGCCCCGGTCCCGTCCGGGTTCTGGCACTGGGTCGCGGTGAACCTGCCGGCCTCGGTCACCGAACTGGCCGCGGGTGCCGGCGCGGACGACGCGAGCCTGCCGGGTGACGCCTTCCACGTGCGCAACGACATGGGCGCCCTCGGCTACGCCGGTGCCGCGCCGCCGAAGGGCGACATGGTGCACCGCTACTACTTCGTGGTGCACGCGGTCGACGTCGAGACGCTCGACGTCGCCGGCGCCACCCCGGCCGTCGTCGGGTTCAACCTGGCCTTCCACACCCTGGCCCGGGCCGTGCTCGCCCCGACGTACCAGCACTGACGTGCCGCACCACGATCTGGTCATCGTCGGCACGGGTTCCGGCAACGCCATCCTTGACCAGCGCTTCGCCGGCTGGGACGTGGCCGTCGTCGAGAAGGGCGTGTTCGGCGGGACCTGCCTGAACGTCGGCTGCATCCCCACGAAGATGTTCGTGCACACCGCGAACCTCGCCGAGGTGCCGGAGTACTCCGCCGGGTTGGGGGTGGACCTCGAGCTGCTCGGGGTGCGCTGGGCCGACGTGCGGGACCGGATCTTCGGCCGGATCGACCCGATCGCCGAGGGCGGGCGGGACTACCGGATGTCCCATCCGGACAACGGGAACGTCACCCTCTACGAGGGCACCGCGAGGTTCACCGGTGAGCGCCGGCTGGCGGTCACCCCGAACTCCGGGGACCCCGCGGTCACCCTCACCGCCGGCCAGGTCGTGCTGGCCGCAGGGAGCCGGCCCCGGGTGCCCGACCTGGCCGGGCTCGCCGAGGCCGGCTACCACACCAGCGACACGGTGATGCGGCTGGACTCGTTGCCGCGGCGGATGATCGTCGTCGGCACCGGGTTCGTCGCCGCCGAGTTGACGCACGTGTTCGCCGCGTTCGGCGTCGCGGTCACCGTGGTCGGCCGGTCCGGCGCGCTGCTGCGGCACGAGGATGTCGACATCAGCGACCGGTTCACCGAGCTCGTCTCGAAACGATGGGATGTTCGGCTCAACCGCAAGGAGTTGGGTGTCGAACGCACGCCTGCCGGAGTGGTGTTGCACCTCGACGGCCCCGACGGGCGTGAGTCGGTCGAGGCGGACGAGTTGCTGGTGGCGGTCGGTCGGGTGCCGAACTCCGACCTGCTCGATCTGGCCGCCGCCGGGGTCGCGGTCGACCAGTACGGCTACGTGGTGGTGGACGAACACCAGCACACCACGGCCGAGGGAGTCTGGGCGCTCGGCGACATCTGTTCGGCGCTGCAACTCAAGCACGTGGCCAACCACGAGGCCCGGATCGTGCAGCACAACCTGCTGCACCCGGACCAGCGCCGCGCCGCCGACCACAGGTTCGTGCCGCACGCGGTGTTCACCTCGCCGCAGATCGCCTCGGTCGGCCTGACCGAGCAGGAGGCCGTGCTGCGCGGCATCCCGTTCGTCGTGTCCACACAGGACTACGCGGGCATCGCCTACGGCTGGGCGATGGAGGACACCACGGGGTTCGCCAAGCTGCTCGCCGACCCGGCGTCCGGCCGGTTGCTCGGCGCGCACATCATCGGCCCGCACGCGTCCACCCTGATCCAGCCGCTGATCCAGGCGATGAGCTTCGGACTCGACGCCCGCACCATGGCCACCGGCCAGTACTGGATCCACCCCGCACTGCCGGAACTGGTGGAGAACGCCCTGCTCAACCTTCCGCTCGGCGGCTGAGCCGATGCCGCCGGCAACGACCGTCCTGGTGCACAGCCCGTTCCTCGGGCCGGCCAGCCTGCGCCCGCTGGCCGACGCGCTGGCGGAGCGCGGTCATCCCGCGGTGCTGCTCGACCTGCGCCCGAGCGTGGTCGCCCCGCCCGTGCACCAGGTGCTGCTCGGCGTGTTCGCCGACGTGCTGAGCGACGCCCAGCTCACCGGTCCCGTGGTGCTCGTCGGGCACAGCGGCGCCGGCCCGCTGCTGCCCGCCCTGGCCGACACGCTCGAGGACCCGGTGACCGCATTGATCTTCGTCGACGCCGGCCTGCCCACTCCGGGCCGAAGCTGGCGCGACACGGTGCCGGCTTCGCTCTACACCGCGCTGCGCGACCGCACCAGGGAGGGCCTGCTCCCCCGCTGGCCCAACTGGTTCCCGGACACCCCGCTGGACACCCTGGTTCCGGACGCCGCGCTGCGGGCCGAGATCGAGGACGAGGCACCCGAGGTGCCGATCGCGTTCCTCAAGGAGGCCCGGCCGGACGTCGAATGGCCAGGTCCGACCGCGTACCTGCTGCTGAGCGAGGCGTACACCGAGGACGCCGAGGCGGCACAGGCCAACGGCTGGCCCACCCGCCGCCTGGCCCTGACCCACCTCGCTCCGGCCACCACTCCCGGCCCGGTGGCCGACGCGGTGCTCGCTCTCCTGGCCGAGCTACCCGGCTGAGTTACCGGGATGGCGGTATCAGGCCGGCATCGTCACGACGTCGTAGGAACGCAGCATCTGGTCTGCCGTGACGAGCGTCAGACCCTCGCAGCGGGCTTGGGCGATCAACAACCGGTCGAAGGGATCCTTGTGGTGCAAAGGAAGTCGTCCGGCCTCCCAGCCGTGGGCAATGGTTACCGGCAACTCCTCGAAGGCATTCGCCTCGAGCTGCTCAGCCAGGTCGTCCGGCGCGTCGAGCTTGCCCAAGGTCTTCTTGGTCGCCAACTCGAAGCTGGTCACGGCCGATACGAACACCTCGCCGTCCCGGTCGGCAATCGCGTCGCGGGCCTTCGCGCCCAGCCGTGGATCGGCGGCCAGCCACCAGATCACCACGTGGGTATCCAGCAGCAAACGCGTCATGCCCGCTCGTCCGGGAAAACCGGACCGTTCTCGAACGCGTCGATGATCTCCGGATCGGTCTCGTCGAAGTCGGGGGCGATCCAGACCTTGCCCTTCCAGGCACCGGGCACCCGGTTCACCGGCTTGCGCTGCAGCGGAACCAGCCGGGCCACCGGCCGGCCGTTGCGGGCGATGACCACCTCCTCGCCGGCGGCCGCCTGGTCGACGAGTTGGGAGAGGCGAGTCTTCGCCTCGTAGATGTTCACCTGCGTACCCATGCAACAAGAGTAGCAGTACTGGTCTAGTCAGACCAAGCCTACGGTAGGGTGAGGATCTCGCTGCCGTCGTCGGTGACCAGGATGGTGTGCTCGAACTGGGCGGTCCACTTCTTGTCCTGGGTGGTGGCCGTCCAGCCGTCGTCCCACATGTCGTGCTCGATGGCGCCGAGAGTGATCATCGGCTCGATGGTGAAGGTCATGCCGGGCTCGATCGCGGTGTCCTCGCTCGGGTCGTCGTAGTGCAGGATCACCAGCCCGCTGTGGAACGAACGGCCGATGCCGTGCCCGGTGAAGGCCCGCACCACGCCGTAGTCGAACCGCCGCGCATAGGACTCGATCACCCGCCCGATCACGCTGATCGGCCGCCCGGGGCGCACCGCCTTGATCGCCCGCATGGTCGCCTCGCGGGTGCGCTCGACCAGCAGCCGGGCCTCCTCGGCCACGTCGCCGGCCAGGAACGTGGCGTTCGTGTCGCCGTGCACCCCACCGATGAACGCGGTCACGTCGATGTTGACGATGTCCCCGTCCTCGATCCGGGTGGAGTCCGGGATGCCGTGGCAGATCACCTCGTTGAGCGACACGCAGCAGGACTTCGGGTAGCCGCGGTAACCGAGCGTGGACGGATAGGCGCCGTTGTCGACCAGGAAGTCGTGGACCACCCGGTCCACGTCATCGGTCAGCGCGCCCGGCTTGACCGCCTTGCCGCCCTCCTCGAGGGCCCGCGCGGCGAGCCGCCCGGCCACCCGCATCGCCTCGATCACCTCGGGCGGCTGCACATGCGGGTGAACGTTGCGAGCCGGTGCCGGCTTGCCCACGTACTCGGGCCGCGCGATGTGCGCGGGAACGGTACGGCGGGGCGACTGGACACCTGGCTTCAGCGGAGCGCGAACGGGCATACCCTCCACCCTACGACCTCAGCGCAGGGCGCCGAGGAACCGCGCGGTGGCCTGTACCGCCTTGACCGACTCGCCGGCGTCGGTGATCAACACCGCGAACGCCAGGTCGCCCTGATAGCCCGCGAACCAGCCGTGCGCGTGGCTGCCGTCACCGAACTGCGCGGTGCCGGTCTTGCCGCGCACGTCCGGGAACGCGGTCAGCGCCCCGGCCGTGCCGGCCGTGACCACCTCGCGCATCATCCCGCGCAGCGCCTCGATGACTGCCGCACCGACGGGCTCGGCGGCGGAGTTCACCGTGGTCTGGGTGCCGCGCAGCAGGACCGGCTTCGGCGTCGTCCCGGTCGCCACGGTGGCGGCCGCGAGTGCCATGCCGAACGGGCTGGTCACCACCTTGCCCTGCCCGAACCCGTCCTCGGCGCGCTCGACCTTGCCGCTGGCCGGTGGCACCGTGCCGGTGACCGTGGTGATCCCGGGCACCACGAAGTCCAGCCCGATGCCCAGCTTGCGAGCCGCGTTGGTCAGCGCGTCGGCGGGCAGGTCGGCGGCCAGGTTCGCGAACGTCGTATTGCAGGAGAAGGCGAACGCGCTGTGCAGCGGGATGGTGCCCTTGTCGAACTTGTGGCTGTTCGGGATGGCCCGCCCGTCGATGGTGATGGTGCCCGGGCAGCCGACCGGGGTGTCCGCGGTGACCTTT
Source organism: Labedaea sp. (assembly GCA_045806965.1). Taxonomy (GTDB): domain Bacteria; phylum Actinomycetota; class Actinomycetes; order Mycobacteriales; family Pseudonocardiaceae; genus DASYTH01. Next base: position 21,363 of record JBJMIG010000084.1, on the reverse strand, counting down.
CCGGACTCCAGCGCGGCCACGCTGGTGGCGATCTTGAACGTGGAGCCCGGCGCGTAGCGGCCCATCAGCGCGATGGCGCCTTCCTTGTCCGCGACCGGGTTCTGCGCCACCGCGAGGAGCTCACCGGTGGACGGCTGGATCGCCACGATCATCGCCGAGGTGGGCTCCTGGTCCAGCGCCGCCTGCGCGGCGGCCTGGATCTTGCGGCTCAGCGTCGCGGTGACCGCTGTGGCCGGCTCGGCGGGCTTGGCGTAGAGCTCCTCGACCTCCGCGCCGGCGCCGTCCACGGTGACCACCCGCCAACCCGCGAAGCCGGCCACGGAGGCCTCGACGTACTTGCGAATCCCCGGAAGTAGCTGCGGGGCGAGCTTCCGGTCCGCGGCGAGCAGCCGGGGCCCAGAGGTGAAGCGCACCCCGGGCAGGTCGTAGATCTGTGGCTTGACGCCTTCGTAGTCGTTGTTGCGCAGCGCCGCGACCTGGTAGGGCTGGCCGTCCTTGGACTGGCCCGCGCCGTCCACGATGGATTGCTGGGTGATCGTCGGGTCGAGTCCGCCGAGCGCGGCGGCCAGCTTGCCGGCCACCGTGGTCACGTCGCCGGCCTTCTTCGGGTCGAGCAGTACGGACACCACCCGATCCGGGGCGAGCAGCGGCTCGCCGTCGCGGTCGAGCACCGGGGCCAGGGTCGGCTGTTGCACCTGGACCGCAAGGGACTGCTGCTCGGCCAGCTTCGGGTGCAGCACGCTCGGCACCCAGTGCACCCGCCAGTTGTCATGGTCCGAACGCAGCTCCATCGAGCCTTGGTAGGTCCACTTCCGGCTGCCGCCGAGGTCCCAGTTCATCGTGAAGGTGGCCTTGGCGGTGGACGAGCCCTCCGGGGCGTCGATTTTGCCCAGTTCGGCGCGGATCGCGGTGGGCTTGAGGCCGTCCCGCACCTTGTCCATGACCTTGCGCGCGGCATCGGCCGAGTCGGTCTTGCTGGCTGCGCTGACGGTGTCCCCGCCGGAGAAGGTGGCCAGGAACTCGCGGGCGGCGGCGTCCGGGCCCGGCTTGTCCGACCCGAACAGCCCGCAGCCCGACACCGTGGTCAGCAGCGCGGCGACCACGAACGGTGCTACGAGTGTGGCGGCGGAGCCCGCGCCGCTGTGGCGAAGCGTGTGAAGGCGCACGGCGGCGAGTATGCCCGGATGGGGGACGCGCTCCTGTGAGGTTGGCCGAACCGGCTCAGAACAGCACGGTGGCGTACTCGCCGACCTGGGTGAACCCGATCCGCCGGTAGGCCGCCTTGGCCGCCAGGTTGTAGGAGTTCACGTACAGGCTCGCGGTCCGCTGCATGCCGCGCACCAGCCGGTCGACCACCGCGGCCGTGCCGGCCGAACCCAGCCCGTGCCCGCGCCGGTCCGGGTGCACCCACACCCCCTGGATCTGTCCGACCAGTTGGGACAGCGCACCGATCTCCGCCTTGTAGACCACCTCGCCGCCCTCGAACCGGGCGAACGCCCGCCCGGTGGCGATCAGCTCGGCCACTCTGGCGCGGTAGCTCGCCCCGCCGTCGCCGGTTCGGGGGTCGACGCCGACCTCCTCGATGAACATGGCGATCGCGGCGGGCAGGTACCGGTCCAGCTCGTCCGGCCGCACCGGGCGGACCAGCGGGTCCGGCTCCACCCGGGAGGCGCCCATGGTGGCCATCAGCGGCTGCACCGGCCGCACGTCCCTGGCCGGTCCCCAGTCCAGCTCAAGCTCCGACCAGATGCCGAGCACCTGCTCGGCCGGGCCGACCACCGAGGAGCAGGTGCGCCGCCGGCGCAGCGCCCGCTCGGCGAACGCCCGCAGGGCCGAGCGGTTGCCCTGCAACGGGATCAGGTTGGGCCCGGCGAAGCACAGCGAGTCCAGCCGGTGCCCGCGCCCACGCGGCTCACAGCCCCAGAGCTCGCCACCGAGCCGCCACGGGTCAAGCCCGGCGGTGTCGATCCGAGCCGCGACCATGCACGTGGCCACCGGGTCGGCCGCGAGCACGGCGCGAACCGCGGCACGGTCCCGTTCGTCGAGAAGCCGCGCTCCAGCAAGCCGCAACACATCCTCAAGCGTGCCAGATGAACCGCCGATTGCGAAAAGCCGACGCCGCAATGTTGCCGATCGGTATTCAGCCGACGGTGACCATGGGCTCACCGGCGGCGCCCGACTCGCCGAGCTCCTCGGCGATTCGCATGGCCTCCTCGATGAGGGTCTCCACGATCTGGTGCTCCGGCACCGTCTTGATGACCTGGCCCTTGACGAAGATCTGCCCCTTGCCGTTGCCGGAGGCCACCCCGAGGTCCGCCTCGCGCGCCTCGCCAGGCCCGTTCACCACGCAACCCATCACCGCCACCCGCAGCGGCACCGCCATGCCCTCAAGGCCCGCGGTCACCTCGTCGGCCAGCTTGTACACGTCCACCTGGGCGCGGCCGCAGGACGGGCAGGACACGATCTCCAGCTTGCGCTCCCGCAGGTTGAGCGACCGCAGGATCTGGAGTCCGACCTTGACCTCCTCGACCGGAGGGGCGGAGAGCGACACCCGGATCGTGTCGCCGATTCCCTGCCGCAGCAGGGCGCCGAAGGCCACCGCGGACTTGATCGTGCCCTGGAACGCCGGGCCGGCCTCGGTCACGCCGAGGTGCAACGGGTAGTCGCACCGCTCGGCGAGCAGCTCGTAGGCCCGGATCATGACGACCGGGTCGTTGTGCTTCACCGAGATCTTGAGATCGTGGAAGTCGTGTTCGGCGAAAAGGCCGGCCTCCCACATGGCCGAATGGGCCAACGCCTCCGGCGTGGCCTTGCCGTATTTCTCCAACAGCCGAGGGTCGAGCGAGCCCGCGTTGACGCCGATCCGAATCGGCGTGCCGTGGTCCTTCGCCGCCTGCGCGATCTCTTTGACCTGGTCGTCGAACTTCCGGATATTGCCCGGATTCACTCGCACCGCCGCACAGCCTGCCTCAATCGCGGCGAAAACGTACTTCGGCTGGAAATGAATGTCGGCGATGACCGGGATTTGTGATTTCCGGGCGATTTCCGGCAGCGCCTCGGCGTCGTCCTGGGACGGGCAGGCCACCCGCACGATGTCGCAACCGGACGCGGTGAGCTCGGCGATCTGCTGCAACGTGGCGTTGACGTCCGCGGTGACCGTGGTGGTCATGGACTGCACCGAGATCCGATGCTCGCTGCCGACGCCGACCTTGCCAACCATGAGCTGGCGGGTCGGGCGGCGCGCGGCGAGAACAGCCGGCGGCGCTTCCGGCATTCCCAGCATGATCGAGTCGGTCACGTAACCAATAGTACTATTGCCCGATTCTGATCGGATTCACGAGATCCGCGGTAACTGTGAGCAATACCACTGCGCCACCAATGAAGATGACCACCATCGTGACCGCCGTCAACTTGGTGTAATCGACCGGGCCGCCGGCCGGCTGTCCGCGCAGCCGGCGCAACCAGTCCCTGACCTTCTCATACAGGACGACCGCGATGTGCCCGCCGTCCAGCGGCAGCAGCGGCAGCAGGTTGAACACTCCGACGAAGAAGTTCAGGCTGGCCAGCAGCAGCAGGAACAGCTCCCACACCCCGGCCTGGACCGCGTCTCCGCCGATGATGCTGGCGCCGACCACGCTGACCGGGGTGTCCGGGTCCCGCTCGCCACCGCCGATCGCCTGGATCACCTTGGGGATCTTCTGCGGGAACGCCATGAGCCCCTGCCAGGTGCGCACGAACATGTCCCCGGTGAAACTGGTCGCGCCGCCGAACGCGCTGACCGCGGTGTACTGGTAGACGGGCGTGCTGCGGACCCCGATCGCGCCGACCGTGACCAGCTTGTTGTTGTCCGCGCCGGCCTTGGCGTCCGAGGCCACCCGCTGCACGGCCGGGATGTCCACCACCGTCGAGCGCTCGACGCCGTCCCGGCTCACCACGATGGTGTGCGGCCCGCGCAGGTCCTTGATCTTGCTGACCACGTCGGTCCAGGTCGGGGTGCGCTGGCCGTCGACGCTGATGATCACGTCGCCGGCCCGGATGCCCGCGTCCCGCGCCGGCGACGGGTCGCTCGCCGTGCACGGGGAGTACTCCCCGGTCTTGGGGTTCACGGTGGCCGCGGCGCAGTCGGTGGCGCTGACCACCGGGGTGCCGGCGATGTTGGGCAGCCCCATTGTGGTGGCCATCACGTACAAGATCAGAAAGCCGAGCGCGAAGTGGGTGATCGAACCGGCGCTCATCACGACGACCCGCTTCCAGGTCGAGTAGCGCCACATCGCCCGGGGCGCCTCACTCGGGGTGACCTCGTCCATCGCGGTCATGCCGGCGATGTCGCAGAACCCACCGAGCGGGATCGCCTTGAGCCCGTACTCGGTCTCACCCCGGCGGAAGGACCAGATCCGCGGGCCGAAGCCGATGAAGTAGCGCCGCACCTTCATGCCGAAAGACTTGGCGGCGACCATGTGCCCCGCCTCGTGCAACGCGACCGACAGGCAGATGCCCAAGGCGAACAGCACAACCCCGAAAAGCCACGCGAGCACGGTCAATCCCTTCCCAACCGGACGGACGAGGCGACGGCAAGCAACTCCCGCGCCCGCGTCCCGGCCCACCGCTGCGCGGCGAGCACATCCTCGACGTCTCGCGGGTCGGCTCGCCAACCGTGCGCGTCGTCGAGTACCCGGCTCACAGTCTCCACTATCGCTGTGAAGCGAGCGTGGCCTTGCTGAAATGCGGCGACGGCCTCCTCGTTGGCCGCGTTGTAGACCGCCGGCAGCAGGCCGCCGGCCGCACCGGCCTGTTTGGCCAGCCGGACCGCGGGAAACGTCTCGTGGTCCAGCGGCTCGAACGTCCAGGCGGCTGGTTCGGCGAACGCACAGGCCCGCGCCGCGCCGGGAACCCGGTCCGGCCAGCCGAGGGCCAGCGAGATCGGCAGCCGCATGTCCGGCGGGCTGGCCTGGGCGACCGTGGAACCGTCCGCGAAGACCACCATCGAGTGCACGATCGACTGCGGGTGCACCACCACGTCGATCCGGTCGTAGGGCACCCCGAACAGCAGGTGCGCCTCGATCAGCTCGAGACCCTTGTTGACCAGGGTGGCCGAGTTGATCGTGATCACCGGGCCCATCGCCCAGGTGGGGTGCGCCATCGCCTGCTCGACCGTGACACCGGCCAGTTGGTCGGCGGTGCGGCCGCGGAACGGCCCGCCCGATGCGGTGCTCACCAGCCGGGCCACCTCGCCGGCCCGCCCGGCGCGCAGGCACTGAGCGATCGCCGAGTGCTCGGAGTCCACCGGCACGATCTGGCCCGGCTTGGCGGCCCTGAGCACGAGCGACCCCCCTGCGATCAGCGACTCCTTGTTGGCCAGCGCCAGCGTCGCGCCCGAGGCCAGCGCGTGCAGCGTCGGCTCGAGCCCGAGGGCGCCGGTGACCGCGTTGAGCACGACGTCGGCCGGGGTGGTGGCGATCAGCTCCAGTGTCGCGTTCGGGCCGGTGAGCACCCTCGGCAGGCGGAACTGGCCGCGCTCGTAGCCCCGGCGCTGCGCCTCGGCGTAGAGCGCGAGTTGGAGGTCCTCCGCGGCGGTCGACCGGCTCACGGCGAGCGCCGGTACGCCGAACCGGATCGCCTGCGCGGCGAGCGTCGCCGGGTCCGCGCCGCCCGCCGCGAGCCCGACCACCCGGAAGCGGTCCGGGTTGGCCGCCACGACGTCGAGCGCCTGGGTGCCGACGGAGCCGGTCGAGCCGAGCACGAGGACGCCGCGCGGGCTACCGGTGGGATCAGTCATCGACGCCATTGTCCCGGATAGGATGTCCGGGAAGCGACCGGAGTGCGATCAGCATCGTGGAGGGAACGTGGCAGGCTCGGAGCTGGAGAAGCGGTCGGCCAATGCGGTCAGCCCGCAGGACGAGCCGTCCGCCGCGTGGGGTTGGCACGGCGGCTTCCCGCGTGGCACCCGCATCGCGGGCTGGTTCACCGCAGCCGTCATGTTCCTGATGCTCATCGGCAACCACACCGGCCACACCGAGGATCTCTGGCTGATCGGGATCGGCACCACGATCGTCATCGCCCTGGTCGTCGACCGGATCCGCGCCCGCACCGCCTGGCGCCGCTGACGGCCGATCGATCTCCGGCGCGGTACCCCTCCGGCCTGGAATAGCGGTGCCGAAGGGGGGTCGGATGGACCGAAACGTCCGCACGGTCGACGATGTGCTGCGGCTGCTGGACGGGCTGTTCGCGCCCGGCGCCGATCGCTGGACGGACGGCGCCGGGGCCTCCTGGTGGGACGGCTTCTATGCCGACCGGGGCAAACCCGTGCCATTCTTCGCCGCCAAGCCCGACGAGAACCTCGTGTCCTACCTCGATCGTGGCCTGCTGACCCGGGGCCGGGCCCTCGACCTCGGCTGCGGTCCCGGGCGAAACGCCATCCACCTGGCCGGCGCGGGCTTCGCCGTGGATGCCGTCGATCTGTCTCCGAGGGCGGTCGCATGGGCCACCGACCGCGCCCGCGAGGCCGGCGCCGAGGTCACCTTTCACTGCGGCGACGCGTTCGCGCTGAGCACGACCGACCTGAACGGACCGTACGACCTCATCTACGACTCCGGCTGTTTCCACCACCTGCCGCCGCACCGGCGGATCAGCTACCTCGCGCTCGTCGACCACCTCCTGGCTCCCGGTGCTCACCTGGCGCTCACCTGCTTCGCCGCCGGTGCCATGGGCTCCGAGGTCTCCGACGCCGACCTCTACCGCGAGGCCAACCTCGGTGGCGGCCTCGCCTACGCCCCGGCGTCGCTACGCTGGATCTTCGCCGGCCTCACCGAGATCGAACTGCGCCGCATGCGGGACGAGCCACCAGAATCCCCCCGCTTCGGTGAACCGTTCCTCTGGACCGCCCTGTTCCGTCGCGCCCCAGGGTCCGGCTGAGCGACACCATGCGCGAGTCTCGCGCTCCGGCAACTGAGTGCTGCGCTCAGGCAGGTGAGTTCCGCGCTCCAGCAACCACGTCTTCGACACCTCGCTGGCCGGTTACAACGCGAGGTGCGTGCGGAGAGCCGCGTCCAGTTTGGCGAGGAGATCATTGGGCACCGTGCCGGCGCGGTGACTGAGGCGGGTGACGGCGACCGAGCGGACCTGTTCGGCCTGCGCCTTGGAATCCTTGTCGAGACCGCATTCCTTGGCGCGCAACAGGACCTGGAAGGGGAAGATCCGGCCGGTCCTCGACGTGATCGGGACGACGGTCACGACGCCGCGACCGGATCGTTGGGCCGCACGGTTCGCCGCGTCGGTGCTCACGATGATGGCCGGACGGATCTTGTTCGCCTCGGAGCCGCGGACCGGTTCAAGATCGACCCAGTAGATGTCACCCCTGCGCATCGGTGAGCCCGTCGGCGGACGTCGCGTCCCACAGGTCGGCCTCCGCGCTGTCCGCCCACTCCTGCCAGGCCAGGTCATACGCCTGCTCGAGGTTCGCGGCGCGCAACAACTCGAGACCCTGATGAATGACCGACGACCTCGACGGCGCGCCAGCCGCCGAGGCGTACTCGTCGATGAAGGCCACGTCCTCGTCGGGCAGGCTGACACTGAGCTTCACACCCTCGATGCTACCGGGGGTAGCACCAGCTTAGCCACCTCGGGTAGCTAAACGGTCATCCCTCGGCCGCGAGCTGGCCGCAGGCGGCGGCGATCTCCCGGCCGCGGGTGTCACGCACGGTGCAGGTCACCCCGCCGGCGTTGACCCGGCGCACGAACTCACGCTCCACCGCTTTCGGGGACGCGTCCCACTCCGAGCCCGGGGTCGGGTTCAGCGGGATCAGGTTCACGTGCACCAACTGGTTGAGGTGTTCGCGCAGCCGCTTGGCCAACAGGTCCGCGCGCCAAGGCTGATCATTGACATCCCGGATCAGGGCGTACTCGATGGACACCCGGCGCCCCGACACGTCGGCGTAGTAGCGGGCCGCCGCCAACACCTCGTCCACCGGCCAACGGTTGTTCACCGGCACCAGCGTGTCCCTCAGCTCATCGTCGGGAGTGTGCAGGGACACCGCAAGGGTCACCTGCAACCGCTCATCGGCGAGCTTGCGGATGGCCGGGGCGAGACCGACCGTGGACACGGTCACCGACCGCTGCGAGATCCCCAAACCCCCCGGCGCCGGATCACAGATCCGCCGTACCGCGGCCACCACCCGGCGATAGTTCGCCAGCGGCTCACCCATCCCCATCAGGACGACGTTGGACAGGCGGACGGGGCCGCCGCCGAGGTGGCCGTCCCGCGCGGCGACGGCGGCGAGCCGGACCTGGTCGACGATCTCGGCGGTGGAAAGGTTGCGGGTGAGACCGGCCTGGCCGGTGGCGCAGAACGGGCAGGCCATGCCGCAGCCGGCCTGGCTGGACACGCACACCGTGGCGCGGTCGGGATAGCGCATCAGCACGCTCTCCACCAGCGTCCCGTCGTGCGCGCGCAGCAGCGCCTTGCGGGTGGCGCCGTCGTCGCAGGTGACCGTCCGGACCTCGGTGAACAGTCGCGGCATCAGCTCGCCGACCAGCCGCGCCCTTGCGCCCGCGGGGATGTCGGTCATCCGCTCGGGATCGACGGTCAACCGGCCGAAGTAATGGTGCGAAAGCTGGGCGGCGCGGAACGGCTGCTCGCCCAGCTCGGCGACCGCGGCACGCCGCTCCGCCGCCGAGAGGTCCACCAGATGGCGCGGCGGCAGGCCGCGCTTGGGCGCGTCAAAAACCAGCGGGAGTGATGTCATGGCTTCGACATTGTCCCACGGCTGGCCAGCAGGGCCGCCCGCTCGTCGCCGTCGAGCCGGAGGTCGAGCGCGGCCAGTGCGGGCGCCAGCTGCGCGGGCGAGCGGGGACCGATGATCGCCGCCGCCACACCCGGGTCGGAGAGCACCCAGGCAAGCGCCAGCGTTGGCAGGCCGACCCCCCGGCGCTGCGCCGCGTCGCGCAACCCGTCCACCACGCCGGCGCGGGCCTGGCGCACGATGTCCTGGTAGGGCTCCGGCCGCAGGGCCATCCGGGAGCCGTCCGGATAGGGCTCGTCGGGCCGGTAGTCACGGGCCAGCCAACCGCCGGCCAGCGGGCTGTACGCGGTGACCCCGACCCCGAGCCGCACGCAGGTGTCCATGGTGTCCTGGCCGGCCGGCTCGAGCAGGCTGTGTCCGATCTGCAGGTTCACCGGGGCCCGCAGCCCGGCTCGGCCGGCCGCTTCGACCGCGGCCTCGAGCGCCGGACCGTCCACATTGCTCAGTCCGTAACACCGGATCTTGCCGGCCAGTACCAGCTCGTCGAACGCGGCGAGCGTCTCCTCGATCGGCGTGCCCGGATCCGGCGCGTGCGTCAGGTACAGGTCGACCCGATCGGTGCCAAGCCGCCGCAGGCTCGCCTCGATCTGCGCTCGCACGTGGCCGGCCGAGAGACCCCGGTCGGCCGCTACCGGCCCGACCGCGTTGCCCACCTTGGTCGTGAGCACCACGTCGTCGCGCACCCCGCGCGAGCCCAACCAGCGGCCGAGCCATTCCTCCGACCGGCCGCCGCCGTAGGAGTTCGCCGTGTCCAGCAAGGTGATCCCCTGCTCGTGTGCGGCATCGAGCAGCGCGACCGCCGCCGGCTCGCTTTCACCCCGGCCGAACAGCTCCGGCGCCGAGCCGACCCCGCCGAAGTTGCCGCAACCCAGAGCGATCACCGACACCTCAAGATCACCCAATCGCGTATAGCGCATCCACCACTCATACCGTCCGCCCGAACCCCTGTACACGGCCATTCGCGGGCGGACGGTCGCCTCGCCGAGCCCTTCCGACAACTCATGGTTGCATCGCGATAGATTCCGATATATCGTAAACATGTCGCGATACAGCGGCCTACCTAGCAGTCAAGGAGTGACTACTATGCGTTCCCGCTCTGCTCGACCCCAATTCGCCCGGCACGAACCCGGGTTCGACCACGCCCATGGGGCGTTCCGGCGCGGTTTCCCGCCCCCGCCGCCGCTTCCGCCGGGTGAGCCGTTCGGTCCCTGGCCGGGTGTCGGCCCCGGCTTCGGTCCGCCACCCGGCTGGGGCCCTGGGCCGCGCGGCCGTGGTCGGGGCGGGGGCCGGCGCGGCCGCCGGGGCGACGTGCGCGCCGCGATCCTCGCCCTGCTGGCCGAGCGCCCGATGCACGGCTACGAGATGATCCAGGAGATCGGCCAGCGCAGCCGCGGGTACTGGCGGCCGAGCCCCGGCTCGGTCTATCCCACCCTGCAACTGCTTGCCGACGAGGGCCTGGTCGCCAGCAGCGAGGGCAGCGGCAGCAAGCGGCTCTTCGAACTGACCGATGAGGGCCGCGCCTCGGTCGAGCAACTCGACGACACGCCGCCGTGGGAGCAGATCTCCCATGACGTCGACCCGAACGACGTGAACCTGCGCGCCGCGGTCGGCCAGCTCATGGGAGCCACGGTCCAGGTCGCGCACGCCGCGTCCAGCCGGCAGAAGGCCCGCGCGGTCGACGTGATCAACGAGGCGCGCCGCGAGCTCTACGGCATCCTCGGCGAGGTCGAGCCCCCGGCCGACGAGCCGGATGAGCACGACGAGCCGGACGACCACGACGAGCTGGACGACCAGGTCTAGGACTTCTGGCCGCGAGCCCGATCCAGCAGCTCGGCGAACAGGGCCACCACCTGCTCGTTGCTGACCTCGTCGAGCTGCTCGGACACGTTGAGCTCGAACCGGCTCTGCCACGGGGAGGTGGCCGGCCAGGTGTAGCGGGGCGGCACCAGGCCGCCCCGCTCGGCCAACCACACGGACGCCTCGCTGACCGCGGTCGGCGCGGCGTCCACGTGCAGGTGGAACATCGGCGTCTGCGGCGGATCCGGCACCACGCGCACACCCGGCAGCTCGGTCAGCGCCGCGGCCAGTTCGCGGGCCCGGGCGGTGAACTCGGCCATCCGGGGCAGCAGTACGTCGAGGCCGCGCTCGGCGAGCGCGGCCATCGGCCAGGCGCGGTCGACCGCACCGCCAAGCCGGTCCCGCCAGATCCGGGCATGATCCACCAGGTCTTGTTCCCCGGCCAGCATCGCGCCGGCGATCCCCATCAGGCCCTTGTAGAGCGAGACGTACACGGTGTCGAACAACGCGGCGATCTCGGCGTGCGACCGGTCGTAGAACGGTTGCGCCTCCCACAGCCGGGCGCCGTCCATGTGGACCGCGGCACCGCGCTCGCCGGCCCAGCCGGTCTGCGCGACCAGGTCCGCCCAGCTCGGCAGCTGCCCGCCGATGTCGCGTTGCGGCAGCTCGAGCAGCAGGGCGGCGATCGGCTCGCGCAACTCCTCGAGGTCGGACAGTTGGATCAACGAGAACGGCCCGCCGACCAACGACGCCGCCAACCCGTGCACAACGGCGTAACCCTTGTGCTCGTGGGTTTCCAGGTGGCATTGCGGGTGGAAGGCCACGGTGCGGATGCCCCGGCGGTCGGCGTGGATCCGCATGGCGACCTGCTGGGCCATCGTCCCGCTGGGAAACATTGCCGCGGCCGGCTTGCCGAGCAGCTCGGCGATGCGCCGCTCGAGCCGGGGCACGGCATCGGCCTCGGCTTGGCCCGGCGCCATCCGGTCGAGCAGGACGCGCAGTACCTGGCGGGGTTGCCGGGAGGGCGCGAGGGCCGACGAGATGAACTGCTTCTCGGTGTCGGTGAGCACGCCGACGAGGCTACGGCCCGAAACCCGGCGCACGCACCCGACTTAGGCCACGTCTAGCCGAGGATCAGACCGGCGGGCTTGGGCCGGGTCAGCACCCGGTAGCCGACCGGGAAGCGGAGGCCGGTCACCTCGCCGAGCGCCCTTGCCGCCACCCGGGCCGAAAACTCGATGCCGAGCACGGCAGCGAGGCTGGACCGGTCGGTGAACCGCCACTCGGTGCGCACCCGCCGGCACTCGAAGCCGGCCCGTTCGAAGAAGGCGTCGATCTCGGCCGGGTCGTAGGCGGGTAGGTCGGCGCGCATCCAGTCCCCGTACGGCGGCACCGCCGCGTCCAGATCGACGACGGCCAGCAGGCCGCCCGGGCGCAACACCCGGTCGGCCTCACGCAGCCCCGGCTCGCAGCCCGGGCCGAAGAAGTACGCGGTCCGCGCGTGCACCAGGTCGTAGGTTCGGTCCGGCACCGGAAGGCGCTGCGCCGAGCCGGCCAGTACGTCCACGGTGGACACACCGGCCACCCGGGCGCGGGCCCGGCGCACCAGCGGCTCGTGCGGTTCCACCCCGGTCACCCGGCGGGCGGTGGCGGCGAAGCGCGGCAGGTGGAAACCGTCACCGCAGCCGACGTCGAGCACATCGCGGCCGGACCAGTCGTACAACTGCGCCAGCAGCCGCCACATCTCGCCGCCGGCGTCCTGGGCCTCGTTCTCGATCTCGTAGAGCTCCGGCCACTGCCAGATGTTGGGGCTGGGCAGCACGACCGGCGCCAGCAACCGGTTCCGGGTCCTGGACAGCACTCCCACGCCCTCAGCAAACCACGTCACTCAGAGGGGCACGAAGAGCCGGAGCAGCAACCAGGACACCACGGCCGATGGCAGCAGCGAGTCCATCCGGTCCATCAGGCCGCCGTGGCCGGGCAGCATCGTGCCCATGTCCTTGATCTTGAGATCCCGCTTGATCAACGACTCGACCAGGTCGCCAACGGTCGCGGTGAGCACCAGCGCCGCACCGAACAACACGCCCTGCCACCAATGTCCGTCCAGTAAGAGCGAAAGGCAGAGCGCACCGGCCACCACCCCCCCGGTCATCGAGCCGGCGAACCCCTCCCAGGACTTCTTCGGGCTGATCGAAGGCGCCATCGGATGCCGGCCGAACAGCACACCGGCCACGTACCCGCAGGTGTCCGAGCTGACCACCAGGATCAGGAACGAGAGCACCCGCGCCCGGCCGTCGGCGGGAACCACCAGCATCGCGGCGAAGGAGGCGAACAGCGGAACATAGGCCGCGGCGAGGACCGAAGCGCTGACGTCGCGCACGTATCCCGGCGCACCGCCACCGAACCGCCACACCAGGCAGGCCAGCACGGTCAGCACGAAGGCCGCGAGCAGCCCGTCGCGACCGAACGGCCAGGACAGCCACACCATCGCCTGTCCGCCGGCCAGGACCGGCCACAGCGCCACCCGGATTCCGGCGCCCCGCTTGAGCGCGCCGGCCAACTCGATCGTGGCCACGCCGACCGCCACGGCCACGATCGCCACGAAGATCTGCCGCGCGGTCAGCAGTGCGATCAGCACGGCCGCGCCGAGCAGCACACCGACCCCGATCGCCGCGGGCAGGTTGCGCCCCGCCCGCGAGGCCTTCGCCGGCGGCTCCGAACCGGGCGCGGCGGCCACATCCGGCGAGCCCGCTTCGGCCGCGGGCGGCTCGCCCGTCGCCAGGCGGTCCGATGGATCGGGGCGGTCTTCCCCCACCGGTTCGGGTTCGGTAGTCGCCGGCACTAGTGTCCCGTGCCGGAAGTTCGGTCAATATCCACAAGTCACGGCCTAGACCTCGAGTAGCTCGGCTTCCTTGTGCTTGACCAGTTCGTCGACCTGGGCGACGTACTTGTCGGTGAGGTGCTGCAGTTCCTTCACCGCGCGGTCCGCCTCGTCCTCGCCGGCCTCCCCCTCCTTGGAGATCCGGTGCAGCTCCTCGTTGGCCTTGCGGCGCACGTTGCGGATCGCGACCCTGGCGTCCTCGCCCTTGTGCTTGGCGACCTTGACCATCTCCCGGCGGCGCTCCTCGGACAGCTGCGGGATCACCACGCGGATGATCGTGCCGTCGTTGCTCGGGTTGACCCCGAGGTCGGAGTTGCGGATGGCCTTCTCGATCGGGCCGAGCTGGCTCGCGTCATACGGCTTGATGATCACCATCCGGGCTTCCGGGATGGAGATGCTGGCCAGTTGGTTGAGGGGGGTCGGCGAAGAGTAGTAGTCGACGTGAATGCGGGAGAACATGGCGGGGTTGGCCCGGCCGGTGCGCACCGTGGTGAGCTCGTCCTTGGCGACCGATACCGCCTTTTCCATTCTCTCCTCGGCATCGAGGAGTGTCTCGTCGATCACAGCATCTGCTCCTTCGGGGTGCTGACCAACGTACCGATCCTCTCACCACGCACCGCCCGAGCGATGTTCCCCTCGGTCAGAAGATTGAAGACGATGATCGGCATGGAGTTGTCCATGCAGAGGCTGAACGCCGTGGCGTCGGCCACCTTGAGGCCCTTCTCCAGGACCTCGCGGTGGGTGATGTACTCGAACATCTTGGCGTCGGGGTCGATCTTCGGGTCCGCCGTGTATACCCCGTCGACCTCCTTGGCCATCAGCACAACCTCGCAACCGATCTCGAGCGCACGCTGCGCCGCGGCTGTGTCGGTCGAGAAGTACGGCATCCCCACGCCGCCCGCGAAGATCACCACGCGGCCCTTCTCCAGGTGCCGCTCGGCGCGCCGGGGGATGTAGGGCTCGGCGACCTGACCCATGGTGATGGCGGTCTGTACCCGGGTGTCGATGCCCAGCTTCTCCAGAAAGTCCTGCAGGGCAAGGCAGTTCATCACGGTGCCGAGCATGGCCATGTAGTCCGCCCGGTCGCGGTCCATGCCCCGTTGAGAGAGCTCCGCGCCACGGAAGAAGTTGCCGCCGCCGATGACGATCGCCATCTGCACGCCCTCGCGCACCACCGCCGCGATCTGCCGTGCCACCGCCTGCACCACGTCGGGGTCGACACCGACGTCGCCGCCGCCGAACATCTCCCCGCCCAGCTTCAACAACACCCGCCGGAAGCTTCGTGTCGACTCACCGTTCCAGATCATCGGACCTCCTCGCGCGTCGCTGGGCGGAGACAGGAAAGGCGGGGTTGCCGTGTATCACAACCCCGCCTGTCCAGGTGTCACGCCTGGCCGACCTCGAACCGGGCGAACCGGGTGACCGTCACGCCCGCCTCCGCGAGCACCGCCTTGACCGTCTTCTTGGCGTCCTGCACGGAAGACTGCTCGGTCAGCACCACGTCCTTGTAGAACCCGTTGATCCGGCCCTCGACGATCCTGGGCAGCGCCTGCTCCGGCTTGCCCTCCTCGCGGGCCGTCTCCTCGGCGATGCGCCGCTCGGTCGCGAGCACCTCCTCGGGCACCTCGTCCCTGGTGACGTACCTGGGCTTCATCGCGGCGATGTGCATCGCGGCGGCACGGGCCGCATCGGCCGCGTCACCGGTGTACTCGACCAGGACGCCGACCGCGGGCGGCAGGTCGGTGGCGCGCCGGTGCAGGTAAGCGGCCACGGCGCCGTCGAAGCTGACCATCCGGCGCAGTTCGAGCTTCTCGCCGATCTTGGCGGAGAGCTCCTGCACCGCGTCGTTCACCGTGCCGCCACCGAGCGGTGCGGCCTTGAGCGCGTCCAGGTCGGCCGACTTCGTCGCCTTGGCCGCTCCCACGATCTTGTCGGCCAGTTCCTGGAAGTCCGCGTTCTTCGCGACGAAGTCGGTTTCGCAGTTCAGCTCGACCATGATCCCGCCGTCGGCCACGACCAGGCCGTTGGCGGTGGAGCGCTGGGCGCGCTTGCCGATGTCCTTGGCTCCCTTGATCCGCAGCACCTCGACGGCCTTGTCGAAGTCCCCGTCGGCCTCGGCGAGCGCGTTCTTGCAGTCCATCATGCCGGCGCCGGTGAGCTCCCGGAGCCGCTTGACGTCCGCAGTGGTGTAGTTCGCCATCGTCTGTGTTTCTTTCCCTCTGCTGTGATGGGTGCGGATGGTCCCGGGCCGCACGCGGCCCGGGACCGATCGCTCAGGCCTCGGTCGGCGCCTCGGCGGGCACCGCGCCGCCACCGCCGGGGGCCGCGTTCGCGCCGGTGAGCAGCTCCTGCTCCCACTCCGGCAGCGGTTCGTCGGAACCGACCGGCTGCGGCTTGTCCTCACCCTCGGGGGCACCGTTGCGCGCGCCCGCCCTGGCCATCAGACCGGCCGCGGCCGCCTCCGCGATGACCTTGGTGAGCAGCGCGGCGGAGCGGATCGCGTCGTCGTTGCCCGGGATCGGGTAGTCGACCTCGTCCGGGTCGCAGTTGGTGTCCAGGATGGCCACGACCGGGATGTTGAGCTTGCGGGCCTCGCCGACCGCGATGTGTTCCTTCTTGGTGTCGACGATCCACACAGCGCTCGGCACCTTCGCCATGTCCCTGATGCCGCCGAGCGTGCGCTCGAGCTTGTCCTTCTCCCGGGTGAGCATCAGGATCTCTTTCTTGGTTCGACCCTGGAAACCGCCGGTCTGCTCCATCGCCTCGAGCTCCTTGAGCCGCTGGAGGCGTTTGTGGACGGTGGAGAAGTTGGTGAGCATGCCACCGAGCCAGCGCTGGTTCACGAAGGGCATGCCGACCCGGAGCGCCTCGTTGGCGATCGCCTCCTGGGCCTGCTTCTTGGTGCCCACGAACAGGATCGACCCGCCGTGCGCGACCGTCTCCTTCACGAACTCGAAGGCCGAGTTGATGTAGGTCAGGGTCTGCTGCAGGTCGATGATGTAGATGCCGTTGCGCTCGGTGAAGATGTAGCGCTTCATCTTCGGGTTCCAGCGCCGGGTCTGATGCCCGAAGTGCACGCCCGAGTCGAGCAGCTGTTTCATGGTGACTACGGCCATGGCCGGTTAGCACCTCTTCTGTGTGGCGCGCCGGGCGTCCGCCTCGGCTCGCGGGTCGGTTGTCGCGACCCTCCGGTGGAGAGCCACCCTGGTGCCGTGCCGGCTCCCGGACCCAACGAGGTGCAACGCTCGCCGGGACCGCCGGGTGCCGTGAAATCCTTGAGGTTCACCGTGCTGATCCGTGGATCGCCCGAGGATGCGCATTGGCACGCGAAGTCGCCCCGTGTTGCCACGGGTCGCGCTCGCAGTGTACGCGGTCGGTAGGCAGCGGCGACAATCGCCCGGCGAGTTGTCCACAGCGACCCGGGTTATCCACAGCCGGCGCCGCTCGGCTGCCCAATCCGGCCCTGCCACGCCATCGTGTGCTCATGCCATCGCGTCCCGCCCGAGCCCGGCTCCCAGGTCTACTGTGCGCGGTCATCGCCGGGCCGGCGCTCCTCCTCGGCACGGTGGCCGCGGCGGATCCGCAGCCCGCGCCGGTGGTGCCGGCGGTCCGGTTCTCCTGGCCGCTGGCGCCACCGCACCCGGTCGCGCGGGCCTTCGAAGCGCCGGTCGCCGAGTGGGCGCCCGGCCACCGCGGGGTCGACCTGGCCGGCGGCCCGGGCGCCGCGGTGCGGTCGGCGGCCAGCGGTGTCGTCGTCTTCGCCGGCCTCCTGGTCGACCGCCCGGTCGTCTCGGTCGACCATCCCGGCGGCCTGCGCACCACCTACGAGCCGGTCGACCCGGTGGTCACCGCCGGCCAACCCGTTGCGGGCGGCGAGATCCTCGGCCACCTGCGGCCCGGCCACCCCGGCTGCGCCGCGCCGGCCTGCCTGCACTGGGGCCTGCGCCGCGGTGCGGCCTACCTCGACCCGCTGGTCCTGCTCGCCGCACGCCGCGTCCGCCTGCTGCCCTGGTCCGGGGCAACCGCGGCCGCCGGCGCCGCGTTCGGCGGCCGGACGCGGCTGGGCCGCGCGTCCTCAGACGTCGGCCCGTTCCATCAGCTTGGCGCGCAACCGCAGGACCGCTCTGGTGTGCAGCTGGCAGACCCGGGACTCGGTGACCCCGAGGACCTTGCCGATCTCTGCCAGGGTCAGGTTCTCGAAGTAGTACAGGGTGACCACGATCCGGTCGCGCTCGGCGAGGTGGGCGATGGCCTCGGCGAGCTGGCGCCGGTTGTCCTGGTCGACGAGGAGCGCGACCGGATCGGGTGCGGCCTCGTCCTCCAGGGTGTCGGCGATCGAGTTGGCGCCGCGGCCGGCGGCGGCCAACTCGTCCAGCGCGACCACGCTGGTGAGCTGGAGCTGGAGGTACACCTCGCGCAGCTCGCCGATCGAGAGCCCGAGCTCCTCGGCCAGCTCGATGTCGCTCGGAGTCCGCCGCAGCCGGGCACCGAGCCGCTCAAGGGCTCGCTCCACGTCCCGCGCCCGACCGCGTACCGACCTCGGAACCCAGTCCTGAGCGCGGAGATCATCCAGGATCGCGCCGCGAATGCGCTGCATGGCGTAGGTCTCGAACTTCAGGCCGCGGTTGGGCTCGAACTTCTCGATCGCGTCGACCAGGCCGAAGATGCCGGACTGGATCAGGTCGGCCATGTCGACGTGCGCGGGCAGCCCGGTGCCCACCCGCCCGGCGACATACTTGACCAGGGGCGCGTAGTGCAGCACCAGCCGGTCCCGGACCCGCTGCTGCCGATCCTCGCCGTAGCGCCGCCACAGCGCGACGATGCCCGCCTCGATGTCGTCGAAGGTGCGCTGGTCGCCGGGCAGCACCCCGGCGGCCGGGCCGGTGCCGTAGGAACCGGCGTGGCCGTTGGTCGACGGCGCGCGCGTCCACGAACCTGCCCCGAGCAAACTAGGAGCGGGGGTGGGCTCGGTCATGGATCGCCTTCAGCCGTTCGACGGTCACGTGGGTGTAAAGCTGGGTGGTAGAGAGCGTAGCGTGACCGAGTAGCTCCTGGACGCTACGAAGGTCCGCTCCACCGTCGAGCAGATGCGTCGCGGCCGAGTGACGAAACCCGTGCGGGCCCATCGCCGGCGCATCGGGTACCGCCCCGAGCGCCTGATACACAACCCGGCGAACGCTGGCCGGCTGAAATCGGCTACCGCGCGCACCCAACAGTAGCGCGGGAGGTGAATCCGTTCGGGCGAGCGCGCCTCTCCCGTGGGTCAGCCAGTTACGCACCGCTCGCTCTGCGGGCACTCCAAAGGGAACCGTGCGCTCCTTGCTCCCTTTGCCGAGCACCCGGACGACCCGCCGCTCGAGGTCGACGTCGTCCACATCGAGCCCGCACAGCTCGGACACCCGCACACCGGTCGCGTAGAGCAGCTCAAGCAGCGCGTGGTCCCGCAGCGCCACCGCGTCCTGTTCCGCCGCGCCGGAGGCGGACGCGCGCAGCAGGTCGGCCGCCTGTTCCCGGCCGAGCACCGCGGGAAGCTTGCGGTGTGGCCGAGGCCCGACCAGCCGATCGCCGGGGTCCGTGGTCAGGTGGTCACGTCGATGGGCCCACGCGGTGAAGGTCCGCGCCGCGGCCGCCCGGCGCGCCATCGTGGTCCGGCTCGCCCCGGCCTCTCGCTGGGCCGCGAGCCAACCCCGGAGGACCACGATATCGAGCGCGGCCAGCGGTCTGCCAAGGAAACCGAGCAGCGACACCACATCCCCGACATAGGCCCGGACCGTGTTGGGCGACAGCCCCCGTTCGAGCGCCAGATGCCGTTCGTACTCGTCCACCACGCGGCCGACCTCGGCGGGCAGTTCGGACCGCACGCGCAGCAGGTCAACCTTGGGACGGCGGGATGAACCATGCGGCACCCACCAGACGCTACCCGCGAGCCGCCGGCTCACAAGCCCGCCCACACTCGGCGTGTTGACCCCGGCGGGCCGCCAGCGGCCCGCGTCGGTCGCCGGCAAGACCGCGTTCGCCGGGTATCGGCCCGGACGGCGGGAACCCAACGTCAACCATTCCCGCGGAGACCCGGAGAGCCGGCTGGTCGGGGCGGCGCTCGTGAGAAGGGGGACCAGGCCGCGCTGGTTGAGAAGGGCGGCAGCGGGCCGCCGGTCGGTGCCGCGTGGGCGCCTCGTGGGCGCCGGCCGGGTGGCCGCGCCGGCAGGCGATCGACCGGCGTCATCGGCCGCACGCCCTGCGCCAGCCGGCTTCGCATCGTTGGGCGAGACCGGTGAGCTCCAACTCGGGGAGGATCGCCCGGACCCGGGGCAGCGGAACACCGGAGTCGATGGCGATGCGCTCGCTGCTGGTGCCGGCGCGGGTGGTGAGTGCCTCGTGTACCCGCAGCGCCTCGTCGACGAGGCCGTCGGTGGGGCGGCGCGGACCGGCCGGCGAGGGGGCGAAGGTCTCGCCCAACCGGCCGGCCGACTCGAGGACCTCGGCCACCGAGGTCACCGGGATCGCCAGACCGCTGCGGAGCAACTCGTGACAACCGATCGACATGGCCGAGGTGATCGGGCCGGGGACGGCCATCAGCTCCCGGCCGAGTGCGGCCGCCGAGCCCGCCGTGTTGCGGGCGCCGCTGCGGACACCTGCCTCGACGACGACCGTACCGGCCGACAGGGACGCGATCAGGCGGTTGCGGACCAGGAAACGATGCCGGGCCGGCGGGGTTCCCGGGGCGTACTCACTGATCACCAGCCCGGTCTCGGCGATCCGGTCGATCAGCCCGCTGTGGCCGGCGGGGTAGCCGGTGTCGATGCCGCAGCCGAGCACCGCGACGGTGCGCCCCCCGGCGGCGAGCGCGCCGCGATGCGCCGCACCGTCGATGCCGTAGGCGGCGCCCGACACGATGGTCCAACCCTGGCTCGCCAGGCCGTGGCCGAACTCGGCGGCGACGTGTTCGCCGTATCCGGTGGCGGCCCTGGCCCCGACCACGGACACGGCGCGGTCGACCAGCTCGGACAGCTGCTCGCCGCCCCGCACCCACAGGCCGAGCGGAGCCCGGGCCCACCTGAGGTCGCGAGCCGCGCCCTGATCGAGCGCGAGCAGTTGCCAGGCGGGCCAGTCCGAGTCTTCCGGCGCGATCAGCCTGGCTCCGGCGCGGGCCGCGTTGGCGAGGTCCTCGTCGGCATGATCCTCGCCGCGCCGGGCGGACGTCTCGTCGAGAACCGGGGCTGACACCTCGCCGGCACGCACCATCGCGGCGGCGCGCACCGGACCGACCGACTCGACCAGCGCGGCCAGGGCAGGCGCGGGCGGCTCGGCGACCCGCATCAGGTACGCCCGGGCGCGGTGCACCCCATCAGTGCTATTCACGGCAACCTGCGCAGGCTCGATGCGCTCCCGGGACAGGCCCCGAACGTTCGCAGGACCACTCACGACAGCACCTCGCAGGCTCGGTGAGCCCGGTCCGCCGGCCCGCAAGCCCGGCGCCGCAACCGCGCCCAACGGCTCGCTCACCCGCCCGCTCACTCATGCCGACCCGCCCGCATCGGGTTGGCGCAGCCCGGCGCGGCCGCACTCGGGTCGTCGGCACCGGGCCACCGGCGCCAAGCGGCCACACCGGCCGAGGAACTCTCGGCCCAATCGGGAGCCGAGGTCGGCGGCACGGCAGCCGGGCCGACGATCACGATCGCCCGCCGGTGACTCCGCGACCGGGCATCGAGCCTGGCCGGGCGGGCTCACCGACAGCACCCCGCACACTCGGCGAGCCCCGGTCCGCCGGCCCGCAAGCCCGGCGCCGCAACCGCGCCCAACGGCTCGCTCACCCGCGCGCTCACTCATGCGGCTCTCCGCTCTCGAAACTCGAGGGCGGCGGCGACCTGATCCGGTTCGGGCCGGTCG
>JBJMIG010000083.1:0-13470 GCA_045806965.1 Labedaea sp. | reverse complement strand
GCGACGGCGGGCCCGCAGCACGGCCAGGCCGGCCACGCCGGCGCCGCCCGCCCACACCATGGGCTTTGCCAGCAGGGCCTTGAGGGCGGCGAGTTTCACGACGAGACCGCCACGGTGCGCGCCGAGGGGTAGGGGGCCCCGGCCGAGCTCGAGGGCGCGGCCGCGCTCGAGGGCGGCGTCGGGCTCGAGGGCTTGGTGGGAAACGGCGGCGGGGGGGCGTCGCGCAGGGCCGGGCCGTAGGGGCGGTTGAGGAACTTGGCCGCCAGCCATCCCCGCACCCCGTCGGGGCCGTAACGGATGTAGGCCAGCAACAGGGCATAGGCGAGCAGGCCCAGCAGCACGCCGGCGCCCTCCTCGGCGGGCGAGCCCCCGGCGACGACGGGCCGGCCGCGGGCCAGGTTGGTCAGCCGGGCCTGCTTGCCCCCCACCTTGACGCCACCGCGGCCGCCGGCGGGGCGGTCGCGGTCACGCCCGGGCTTGCGTTTGTTCTCGAGCTCGCGCTCCTCGGCCTCGTACTCCTCGCGGTAGGGCTCCTCGGATTCGGTGGCGCGCTTTCGCATGCCGCGGGGGGCGCGCTTGGCGGTGTCGGCGGCCTCGGTCTCCCGGCGGGCCTGCTGGCGGGCCTGGGAACGGCGCATGAGCTCGCGGTCGGAGATTCCGCCCGCCCCGCTCGCGGCGCCCGCGCCCGCGGCGGGCGCCGGCCCCGGGGGCACCTAGGTCACCTCGTCGAGCAGGTCGGCGCTTAGGGGGTGGGAGATGGCGCCCTCGTCGAAGAACACGACGCGGTAGCCCCCGCCGCCAGCGGGGCGGCCGTCGTCGCCCTCGGTGTCGGCCACGTGGCCGACCACCAGGCCGGTTTGGATCACGTCGCGCCCGGTGGCGTCGTCGGTCCACGCGTAGGTGACCACGGCGCCCACCTTGTGGCTCGAGCTCGAGCTCGAGCTCGAGGCCGGGGCGTCGGGGGCCCCGGGCACCACGCCGGTGGGTGTCGCCGGCGAGCTCGGCGCGTCGGGGAGCACCGGCGCGGGCACGGCCACCACCGTCGAGGGCTCGAGGGTCGACGCGGGCTGGGGGGCGGCGTCGGGGGTGTCGGTGGGCACCACCTCGATATGAGGCGGCACCTGGCCGGCGGTGGTGATGATCACGTCGGTTCGTGTTTCGCTCACGTGGGTCCTTTCACTTTTTGCCGAGGGAGCCCGACACGCGGGCGGGCCCCACGCGGATCGACGTGGACACGGCCACCAGGCCGAACGTCAGGGCCGCCACCACCCCGAACCAAAAAAGGGGGGAGTCGGGCGACCAGGGCGGCGACTGATCGTGGGGGGCGGGGCCGGCGGCCCGGGCGATGCCCGGCGTCGTCGAGGTCTGGGCCCGCTCGGTCACGGCCATGGGCATGTTGAGGAGCTTGGCGGCCGTCATGTCGTCCCAGACGCCCATGGGCCTAGGCCCCCACGGCGCCGGCGAAGGCGGTTTCCTGCACGTACTCGACGAAGGGGTTGGTCAGGGCCAGGCCCGACGCGATTTCGACGAGGAGGCGGAGCTCGGTGGCCGAGCCCTCGTCGACCGAGTCGCGGAAGGCGTTTTCCGACGAGAAGTCGTGGCACCAATAGCCGAACGGCCCCCCCATGTCCGTAGAGAATTGGCGTTCGTTGAGTTGGCGCAGCAGGTGGGCGTTGCCGGCGGCGCCGGCGCCCTGGGGGAAGATTTCGGGCGTGTCGTTGCCCCCGTAGCGCCACCCCAGCTGGCCATAGGTGGTGTCGTCGATGGCCACCGGCGCCGGCGTGGCCCCGTTCCACAGCTGGCCGAACACCCGCAGGAGCTGGCGGCCCACGCCCTGGCCCACCAGACGGATCTCGTTGAGGCCGTTGGCGGGGTTGGGGAATCGGGCTTGCACCAGCGAGTGGAAAACCGACAGGTCGGGCACGATGACGTCACCGTTGGGGCCCTGGGGGATCGAATAGACCGTGCCCTCCACCTGGTAGGAGCCGGCCAGGGTGGCGGTGGCCGCCCCGGTGAGCACGAACAGGTCGGCGGGCGGGGCCCAGTCGATGGCGAGGTTGAGGTCGGTGGCCGAGGTCTGGGCGAAGATGGCGCCCAGCAGGTTCACCTGGTCGAAGGCGACGGGCACGAACCAGGACAGGTCGACGTTGTAGTTGGTCGGCGCGCCGGCGATGGCGGTGACACCCGAGCCCACGCCCCACTGTTCGCTGTTGAGCGACAGGGTGCCCTGGGTGGTGGCGGTGCCCGGCGAGGCGCCGCCGACGCCCCTCGAAACGCCCCGGTCGGTGAGGTCGCCCCGGGCCATCAGGTCGCGGGCCTTGAGCTTGGAGCCCGACACGTTGACGAGGTTCGATTGGCCGTTGGCCGACAGGCGCACGGCGCGGATGAGGTCATAGGGCCACCGCTTGGTGGTGGCCGCGGTACCGCCGCCCAGGGTCACGGTGAGCGTGCCCGTAAAGCGGATGGTGATACCCCCGACGATGCCGGTTTGCAGGACGGGCACGTTGTCGGTGTTGCCCAGGCCGGCGTAGGCGCCGCTCTTGAACATGATGGCCAGCCGGCGCGTGGCCTTGAAGAAGGCGGCGGGGTCGACGGAGGTGGCAGGTACCTCAATGCCCTGCATCACCTGGACGGGTACCGGGGTGCCCTGGGGCATTGGTCAACCTCTCCCTTGGTGGGTGAACGCGGTGAAGCGGGCTAGGCCCAGCTGGGGGTAGCGCGTCGAGACGAGCTCGAGGCCGAAGTTGGCCAGGATCGAAACCCCGGCCACCCCCAGCCAGAAACTCAGGCGCCGGCCGCCCACCTAGGCGACCCGGCGCATGGCCGATGCGGCCCCCGGCCCGGCGCCCTTCTGGGCCCGGTAACGCTCGAGGCCGATGGTGGTGAGCAGCGACAGGCCCACAATCCACGCGATCGTTTTCGGTGACGGCATGGGGGCGATGGTGCGGGCGTCCCCCGAACCCCCGCAACGGGGTTTGGCCGCCACGTTGAGGGGGTGGGCTAGGACGCCCGGCGCAGCGGCAGGGGTGGAAACTCGACGAGGTCGTGGGCCCGGGCGTCGTATCGCAGGTACGCGTATGCGCCCAGGCCGTGCACGGCGGCGTCGAATTCCTTTGGGTCCCAACCGATGTTGTCGGCCACCCGCCGGCGGTCGCGGGGGTTGGGCAGGTCGAACACGTAGACGTAGTCGGCCTGGGACACCACCAGGGGGTCGACGGTGATGGGCCGGGGCCCGGCCATGATCAAGGTCAGGTCGCGGTGTCGGCCTTTGTGAAGGGCCTCGCGCATGTGGGGGCCGGTGCGGTTGGCGCCGGCGACGTCGCCCACCTCGTCGATCCAACAACACATGCGCCGGCGGGCGTAGGCCAGGCCAACGGCGCGGTCCATGTCGTCCTCGACGGTGGGCGACGCGTGGGAGGGCACGTAGCGCCAGGTGGTGGGGCCCTCGTCGAGCGGCAGCAGGCGCAGGGGGAGGGGGGTCTCGAGCTCGGTGGCCTCGAGGGCATAGGGGCCGCTCCTGGTGTCGGCGTGGGGGTCGATCACCAGTTTGTCGAAGGGGTACGACACAAACAGCCGGTGACAGAGCAGCGATTTGCCCGAGCCCTTGCGGCCCACCACCGTCACGAAATGCGAACGGTGGGGGTCGAGGCGGCCCGCTACGACGTCGGGGGAATCAGCCCTTGCCATTCCACCTCCGCACACACCAGGCAGTTCTCGTCGCAGGGCGCCACGCGGAGCTCGCCGGCGACGTGGCGTCGGATCGAGTCGCGCAAGAGCTCGAGCGATTGCACCCACAGCCCGCAGCACGCGCACCCATAACAGGGCTCAGGGCCCCCGAGCTCAGGGCGCGGGCGGCGGCGGCGTGGCACGCTCGAGCTCGTCGGTGTCGATTGTCGGGCGGGGCGCCGGCGGTGGCGTGAGCGGGCGCGAGGCGAATTGGTTGAGCCCCTTTTCGAACATCGCCCAGCCCATGCCGAGGAACAGGGCGCCAAAAACCAGGTTGCCCAGGGCCTCGCGAGTCACGCGGGCCCGGCTTGCGCGGTCGGCGGGAAGCCATAGGGCTGGGCGCCGTTGGGCTCCTCGGCCGGCGCCGGCGGGCCCTCCTCGACGAAGCCCCCAGCCCGGGCCTCGGCCTCGGCGCGCATGTTCTTGACCGCGTAGTTGGCGGTGGCCACGGCGGCCTCGATGCCGTCGGCCAGGTCGTTGGCCTCGCCCCCGGCGATCGGGGAGTGGCGGGCCGCGATGCGGGCCAGGGGCGCGGAAATGTTGGCGACGTCGTCGTCGTCGGCCAGCCACAGGGCGCCGGGGGCCCGGCGGGCGGTGTGTACGCCCAGGGAGGCGAGGGCGACGAGGCCGGCGATGGGCGGTTGGAAAACGTCGGGGCTAGATAATCCCGGGGATCGTCCAACCCCCCTCGAGGTCGTGGTCGGGCCCGGCTCGTCGAGGTTGCCCTCGTCGCCGGCGAAGTCCTCGAGGAGCTCCTCCTCCCCGCTCGGCGCCGCCGGCCACGAATCGGCCCCGGGCGTCGCGGGCTCGAGGGGGTCCGCCGGCGGGCTCACCGTCGTCACGTCGGGGTCGAGCTCGTCGACTGGCGCTCGCCGCGGCGGCTCGAAACCCGGAGGGTCGGCCACCAGGGGCGGCGTCGTCGTCTGCTCGAGCTCGTCGTCGGGCTTCGCGCTCGGCCGGCGCCGGGAGCTCGTCGGGGGCTTCGAACGCGGGGTCGGGGGTGTCACGGTAGGCGGTCACCTTTCGCACGCGCCGGCGGGCCGGCGGGGTGTCGGGGGCGGTGGTCTCCACCACGGGGGTGGAGTGGGCGGATTTGGCCACGCGCCGGGCCACAATGCGGCGGCCGCACCCAGGACACTGGCCCGACCAGGTCAAACGGCCGTCCTCGGCCTGGGTTTCGACCCGGTATCCGCACGCTCCGCACGTGGCCGCGACTGGCACACCCACCGGGGAGGATGCAACACCCCGGGGCGGTGCCCCGGCAACGGGGCGGGGGGCGCCCCCTTCCCGGGGTGAGCGGCCCTCGCCCAGACTGACGGCCTCCCAAAAACCGAGGAGGTCGACAAGTGGGCGACGTCGCGAATTTCCCGGCCCGGCTCGAGGCGGTGCGGGCCGAGCTCGCCGGCCTGGGCGAGCAGGAACGCCTGGCCCGGCGCATGCGCGACGAGCTCGCGGTCGAGGCCATCGACGCCGGCCACACCTGGGCCCAGGTCACCGAGTGGGCCGGTATCTCCCAGGGCCACCTCCACCGCGTGCTGGCGGCCCGGGTGGCGTCGTGAGCGACCAGGGCCCGCCCGCCGGCGACGAGCTCGAGCTCCGCCGCCACGGCCCGCCCCGGGACATGGCCGAGGAGGGCGACGAGCCCGTCCTCGACGACGACGAGGGCCCAGGGTGATCGTTCCCGGCGCCCAATGGCGGGGCCCGGTGCCCAACCGCACCCAGGGCGGCATGCGCGAGCCCTCGTTGGGCCTGGTGTTGCACGTGATCGAGGGGTCGATCGGCGCCGCCGATTCGGTGTTTCACAATCCCGGCCGGCGGGCCTCGGCCCATTGGGGGGTGGGCGCGGACGGCTCGCTACTGCAGTGGGTCGACACGGCCGACAAAGCCTGGGCCGAGGTCGCCGGCAACGCCCTGTATCACTCAGTCGAAACCGAGGGGTTTCACAACCAGGCCCTTACCGACGCGCAGGTCGCCACCCTGGCCCGGCTCTACCTGTGGGGCCACGACACCTACGGCTGGCCCTTCGCGGTGGTCGACGCCCCCGGCCAACGCGGCCTCATCACCCACGGCGACGGCGGGGCGGCCTGGGGCGGGCACTTTGACTGTCCCGGCCCCCAGCGGTCGGCCCAGCGCGCCGCCATCATTCAACGGGCCGCCGGCGGCGGCCCCAAACCACCAGCCCAGGAGGATGATCCCATGGTCGTCATTTCGACGACGGACGGCCCAGGCATGTTGTTGTTGTTGCCCAGCGGCACGGTGTTTGGACTCAACGATGCCGCGTCGGCGTCGGCGTTTCTCGCGGCCGGCGCCAAGGAGGCAAAGGTCAGCGGCGCAACGTTCAAGCGGTTTATGGATCGGGCGGTCTGAGCGGCCGCACCCACCTATCGGGGCGGTCGCTTTGCGGGCCTCTCCGTGGCGCTGGTGGCCCGGTTTTTGGCCCCGTAGCGCCAAATGGCGATGAGGGTGGCCACGACGTCGTCGCGCTCGAGCTCGCGCAGCTGTGCGACGAGGCGGGCCCGGACGGCGTCGTGGTGCGTCACGGCTCGTCGTCGTCGGGCGCGTACGGCAGGCGCGGGCCGCCGGGCTGGGATTGCCAAGGGCCCACGCGACGAGGGCGGCCGCCGATGACGGCGAAGTAGGCCCAGCGGCCGCACCGTGGACAACGGGCCTCGACGTCCTCGAGCTCGAGCTCGGCCCCGCAAGGGCACGCGACAGTCACGCGGCGGCCGCCGGCCGCCGGCGGGGCCGGGCGGGGCGGGGGAGGGGCTGGTGGGCAACCTCACTCACGCCTTTGTCGGCGGCCACGCGCTTGATCACGCGGGCGGCGCCCTCGGCGGTGGCGCCGGCGGAACGGCGAACGAGCTCGCCCACCTCCCACACGACGTCGGCGTAGAAGCGGCCCACGGCCTGGTCGACGAGGCCGGCGTGGTCGAGGCGGTGGCCGCAGCGCGCACACTCGAGCTCGTCGTGTCGACACGCGAGCCGGGCGCGCAAGGCGTCCTGCAACAACGCGGACACGTTGAGGCCCGGCAGCTGGTCGCGGACCAGGGCCTCGAGCTCGTCGGGCACGAACACGTTTCGGCGCGCCATCGTCGCCACCCCCCTCCCGGGGCCTCAGCCGCGTCAGCCCCACACTTGACTACGGGGACAACGGCGGTGGCGTGTCGCGTTCACGCGGGGTCGTCGTCGAGGAGGTCGATGAGCTCGCCGCGGTCACCCACGCCCCAAACAAAGCCCGTCGCGTCGTGGGCCAGCGCGGTACGCGCCGCCGCGGCCACGTCGGTGGTCTTGACCGAGCTTCGCCAATGGCACGTGCACCGGGCCCGCCACGCGGCGATGCCCGACTCGAAGTTGGTGAGCTCGAGCGACAGACAGTGGCGGAAATCGACGCGCACCACGCGCTCGGCGGCGCCGGCAATCCTCACCGGCGGCGGGCCTTTCGTGGCTTGGCCGGATTGCCCCGCCCCCGGGCCGTCCTGGGCCGCCGGCTGGGAGTGGCGACGTTGGGACGGCGCCGGGGGGAGGGCTTGGCGGCGGGCTTTGGGGCCCGCTTCGTTGCACGTTTCGGCAGCGCGGGCGTGGCGGGGGTGAACAGGGCCGTGAGCTCGGCGCGCAACCTGCGCGATACCGAGGGTTTGTCGCGCAACAGGATTTCGACCAAAAGCCAGTCCTCGCCGGCCTCCGCGAGTCGTAGCAAATGTTGGGCGGTCACCTGCGCGTCTTCGCGGTGGCGGCGGTCGCGGTAGCGGCGGGAACGTTCCGAGTTGGACAGTTGGCTCACGGCCGGCCGCCCGCGATCACGTCGTCGGGCTCGAGCTCGTAACACGCGGGCCTGCCGAGCGCGGGGCCCGCCGGCGGGCGACGTCGCCGGCGCCAGGCGCGCAGGGCCCGGCGGATGGGACACGCGGCAAACGCGCGTTTCACCGGGCCGCCCTCGCGAGCTCGGCCTGTCGTCGGTAGTGGTCGACGAGGCGGCGCTTGGCGAGCAGGCGGTCGAGCTCCTGGTGGGTGGCGTGGAGAGCCCGCTCGAGGTCGTCGATGCGGCAGTCGACGCCCACCACCTGGTCGTTGTCCGCCCCGTCCACCACCACGTCGATCACCGTACCATCCGCGTGTCACCATCTGCGACACCCCAAACTTTCGGGCCTATGAGCTCGAACCTTGAGGATGTTCTCGACGTGGCCCTGTCGATGATCGACCAGCGGCGGTGGGGTTTGCGGGCCCAGCTGGTGGCCCTGGTGCGTCTCGAGGCCCGCGCCGACCCCGAGGGGGTGGCGTGGTTGTCGCGGCCTCGCGCCGAACGGCTCTTGCGATGCGGCGAGCGATACGCGTACCGGCTCTTGCGCGAGCTCGTCAGCGAGCGCGTCCTCGAGCTCGTCCTCAAAGGCGCCGGCAGCCGGCCATCCGCCTACCGGCTCAACCCCGACGTCGAACGCTGGGCCGTTCCGTGGCGCGAGGCCGATCGCGAGTTTCGCCGCGCCCGGTTGGCCCTTGCCCGCGCCCCCGGTCGCGCAGCTAACGGGGTGTCAGCTGCGCGATCCCATATCGCGCAGGAAAGCCCTCTAGCTGCGCGATCCCTTGGCGCGCAGGAAGCCCCTCTAGCTGCGCGACAAGGCGTCGCGCATCTGACACGGCGTCAGCTGCGCGATCTAGATCGCGCAGGTAGCCGGCCCCCCTCTACTACTGAGGGCGCAGTTCCCCCCGATGGTGATGGCGAACAAGTCTCTCTAGAGAGAGCCAGGAGGATCACCGAGGCCATCGAAAACCGCACCGGGCGCCCCGTGTATGGGTCCTTGGCCGGCAGGGTTCGCCACCTCGCCGGCGTGGCCGAGCTCGGCGCCATGCTCGAGGCCATCGCGGCCGCCCCCGTCGAGTTTCAGCCACCGTTGCTCGTCGACCACCTCGAGCGCGTGGCCGCGGGCCGGGCCCCCGAACCCGGGCGCCCCGGCACCCCGCCCCGGCTCGTCACCCTTGACCGCGAGGCCGACTACTTACGACGGCAAATCGCGGTGATCGAGGCCGACGAGGAATGGCGGCGTGACGAGACCGAGCTCGAGGAGCTCCGCCGGCGGTTGGCCGAGTGTCAGAATGCGATGGATCAGGAGGTCGGGATCGCGTGAGGCAATTCGACGTCGAGGAGCCCGAGGCAGCGTGGCTCGAGGGCTGGAGCATGGACCGACAGGCCGAGCTCATCACCCGCGCCCAGGAGGGGGGAATTAGCGACGCGCTCGCGTACGGCGTGGCGGGGTGGTTGACGGCCCTTCACCATGCCCTGCCCCTGTTCGCCGGCAACCCCCGCGAGAAGAAGCGCCGCTACCGCCGCGTCCTCCTCGAAATTGGCCCGCCGGCCAAGCCCCGCAAAGGCCCCTCAGAGGGCCGTGGAGCGACGAAGCGGGCCGCGGGCCCCAAGGCCCGGCGCCTCGCCGGCGGGGCCAGCACGGCCACGCTGGTGGCCCTTGCCACGCCCATAATCTTCGATGACGTCGACTCGCCGGCGCCGGCGACGGTTGCCACCTTGCCGGCCCTTGGCAACCTCCCGGTTTCGGGCAAGGTGCCCGACGAGGTGGCCGCCTAGTCCCTACCCGGTGTGTAGGTGGCGACGTCGGGGAATCGCCACCACCTACACACTCGAGCGTCAGCGGCGCCGGCGGCGGCGCGTGGTGGTGCGGCGCTTTTTGCGCCCGCCCGAGCTCTTGAGGAAACGGCCTTTGGAGTCGCGGCGTCGTGCCATGGTCATCACCCCCCCCCTTCCCACAGGGGCATCAGGCTCACAAAAAACGTTTGGGCGACCGCCCCGTTGTTGAACACGTCGGCCCGCACGATCCCGGGCGGCACGAACACCTGCCGGGGGGTTTGATAGGCGGCGACCGACGCCTGCCATTGGTCGATGGCCTTGGCGTTGCCGTTGTAGTCGACGCCCCAAAGGGTGACGAGGGAGCCGGCGGCCGCCCCCGTCGAGGCCGCCCAGAAAAAGGCGGGCCCGGCGAATGGGTAGCCCGCGAAAAAGCTGGTGGTCCCGACCGGGCAGCTGGCGCCGGCGCCCAGGTCGATCATGGCCGACACCGTGAACGGCGACCCCGCCGGCGGCCGGCGGCCGCCCCGCACCGGGTACAGGGCGGCGTCGAAGAAGGCCCCGGGGTTGGCGTCCTGCTTGATCGTCAGCTGACACAACGGCCCGTACACGGCCAGGGGCACGGCTAGGGAGTGGGCGGCCTGGATGGTCCACGTGCGGGTGATCACCGCGCCCGCGAGTTGTTGGGCGCCTAAGCCCCCGGTCAAGGAGTGGCCGAACGTCGCGGTGATCTTCCAGCCCCGCGAGCTCGCGCTCGAGGGATTCTCGAACACCAGCCACACGACGTCGTGGTCGCCCACCCACACGAACGGCGACGTGAAGTCGATAAAACCGCCGCCGGCCATTTGCTGGTGGGTGACCGACCAAAGCGGCGCCCCCTCGACGATGGGCGTACCGCCGGCGGCCGCGGTGACCACCCCGCCGGGGCTGGTGACGTCGAGGGCCTCCTCGAGTATCTCCACCAGGGCCGGCCCCAGGGGCAGGGCGGCCAGGCCGTCCGAGGTCTCGAGCACGGTGGGGGGCTCGAAGGGGCGCAGGTGAAACCCCGACGTGGTGGTGAGCGGTGAGGCGCCCGCCGCGCCCCGGGATTGGCCCACCACCACCGCGGCCGGGCCCAGGTTCCGCAGGTACACCCGCCGGCGGCTTTCGTTGTGGGGGATGAGGGTGGCCTCACCGTCGCCGGCGCCGGCGAAAGAAACGATCTTGGTTCCCAGGGCGAGGGGCCCGCCGCCCTCGGCCAGGGCCCCAACGCCCCGATAGCCCGGGGCCGTCACCTAGGGCCCGCTGGGGAGGAGCTTCACCCAAAACGGTTTGCCCCGGCCCCGCCCCTCGAAGGCGTCCCACAACAACACGGCGCCCACCACGTAGGCGGCCAGGCCCAGGCACAGGGCGAGCTCGCGATCGTGCACCAAGGGTCGGCGGCTCACGGCGACCGCTTTGGGAGCGAAACGCCGGCGCCCCCGCCCACGCCCGAGCCGGCGAGCACCCAAAACCCCTCGTCGATCTTGTGGCCGGTGGCGGCCAGGACGGTGGCGCACACCACGACCACGGCGGCGAAGGCGTAGGCGACGAGCTCAGGGCGTTTGATCATCGGGCACCTCTGGGGCTGGTGGGGGCGGCGGGCGGCCGCTCACGGTGAGGGCGGTGTTCGAAGTGATTTGCTCGAGGCGGGCCAGGCGTTTGGCCATGGCGTCGGCGTGTTGGCGCAAGAGCTCGCGCAGGTCGCGCCCGGTGGTCTCGAGGATGCGGGCCAGGTCGGCGGTGCGCTCCTCGAGCAGGCATTGGAGCTCGGTACCCAGCGCGTGCACGGCCGTGGCCCCCGTCACCAGGTCGCGCAGGTCGCGGTTTTGTTGCTCGAGCATCAGTTGGTTGCCGGCCAGGGCGGTGGCCTTTTCCTCGAAGCGGGCCGACTCGCCCTCGAGGTCGTCTATGCGTTGGGCGCGGGTGTTGGCCAGTTTCTCGAGGAGGGCGATGGTGGCCTCGGCGGCCTTGGCCTTGGCAAAGCCCCGGTAGTAGGCGCCGGCGCCCACCAGGATCACCACCGAGCACAAGAGCCCGACGACGATGGTTACGAGGTTCACCCCGCACCGGGGGCCTCGTACAGCACGCGGGGCGCGGGCGTCACCATCACGCCGGCGACGTCGAGGAGCAGCTGGGCCCAATAGGCGCGGCGCTCCTCGTCGGTCATGGCCCGGGCCTGGGCGTCGGGGTCGCGGTAGCCCTCCTCGTCGTAGGCGGCGGGGTCGTATTGGTTCTCCATGGCCGACACCCAGCCGAAGGCGACGAGCTCGAGGGGCTGGCCGCCCTCGTCGACCACGCCCTCGAGGGTGCCGCGCACCTCGAGCACGTCGGCGCCGGCGTCGGTGACCTTGGTGACGACGGGGCCCATCACTCCTCGGTCCCGCACGCGATCACGAGCACCTTGCCGGAGGTGAGGGCGTTCTGAAGGTTCATGTTGAGCACGTTGTTGGCGGCCGCCGACAGAATGCCGTTGCCTAGGTCGATCCAGCCCGAGTGGTAGAGGGTGGCGCCGTTGAGGGCGGCGCCGGGGATAAAGCAATAGTGCGCCTGGGCCGTCGACCCGGCGGCCCCGTCGAGAAGCTGTACGAGGAAGGTGCCGGCCACGGCCTGGGCGGCGTCGCCGGTCACTACCACCATGTAGCGCAGCAGGCGGAACTTTTTGCCGGCGGCCGGGGTCCATAGCGCGCTGTTGCCGGCCAGGGTGGCGCTATTGGCTTTGAACGCGGCGGGTGTGCGCTCGCGGTTGAACCCGGCGCCGGTGTAGAGCAGGGGGCCAGAGCCGGTCGCCCAGGCGCCGGTGTCGCCGTCAGCGATCGACCGGATGCTCCGCATAAAGCGGACGTTGCCGGGGGTGTCCCACACCTGGTTCATGGCGCCCACCTCGGCGGCGGCGGGGACGGGGTCACCGTCGTTCCACACCGCCTGGCCCGCGGGCGTGTTGACGTTGGTGATGGTGCCGAAACCGGGGGGCTGGGGCTTGGCGAAGGTCGACACCGACACCTGGGCGCCGGCGGGCCCGTAGATCGTCCACACCGGCCCGGTGAGGTTGATTACCTCGGCGGCGCCGGGCCCGACGAGGTGCACGCCGGGGCCAGACGGCGGGGCGTTGCCCTGGGGGGCGTGGGCGGCCACGGTGATGGTGGCCGTCGAATGGTTGAGCACGGCCACCGAGGCGAAGGGGACCGAGAAGTCCCGACTCACCACGCCGGCGGTGGGGATCACGACGAGCTCGGCGCCCAGGACGTCGTTGAGCATCAGCCCGCGCAGGTGGGCGGCGAAATGGGTGATCGAGTCCTCGAGGCGGCCGAGGCGGGCGACCAGGTCGGCGCCCACGGCCCGCTCGAGCTCGCGTTGGCGCCCGAAGCGGGTACGGGCCCGGGCCGCGGCGTCCGCGGCGGTGTCGGTGTCGGTGTCGGCCACTTAGGTGAGTCCTCCCACGCCGGTGGCGCGCTCGAGGGCGGCGGGGTGGGCCTTGACGAAGCGCAGGCCCCCCAGGGCCACCAGGCCCACGCCGGCGCCCACGAACACCACCGTCAGGGCCGTTTTGCGGATGGGGGCGAACAGGTCGCCCACCAGCCCGGCGCCGGGGATCGACGAAATGAGGGTCGCGGTGCCCGAGCTCGAGCTCGAGGCGGCGCCGCCGGCGACGGCGGCGGCCAGGTCGACGCCGGGACGGATGCCCACGTGCACGTGGGAGTAGTGATTGGCGCGCTCGGTGGGCGTCGGGCTGTATGCCTTGCCCGAGTCGTAGAAGATGCCCAGGGGGCTGTAAAAGAGCTCGTCAACGGGCGCGTCGGGGCCCTGGGCGAAGGGCACCAGGGCCCGGGCGATGGCGTCGGCGTCGGAGTCCGAGGTCCCGTAGTCGCGGGCCCGGCCCTGAAAGTGCTCGGAGCCGGCCACGTGGCCGCCCGACGTGGTCTGGCCCGGCGTCGGCGCGCCGATGCGGATACCCAGGGCCCTGAGGGCGGCGTCGATCGACTCCCAGCCCGTCATGCCATGGCCGCCAGCATCGCCACTTGGCCGGCCTGCTGGCCGGTCTCCTCGGCCGTGGCCTTGGCCCGCCCCCGCGCCGGCGCGGAGGCCCGCCACAGCCCGGCCAGCACCAGGCCCAGGCCGCCGGCGACGAACACGGCCGCCAGCAGCGATTTCCG
>JBJMIG010000082.1:0-9971 GCA_045806965.1 Labedaea sp. | reverse complement strand
GCCGGCGCCACCATGGAGTGGGTCGACGGCAACATCGGCTCGAAGGTGACGATGAAGTACCCGGCCGTCTGGCTGATGGGCGAGCACGCGAAGGGCGAGGTGCTCTCGATCGCGTTCGCCGGCGAGGGCCAGCACCAGGACGCCGGCGCCAAGATGGTGCACATGGCGCCGCACACGTCGTCGACGATCGTGTCGAAGTCGGTCGCCAGGGGTGGCGGCCGGACCTCCTACCGCGGTCTGGTGCAGGTGAACAAGCGGGCCAACAACTCCCGCTCCACGGTGAAATGCGACGCGCTGCTGGTGGACACGATCAGCCGCTCGGACACCTACCCGTACGTGGACATTCGCGAGGACGACGTGTCCATGGGACACGAGGCCACCGTGTCCAAGATCAGCGAGGACCAGCTCTTCTACCTGATGTCCCGGGGTCTGACCGAGGACGAGGCGATGGCCATGGTGGTGCGCGGCTTCGTCGAGCCGATCGCCCGCGAACTGCCGATGGAGTACGCGCTCGAGCTGAACCGGCTGATCGAGCTCCAGATGGAAGGGGCCGTCGGCTAGATGAGGACTGAGCCGATGCTCGACTCCGCAGGCAAAACTCCGGAGGCCGGGTCGCACTCGCACGGCGCGGTGGTGCCGCAGGCCTCCCGGGCCGAATGGTTCACCTCCTTCGACGTGGACGCGTTCGAGGTGCCCGGCGGCCGCGAGGAGGTCTGGCGCTTCACCCCGATGCGCCGGCTGCGCGACCTGCACAAGGGCGCCACGGCGACGGGTTCGGCCACGGTCTCGGTCGAGGCGGGGCCCGAGGTGGTGGTGTCCACTCTGGAGCGTGGCGACCGGCGGCTCGGGGTCGCCGGCACACCGGGTGACCGGATCGCCGCGCAGGCCTGGTGCTCGTTCGGCGCGGCGACCGTGGTCACCGTGCCGCGCGAGGTCGCGCCGGCCGATCCGGTCCTGGTCACGGTGACCGGTCCCGGCGTGGGCGCGGTCGCGTACGGGCACCTCCAGGTGCGGGCCGAGCGGTTCGCCCAGGCCGTCGTGGTGCTCGACCACCGCGGCTCCGGCACCTATGCGGACAACGTCGAGTTCGTGGTCGAGGACGGTGCCAAGCTGACCGTGGTGGCCGTGCAGGACTGGGCTGCCGACGCGGTGCACGTCTCCGCGCAGCACGCCAGGATCGGCCGGGACGCGACGCTGCGGCACACCGCCATCACCCTCGGCGGGGACCTGGTCCGGCTGTCGCCGACCGTCACGTTCACCGAGCGCGGCGGCGATGCCCAACTGCTCGGGCTCTACATCGCCGATGCCGGCCAGCATCTGGAGCATCGGACCTTCGTGGACCACGCGGTGCCCAACTGCCGCAGCCGGGTGACCTACAAGGGCGCCCTGCAGGGCGATGGCGCGCACACCGTGTGGATCGGTGACGTGCTGATCCGCGCCGCGGCGGAGGGCACCGACACCTTCGAGCTGAACCGCAACCTGGTGCTCACCGACGGGGCACGGGCCGACTCGGTGCCCAACCTCGAGATCGAGACCGGTGAGATCCAGGGCGCCGGGCACGCCAGCGCCACCGGCCGGTTCGACGACGAGCAGCTGTTCTACCTGCGGGCGAGGGGAATCCCGGAGGAGACCGCGCGCCGGCTCGTGGTCCGCGGCTTCTTCCAGGAGATCCTGGTCAAGATCGAGGTGCCGGAGGTGCGCGCTCGCCTCGAGGCGGCGATCGAGGCGGAGCTCGAGGCGGTTGGCGGATGACCGCCGGTGTGACCCCGATCCCCCTCTGCGCGTTGTCCGAACTCGACGACGGGAAGCCGTTCGGCACCGAGGTCGGTGACGTGCCCGTTGTCCTTGTCCGCCAAGGAGACCGGGTGCACGCGCTGCGCGACGTGTGCACGCACGCGGAGCTCGCGCTGTCCGAGGGCGAGGTCACCGGCCGGGGCCTGGAGTGCTGGTTGCACGGCTCCTGCTTCGACCTGTACACCGGGGCGCCCTCCGCGCCGCCGGCCACCGAACCGGTCGACGTGTTCGGTGTGACTGTCACGGACGGGCAGGTCTATGTGGACCTGACCCCGATCAACAAGAGCTGAAGGAAAGACATGGCCACCCTCGAGATCAAGGACCTGCACGTCTCGGTCGTCGCCGACGAGGTCGAGAAGGAGATCCTCGCCGGTGTCGACCTGACCATCAGGGCCGGCGAGACACACGCGATCATGGGCCCGAACGGGTCCGGCAAGTCCACCCTGTCCTATGCCATCGCCGGCCATCCCAAGTACGCCGTGACCTCGGGCTCGATCACCCTGGACGGCGAGGACGTGCTCGCCTTGACGGTCGACGAGCGCGCCCGCGCCGGCTTGTTCCTGGCCATGCAGTACCCGGTCGAGGTGCCCGGCGTGTCCATGTCGAACTTCCTGCGCACCGCGGTCACCGCGGTCCGCGGTGAGGCGCCGAAGCTGCGGCTCTGGGTGAAAGAGGTCAAGGAGGCGATGGCCGCGCTGGACATCGACCCGGCCTTCGCCGAGCGCAGTGTGAACGAGGGCTTCTCCGGCGGAGAGAAGAAGCGCCACGAGATCCTGCAACTCGCCCTGCTCCGGCCGAAGATCGCGGTGCTCGACGAGACCGACTCCGGTCTCGACGTCGACGCGCTGCGCGTGGTGTCGGCCGGGATCAACCACTTCAAGCAGGCCGGTGACGTCGGCGTCATGCTGATCACGCACTACACCCGGATCCTGCGGCACGTCACACCGGACTTCGTGCACGTGTTCGCCGGCGGCCGGATCGCCGAGTCGGGTGGCGCGGAGCTGGCCGAGCGGCTCGAGAACGAGGGCTACGAGCGCTTCACCGGCCGGCAGGAAGCCGCCCACATCGGCTGAGAGGAGGGGCTCGGTGGCACTGGACGTCGAGGCGATCCGCAAGGACTTCCCGATCCTGGACCGGGTGATACACGGCGACAAGCCGTTGGTGTATCTGGACAACGCGGCCACGTCGCAGAAACCGCGCCAGGTGATCGAGGCGCTGGTTTCCTACTACGAGCAGCACAACGCCAACGTGCACCGGGGCATCCACGCGCTGGCCGAGGAGGCCACCGCGCTCTACGAGTCGGCCAGGGACAAGGTGGCGGAGTTCATCTCCGCGCCGAGCCGCAGTGAGGTGATCTTCACCAAGAACTCCTCGGAGGCGATCAACCTGGTGGCCAGGGTGCTCGGGGAGGCCGCGCCGCCGTACCGGATCGGACCCGGTGACGAGATCGTCATCACCGAGATGGAGCACCACTCCAACATCGTGCCGTGGCACCAGCTTGCCGAGCGCACCGGCGCGACGGTGCGCTGGTTCCGGATCACCGAGGAGGGCCGCCTCGACCTGTCCACATTGGACAGCGTGATCAACGAGCGCACGAAGATCGTCTCCATGGTGCACGTGTCGAACCTGCTCGGCACGATCAACCCGGTCTAGACGGTGATCCGGCGGGCCCGCGAGGTCGGGGCGCTGGTGCTGCTGGACTGCTCGCAGTCCGCACCGCACCTGCCGCTGAACGTCGGGACGCTCGGCGCCGACTTCGTCGCGTTCACCGGGCACAAGATGCTCGGCCCGACCGGGATCGGGGTGCTCTGGGGCAGGTTGGAGCTGCTCAGCGCGTTGCCGCCGTTTCTCGGCGGCGGCGAGATGATCGAACTGGTCACCATGGAGCGGTCCACGTTCGCCGCACCGCCGCACAAGTTCGAGGCCGGCACGCCGCCGATCGCCGAGGCGGTCGGGCTTGGCGCGGCGGTCGACTATCTGACCGGGGTCGGCATGGCGGCCATCGCCGAGCACGAGGAGTCCCTGACCCGCTACGTGCTCGGTGAACTGGCCTCCGTGGAGGGGCTGCGGATAATCGGCCCGAACACCGCGGAGGGCCGGGTGGCGGAGGTTTCGTTCAGCCTGGAGGGCATTCATCCGCACGACGTCGGCCAGGTGCTCGATGAGTTCGGCATCGCGGTCCGGGTCGGCCACCACTGCGCCAGGCCCGCGGTGGTCCGGTTCGGAATTCCGGCAACCACGCGAGCGTCGTTCTATCTGTACAACACGCCCGCCGAGGTGGACGCGCTGGTGAGCGGGCTGGCACAGGTGAAGAGGGTCTTCGGGGCATGAATCTCGACTCGATGTACCAGGAGATCATCCTGGACCACTACAAACACCCGCACCGGCGCGGCCTGCGGGAACCGTTCGACACCGAGTCCTTCCAGGTCAACCCGACCTGCGGGGACGAGGTGACGCTGCGGGTGAAGCTCTCCGACGGCACCGTTGAGGACGTCTCCTACGAGGGGCAGGGTTGCTCGATCAGCCAGGCGTCCACGTCCGTGCTCACCGACCTGGTGGTGGGGCACAGCCTGACCGACGCGCTGTCCACGATGGATGCCTTCGTCACCCTGATCCAGGGCCGCGGCCAGGTCGCGCCGGACGAGGAAGTGCTGGAGGACGCGGTCGCGTTCGCCGGCGTGGCCAAGTACCCGGCTCGGGTAAAATGTGCCCTACTGGGCTGGATGGCGTTCAAGGACGCCGTGGCCCGTGCGGACGGAGGCGAAGCCCGATGACCGAGAGTAGTGCCGAGTTGGCCGCGATCGAGGACCTCGAGGAGGCCATGCGCGACGTGGTCGACCCTGAGCTGGGCATCAACGTGGTCGACCTCGGGCTGGTCTACGACATCCGGGTGGAGGAGGACAACACCGCCACCCTGGACATGACCCTCACCTCGGCGGCCTGCCCGCTCACCGACGTGATCGAGGATCAGACCCGCGCCGCGCTGACCGCCGGCCCGGGTGGGGGACTGGTGAAGGACTTCCGGATCAACTGGGTCTGGATGCCGCCGTGGGGTCCGGAGAAGATCACCGAGGACGGTCGCGAGCAACTGCGCGCCCTCGGCTTCACGGTCTGAGCCCGCTGCGGCCGGGGATGATCCTTGCCACGTAAGGTGTGACGGTGCCGAAGCCGACGGTCGCGGAGCTGGCCGCCGCGCGCCAACGGACCATCCCGGACGTGATCGCCCCGGACCTCGCGGTGCTGTTCTGTGGGATCAACCCCGGCCTGTACTCGGCGGCCACCGGGTACCACTTCGCCAGGCCGGGGAACAGGTTCTGGCCGGCGCTGCACCTGGGCGGATTCACTCCACGGCAGTTGCGCCCGGACGAGCAGGAACTGCTGCTCGGCCACCGGCTCGGTGTGACCAACGTGGTCGCC
This sequence comes from Labedaea sp., assembly GCA_045806965.1. GTDB lineage: Bacteria > Actinomycetota > Actinomycetes > Mycobacteriales > Pseudonocardiaceae > DASYTH01. The sequence goes on along the minus strand of JBJMIG010000082.1, from coordinate 4,760 downwards.
AGGGCCACCGCGAGAGCCGACGAGTTGACCGCTGAGGAGCTTCGCGCCGGTGCCGTCCGGCTGACCGGACTGGCCGCCCGCCAGCACCCCAGGTTCGTCGCCGTGGTCGGCATCTCCGCCTACCGCACCGCCTTCGACCGTCCACACGCGACGGTCGGTGCGCAGGAGGAGCGGATCGCCGAGGCTCGGCTCTGGGTGCTGCCGAACCCGAGTGGGCTCAACGCGCACTACCAGTTGCCGGCCCTGGCCGCGGAGTTCCGCGCGCTTCGGGAAGCCGCGACCCGGAGGGCTGACTAGACCCAGCTGTTGCACGCGGCGAACGAGCGGCTCGCGAAGCCCTTCGCCAGCCAGGCGGCCGCATCCGCCGGAGCGTCTACAGTAGACAGTCGTTGGCGGATCTCGTTGGTGATGTTGGTGTCCACCGCGCCCTGCCCGGCCATCGCCCCGGACGCCGCGCCGGCGAGGCAGGTCGCCTGCTGGGCGAGCCGGGTGTCGAGGTCCGCGGCGGAGGCGCCGGGCAGGCCCTTGGCGGCGGCGTGCAGCGCGGTGAGTCCGGTCGCCTCCTGCACCGCGCTCGCATAGGTGCGCAGGAACACACCGAAGTAGCGGCCCGGGAACCGGTCGTTGTGCTCGACGTCACGCAGGTAGGCCGGGGTCATGTACACCGTGGCCCGGCACTGGGTGGGGTGGTCGGCCGGCTTGACCGGGCCGCACGGGGTGTTCGCCGGCTCTCCGTGCACGGTCACCAGCTGGATCGGCAGGGCGGGCATTCCGGCCGCGGCCAGCGCCTCATCCCAAGCTGCGTCCGCGCATACCTTGGCCTGCTGGAAGAAGCTGGCCTGGCGATCGTCGGACGGATCGAAGCGGGTCAGCGAACAGACGATGGTCTGCATCTCCGCGTCCGAGGTGGACAGCGGGTGAGTGGCCAGCTGCTGGCGGGAATCCGTTGGGGGAGTGGAGCGGGACGTCGGCGCGGGGCTTGACGCCGGCTGGCTGCGGCCGGTCGGGGTCGAGGTGGCCGGCGGCGGCAGGAAGGTGTTCACCGGCCGGGCCGTGCCGGCCACGTGCTGGGCCGGGTGCCGCACCGCGAGCAGGACCACCGTGGCGACCACGGCGACGCTGAGCAGGATCGCGGTGCCGACGGACACGTAGTAGCCCGGGCCCGCGATCTCCCGGCCGGCCACGCCTGGTGCGGTCATCAACGCTCGAGACTAACAGTGGTTCGCGTCACGCTGGGCCGACGATCGGCACCCCCCGCTCAGGCGGCCGATCTGGCCCGTGCCGTGCGACGGGCAGGCCCGTGGGTCGGGCTTCGTCACGGCGGTTTCGCGCGCAAGGCAGAATGAGGGAGAACATGAGGAGGCAGTCGGGTGGACGTGGGTGAGCTGCGCGGAGTCGTCGCGCTGGACGGCCCGTCGGGTACGGGCAAGTCCACGGTGGCGCGCCGGCTTGCCGGCCGGCTTGGCGCGAGCTACCTGGACACCGGCGCGATGTACCGGGCGGTGACGCTCGCGGTGCTCCGGGCCGGGGTCGATCCGGCCGACGAGGGTGCCGTCGTGCCCATCGCCGAGGCCGTCGACCTGGAGATCGGCACCGACCCGGTGGCTCCGGTCGTGCGCATGGCGGGCGAGGACGTCGCCGCCGAGATCCGCGGCCCGGCGGTGACCTTCGCGGTGTCTCCGGTCTCCGCCATCCCCGGGGTCCGCGAACTGCTGGTCGACCGGCAGCGTGCGATCATCGCGCGGGAGCGGGGCCGCGGCATCGTGGTCGAGGGCCGGGACATCGGCACCGTGGTCGCGCCGGAGGCGGAGCTGAAGGTGTTCCTCACGGCGTCCTCCGATGCCAGGGCGCGCCGCAGGACCCGGCAGGACGCGGGCGAGGGCCGGCTGTCCACCGTGGACCAGACGCGGCTCGAGGTGGACCGTCGCGACCGTCTTGACTCCTCCCGGCACGCCTCGCCGCTGCGCGCCGCCGAGGACGCGGTTCTGTTGGACACCACCGAGCTGGACCTCGCCGGGGTGCTCGACCAGCTGCTGGCCATCATGGACGAGCGTGGTCTGCGCCTGGTGGCGGTCGAGCGCGGCCGATGACCGAACCCGCGTTGCCGGCCGGCGCCTGGCCGTGGCTGCACGACTTCGCCCGCTGGTTGTCCCCACGCTTCTACCGGCCGGCGTTCCGGCTCCGGATCCACGGCAGAGAGCGGATTCCGCGCACCGGTCCGGTGGTGCTCGTGGCCAACCACAGCTCCTTCATGGAGCCACAGATGATCTATGGGATGCTCGGGCGGCGCTCGGTGTTCCTGGTGAAGTCCGAGATCGCCCAGGGTCTGCTCGGCGAGGTTCTGCGCCGGATCGGCCAACTGTCGATCCGGCGCGGGACGCCTGACCGGGCTCCGCTGCTGGCCGCAGTAGAGTTCCTGCGGGCGGACGGCCTGGTCGGCGTGTTCCCCGAGGGGCGAAGGGGCGACGGCGACATGCTGCACGCCGAGCAGGGAGCGGCCTGGCTGGTGCGCTCCTCGGGCGCGGTGGTGTTGCCGGTGGCGACCAGGGGGACCAACCGGCCGGCGGGAAGTCGTCGCCGGTTCCGTCCGGTGGTGGACATACTGGTCGGCGCGCCGTACCCGTTAACCGTCCAACGTGGACGGTCCGGGCTGCTCGCCGCCACTGAGGAGATCCGGGTCCGGCTGGCCGACCTGGTACGCGAGCTGGACGAGCGGCGAGGCAGGACGTGAAGGCATGACCGAGGACGGGAGCTGGGCGGAAGAGTCCGAATGGACCGCCGTCGACGAGGAGTTCGGCCACGCCGAGGAGGACGGCGGCCCGCCGCCGCAGCCGGTGCTCGCCGTGGTCGGACGGCCCAACGTCGGCAAGTCCACGCTGGTGAACCGGATACTCGGCCGGCGCGAGGCGGTCGTGCAAGACGTGCCCGGGGTGACCAGGGACCGGGTGGCGTACGACGCGCTGTGGAACGGGCGGCGGTTCACCGTGGTGGACACCGGCGGTTGGGATCCCAGCGCGGAGGGGCTCGGCGCGGCGGTCACCGTGCAGGCCGAGCTCGCCATGGCCACGGCGGACGCGGTGCTGCTCGTGGTGGACGCGGCGGTCGGGGCCACCAGCACCGACGAGGCGGTGGCCAAGGTGTTGCGCCGGTCCAAGCAGCCGGTGCTGCTGGCCGCCAACAAGGTTGACGACGACCGGCTGATGGCGGACACGGCGGAGCTGTGGTCGCTCGGGCTGGGCCACCCGCACCCGGTGAGCGCGTTGCACGGGCGAAACTCGGGCGACCTGCTGGACGCGATCCTGGCCGCGCTGCCGGAGACGCCGAGGGACACCTTCGGGGCTGCCGGCGGGCCGCGCCGGGTGGCGCTGGTCGGCAAGCCGAACGTGGGAAAGTCCAGCCTGCTCAACAAGCTGACCGGGGAGAACCGCGCGGTGGTCGATCCGGTGGCCGGCACCACCGTGGATCCGGTCGACTCGCTGGTCGAGCTGGACGATGAGGTCTGGCGGTTCGTGGACACCGCGGGGCTGCGCAAGCGGGTGAACACCGCCAGCGGCACGGAGTACTACGCGTCGCTGCGCACCAGGGCGGCGATCGAGGCGGCCGAGGTCGCGATCGTGCTGCTTGACGCCAGTGAGCCGATTACCGAGCAGGACCTGCGGGTGCTGACCATGGTGGTTGATGCCGGCCGCGCGCTCGTGCTCGCGTTCAATAAGTGGGACCTTGTCGACGAGGACCGGCGGTACCAGCTGGTTCGCGAGCTTGACCGGGGGCTGGTCCGGGTACCGTGGGCGGAGAAGATCAATGTGTCCGCCCTGACGGGCCGGTCGGTGCGCAAGCTCGCTCCGGCGCTGCGCACGGCCCTAGACTCGTGGGACAAGCGGGTGTCGACCGGGGCGCTAAACTCGTGGCTGGCTGAGTTGATCGCGGCCACTCCGCCGCCCGTGCGCAGCGGCAAGCAGCCGAAGATACTGTTCGCGACGCAAGCGCAGACCAGGCCGCCGACTCTGGTCCTGTTCACAACGGGCTTCCTCGAGGCAGGCTACCGCCGGTTCCTGGAGCGGAAGTTCCGCGAGCAGTTCGGCTTCACCGGCACCCCCGTGCGAATCTCCATCCGGGTAAGAGAGAAGCGCTCCCGCAAGCACTGACACCCCGCGAGCACAACGTGCCAAGACCCGACCGGTTCCTGCGGGCCTGCACACTCCGGCCCACACGGTAGGCTAAGCTACTCCAGCACCCCAGCCATGGGGTGCGGCCGGGCTGTGGCGCAGTTTGGTAGCGCACTTGACTGGGGGTCAAGGGGTCGCAGGTTCGAATCCTGTCAGCCCGACGTGAGCGCGAGGCGCCTCTGACCTAGATAATACCAGGTCAGAGGCGCTTTTGCGTTTCCGGTAACGATCAGGCTCGCGATCCTGGCGGGGGCCGTCATTGGACCAGCTTTGGTCCATCGGCCTAGGCGGTGTCCTGTAATTCATCGGAGCCAGAGGACGATGGCGGCGATGGTGAGTTCGGCGTGGTAGTAGGCGGCGCGTTTGGCGTAGCGGGTGGCCAGGCTGCGGAATTGTTTGAGCCGGTTGAAGCAGCGTTCGACGACGTTGCGTTGCTTGTAGAGGTCGGCGTCGAAGGCGGGTGGTCGCCCGCCGCGGGAGCCTTGGGCGGTGCGGCGGGCGATCTGGTCGGTCCGTTCCGGACTGACGAACTGGATCCGGCGGGCGCGCATGGCCTGACGGGTGCTGGGGTGGGAGTAGGCCTTGTCGGCGATC
>JBJMIG010000081.1:0-68745 GCA_045806965.1 Labedaea sp. | reverse complement strand
TGCACGGCGACGCCGCGTTCGCCGGCCAGGGCGTGGTCGCCGAGACGCTGAACCTGGCGCTGCTGCGGGGGTACCGCACCGGCGGCACGGTGCATGTGATCATCAACAACCAGGTCGGGTTCACCACGGCGCCCGAGGCGTCCCGGTCCTCGCAGTACGCCACCGACGTGGCGAAGATGATCCAGGCGCCGGTGTTCCACGTGAACGGCGACGACCCCGAGGCCTGCTACTGGGTGGCGGCGCTGGCCATGGACTACCGGCAGGCGTTCAACAAGGACGTCGTGATCGACATGGTCTGCTACCGGCGGCGCGGGCACAACGAGGGCGACGACCCGTCGATGACCCAGCCGGGGATGTACGACATCATCGACACCAAGCGCAGCGTGCGCAAGACCTACACCGAGGCGCTGATCGGGCGGGCGGACATCTCCGTCGAGGAGGCCGAGAAGGCGTTGCGGGACTTCTCCTCGCAGCTCGAGCACGTGTTCAACGAGGTGCGCGAGTTGGAGAAGCACCCGGCGTCGCCGTCGCCGTCGGTGGAGTCCGAGCAGCAGCCTCCCGCCAAGGTGGCGACCGCGATCCCGCGCGAGGTCATCGAGCGGATCGCCGACGCACACGTGAACCTGCCGGAGGGTTTCGCGCCGCACCCGAGGGTGAAGCCGGTGCTGGAGCGGCGCGCCAAGATGGCCAGGGAGGGCGGCATCGACTGGGCGTTCGCCGAGTTGCTGGCGTTCGGTTCGCTGAACCTGCTCGAGCGGCGCATGGTCCGGCTCGCCGGCCAGGACTCCCGGCGCGGCACGTTCGTCCAGCGGCATGCGGTGATCATCGACCGGCACACCGGCAAGGAGTACGTGCCGCTGCAGAACCTCGGCCCGGACCAGGGCCGGTTCCTGGCCTACGACTCGGCGCTGTCCGAGTACGCCGCGCTCGGCTTCGAGTACGGCTACTCGGTCGCCAACCCCGAGGCGCTGGTGTTGTGGGAGGCTCAGTTCGGCGACTTCGTCAACGGCGCGCAGTCGGTGATCGACGAGTACATCTCGTCCAGCGAGGCCAAGTGGGGCCAGCTCTCCGACGTCGCGGTGCTGCTCCCGCACGGACACGAGGGGCAGGGCCCGGACCACACGAGCGGCCGCATCGAGCGGTGGTTGCAGCTCTGCGCCGAGGGCTCGATGACCGTCGCCGTCCCGTCCACCCCGGCCAACTACTTCCACCTGCTGCGCCGGCACACGCTGGACGGCGTGCAGCGTCCGCTCGTGGTGTTCACGCCGAAGTCGATGCTGCGCAACAAGGCCGCGGTCAGTCCGGTCGAGGACTTCAGCGACGAGAGCCGCTTCTGGTCCGTGATCGACGACCCGAAGATCTTCGAGCCGGCCGAGGTGCGCAAGATCCTCTTCGTGTCCGGCAAGCTCTACTACGAGCTGGCCGCCGAGCAGGAGAAGATCGGTGCGACCGACACCGCGATCGTCCGGATCGAACAGCTCTACCCGGTCCCGATGAAGCGGCTGCAGGCCGTATTCGACCGTTACCCCGGCGCCACGGACGTTCGCTGGGTCCAGGAGGAGCCGGCCAACCAGGGCAGCTGGCCGTTCTACGGGTTGCACCTGCCCGAACTCTTCCCCGACCTGCCGAGGCTCAGCAGGGTGTCGCGCAGAATGATGTCGGCCCCCTCCGCCGGCTCGTCGAAGGTGCACGAGATCGAGCAGCGTCAGATCATCGAAAAGGCGTTCACATAGCCGATGTACCACACCGACCGAGGTTTGGAGGAGCTGGAGGAACGCCGCGGCGAGGAGGAGTTCACCCTCGCCTGGCTGGCCGCGAAGCTCCGCGATTTCGTCGACCAGAACCCCGAGTTCGAAACCGCCGTCGACCGCCTCGCCACCTACCTGGCCCGCGACGACGCCGACGACCCCGACTAGCGCCTCGGGTAAAGCGCAAGGTGACATTCCTGCGCTTCTCGCAGCGGAATGTCACCTTGCGCGGAAAGGCTCACCACGACAGCCGTCGGGCTACCAGGCGTAGGCCTCCGGGGCGGGCTTGGCGCCGTTCGGACCGGGGGCCGGGAACAGCTCGTCGAGCTTCGCGAGGGTCTTCTCGTCGAGCTGGATCTCCAGGGCGCGCAGGGAGCCGTCGAGCTGCTCGATGGTGCGCGGGCCGATGATCGGGCCGGTGACGCCATCCTGGTGCAACAGCCAGGACAGCGCCAGGTTGGCGGGGTCCTCACCGAGGTCGGCGGCGACCTTCTCGTAGGCTTCGATCTTGTCGCGGTGCTCGGCGAGGCCTTCGGCGGAGCGGCCGGCGGTGCTGCGCGAGCCGGTGCCCTCCCGCTGCTTGCGCAGCACGCCGCCGAGCAGGCCGCCGTGCAGCGGCGACCACGGGATCACCCCGAGGCCGTAGTGCCGCGCGGCGGGCAACACCTCGAGCTCCACCCAGCGAGACAGCAGGTTGTACAGCGACTGCTCGCTGACCAGGCCGAGGAACTGCCGGCGCAGCGCGGCCTCCTGCCCCTGGGCGAGGTGCCAGCCGGCGAAGTTGGACGAGCCGAAGTAGAGCACCTTGCCCTGCTGGTGCAGGACGCCGAACGCCTCCCAGATCTCGTCCCACGGCGTGTTTCGGTCGACGTGGTGCATCTGGTAGACGTCGAGGTAGTCCGTCTGCAGGCGGCGCAGCGACCCTTCGGCGGCCCGCCGGATGTTCAGCGCGGAGAGCTTGTTCTCGTTGGGCCACTGACCCATCGAGCCGTACAGCTTGGTGGCCAGCACGGTCCGCTCCCGCCGGCCGTCACCGGTGGCGAACCACCGGCCGATGATCTGCTCGGTGACCCCCTCGCCCTGCTTCCAGCCGTAGACATTGGCCGTGTCGAAGAAGTTGATCCCGTGCTCGTGCGCCCGGTCCATGATCGCGTGACTGTCCTCTTCGGACGTCTCCGGACCAAAGTTCATGGTACCCAGCACGAGACGTGATACGGACAGGCCGCTGCGGCCCAGATTCGTAAACTCCATGCACCCAACCTACCCCCGGAGCAACTCCAGCTCCCGGCTCAGCGAACGCCGACCGGCCGGATCACCACCGGCGTGGGGAGATCGTCGGAGATGAAGCACTCCGGATGTTTCGGCCGTTCCAGCAGCGTCGGCGCCGCCGGCGAGCCCGGGACGGGCAGGGCCAATATCGCGCGCAGCACCCACAAGGGCGACTGGTGATACTGATAGACGACCATCTCCGGGTTGAACGCCTCCAGCCCCTCCGCCCGGGGCGCCCGGTACCCGGACGCCTGCTCCTCGCTCCGCAGAATCAACACGTCCCAGAACGTCTGCCAGGTGAACGCCGCCGCCAGCAGTGCCGGCCGGTCCGGTTCGCCCCACCGAACCAGCGTCCAGCTCCGCCGCCGCAACTCACCAAGCAGATCGTCCAGTCCCAGCCGAAACGTCGTCCCCGCCGTCATGTCCCACACGTTAGAAAGCGGGGCTCGCTCGCCGCGACTTTTAGTCACGCATTCGCATAAAGGCGTCCCGCGCCGACCGCAGAAACTCCCGCGCCTGATCGCCGGTCAGCGCACGTTCGTAGAAGTACTCGAACAGCTCAAGGTGATAGGAGATGTCCTTCGGGTCGTGCAGAATCATCTCTCCCGAGAAGAGATCCACGGCCACGAGCCGGTCGTCGTACACCGTGAAGGTATTGAACGGCGGCATAGGCGCAGGTGCCGCCCCCGGCACGATCGCCAGATCGATGTTCGGGCGCCGGGACAGTTCTTCCATGTAGGCGCACTGGCGGGCCATCACCTCGGACGTGCCGAACTGTCAGGTGACCGCGTGCCGCGTGAGGAGAAAGACGAACCGGCGCGACGGATCGTCAAGTCCGGCCTGACGAGCGAGGCGAGCCCGCACGATTTTCTCCACCTCCAAGAGCGGCTCACTGGGCAGGCGCGGCTCGAATACTCCTCGAATGTATTCGGGAGTCTGCAACAATCCGCTGGGCATGGCCGGGAGGAACATGCGGAGAATCTGACAGGATTCGGTCAGAGCCTTCAGCTCCAATTGCTTACGCCACACTCCCATCTCGAACACCGTCCGCAGAGACGTGTGTTCCACATTGGCTCGTCGCGCCAGTCCGACCAACTCCCGGGCCGCGTCCGGCGGAACCTCCAATGCCTTCACGATGCGCTCGACGTCGACGACGGTGGGCAGCGTCCTGCCGCGCTCGATCCGGCTGATCTTCGCCTGGGACATGGCGCACCGGACGGCCAGCCGCTCACCCGAGAGGCCGGCCGCCTTCCGCAGCTCGCGGAGAGTCCTTGCGAGGTCGTTACCAGTTCCCGGACCAGCGGGCTCGATACTCATCGAACGGCACGGACTCCTTCAGCGCCACGTCCCTCCGCCGAAGGTACTCGGCGATATCGGCTGATTCAAGCGCATCCTGGCTCCGCACGGAGCCGTCTGGATTGTAGTTCATCAGCACCACGGTCGACTCGTCGAACATCCAGTAGTCCTGTTCGGGCACCGGACTCTCCCGACCGGTGACGTCGAGGATCCGGTAATCCTCCCCCGCCGCCACGTTGTCGGGGATACCCCAATCGAACAGCCAGCGCGTGTAGTCGGTGAACGGCCGCCGAACCACCTTGAGCCGTTGCATTATCTTGCCTGACGCTGCATTGTGGCGAATAGTCTGATGCCAGACCTCGGCGTCAGGATCGTGCGGCTTCTCTGCGCCCTGGAGATAGAGCCGAATTTCCTCCTGTTCTGAGGGAATTCCATAGACTTGCAGCGTTTCCATACGAAACGCCGAGCGCGCGAATTCGTCGAACATGCGCCTGAACTCCGACCGATCAACGGACACGTCTATTCCTCAACCAGTGCGGGAAGCGCGGACCGCACAACCTCGAACGGCAACTCTACGGCTTGTTCCCTCGGTCCGAGCCGAAGGCCCTCCGCCCTCATCAATGAATCACCCTGGAAAACCAGGGTACCTCTGTCCGAAAGATAGATCCGCGGGCAGTTATCATCCTTGCAGCCGGCCACCATTCGTAGTCGCATGGGCACAGTTTGGCGGATCGGGGTTCGGGGGGCAACTTCGGCACGGGCGTTAGTCACGGTCGCGCATAAACTCAGCGGACTCGGTTTCCATTGCGCCAGACGGCGTGCGTGAGGGGGACGCCGGGGCGGTACGCGAGGTGGGTGGCGGACGGGGCGTCGAGCACGTGGACGTCCGCCCGGGCGCCGGGGCGCAGCACCCCGACGGCGCCGTCGCCGGACTCACGGCGCAGGGCGCGGGCGCCGCCCCAGGTCGCCGCGCGGACGGCCTCCTCGACGGTCATGCGAAGCTGCAACACCGCCGTGGCCACGCAGAACGCCATCGACGAGGTGTACGACGAACCCGGGTTGCAGTTCGACGCCAGCGCCACCGTGGCCCCGGCGTCGAGCAGCGCCCGCGCGTCCGGCAGCGGCTGCCGGGTGGACAGGTCGCACGCCGGCAGCAGCGTGGTCACCGTGCCCGACCCCGCCAGAGCGTCCACATCGGACGGTTCGAGATACGTGCAATGATCAACGCTGGCCGCCCCCAGCTCGACCGCCAGCCGCACCCCCGGCCCCGGCCCGAGCTGGTTGCCGTGCACCCGCAGGCCGAGCCCGCGCTTCCGGGCGGCCAGCAGCACCGCGCGGGACTGGTCCTCGTCGAACGCGCCGGCCTCGCAGAACACGTCGGCCCAGCGCACGTGCGGCGCCACCGCGTCGAGCATCTCCCCGCACACCAGGTCCACGTACTCGTCGGCGGCCCAACCCGGCGGCACCAGGTGCGCGCCGAGGAAGGTCACCTCGTCCACCTGCTCGCCGGCCAGCGCCGCGGACCGCAGCTCGTCGGCCACGGTCAGCCCGTAGCCGGTCTTGGTCTCCAGGCAGGTGGTGCCCTGCGCGACCGCCTCGGCCACGTGCCGGCGCAGCCCAGCGGCCAGCTCCGCGTCCGACGCCGCCCGGGTGGCCGCCACGGTGACCGCGATTCCACCTGCGGCGTAAGGCTTCCCGGCCATCCGCGCGGTGAACTCCGCGGTCCGGTCACCGGCGAAGACCAGGTGCGTGTGACTGTCCACCCAGCCGGGCAGCACCGCCCGGCCGGCCAGCTCGACCCGCTCGTCCGCCTCCGGAGCCCGCGCCGCCGGCCCCGCCCAGGCCACCCGGTCCCCGTCGAGGACCAGCGCGGCATCGGCGAGCCGGCCGAGCTCGTCGTCGTTCGTGGTGAGCTCGCCGATCCCGGTCAGCAGCAGGGTCACTCCCACAGCGCGCCGATCGCCTTCGCCAGCAGGTGGCCGACGTCACCGAGCTTCTCGTGCTGCCCGTCCGTGGCCACCACCCGGCCGCCGACCACGACGGTGTGCACGTCGGACGCGGTCGCGGCGAGCAACACCTGATCCGGCGCACAGCCCGCGGTGCGCACCGAGTCCGTCCGCACCGCGACGAGGTCCGCGTGCGTGCCGGACCAGCCGAGCGCGCGGTGCCCGGTCGAGGTGAGCGCGATGCCGAGCTCGGCCGGGGCGAACCGGCCGCGCCGCCCGCTGCGCAGCCGTTCGCCGTGCTCGAGCGCCCGCGCCTCGGCCAGCGGGTCCACCACGGCATGCTGGTCGCTGCCAAGGGAAAGCGGGCAGCCGGCGTCGTTGAGCTCGCGGGCCGGGCCGATCCCGTCGGCCAGGTCCGCCTCGGTGGTCGGACAGAGGCACACCCCGGCCCGCACCGCACCGAGCAGCGCGATGTCCGATGTGGACACATGGGTGGCGTGGACCGCCGTGGTGCGGGCGGAGAGCACGCCCGACTCGGCAAGCAACTGGGTCGGGGTGCGGCCGTAGGCGGCGAGGCACGCCTCGTTCTCCGCCGGCTGCTCGGAGAGGTGCACGTGCAGCGGGCGGCGCACCTCGGACGCGGCGACCGCGGTCAGGTCCGCGCGCGGCACCGCGCGCACCGAGTGGATCGCCGCGCCGATCACGGTGTTCTCGTCACCGGACAGCGCGGCCACCCGCTCCGCCCAGCCGAGCACGTTGCCGTCGGAGAACCGTTGCTGTGCGACGGTAACCGGCTCGCCGATGCCGCCGGCGAGGTAGCAGGCGTCCAGCAGGGTGAGCCGGATGCCGGCGTCGGACGCGGCCTGCCGCAGCGCCTCGCCCATGGCGTTGGGGTCGTTGTACCTGGCGCCACCCGGCGCGTGGTGCAGGTAGTGGAACTCGCCGACGCAGGAGATGCCGGCCACGGCCATCTCCGCGTACACCGCCCTGGCCAGCTCGAGATAGGTGTCCGGGTCGAGCCGCCTGGCCAGCGCGTACATGTGCTCGCGCCAACTCCAGAAGGTGCCACCGGCGCCGTGCGTGCGGCCCCGCAGCGCGCGGTGGAAGGCGTGCGAGTGGGCGTTGGCGAAGCCGGGAAACACCAGGCCGGACAGCCGGTACGCATCCTCCGGCGCGGTGTCCATTGTGGACAGTGACTTGATGGTGCCGTCGTCGGCGACGGCGACGAGTACGCCGTCCCGCACCCCGCCGGGCTGCCAGTAGCGCTCACACCAGTACTCGGTCATCGGGCCAGCCGCTCGAGCACGGTGGCCAGCGCCACGACGCCGGCCGCGCAGTCGTCCGGTTCGGCGTGCTCGGCCGGGGCGTGGCTGACCCCGGTCGGGTTGCGCACGAACAGCATCGCGGTCGGCACGTGCGCCGCGAGGATCCCGGCGTCGTGCCCGGCGCCGGTGGGCAGCGCGGGCACCCCGCCGAGTGCCATGGCGAGCTCGTCGCGCAGCGCCGGATCGAACACCACGGTGTCCCCGAAGGACTCCTCGACCACGCGCACCTCGCAGCCCTCGTCCGCGGCGGCCGTCCTGGCCGCCGCGCTGATCTGTTCGACCATCGCCCTGGTCCGCACGTCGTCCTCGGCCCGCGCGTCCAACCAGACCTCCACCGTGGACGCGATCACGTTGGTGCCGCCGGGGTTCGGCACCAGCCGCCCGACCGTGGCCCGGGCCCCGTCCACCGCCGCCGCCCGGGCCGCCAGCACCAGCCGCGACGCCGGCAGCATCGGGTCGCGCCGGTCGGCGATCGGCGTCGCCCCGGCGTGGTTGCCCTCGCCGGCAAAGGTGAACCGCCACCGCCCGTGCGCCAGGATGGAGCCGGCCACCCCGACCGGCCCGGTCAGTCCCCGGCCCTGTTCGATGTGCAGCTCGACGAACGTGCCGATCCGGCCGAGCGCGGCGTCGTCCCGGCCGAACCGCTCCGGCGCGAGGCCCGCCGCGGCCACCGCCTCGGCCAGCGATATTCCGGCCGGGTCCAGCAGGTTCAGCGCCCGCTGCGCCGGGATCGAGCCGGTGAGCAGCCGGGAGCCGAGGCAGGCGACGCCGAACCGGCCGCCCTCCTCCTCGGCGAAGGCGACCACCGCGACCGGGCGGGACGGCGTGAACCCCTTGGCTCGCAACGCGTCCACCGCCTCGAACGCGGACACCACGCCGAGCGGCCCGTCGAACGCGCCGCCCCCGGGAACCGAGTCCAGGTGGCTGCCGGTGACGATCGCGCCCGGCCCCGGCGTACCCCACCAGGCCCACAGGTTGCCGTTGCGGTCGGTCTCCACGTCCAGCCCGCGCCGGGTGGCCTGCTCGGTGAACCAGGACCGCAGCTCGAGCTCGGCCCGGTCGAAGCCGTGCCGGGAGTACCCGCCGCGGCGCGGATCCCGGCCGACGCCGGCGAGGTCCGCCAGGCCGGTCATCGGGCCATCGGGAGGTGTACGGCCCGTTCCCGCGCGACCTCGCCGGCCCGCTCGTAGCCGGCGTCGACGTGCCGCAACACGCCCATCGCCGGGTCGTTGCTGAGCACCCGGTCGATCTTCGCCGCGGCCAGCTCGGTGCCGTCCGCGACGGTGACCTGCCCGGCGTGGATCGACCGGCCGATGCCGACCCCGCCGCCGTGGTGGATGGACACCCAGCTCGCCCCGGACGCCGTGTTGACCAGCGCGTTGAGCAGCGGCCAGTCGGCGATCGCGTCCGAGCCGTCGGCCATCGCCTCGGTCTCCCGGTACGGCGAGGCCACCGACCCGCAGTCCAGATGGTCGCGGCCGATCACCACCGGCGCGGACAGCTCACCGTTCGCCACCATGTCATTGAACCGGACTCCGGCCAGGTTCCGCTCGCCGTAGCCGAGCCAGCAGATGCGCGCCGGAAGTCCTTGGAAGGCAACGCGTTCGCCGGCCAGCCGGATCCAGCGCGCCAGGGATTCGTTCTCCGGGAACAGATCCAGAATTGCCCGGTCGGTCGCGGCGATGTCGGCCGGATCACCGGACAGCGCCGCCCAGCGGAACGGGCCCATGCCCTCGCAGAACAGCGGCCGGATGTAGGCCGGCACGAACCCGGGGAAGTCGAAGGCCCGCTCGCAGCCACCCGACTTGGCCTCGCCGCGGATCGAGTTGCCGTAGTCGAACACCTCGGCACCGCGGTCCAGGAAGCCGACCATGGCGTCCACGTGCTCGGCCATCGAGTCCCGGGACCGGTCGGTGAACTCGTCCGGCTTCTTCGCCGCGTAGTCGTGCCAGTCCTCGAGCGACACTCCCTTCGGCAGGTAGGCCAGCGGGTCGTGCGCCGAGGTCTGGTCGGTGACCACGTCCACCGCCACGTCGCGGCGGAGCAGCTCGGGCAGCACCTCGGCGGCGTTGCCGATCACCGCGACGGACAGCGCCCGGCCGTCCCGCTTCGCCGCCTCCACCCGCCGGACCGCGTCGTCCAGGTCGTCGGCCACCTCGTCCAGGTACCGGGTCTGCACCCGGCGCCTGGCCCGCTCCGGGTCGACCTCGACGCACAGCGCGACGCCCCCGTTCATCGTGATGGCCAGCGGCTGCGCGCCGCCCATCCCGCCGAGGCCCGCGGTGAGCGTCAGGGTGCCCTTCAGCGAGCCGCCGAACCGCTTGCGCGCCACGGCCGCGAACGTCTCGTAGGTGCCCTGGAGAATGCCCTGGGTGCCGATGTAGATCCACGAGCCGGCGGTCATCTGGCCGTACATGGTCAGGCCGAGCGCCTCCAGCCGGCGGAACTCCGGCCAGGTCGCCCAGTCGCCGACCAGGTTGGAGTTGGCGATCAGCACCCGGGGCGCCCACTCGTGCGTGCGCAGCACACCGACCGGTTTCCCGGACTGCACCAGCAGGGTCTCGTCCTCGCGGAGGTCGGTCAGCTCCCGGGTGATCGCGTCGAAGCTGGCCCAGTCGCGTGCGGCCCGGCCGGTGCCGCCGTAGACCACGAGATCGTCCGGCCGCTCGGCGACCTCGGGATCGAGGTTGTTGTGGAACATCCGCAGCGCCGCCTCGGTCGGCCAGCTTCGCGCGGTCATGGTGGTGCCGCGTGCGGCGCGAACCGGGCGGGGCCCGCTGGTCACGGTCATGACTGGTCCGCCTCCCCGGAATTCACTGCTGTGGCCGCGTTGAGGGCGGAAAGGTGCTGGTTGGCCACGTACCTGTGGCCGGCTTGCGTCACGTTCCCCTGAGGTGCGGTTGGCAGACCCATGACCCGATCCGAGCTCGGGGTTGACACAAGGGGTGTCATGGCAGTCCTCCTGAGCGGATCAGGTCTTCGGCGGCGGCGATCTCGGGGGCGAGGTGGCGGTCCGGGCCCGGACCGGGTACCACCCGGCGCAGCGCGGCGACCGCGGCGCCGGTGGCCGGTCCGGGGGCGAGCGGAGCGCGTAGGTCAAGCGCCCTGGCTGCGGTGAGCAGCTCGATGGCCAGCACCGTGGTCAGCCCGTCCACCGCGCGACGCAGCTTGCGCGCCGCGGACCAGCCCATCGAGACGTGGTCCTCCTGCATCGCCGAGCTCGGGATGGAGTCCACACTTGCCGGCGCGGCAAGGCGTTTGAGCTCGGAGACGATCCCGGCCTGGGTGTACTGGGCGATCATGTGCCCCGAGTCGACGCCGGGGTCGTCGGCCAGGAACGGCGGCAACCCGTGCGAGCGGGCCACGTCGAGCATCCGGTCGGTGCGCCGCTCGGCCATGCTCGCCACGTCCGCCACCGGGATGGCCAGGAAGTCGAGCTGGTAGGCGACCGGCGCGCCGTGGAAGTTGCCGTTGGACTCGACCCTGCCGTCGGCGAGCACGACCGGGTTGTCGATGGCCGAGGCCAGCTCCCGGTCGGCCACCAGCTCCGCGGCGGCGAGCGTGTCCCGCGCCGCGCCGTGCACCTGTGGGGCGCAGCGCAGCGAGTAGGCGTCCTGCACCCGGTTGCAGTCCGGACCGCGGTGGCTGGCCATGATCGGGGAGCCGGCGAGGAAGGCGGCCATTCGGGCGGCGGAGGTCGCCTGGCCCGGGTGCGGGCGCAGGGCCTGGAGGTCGGCGGCGAACACCCGGTCGGTGCCGAGCAGCGCCTCGACGCTCATCGCCGCGGTCAGGTCGGCCACGTCGATCAGGCGGTGCAGGTCGTGCAGGGCGAGCACCAGCATGCCGAGCATCCCGTCGGTGCCGTTGATCAGCGCGAGGCCCTCCTTCTCGGCCAGCACCACCGGATCGATCCCGGCCTCGAGCAACGTGTCACCGGCCGGCCGGCGCACCCCTTCGGCGTCGAACACCTCGCCCTCGCCCATCAGCGCCAGCGCGACCGCGGCGAGCGGGGCGAGGTCGCCGGAGCAGCCGAGCGAGCCGAACTCCGGCACCACCGGCACGATGCCGGCGTTCAGCACCGCGGCCAACGAGTCCACAGTGGATGGACGGACCCCGGTGTGCCCGGTGGCCAGGGTGCGCAATCGGAGCAACATGAGCGCGCGCACCACCTCGGGCTCGACGGCGGGGCCGGCGCCGGCCGCGTGCGAGCGGATCAGCGAGCGTTGCAGCGCCGCCCGGCGCTCCGGCGGGATGTGCCTGGTCGCGAGCGCACCGAACCCGGTGGACACCCCGTAGGTCGGAGTCCGCGCATGGGCCAGTTCCTCGATGTGCGCCCGGGACTTCCGCACCGCGGCCTGCGCCCCCTCGGTCAGCTCGACGCCGACCCCGCCCCTGGCGACCGCGACCACCTGCTCGCGGGTCAACGCCCCGCCATCCACCTCGACCGGTTCCCGCATGCCTCCATCCCAGCGCTCGCCGGCGAGTTGCACGACCCGGGGCCGGGCGACACTGTCTGGTATCCCAGACTGGTCTCTCACAGATGGCGGACGGGAGCGGCGGTGGGTGCGAGCAGCGAGGTGCCGGCGCTGCGCCGGGGGTTGGCGTTGCTCCGGCTGCTGGCCACCAAGGCCGGGCCGGTGACGGCCGCGTCGGTGGCCCGCGAGCTCGGCCTGCCCCGCTCGACCGCCTACCACCTGCTCTCCGAGCTGGCCGCGGCCGGCTTCGTGACCCACCTGGCCGAGGAGCGCCGCTACGGCCTGGGGGTGGCCGCGTTCGAGCTGGGATCCGCCTACCTGCGCCACGACCCGGTGGAGCGGCTGGCCAAGCCGGTGCTCCGCCGGCTGATCGAGCGCACCGGCCAGACCGCGCACCTCGGCGTGCTGCACGGCCGGGAGATTCTGTACCTGATCCGCGAACAGCCGGCCAACCCGTACCTCACGGTGGCCGATGTCGGCGTGCGGCTCCCCGCCCAGCTACCCGCATCCGGCCTGGCGGTGCTCGCCCACCTGCCGGCCGCCCAGGTCCGCGCGCTGTTCCCGGCGAGGACCGGCTTCGTCGATCGCACCGGCCGTGGCCCCGCGCACCTGCCCGCGCTGCGCCGGCTGCTCGCCGAGACCCGCCGACGGGGCTGGGCGGTCGAGGACGGCCAGGTCACCGCGGGTTTCGCCTCGGTGGCCGCACCCGTCCTCGACCACGGTCGCCGGCCGGTCGCGGCGATCAGCAGCACGTTCCCGCATCGCTGCGACCCCGAATGCGGCGAGACGTGGCCGCGCCTCGCCGAGCACACCAGAAGGGCCGCCGCCGAGCTCAGTGCCCGGATCGGCGGCCCCTCCGAATAGTGCGCCTCGGCCCGCGCCCTTCAGCGCAATGTCACCTTCCGCGGTACCGCAGCCGCCGCCTACCGCGCAATGTCACCTTCATTCGCTTCTAACCGCGCAATGTCACCTTCCGCTGGAAAATGGCCGCGCGCCTACTTGATGCCCGCGGCCGCCAGCCAGTCGGCGGCCACCTTGGCGGCGTCCGGCTTGTCCGGTGCGCTCAGCTTCGCGTTGAGCTCGATCAGCGTCTTGGTGTCCAGCTTCGCCGCGATCGCGTTGAGCACGTCCTTGACCTCGGAGCTCGCCTTGCCGGCATTGATCAGCGGGACCACGTTCTGCGCGGCGAAGTTGTTCTTCGGGTCGTCGAGCACCACGAAGTTGTTCACCGTGATCGACGGGTCGGTGGTGAACAGGTCCGCCGCCTGGACCGCGTTGGTCTTCAAGGCATTGACGGTCAGCGGGCCGCCAGCGTCAAGCGACTTGAACTCCTTGAACTCTAGGTCGTAGTTTTTCTTGAAGCCGGGCAGACCGTCGGGCCGGCGCTGAATCTCCGGCGGGCCACCGAAAATCGCCTCGGCGGCGTGTGCCTTGAGGTCGGCGATGGACTTCAGGCTCCACTTGTCCGCGGTCTCCTTGCTGACCACGATGGCGTCCTTGTCCTCGGCCGTCGCCTTGTCCAGCACGGTCAGGTTCGCCGGCAGCGCCGCCTTGAGCGCCGAGTACACCTCATCCGGCGAGGTTTGCGTGGCGTCCTTCTTGATGTGCTGCAACAGGACGCCGGTGTACTCCGGGATCAGGTCGATCGAGCCGTCCTGCAGGCCCGGGTAGTAGGTCTCCCGGTTGCCGATGTTGAGCTTCTTCTCGACCGTGATTCCCTTCGCGGTCAGCGCGGCCGCGTAGATCTCCGCGAGCACCGCGCTCTCCGGGAAGTTGGCCGAGCCGACCACGATCTTGGACGGCTTGGCCACGTTGCTCGACCCGCCGCCCGGCTGCGAGGCGGGTGCGTTGGACAGCGGGTCGGAGGAACCCCCGCACGCCGTCATCGTGAGCGCCGCGACCATCGCGGTCGCCACACCGGCAAGTACACGTTTCATCAAGGGTTACTCCTCATGCGATAGCTCCTTCCGGCTCTTCGACCGGCCTCATCCGAACGCGAGTGACGCGCCGGGAGATCTTTGCGGTGCGCAGCCCCGGCGACACGGCCAGCCGCTGCACCCCGGCGAGAGTCACCTCGACCGCGATGGCGAGGACGGCGATCAGCACCGCGCCGCCGGCCATCTCGGTGTAGCCGTCGGCGCCGCCGAACGCCCGGCCGTCGATCACGTAGCGGCCGAGCCCGCCGAGCGAGACGAACGCGGCGATGCTGGCCGTGGCGATCACCTGGAGGGTGGCCGCGCGCAGGCCGCCGAGGATCAGCGGCAGCGCGATCGGCAGCTCGACCTTGAGCACGACGTCCCGCTCGCGCATGCCCATCCCGCGAGCCGCGTCCACCACGTCCCGGTCCACGTTGCGTACGCCCGCGTACGTCCCGGCCAGCAACGGCGGGATGGCCAGCAGCACCAGCGCGATGGTCACCGCCTGTAACGCCAGCGCCACGCCCATGGCCAGCACCAGCAGGATCAGCAGACCGAGCTCGGGCAGCGCACGGAAGGAGTTGGCGACGCCGACCACCAGGAAGCCGCCCCGCCCGGTGTGCCCGATGTAGGTGCCGAGCGGCACCGCGATCACCGCGGCGATCAGGATGGCCAGCCCGGTGTACTGGAGGTGTTCGCCGATCCGCTGCGGAATGCCCGGCCCGAGGAAGGTCTTGTGCCAGTTCTCGGGGTCGGTCAGCCACTCGAAAACCCCGTTGAGCAGGTTCATGCGGGGGACCTCCCGGCTCGTGCCCTGGTCCACGGGGTGAGGATCCGGCCGAGCACGGCCAGCAGCCCGTCGACGACAAGGGCGAGCAGCACGATCAGCCCGATTCCGGCGATGATCTCGGCGTAGTTCGGCGGCGAGAGCTGCGAGCCGTGGGTGAGGTAGAAGCCGAGTCCGCCGACGCCGATGATCGCGCCGACGCTGACCAGGCTGATGTTGGACACCGCGGCCACCCGGATTCCGGCCACCAGCACCGGAACGGACAGCGGCAGGTCCACCGCGAAGAACCGGCGGGTCGGCCCGTAGCCGATGGCGGTGGCCGCCGCGATGGTGTCGCCTGGCACCGCGTCCAGCGCGTCGGCGACCGAGCGCACCAGCAGCGCGACGGTGTAGATGGTCAACGCCACCTGAACGTTGATCGGGTCCAGGATGCGGGTGCCGAGCACGAGCGGCATCAGCACGAACAGGGCAAGCGACGGGATCGTGTACAGCAGCCCGGAGACCGGCACCAGGATCGCCCGCACGGCCCGCCAGCGATGCGCGAAGTACCCCAGGGGCAACGAGATCAGCAGTCCGGCGAGCACCGGCAGCAACGCCAGCCCGAGGTGGTCCCAGGTGGTGGCGAGCAACTCGTCGAGGTGATCGAGGATCCACCTCATACCGGGACCTCACCGGTCTCCCGCGCCGCGGCCAGTGCCCGAAGCACGGTGTCCGCGCTGATCCCGCCGACGACGGCGCCGTCCGAGTCCACCGCGATGCCCAGCTGCGCGGGCGAGCTGAGCGCCGCGTCGAGGGCGTTGCGCAGGGTGCCCGCGGTGCCGGCGCCCTCGGCGTCCACCTGGTAGAGCGAGCCACCGGAGATCAGGTTCGGCGGGCCGACCGCCGCCGATCCGTCCACAGTGGATAACAGGTCGCTGGAAACCCAGCCCACCGGCCGGTTCTGTTCGTCGACGACGACCGCCCAGCCGTTCGTCAACCGGCCTCTGGCGGCGCCGGCTTCGGTGCCCACCGACACCCTGGCCACCGGAGCCAGCTCGATACCTTGCGCGGCAAGGAATCCCAGTGCCCGGTAGCCACGGTCCCGGCCGACGAACGCGGCCACGAACTCGTCCGCGGGTTTGGCCAGCAGCGCCGCGGGCGTGTCGTACTGGGCCAGCACGCCGCCGACCCGCAGCACCGCGACCTTGTCCCCGAGCTTGATCGCCTCGTCGATGTCGTGAGTGACGAACACGATGGTCTTGTCCAGTTCGGACTGTAACCGGAGCAGTTGCTGCTGCAGGTCGTCCCGGACGATCGGGTCGACCGCGCTGAACGGCTCGTCCATCAGCAGCACCGGCGGGTCCGCGGCCAGCGCCCTGGCCACGCCGACCCGCTGCTGCTGGCCGCCGGAGAGCTGCGCGGGGTAGCGCTTGGCGAACGTCGAGGGCAGACCGACCAGTTCGAGCAGCTCCGCGGCCCGCGCCCGGGCCGCACGCCGGGTGGTGCCGTTGAGCAGCGGCACGGTGGCCACGTTGTCCAGCACCGTGCGGTGCGGGAACAACCCGGCGTGCTGGATCACGTAGCCGATCCCGCGGCGCAGCTGCGCGGGCCGCGACTCGCGGACGTTCTTGCCGTCGAGCAGGATCTCCCCGGACGTCGGGTCGATCATCCGGTTGATCATCCGCAGCGAGGTGGTCTTGCCGCATCCGGACGGACCCACCAGGACGGTGAGCGCACCGTCCTCAATGGTCAGGTCCAGCTCGTTCACGGCAACGGTGCCGTCCGGGTACCTCTTGGTCACGGCCCGGAACTCGATCACCCGAGACTCCCGCAGGTCGAGACGGCCACTCGCCGGCCGCGTGATTCGACGACCCTAGCCGCTCCCACAGACACCGGCAGCACGTTCCAGGATTTGGCCAGTTCAGTCCCGCGGAATTGTGAGCGGACCCATACGAAGCAGCTCGCGGAAGTCGGCCGCGGGCATCGGCCGGGACAGCAGCCACCCCTGGTATGCCTCGACCCCGACGCTGCGCAGCACGTGGAACTGGGTGGCCGTCTCGACACCCTCGGCGACGCAGCTGCGGCCCATCGCGCGGGCCATGTCCACCACCGCCCTGGCCACCGCGAAATCCGAGGCGTCGGTGGCCACACCGGCCACGAACCGCCGGTCCACCTTGATGATCTGCGCGGGCAACTCCTTGAGCCGGGCCAGCGAGGAGTAGCCGGTGCCGAAGTCGTCCACGGCGAACCGGATGCCGCGCTCGACCAGCTCGGCCATCGCCGCCCGGCTGCGCTGCGGCAGGTCGATCAGGCTGGTCTCGACCAGCTCGAGCACCACCCGGTCCCACTCGATGCCGGACTCCAGCACCGCGGCGGCCACCCGGTCGACGAAGTCCGGGTCGCTCGGCACCAGGCCGGACATGTTCACCGCGACACTGACCCCGCCGCCGAGCACCGCACCGGCCATCATCGGCCAGCTCGCCGCCTCGCGCAGCGCCGTGCGCAGCACCCAGCGGTCCAGGTCGCGCAGCAGGTCGCCCTGCTCCGCCACGGGCAGGAACTCGCCGGGGAGAAGCATCCCGCGCTGCGGGTGCGGCCAGCGCACCAGCGCCTCGGCCGACAGCACCACCCCGTCCGGGCCGACCACCGGCTGGTAGTGCAGCACCAAGCCGTCGTTGGCGATCGCGTCGCGCAGCTGGCCCTCGAGCAGCAGCTGGCTGTTCGCCGAGGCGATCATCTCGGCGTTGGCCACCGACACCCGCCCGGTGCCGCGCCGTTTCGCGTCGAACATCGCCGCGTCGGCGAACCGGAGCAGGTCCGCCGCGCTGGTCTCCGGGCCGCTTGGCACCGCGGCCCCGATCGCCGCGGACACCCGTAACAACTGGCCGCGCACCGGAACCGCGGTCCGCAGCAGGCCGGCCACCTGGTTCGCCAGTGCCTCGACCCCGCCGACCTCGTCCACGTCGGAGCAGATCACCACGTACTCGTCACCGGACATCCGGGCCGCGGTACAGCCCGGCGGGAGCCCGCGCTCCAGCCGCCGGGCCAGCGCCGTGATCAGCTCGTCGCCGAGGTCGTGGCCGAGCGAGTCGTTGAACCGCTTGAAGTTGTCCACGTCACAGAACAACAGCGCCACGGCGGCCGCGTCGGGGCCGCCGAGCAGGTTGCCGAGCAGCTCCTTCACCGCGGCCCGGCCGGGCAGCCCGGTCAGCTCGTCGTGCGTGGCCTGGTAGTGCAACCGTTCCGCGGCCTTGCGCCGGTCCGTCACGTCGGAGAACACCACCAGCCAGAACCGCTGGCCGTCGTCGGCCACCGAGATGGTGGCGGACAGCTCGCAGTAGACCGGCTTGCCGGCAGCGGTGGCCAGCACCCGCTGGCCGAGCCGGAACGCGCTGGACCCGTGCCGGCCGCCCTCCCGGCCGACCAGCAGCCGCCCGCCCCGGTCGCTCGGGTGGACGAGCTGCGCCGCACCCGAGCCGCGCAGCCGCTCCAGGTCGATGCCGAGCAGCCGGCAGAGCGCCTCGTTCGCGTCGACCAGCCGCTCGTCGTCGTCGAACAGCGCGATGCCGACCGGGGTGATCGCCACCAGGTCGCTGAACCGCTGGCTGGAGCGCATCATCCGGGTCTCGGTGGAGCGCTGCTCGGTCACGTCCTGCGCGGTGCCGATCATGATCGACGAACTGGCGCCGGTACCGAGCGGCTCACCCCGGCAGCCGAACACCCGCCGGGTGCCGTCCGGCCGGATCACCCGGAACTCCGCGTCCAGCGGCACGCCGCGCTCGGCGAGGTCCTGGCACTGCCGTGTCACCCGCTCCAGGTCGTCGGGATGCACCAGGTTCAGGAAGTCCGGGTAGGTGACCGGGCTCCCCGGCGGCACCCCGACCAGCTCGTAGAGCATCGACGACCAGACCACCTCGCCGGTGGTCGTGTCCCACTCCCAGGTCCCGAGCCGGGCCACCCGCTGCGCGTCGCCGAAGAGCCTGCGGTCCTGCCTGGCCTGCCGTTCGAACGCGCGGAGCCGGGTGACGTCCTGCACCGTGCCGTGTACCCGCACGACCGCGCCGCCCGCGTCCCGCTCGGCCTGCCCGCGGACCAGGAAGGTGAACTTGCCGGTGGTGTCGTGCACCTCGAGCTCGACCGGGCGGTCGTTGCCTGGCGCGTGCAGGCTCTTGCGGAACAGGTCCAGTGCGGGCAGGTCCTCCGGATGGATCAGGCCGAGCGCGTCCTCCGCGCTGGTGGACGCGGGCAGCCCGATCAGCCGGCGCAGTCCGGCGGAGAGGTAGGTGCGGCCGGTTCGGGTGTCGGTGCTCCAGCTGCCGAGCCGGGCCAGGCGCTGCGCGTCGAGCAGCAGCGCCCGCTCGACCACCGGGTCCTCCTGCGGGCTCGCCTGGCCACCGCCCGGGACCCGGTCAGCAGCGTCCGGCGCATGGTCGTCGGCCATGCCGAACTCGCCGGACCGCGCCCCGTCCAGGGGCAGCTCGGCGCGCACGACATGCTCGGCCACGGCGCCATCCTTCCGCCCCCCGGCCGCAGATGTTCTCGCCGGGCTCAGGCTACCCCGTCTTCGCGCGCGGCCCGAGCGACTGCTTCGGCGACCTCCGGGGCGACCCTCGGGTCGAGGGCGCTCGGCACGATCATGTCCGGAGCCAGATCCTCGCTGGCCACCTCGGCGATCGCCGCGGCCGCGGCCAGCTTCATGTTCTCGGTGATCCGCCGGGCGCCGGCGTCCAGCGCGCCCCGGAAGATGCCCGGGAAGGCCAGCACGTTGTTGATCTGGTTGGGGAAGTCGCTTCGGCCGGTCGCCACGATCGCCGCGTGCCGGGCCGCGACATGCGGATGGATCTCCGGGTCGGGGTTCGACAGCGCGAACACGATCGAGGACGGCGCCATCGTGGCGATCAGCTCCTCCGGCACGGTCGCCGCGGAGAGCCCGACGAACATGTCCGCACCGGCGAGCGCCTCGGCCAGGCCACCGCTCAGGCCGGCCACGTTGGTGAGCCCGGCCATCTCCTGTTTCACCGGGTTGAGGTGGTCCCGGCCGGCGTGCACGATGCCGCGCGAGTCGAGCAGCGTGATGTCGCCGATGCCGGCCGCGAGCAGGATCTTCGCGCACGCCACTCCGGCCGCACCGGCGCCGACGATGACCGCCCGCTGGTTGTCCAGCTTGCGGTCGAGCACCTGGTTGGCGCCGCGCAGCGCGGCCAGCAGCACCACCGCGGTGCCGTGCTGGTCGTCGTGCATGACCGGACAGTCCAGCGCCTCGATCAGCCGCTGCTCCAACTCGAAGCACCTCGGCGCGGCCACGTCCTCCAGGTTCACCGCGCCGAAGCTCGGTCGCAGCCGGACCAACGTCTCCACGATCTCGTCCACGTCCGTGGTGTTCAGTACCAGCGGGATGGAGTCGAGCCCGCCGAACGTCTTGAACAGCGCCGCCTTGCCCTCCATCACGGGCAGCGACGCGCTGGCGCCGATGTCGCCGAGGCCGAGCACCGCGGTGCCGTCGCTGACCACGGCGACCAGGCGGTGCGCCCAGGTGTAGCGGGCGGCCAGGGCGGCGTCCTCGGCGATCGCCCGGCTCACCTTGGCCACGCCGGGCGTGTAGGCGATGGCCAGCGCGCGCGAGTCGGAGATCGGCCTGGTCACCCCGATGCCCAGCTTGCCTCCCTCGTGGGCGCGGAAAATCTCGTCGTCGGTGACGGGGGCGGTCACCAGATTGTCACTCACATCGCTCACCGCTCGGCTGTCGATGTCTGTGCGAACCTCGTGATCATTCACGGCGGTCACGGGCGTCCCTCCTGCGGGGCTGGTGCGGGGCGTCGATCTGCGGACGCTAACCACGCACACTCGCGGCGCACTCGAGTTCCGGTCGCGGTTTGGGCCGGTTTCCCGTGGCACCGCTTTGCTGTGGGCCCCCCACCGGTGGTAAAGGCGGCCGGGCCACGGACGCTGCGGTACCACCAGTCTGTCAGGCCGGCGCAAGTCTGTCTGCGGCAGGGATCACAGTTGGCGTTCGATAGGGTCCACTCCATGCAGGTGCGAGAGCTGGCGGTGCGGGACGCGTTCGAGTTCCTGCCGAGAACGTTTCCCGACGCCCGCGGCCTGTTCGTGGCGCCGTTCCAGGAAGAACCGTTCGTGAAGGCGGTCGGCCACCCGCTGCGGCTCGGCCAGAGCAACAACAGCACCTCTCGCCGGGGCACCCTGCGCGGCCTGCACTACGCCGACGTCCCGCCCGGCCAGGCCAAGTACGTGTACTGCCCGAGGGGCGCACTCCTCGACCTGGTGGTCGATCTGCGGGTCGGCTCGCCCACCTTCGGCACCTGGGACGCGGCGCGGCTCGATCCGGAGTCGTTCCGGGCGGTCTACCTGCCCGAGGGCGTCGGGCACGCGTTCCTGGCGCTCGAGGACGACACGGTGATCTCCTACCTGTGCTCGGAGCCGTACAACCCGGCCGCGGAGCACGCCGTCAACCCGCTCGACCCGGAGCTCGGCCTGCCCTGGCCGGCGGACCTGACGCCGTTGCTGTCGGACAAGGACGCCGCCGCGCCCTCGTTGGCCGCTGCGCTCGAAGCCGGGATGCTGCCGAGCTACGCGGAATGCGTCGCGCAATACGAACGGCTCAGCGCAGCCGGCGCGGGCGGGGCCAGAGCCGCCAGAGAATGACGCCGAGCACCCGCGCCGGACCGAGGTGGTTGGAGTCGGTCGACTCGAGCGGGTTGTCGCCGACCACGAACCAGCCGGCGTCCTCCGGCCAGGCCGCGCGCTTGATCGACAGCTGGCCCGGCCGGCTCGGCCAACTGACCAGCACCAGGTCATCGGGGTGGGCCGGGGTGTCCATGCGGACCAGCACGAGATCGCGGTGGGCCAGGGTCGGCGACATGGAGTTCCCGTCCACCTGAACCTGCCGATAGCGCCGCGTCAACGATCACCTCCGTCTGCCCGGCAAGTCCGTCCGGAGTAGGGTCGCAAACAGTCGGAGCAGCAATCCATCAGGAGGAAAGATGCGACTCCTGTCGCGCATTCTGGGCTATCGCCTGACAGCCACCGCGCACTGTGACCTACCCTGCGGCGTCTACGACCCGGCCCAGGCGCGCATCGAGGCCGAGTCGGTCAAGGCCATCCAGCTGAAGTACCAGGACAACGCGGATCCCGAGTTTCGCACCCGCGCCATCCTGATCAAGGAGCAGCGCGCGGACCTGGTCAAGCACCACCTCTGGGTGCTCTGGACCGACTACTTCAAGCCCCCGCACTTCGAGAAGTACCCCCAGCTCCACGAACTGTTCAACAAGGCGACCAAGGCGGCAGGCGCCAGCGGCACGAAGGGCTCCATGGACCCGAACAGCGGCCAGGAGCTGCTGGACCTGATCGCCGAGATCGACAAGATCTTCTGGGAGACCAAGCAGGCTTCCTGACCGCCGCGCACGCGGACGGGCCGGGCGGAACATTCCGCCCGGCCCGGTTTCGTGTGCGGCACGATGACCCACCGCGAGTCGCGCGCTCAGGCACGCGAGTCGCGCGCTCAGGCAACTGAGTCACGCGCTCCGGCAACGCGGACTCACGGCTACCCAGATCGCGCACGTCGTCATTCGGGTGGTTGACTCGATCGCGGGTACTCGCTCAGTCCCGAGGGGAGGCGCGATGGCCGGGCACCAGAACACCGTGTATCTGTTGCGGCACGGGGAGACCGAGTGGTCCAGGACCGGGCGGCACACCGGCCGCTCCGACATCCCGCTGACCACCGAGGGCGAGGAGCGCGCCCGGCTGGCCGGGCGCCTGCTCGCCGCCTTACGCGGAACCGATGCGCCGGCCCTGGTGCTGTCCAGCCCGCGCAGCCGGGCCTTGCGCACCGCCGAGTTGGCCGGTCTGCGGGTGGACGAGGTAACGGAAGACCTGGCGGAGTGGGACTACGGCGACTACGAGGGCCTGACCACACCGCAGATTCGCGAGCAGGTGCCGGACTGGACCGTGTGGACGCACCCCAGCATCGGCGGGGAGAGTGCCGAGCAGATCAGTGCCCGCGTGGCGAAGGTGCTCGACCGGGCCCGCGCCGCACTGCCCCGCGGCGATGTCATCCTGGTCGGACACGGCCATTTCAGCCGGGTGCTGGCGGCCGGCTGGCTCGGCCTGCCGCCCACGGCCGGGGTCCACTTCGCACTCGACGCGGCGGGGCTCGTGGTGCTCGACGACGAGCGCGGGGTACCGAGGATCGGCCGGCTCAACCTGTCGCCGCTGATCGGGTAGAAGGAGATCTCCTTGCCAGACAAGCTTGTCCGGCGCGCCGAGGAGTCCGATGTGGACGCCATGGTGAAGCTCGTCTACGAGCTGGCCGAATACGAGCGGGCCCCCGACGAGTGCCACCTCACCGCCGAGCAACTCCATCGGGCGTTGTTCTCCCCAGCACCCGCGCTGTTCGCCCACGTCGGCGAACTGGACGGGGAGGTGGTCGGCTGTGCCCTCTGGTTCAAAAACTTCTCCACTTGGGACGGAGAACACGGCATCTACCTCGAAGACCTCTACGTCCGCCCGAGCGCCCGCGGCTCCGGCCTCGGCAAGGCCCTACTCGCCGGACTGGCCGAGGAATGCGTGCGGCAGGGATACACCCGACTCCAGTGGTCGGTGCTCGACTGGAACGAACCGGCTATCGGGTTCTACGAGTCGCTAGGCGCGGCCCCGATGGACGAGTGGACCGTCTTCCGGGTCAGCGGCCCGGCCCTGAACCGGCTCGCCGGAAACTAGGTGGCCACACCCGGCCCTGCTTCTCGGTCGCGGCCTGATAGGTACACGGTTCCGCCGATCGGCTGCCGCGTCTGGACCGTCCACTCATACACCGACACCGACACCTTGCGCTGTTCCCGGAGCCGCGCGTACAGCGGAATGTCACCTTGCGCCAATAGAAGCGAAGGAAGGTCACCTCGCGCTGATCCGGAGCCGCGCGTACAGCCCAGTGACAACGACCCGGTACGCGGGGTCAGCGGCGCCCTTGATCCTCTGGCGGAGAACCGGCCGGATCCTCGCCGAGTGCCCAGGCCCGCGAGGGGGCCACGAACAGCAGCACCAGCACGAGCACGCCGAGCACCGCGACCGGCACGCCGAGCCCGGGGCGGCCGGACGGACCCATCGCGTACCAGGCCACGCCGAGCAGCAGGATCTCCACCACCACCGAGGGTGTCCTGGCCCAGGTCTTGCCGAGCACCAGGCCGAGCCCGCAGGCCAGCACGCCGCCGCCGAGCACCGCGAAGTAGGCGGCCTCGCCGAACAGGTTGTTGCCTGGCGCGGAGCCGCCGCCGAACGCCCGCACCAGAACCGCCGCCGCGAAAGTCAGGCCGACCAGTCCCTGCACGCCAACGACGACGCCCGCGGCCCGGACCATGAGCGGGGCGGCCGATACCTGCATTCGGGCGATCGTAATGCCACCCGGACGGAGGTCCCTAACGGTGGGCGATCAGGGGACGATCATATAGACAGGTACGCATGCTTCTCGCGGGCTAGACGGTCGTCTGGGTGCACTCGCGCGGGGCCTCGCGACGAAGGAGGACTGGTACCGGTTCTGGGAGGGAGCGGCACACCCTACTCTGCGGTAATGCGCGCAGTGCTGATCGTGAATCCCCAGGCGACCGCGACCACGGCCGCCGGTCGTGATGTGCTCGCGCACGCCCTGGCCAGCCAGGTCAAGCTCGAGGTGGTGGAAACCGACTACCGGGGGCACGCCATGGCGGCGGCGGCCAAGGCCGCGGTGGAGGGTGTGGACCTGGTCGTCGCGCACGGCGGGGACGGCACGGTCAACGAGGTGGTCAACGGCATGCTCGCCGGGGGCGTCAGCGCGGCGGTGCCCAAGCTCGGGATCGTGCCTGGCGGATCGGCGAACGTGTTCGCCAGGGCACTCGGCCTGCCTCGTCACCCGATCGAGGCCGCACACCAGCTGTTGCTCGCTACCGCCGAGGGGCGCAGCCGCGAGGTCGGGCTCGGCCGGGTCAGCTCGAACGGCTCGCCGGAGCGCTGGTTCACGTTCAGCGCCGGGGTCGGCTGGGACGCCGACGTGGTGGCCGGGGTGGACCGCAAGCGCGGCAAGAAGGCCAGCCCGGCGCTCTACACCCGGGTCGCGGTGTCCAGCTACCTGCGACCGGCCCACGGCAAACCGCGGCTCACCGTCGAGGTTCCCGGCCAGGAGCCGGTGTCCGACCTGCGCCTGGTGTTCGTGTCCAACACCGACCCATGGACCTATCTCGGAGAGCGCCCGATCCACCTCAATCGCGGCTGCTCGTTCGAGGGCGGCCTCGGCCTGTTCGCACTGCGCAGCCTGCGGCTGCCGACGGTGCTACGGCACCTCCGCCAGGCCGTGAGCCGAAAGGGTGAGACCCGCGGCGGGAACCTGGTGCGCCTTGACGACGTTGGACACATTCGGGTGATTTCGCCCGAACCGGTCCGAGTGCAGTGCGACGGGGATCTGCTCGGCGAACGCACAACAGTGGAGTTCAGGGCCGTGCCGGACGCCCTGACGGTCGTGGTGTGATCGAGATCCAATCGTTACGCTGCGCATTCGCAAGGCTTCTACCTGCGGCTTTCGGGTGAGTCTACTCACCGGGTGAATGACAACCCTTGACATCTAGCTGGTTCGTGAAAGCATTCACAAGCACCCCGATGACCGGATGACGACAACTGGTGCGACCAATCGTGCCTAGCGAGGAGCAAGTACCGATGGACTGGCGCCACCGCGCGGCCTGCCGTGACGAGGACCCCGAACTGTTCTTCCCTGTGGGGACCAGTGGTCCTGCGTTGCTGCAGATCGCCGAGGCGAAAGCCGTTTGCCACCGCTGCACCGTCGCTTCCAACTGCCTGGCCTGGGCGCTCGAGAGCGGCCAGGACGCAGGCGTGTGGGGCGGGATGAGCGAGGACGAGCGCCGTTCTCTCAAGCGGCGTTCTCGGACCAGGCAACGCAGCAACGCCTGACACCAATCGCAAGAGCAACCGAAGCCCGGCGCGCCCCACAGCGCGCCGGGCTTCTTCTTTCCGCCTCGCGAGTCTCGCGCTCAGGCAACGGAGTTCCGCGCTCAGGCAAGGGAGTCTCGCGCTCAGGCAACGGAGTTCCGCGCGGCGGACATCCGCACGCCGTTACCGGCGGTAGGAGAGCGGGACGCGGAGCACCGCCTCGGTGCCGCGGCGCTCGCGCCGGCGCAGCGAGATCGAACCGCGCAGCTCGGTCTCGACCAGGGTGCGCACGATCTGCAGCCCGAGGCCGTCGGTGCGCTCGAGGGAGAAGCCGCGCGGCAGTCCCTTGCCGTCATCCATGACCACCACATCCAGCCAGCGCGCGGAGCGTTCCGCCGTCACCACCACCTCGCCGGACTCGCCGGGCGGGTAGGCGTGGCCAACGGCGTTCTGCACCAGCTCGGTCAGCACCATCACCAGCGGCGTGGCCACCTCGGCGGCGACCACCCCGAACTGTCCGACCTTGTGCACCTTGACCTGGCTCTCCGCCGCGGCGACGTCGCCGACCACCGGGAACACCTTGTCCACCAACGAGTCCAGGTCGACCCGCTCGTCGACCGAGGTGGACAGGATCTCGTGCACCATGGCGATGGCGGCGACCCGGCGCATCGACTCGGCCAGCGCATCCTTCGCCTCCTGGCTGGTGGCCCGCCGGGACTGCATGCGCAGCAGCGCTGCGACGGTCTGGAGGTTGTTCTTCACCCGATGGTGGATCTCCCGGATCGTGGCGTCCTTGCTCATCAGCGCCCGGTCCCGGCGGCGCACCTCGGTGACGTCCCGGACCAGCACCAGCGCGCCGGCCGGTTTGTCCGCCGGACGCAGCGGCAGCGCGCGGAACAGCACGGTCGCCCCGCGCCGGGACTCGGCCTCCACCCGCATGCTCGACTGCCCGTCGAGCGCGGTCAGGATCCGCTGGGCCACCTCCGTGGCGTCGAACGGGTCGGCGACCAATGCCCTGGTGAGCGGCGCCAACCGGGTGCCGAGCAGGTCCGCGGCATGGCCCATCCGGTGGTAGGCGGACTTGGCGTTGGGGCTCGCGAACACCACGGTGCCGGTCGAGTCCAGCCGGATGAGCCCATCGCCGACCCGGGGACTGGTGTGCACGCCGGGTGCGGGTTCGGTGGTCGGGAAGGTGCCGTCGGCGACCATCTGGCACAGGTCCCCGGCCACGCCGAGGTAGGCGATCTCCAGTGAGCTGGGCACCCGGGGCACGGCCAGGTTGGTCTCCCGGGACAGCACCCCGATCACCTGGCCGGCGTTGGTCACCGGGATGGTCTCCCGGCGCACCGGGACGCCCAGGTACCAGCGCGGGTCCTCCTCCCGGCAGATTCGCCGCTCGCCGATCGCCTTGCGCAGCTGGGGATGGTCGCGGGCGACCACCCGGCTGCCGACCACGTCCTCCGCGTGCGCGGTCAGCGCGGTGGTCGGCCGGGCCTGCGCGACACACAGGAACTCCTCGCCCTCCTCCTGGTCGACCGGAACCCAGAGCAGGAAGTCGGCGAACGAGAGGTCGGCAAGCAGCTGCCACTCCGCGACCACCAGTTGCAGGTGGTCGACCTGCCGGGCGGACAGGCTGGTGTACTCGGCGAGGAGGTCAGAGAGGGTGGACAAGGATCACCGGGTCGGCATGGCGCTGGGACTCCACACGGTCATTCGACAATCATTCGACAATGGCGATCAGGTCGTGCTCCTGGACCACGTCACCCTCCTTGACGGCGATCTTGGTCAGCTTCCCCGAGTACTCGGTGAGCACCGGAATCTCCATCTTCATCGACTCGAGAACCACCACGGTGTCGCCCTCATCCACGAGCTGGCCCTCGTGACCAACGACCTCCAGCACGTTGGCCACCATCTCGGCGTGGATCTCCGCCATCGGCCGGCCCTCCTCGTAGCGCCGCTTGATACCAGGCAATCCAACCACGGCCGAGCCGTCGGCCAGGCGACAACAGACTCGTGGCAAGATTGTCCACCTACGCCAACCAGCGAGGAGAACCCGATGTCCAAGCGCGCCCGCAAGCGTCGCGACCGGAAGAAGAGTTCGGCCAACCACGGCAAGCGGCCGCACAGCCAGGCCTAGTGTTCGGCGCGGGCCGCTAGGCCCGCCCGTCCTCCCGGACCTCGACGGTCACGCTGGTCGCGTCGACGGTGACCGTGCCGTGCTCGAGCACGGTCTTTCTGATCGTCGCCCGGAGCCGGTCCTTGAGCCCGTCCGGGGCGTGCTCGCCGCCGCACTTGGCGGCCAGCAGCGTCTTCAGATGCTCATCGAGGCCGTACCGGGCCAAGCAGGGGCTGCACTCGTCGAGGTGCCTCGCCAGTAACGCCCTGCGGCTCTCGTTGCACTCGTGGTCGAGAAACATCCACACCTCGGCCAGTACCTCCGAGCAGTCCGTCTCATGGTGATTGCCGCAGCTCATGACCCGGCCACCTCTCGCTCGGCCGAACGCAAAAACCCGCGCTCACGCGCCACATCCGACAGCAGGTCGCGCAGCATGCGCCGGCCCCGGTGCAGGCGGGACATCACGGTGCCGATCGGCGTGCCCATGATCTCGGCAATCTCCTTGTAGGCGAAGCCTTCGACGTCAGCAAGGTACACCGCCAACCGGAACTCCTCGGGAAGCTCCTGAAGCGCCGTCTTCACATCGACGTCCGGCAGCCGGTCCATCGCGTCCAACTCGGCCGAGCGCAGGCCGGATGAGGTGTGGCTCTCCGATTGGGCGAGCTGCCAGTCGGTGATCTCCTCGGTCGGCTGCTGGACCGGCTGACGTTGCCGTTTGCGGTACCCGTTGATGTAGGTGTTGGTGAGGATCCGGTAGAGCCAAGCCTTGAGGTTGGTCCCGACCCGGAACGACTCGAACGCCGCGTACGCCTTGAGATAGGTCTCCTGGACCAGATCCTCGGCATCGGCGGGGTTCCGGGTCATCCGCAGGGCGGCGGAGTAGAGCTGGTCGAGCAGTGGCAGCGCGTCCCGTTCGAACCGTTCGGCCCGCTCCGCCGGAGTCTCTGGCCTGGCGTTGGCCTGGGTTTCGGTGCTCGGCACCGCGCTCCCTTCCAGCGAAATTCCCATCGCTGGGCGCGCATGGGACCACTTCGAGAATACGCGGCGCGGTCGGAGGGCCGCCCGGCGCTCGGTAGCACCCAACTCAGTCAACACGTGGGGCAGAACGCTCGGCACCCTGGTGGACATTCCCTAGGCTGGCCGCGTGGCGGGACAGGGCACGCCGGCGACGGCCTTGCTGACCAGGCAGAAGGTGCGGCACACGGTGCACTCCTACCAGCACGATCCGCGGCACCCCTCCTACGGCCTCGAGGCCGCCGAGGCGCTCGGGGTGGCGCCGGAGCGGGTGTTCAAGACGCTGCTCGCCGAGGTGGACGGCGCCCGCCTGGTGGTCGGGATCGTGCCGGTGACGGCCCAACTCGACCTGAAGGCACTGGCGGCCGCGGTCGGCGGCAAACGAGCCAGGATGGCCGAGGTGGCCGCGGTCGGCGGCAAACGAGCCAGGATGGCCGAGGTGGCCGCGGCCGAGCGGGCCACCGGCTACGTGGCCGGCGGGATCTCACCGCTCGGCCAGCGCAACCGACTGCCCACGGTGCTGGACGCGTCCGCGGGGGCGCTGGACACGCTGTACTGCTCGGCGGGGCGGCGCGGCCTGGAGGTCGAGCTCGCTCCGGCCGACCTCACCCGGCTGCTGGACGCCACCGTCGCCCCGATCGCCGGCTGAGGAGCCGAGCGGAGCGGGGACGGCTCAGCCCAGCGGACGCAGGATCCGGCCCAACCACTCCTCGACCGTGCGCGCGATGCCGGTGGCATCCCGCTTGAGCGAGTGATCGCCCGGGAACAGCACGACCTCGCGGTGGTGCGCGCCACCCGGCATCCCGAACGGGTCGTTCTCGCCCTGCACCACCAGGGTGGGCACCTCGACCGCGTCCAGCTCGGGCTGCCGGGTGCGCTCCGGCCGGCCAGGCGGGTGCACCGGGAACGCGAGGCACACCACGGCCACCGCCTGGCCGGTCGTCGACGTGCGGCAGGCCACCCGTGCGCCGGACGAGCGGCCGCCGAACACCAGCGGCAGGTCCGCGAAGAATTCCTGCTGCAGCTCCTCGGCGACGGTCAGCCAGGCGGAGTCCAGCTGCGCGGCGGGCGCCGGCACCCGGCGGCCGGCCACCCGGTAGGGCTGCTCGACCAGCGCCACGTGTACCCCGGCGGCGGTCGCCCCCCGGGTGGCGGCGACCAGGTCCGGCGCGCCGATGCCGCCCCCGGCGCCGTGCCCGAGCAGCAGCGCGGCCCGGCCTTCGGCAGCACAGTGCAGCTGGGCCCGGGCGGTGCCGTGCGCGGTGGCTATCTCGGTGGTGGTCATTTCGTGGCGGCGTCGGCGTCGAACAGCGCCGGCTCGTCGAGGTCCTGCGCCGGCTCGTGTCGTTCGAGCAGCTCGGGACCGTTGTTGCGGACGCTGTTCACGGCCTTGGAAACCGGACGCAACTCAAGGGCGGCAACCAGTTCGGCCGGCGGCGAGGCCAGCAGCTCCGACACGTCCTCGCGGTCAGGGTCGAGCCAGGCAGCCCAGGACTCGCGCGGCAGCAGCAGCGGCATCCGATCGTGGATGTCGGTGAGCTGGCCGACCGCGTCTGTGGTCAGGATGGTGTAGCTGACCAACGGGTCGGACTCCGGCTCGGCCTTGTCCCGCCACGTGGCCCACAGCCCGGCGAACGCCAGGCTGGCCCCGTCCGGGGAGGTCAGGTAGAACGGCTGCTTGACGCCGCCCTCTCTGCGCCACTCGTACCAGCCGTCCGCCGGGACCAGGCAGCGCCGCTTGGCCAGCGAGCTCTTGAACGCCGGTTTGCTCGCCGCGCTGTCCGCCCGGGCGTTGATCATCTTGGCGCCGATGGACTTGTCCTTGGCCCAGTGCGGAACCAGGCCCCAGCGCATCACCCGCAGGCTGCGCACCGTGGTGTCGGGATCGGGATTGCCCTCCTCGTCGCGCGGATGCCGCTGCACGACCGTGAGCTCCTGCTTGGTCGGCGCGACGTTGTAGTCGGCTCGTGGCGCGTAGGACTCCGTGTCATCCAAGTCGACCGCGTCGAACTCGGCGGCCAGTGTCGCCGGGTCCTTCGTCGCCGCATACCTGCCGCACAAGTCAGACCACCTCCATAGCCGATCGTGACATGTCCCACCGACACAAGCGAGCCGGCGGTACGGGATCATCTACAACCATGACGCAGTCCTGGTCCGCTCCGGTGGCGACCGCTCCGGTTCTGGCCACCGTCTCGGTTCCGGGGTCCAAGTCGATCACGAACCGGGCGCTCGTGCTCGCCGCGCACAGTGGCGGGACGGTCGCCGTGCACGGGGTCCCGGCCAGCCGGGACTCGGAGCTGATGCTGGGCGCGCTGCGCGCGTTGGGGGTTCCGGTCGAGGTCAGCCCGGCCAACGTGGCGCGGATCGGGCCGCACGACGGGTTTCACGGACCCGCTTCGGTCGACTGCGGGCTGGCGGGCACGGTGATGCGGTTCGTGCCGCCGGTCGCGGCGCTCGCCACCGGCGAGATCGGCTTCGACGGCGACCCTCGGGCGCGCGAGCGACCCATGGGCACGGTGCT
Source organism: Labedaea sp. (assembly GCA_045806965.1). Classification (GTDB taxonomy): domain Bacteria; phylum Actinomycetota; class Actinomycetes; order Mycobacteriales; family Pseudonocardiaceae; genus DASYTH01. Next base: position 37,430 of record JBJMIG010000081.1, on the reverse strand, counting down.
GAACGCGTTGCGCGCGCTGGGAGTCACCCTGGACGGCGACACGTTGCCGTTCACCGTGCTGGGAACCGGCGAGGTGCCGGGCGGCGAAGTGACATTGGACGCCTCGCAGTCCTCCCAGTTCGTCTCCGGTCTGCTGCTCTCCGGTGCCCGCTACACCCGGGGGTTGACCGTGCGCCACGACGGGAAACCGGTGCCCTCGTTGCCACACATCGAGATGACCGTGGCGATGCTGCGCCAGGCCGGGGTCGAGGTGGACGACGCGGACCCGAACACCTGGCGGGTAGCGCCGGGACCGGTCGCGGTGCGGGACTGGGTGGTCGAGCCGGACCTGTCCAATGCCACGCCGTTTCTGGCCGCGGCCGCGCTGACCGGCGGCACCGTGACCGTGCCCGCCTGGCCGGAACACACCACGCAGGCGGGCGACGCGATTCGGCCCATCCTCGACGCGATGGGCTGTCGGACAACACTTTCCTCGACCGGGCTGACGGTGTCGGGGCCGGCCGAACTGTCCGGAGTGGACATTGACCTGCACGACGCGGGCGAGCTGGCCCCGACCGTGGCCGCGCTCGCCGCGCTCGCCGCCGGCCCGTCCGTGCTGCGCGGCATCGCGCACCTGCGCGGGCACGAGACCGACCGGCTGGCCGCGCTCGCCGGCGAGCTCAACGCGCTCGGCGGGAATGCCGTTGAGACGGAGGACGGCCTGGCGATCCGGCCGGCCGCGCTGCACGGTGGGGTCTGGCACGCCTACGCCGACCACCGGATGGCCACCGCGGGCGCGATCGTCGGCCTTGCCGTGCGTGGGGTCGAGGTGGACGACATCGCCAGCACCAGCAAGACCATGCCCGACTTCCCCGGAATGTGGGCCAGAATGCTCGGCAGGTGAGCGAGCTGAGCGAGGGGCCACGGTGACGGGGAAGGGCCGGCGCCGCGAGGACTGGCGCAAGCTTGACGAGGCGGACGTCCGGGTCCGGCCGGGACGGGGGACCCGGCCGCGCAGCAAGCTCCGCCCGGAACACGCCGACGCCCGCACGGCCATGGTGGTCGAGGTGGACCGTGGCCGGTGGACCTGCGCACTCGACGGCGACCCGGCCAACGAGGTGATCGCCATGCGGGCCAGGGAGTTGGGCCGTACCCCGATCGTGGTCGGCGACCTGGTCGACCTGGTCGGCGACATCTCGGGCCGGCCGGACACCCTGGCCAGGGTCGTCCGGGTGGCCGACCGGAGCAGTGTGCTGCGCCGCACCGCGGACGACAACGACCCGTACGAGCGGGTCGTGGTGGCCAACGCCGAGCAGCTGATGATCGTCTGCGCGCTGGCCGATCCACCGCCGCGCACCGGGTTCATCGACCGCTGCCTGGTGGCCGCCTTCGCCGGTGGGCTCAAACCCGTACTGTGCCTGACCAAATCCGACCTGGCGAGCCCGGCGACGCTGCTCGCCTCCTATGCCGAGCTGGATCTGCCGATGGTGGTCACCCGGCACGACCTTGAGCCGGACGAGCTACGGGAGGCGCTGGCGCACAAGGTTTCCGCGTTCATCGGCCACTCCGGCGTCGGAAAGTCCACCCTGGTCAACAAGCTGGTGCCGGACGCGGACCGGGCGATCGGCGTGGTGAGCGCGGTCGGCAAGGGCCGGCACACCTCGGTCACCGCGGTGGCGCTGCCGCTGCCCGGCGGCGGCTGGGTGGTCGACACGCCGGGGATCCGCTCGTTCGGCCTGGCGCACGTCTCGCCGGACGACATCGTGTCCGCGTTCCCCGAGTTCGTCGAGGCGGCCGAGGAGTGCCCGTCGAACTGCGGGCACCGCGGGCCGCCGGAGGACCCGGACTGCATGCTGGACGTGGTCACCGCGGACGGCGCCGCCTCCGTCGCCCGGCTGAGCTCGCTGCGTCGTTTGCTAGCCTCGCGGGCCGGGCTGGACGAGCACTCGGAGGGCTAATTGCGCAAGATCACCTTACTGGCGACGGGAGCACTGGTCACCGCACTCGCATTGGCCGGGTGCGGCTCCAGCGGCGGCGGGACGGCCGGACAGAACGGCAACTCCGGCAACTCCGGCGGGGCCAGCGTCGAGGCCGGTTCCAGCCTCTCCCTGCTCGCCGACCAGGTCCGCAAGACCAGTTCGGCCAAGCAGAGCGTGCACGTCGTGATGAACATCACCGAGGGCGAGGAGACCGTCAAGGGCCAGGGTGACATGTCGTTCGGCGGCTCCCCGGCCATCGACCTCACGCTCGAGGTGCCGGAGATGGCCGAGCTCGCCATGCGGCTCGTCGACGGGGTTTTCTACCTGAAGCTGCCGGACGGGCTGACCCAGGGCAAGCCGTGGGTCAAGCTCGACACCAAGGGCACCGATCCGATGTCGCAGACCCTGGGCTCCCTCATGGAACAGGTGAAGGACAACGGCGACCCGACCAAGATGCTCGAGCAGCTCAAAGACAGCGGCATGATCACCGCGAAGAAGTCCGAGCAACTCGCAGGCAAGGACACCACCCACTATTCGGTGAGCATCGACGTCGCCAAGTCGATCGAGAAGCAGACCGACCCCAAGCTGAAGAAGCTGCTGGAGGACTCGGTGGCCAAGTCCGGCGTCAAGCAACTCCCACTGGAGATGTGGGTCGATGCGGAGGGCCTGCCGGTGCGGATCACCTCGGACCAGCCGACCGGGGATGCCGGCAAGACCGGCAAGCTGGTCGTGGACTACTCGGACTGGGGCAAGCCGGTCACCGTCACCGCACCGACCGCCGGCCAGGTGGGTGAGCTGCCGCACAGCTGATCCCGGTCACACCCGCTCGCCCCGGGTCGTCCATGTCGATGGACGATGGACCCGACGGAAGGGGTGGACGCGGTGCGTGTGCTGTTGATCGGAGTGACCGGGGTGCTCGGCCGGGAGGCGGCGCCCCGGTTGCTCGCCGCCGGCCACGAGGTGACCGGGCTGGCCCGCAACGCCGAGCGAGCCGCCGCGATCGCGCGCCTCGGTGTCGAGCCGGTGATCGCCGACCTGTTCGATCTCGACTCGATGAGCAAGGCGCTGGACGGCCGGGCGGCCGTGGTGAACCTGGCCACCCGGATCCCGACCGGTGCGAAGGCGGCCATGACCGGCGGCTGGGCGGAGAACAACCGGATCCGGACCGAGGGCAGCCGGGTGCTGGTCGAGGCGGCGTTGCGGACCGACGACGTGCGGGTGATCGTGCAGGAGGGCATCTCGTTCGGCTACGCCGACGGCGGTGACACCGAGCTGACCGAGGACGCCCCGATCGTCACGGCCGGCCCGCTCCGGTCCGCCGAGGACGCGCACGCCAACGTGGCCCGGTTCGCCGCCGCCGGCCGGGTCGGGGTGCGGTTGCGCATCGGCGGTCTCATCGGTGACGAGCCGCTGGCCCGGACGCTGCTGCGCACGGCACGGCTGCGCGGCCCGGTGGCGTTCGGCGACCCGTCCGGCTGGATGACCGTGATCCGGCCGGCGGACGCCGCGGCGGCCGCGGTGGCCGCCATGGGTGCGCCGAGCGGGGTGTACAACGTCGGCGCGAACCCGCTGCGCAAGGCGGAGTTCGCCGCGTCGGTGGCCGAGGCGGCCGGCGTGCGCAAGGGCCGGGTGCTGCCGAAGCTACTGGCGGTCGGACCGCTCGAGATCTTGGCCCGGTCCCAGCGGGTCACCTCGGCCAAGCTGACGACGACCACCGGCTGGCGCCCCGAACAGCCGGACCTCAGCGCGAGCTGGTTCCCCGGCCCGGCGAACACCTCGAAGTGAGGGGTGTTCCGCCTGCCGCGATACAGCACAAGTTGACCTTGCTGCGCTTCTCAAAGCGGAAGGTGACATTCCGCTGTACCTCCGCGCTCGGCGCCGCTCGCCAAGGCGGCTTGCCGCCGGCTCGCCCGGCTTCGCAGCGCGTCGGCCGTAGAGCGCAAGGTCACCTTGCGCGGTAACCGCGAAGACGCGGTGTCAGCTCATGTGGGGGTAGGTGTGGTCGGTCGGCGGCACGAACGTCTCCTTGATCGACCTCGGGCTGGACCAGCGCTGGAGGTTGTAGCTCCAGCCGGCCTTGTCGTTGGTGCCGGAGCCGCGGCTGCCGCCGAACGGCTGCTGGCCGACCACCGCGCCGGTCGGCTTGTCGTTGACGTAGAAGTTGCCGGCGGCGAACCGCAGGGCCTTGTGTGCCTGCTCGACCGCGGTCCGGTCGGTGGCGAACACCGAGCCGGTCAGCGCGTACGGGGTGGAGCCGTCGACCAGCTCGAGGACCTTGGCGTAGTCCGCGTCGTCGTAGACGTAGACGGCCAGGATCGGGCCGAACCACTCCGTGGTGAACACCTCGTTCATCGGGTCGGTACCGAGCAGCACGGTCGGCTGCACGAAGTAGCCGATCGAGTCGTCCGCGGTGCCGCCGGCCAGGACCTCGATGGAGGAGTTGGCGCCGGCCATCCGCAGCGCCGCCTTGTGCTTGTCGAACGCCCGCCGGTCGATCACCGCGCCGCCGAAGTTGGCGAAGTCGGTGACGTCGCCGAAGGACAGTGACCGGGCGGTGTCGGCCAGCTGCTCGCGCACCCCGCCCTCCCACAGCGAGCGGGCGATGTAGGCCCGCGAGGCCGCCGAGCACTTCTGCCCCTGGTACTCGAACGCGCCCCGCACCAGGCCGGTCACCAGCCCGCCGGGCTCCGCCGACGGGTGCGCCACCACGAAGTCCTTGCCGCCGGTCTCGCCGACGATCCGAGGATAGGAGCGGTAGCTGTCCAGGTGCTCGCCGATGCCGCGCCAGAGCATCTTGAATGTCTTGGTGGACCCGGTGAAGTGCAGGCCGGCGAAGTCCGGGTCGGACATCGCGACCGTGCTCACCGCGGCGCCGTCGCCGGTCACCATGTTGATCACTCCGGGCGGCAGGCCGGCCGCCTCGAGCAGCCGCATCGTGTAGTGCGCGGCCAGCTGCTGGGTCGGCGACGGCTTCCAGACCACGGTGTTGCCCATCAGCGCGGGCGCGGTTGGCAGGTTGCCGGCGATCGCGGTGAAGTTGAACGGGGTGATCGCCGTGACGAAGCCGTCGAGCGGCCGGTGGTCGAACCGGTTCCACACACCCGGCGACGAGTACGGCTGCTCGGCCAGGATCCGGCTGGCGAAGTGTACGTTGAACCGCCAGAAGTCGATCAGCTCGCAGGCGCTGTCGATCTCCGCCTGCTGCACGGTCTTGGACTGTCCGAGCATGGTGGCCGCGTTGAGGGTGTCCCGCCACGGGCCGGCGAGCAGGTCGGCGGCCCGCAGCAGAATCGCCGCGCGTTCGTCGAACGGCAGCTCCCGCCAGCCGGGCGCGGCCTGCTTGGCGGCGCTCACCGCGTCCGCCACGTCCGCGTCGGTCGCCTGGGCGCTGACCCCGAGCACGTGCCGGTGATCGTGCGGCGCGACCACGTCGATCCGGTCACCGCCGGCCATCCGGCCCGCGCCGCCGATGGTCATCGGGAGCTCGGGTGCCTCGTCCGCCAGCTCCGCGATCCTGCGCTGCAACGACTCCCGCTCGGCACTGCCCGGCGGGTAGCCGCGCACCCGCTCGTTGACCGGCTCCGGCACTGACGACACCGCGTCCATCGGGTGCTCCTCGACTTCCTGGGGCTGCTTGTGGCGCCTCCAGTCTGGCACCTAGAGCAGCTCGAGGAGGAACTGCAGCTCCTGGGCCGCGTACCAGGACAGCTCGAAGTCCTCCGCGCCGCCCAGGGTGAACTCCGCGTCCGGGTCGCCGAGGTCGGCGGCGTCGATCACCTCGGCGGCGGCCCGCACCGCGTCCTCCGCCTCGGGGGTGTCCACGTGCACCGCGGCGACCACCGTGAACGGCACCGGAGCGCCCAACCGGACCGCGGCGTAGTCGAGGTCGGGCCGCAGCGTCACGTCCTCGACGTCCGCGGAGACCACCGCGCGGCGCGGCAGCACCTTCGGGTCGCCGGCCAGCTCGCCGGCGATCAGCCGCAGGGACGCCCTGGCCGCCTCGAGCATCGCCGCGTACTCCAACTCCTCGGCGTCGCCGGCCTGGTAGTACTCGCGAAGCGCCGGGGTCAGCGCGAATGCGGTGTTGTTGACCGCGGTCAGCTCCCCGTCGGCGCTCAGCGCGGCCAGCATGGACATGGTCGCCGGAATGTAGACCCTCATGACCGCCTCGGTGTCGTCAACAACTCATCGACCGACTCTGCCACCATCTTCGCCACGGTATCCACGTCGGACATGGCGTCCCGGTCCCCGGTGAGGCCGAAGTAGACCCCGCCGTCATAGGAGGTCACCCCGACCGCGAGCGCCTGCTCGCGGATCAGCGGCACCACCGGGAACACCTCGGTCAGCTGCGCGGTGCCGGCGTAGAGCGGCCGCTGCGGGCCGGGCACGTAGGTGATCACCAGGTTGAAGATCCGCTTGGCGAAACTCGTCGCGGCCCGCGCGCCGAGCGCGTGCAGGGTGGCCGGGGAGTACGCGCCGGCCCGCAGCAGCGCGTCGGCGGCGACCGAGCGGGCCGAGTCGGTGTGTGCCCGCATGGCGTGGCCGATGTGCTGGAGGCGCACGAACGGGTTCGGCTCGCCGACCGGAAGATCGACAAGGTACGGGGTCACCGTGTCGCCGGCGGCGCTCACCGCGAGCGGGACCAGCGCGCGCAGTGTGGTCGACGAGGTGACCGGTTCTCCCCGGGACAGCAGCCAGGCGCGCAACGCACCGGCGACCACCGCGAGCACGACGTCGTGGACCGTGCCGCCGTGCTCGGCGCCGCACCGGCGCAGGTCGTCCAGGTCGGCCCTGGCCACGGCGAAGCGCCGCTGGCTGCCGATCGGCACGTTCAGCGGGCCGGCGGCGGCCGGCCGGGCCACGTCGCCGATCGCGGCGAGCAGCCCGCTCATCGCGCCGGCCACCCGGCGGGCCGTGCTCGCCGCGTCGACGGCGGCGGACCGGGCGTTCTCGATCACCTGCGCCGGCCGGCGCACCGTCTCCCGGACCGCGTCCAGCACCAACGCCGGGCGACCCGGCGGGCGGCCCGGCAACCAGTGCGGCGCGCGCTGTTCCGGCTCGTACGCCGAGGTGGCCAGGATGAGCTGGCCGATGTCAACCGTGCGCACCCCGTCCACCAGCGCCTGGTGGGTCTTGGTGACCAGCGCGACGTGGCCCCGGGCCAGGCCCTCGACCAGGTAGACCTCCCAGAGCGGCCGGGCATGGTCGAGCGGCCGGGACATCAGCCGGGCGACCAGGTCGAGCAACTGCTCCTCGTTGCCGGGGCGGGGCAGCGCGGAGCGCCGCACGTGGTAGGTCAGGTCGAAGTCCGGGTCGTCCACCCAGACCGGACGGGCCAGCTGCGCGGGCACCGGGACGATCTTCTGCCGGTACCGGGGCGCGTTCGTCAGCTGCCGTTCGATCAGCCCGCACATCCGCCCGTACTCGAACCCCGATCTCGGCCTGCGGAACACGGCCACGCTGCCCACGTGCAGCGGCGCCGAACGCTCCTCGAGGTAGAGGAACGACGCGTCGAGCGCGGAGAGCCGGTCGGCCATGTGCCAGACAGTATCCAATCGAGGGCGTCCCGCCCGGCGATGCGCCTGCCCGCGCGAGCCGGGACACGTGCCATGCTTTCGGCTCGTGGAAGCTGTTTCGCCCAAGGACCGGTTCGTCACGGTCTTCGGGCGCAAGCCGGTGCTCGAGGCGTTGACCGATCCGGCCCTGACGGTGGACAAGGTGATCGTCGCCGAGGGTTCCCGGGGCGGGTCCATGCGCGAGATTCTCGATGCCGCCGCGCGGCGCGGGGTGCCGGTGTCGTCGGCTTCCGCCCATCGGGTGAAAGTGTTGGCTGGCAACGGTAAGCAGGACCAGGGCGTGCTGGCGGACGTGGTCGCGCCTCGGATGCGCCGGCTGGCGGACGCGCTCGGCGCCCGGCCGGCGCGGGTGCTGCTGCTCGACGGGATCACCACGCCGGCCAACGTCGGCATGATCCTGCGCACCGCGACGGCGGCCGGCGTTGAGGGCATCGTGGTGCCGCGCCGCGGGGTGGCCGGCATCGATCCGCTGGTGATCAAGGCCTCCGCCGGGATCGCGTTCCACGCGCCGGTGCTGCGCTGCGCGACCGCGGCCGAGGCGGCCGGCCTGCTGCGCTCGGCCGGCTACCCGCTCTACGCGCTGGACGCCGGTGCCCGTTCGTCGATCTTCACCGCCCGCTTGGCCGTACCGGCCGCGTTCGTGCTCGGCAGCGAGACCGCCGGGGTGAGCGACGAGGTGCGCGCACTGGTCACCGGCTGGCTCTCGATTCCCATGGCCGGCGGCGTGGAGTCGCTCAACGTCTCGAGCGCGGCCGCCGTCCTGTGCTTCGAGCTGGTCCGGCGCCACCTGAACGGGTGAAGTCCGTCCTGATCTCCGGGGTTCGGTCCTCAGTCCTGCATGCCTTGTCAGCTCTCCGCGCTGTCCGAGTACGAGCCGCCGCGCCGCCCGGCGGGTACCGACCCACACGAGCCGGACGAGCTCCTCGAGCTCCCGCTGCCGCCACCACCGCCGCCGCACTGGCCGCAGCCGGACGCCCCCGAGTGGAATGAGCCGGGACCGCTGCGCGACCACCTGGGCCGTCTGCTCACGCTGGTGGTCGAAGCCCTGGACGGCCGCCGGCAGCCCGCCCAGCTGCGCGCCGTCCTCGACCCGGCCGCCTACGAGTCGCTGGCGACGAGATGCCGCCAGGCGGCCGGCGCGCGCCACCGCCTGCGCAGCCTGCGCACCTGCCGCCCGTCGGGCACCGCCATCGAGCTCTGCGCCACCGTCACCGTCGCCGAAAGCGAGCCACGGGTCATCGCGCTGGCCGGCCGGCTGGAGCTCAATCAGGGGCACTGGCGCTGCAAGCTCCTGCGCCCACTGCATCCCGGCCAGCTCACGGCCGGGGGCAGCCACCACCGCCCGTAGCGCGCGGCGTCCGGGCCGGGTTCGAGCGCACCGGTTCGGCTCGGGCGTCAGTGCCGCTTCTTGCCGCCGCCCTTGCGGCCCTGCTTGGAGCTGTTGCGTTCCGCGGCGCGGCGTTCCCGGCGGGTCCCGGACTGCTGGTGCGCGGCGCCGTTGCCGTCGCTGCGGGAGGCGACACCGCCACCCTCGGCCGGCCCGCTGTAGGTGAACTGCTGCTTCACGGGCTCGCCGAGACCCTTGGCGCGCAGCGCGGGCGGGATCTTGCTCTCCTCGGCCGCCTTGGCGGCGGCCGCGGCCTGCTCGGCGGCCTGCGCCTGCTGTGCGGCTCGGGCGGCCCGGGCCATGCGGTCACCGTTCGCGGCGGATTGCGGCGCCTCGGGCTCCGCGGTCTGCACCTGGATGTTGAACAGGATGCCGACCGACTCCTCCTTGAGGCCTTCGAGCATCGTGCCGAACATGTCGAAGCCCTCGCGCTGGTACTCGATCAGCGGATCCCGCTGTGCGGTCTGGCGAAGGTGGATGCCCTCCTTGAGGTAGTCCATCTCGTAAAGGTGCTCACGCCACTTGCGGTCCAGCACCTGGAGCAGCACCCACCGCTCCAGCTCGCGCATCTTGCCGGGCCCGGCGGTGGCCTCGATCTCGGCCTCGCGCTGCTGGTAGGCCCGGTGGGCGTCGGCGAGCACGGTCTCGAGCAGGCCCTCCGGGCTGAGGTCCTCCTCGGCGTCGGTCAGGTCCTGCCAGCGGATGCCGATCGGGTACAACGTCTTGAGCGCGGTCCACAGCTTCTCGAGATCCCAGTCCTCGGAGTAGGCGCCGACGGTGGCGCCCTGCACGTACTCGGTGACCACATCGTTGATCATGTGCTCGACCTGTTCGTGCAGGTCCTCACCATGCAGCACCCGCAGCCGCTCGCCGTAGATGACCTTGCGCTGCTTGTTCATCACCTCGTCGTACTTGAGCACGTTCTTGCGGATCTCGAAGTTCTGCATCTCGACCTGCGACTGCGCGCTCTTGATCGCCCGGGTGACCATCTTGGCTTCGATCGGCATGTCGTCCGGCACCCGCAGGGTCACCATCACCCGCTCGACCATGGCCGCGTTGAACCGACGCATCAGCTCGTCACCGAGGGAGAGGTAGAACCGGGACTCACCGGGGTCGCCCTGCCGGCCGGACCGGCCACGCAGCTGGTTGTCGATCCGCCGCGACTCGTGCCGCTCGGTGCCGAGCACATACAAACCGCCGGCGGCGACGACCTCCTCGGCCTCGGCCTTGACCTCAAGGCGCGCCTGCTCAAGCGCCGCGGGCAAGGCCGCGACCCATTCCTCCGGCGTCTCGACCGGATCCAGTCCCCTGGCGCGCAACGCGTTCTCCGCGATGTGGTCCGGGTTACCGCCCAGCATGATGTCCGTGCCTCGGCCGGCCATGTTCGTGGCCACGGTGACGGCGCCCTTGTGTCCGGCCTCCGCGATGATCGCGGACTCCTTCTCGTGGTGCTTGGCGTTCAGCACGTTGTGCGGAACTCCTTGGCGCACCAACAGTTTCGATAGCCGCTCGGAGATCTCGACGCTGGTCGTGCCGACCAGCACCGGCTGGCCCTTCTCGTGCCGCTCGGTGATGTCTTCGACCACCGCGTCGAACTTGGCTTCCTCGGTCTTGTAGATCAGGTCCGACTGGTCCAGCCGGATCATCGGCATGTTGGTCGGGATCGGCACCACACCGAGCTTGTAGGTCGTGTGGAACTCGGCGGCCTCGGTCTCGGCGGTGCCGGTCATCCCGGCGAGCTTGTCGTAGAGCCGGAAGTAGTTCTGCAGCGTGATCGTGGCCAGCGTCTGGTTCTCGGCCTTGATCTCCACGCCTTCCTTGGCCTCGATGGCCTGGTGCATGCCCTCGTTGTAGCGGCGGCCGGCCAGGATGCGGCCGGTGAACTCGTCGACGATGAGCACCTCGCCGTTGCGGACGATGTACTCCTTGTCCCGCTTGTAGAGCTCCTTGGCCTTCAGGGCGTTGTTCAGGAAGCCGACCAGCGGGGTGTTCGCCGCCTCGTAGAGGTTGTCGATGCCGAGCTGGTCCTCGATGAACCGGACACCCTTTTCGGTCACCCCGACGGCGCGCTTGCGCATGTCCACCTCGTAGTCCGAGGCGTCGACCTCAGGTTGGCGTTCCTGGCGGTCCCGCACCGTCCAACTGGTGGTGTCGATGCCCTTCATCAGCGGGCAGAGCCGGGCGAACTCGGTGTACCAGCGCGAGGACTGGTCGGCCGGGCCGGAGATGATCAGGGGCGTGCGTGCCTCGTCGATCAGGATCGAGTCGACCTCGTCGACGACGGCGAAGTTGTGCCCGCGCTGGACCATGTCGTCCAGGCTCCAGGCCATGTTGTCGCGCAGGTAGTCGAAGCCGAACTCGTTGTTCGTGCCGTAGGTGATGTCCGCCCGGTAGGCCACCCGGCGCTGCTCGGGGGTCATCTCGGAGAGAATCACGCCGACGGTCACGCCGAGGAAGCGGTGTACCCGGCCCATCCACTCGGCGTCCCGCTTGGCCAGGTAGTCGTTGACCGTGACGACGTGCACGCCTTCGCCCGCGATGGAGTTGAGGTAGGCGGGCAGCACACAGGTCAGGGTCTTGCCCTCACCGGTCCTCATCTCGGCGACCTGGCCGAGGTGCAGCGCCGCGCCGCCCATCACCTGGACGTCGAAGGGCCGCTGGCCGAGCACCCGCTTGGCCCCCTCCCTGGCCACCGCGAACGCCTCGGGCAGCAGGTCGTCCAGCGACTCGCCGCCGGCATGGCGCTCGCGGAACTCGGTGGTGCGGGCGCGAAGCTCGGCGTCGGAAAGGTTGACGACGTCGTCCTCGAGCGCGCTGACGTGTGTCGAGATGGTGCGCAACCGCTTGAGCATCTTGCCCTCGCCCGCGCGCAGAATCCTGGACAGCACCATCAGGTCGACCTCACTAGCGTGGCTTGTTGCGCACCCACCCCGGGCGCGTCTGCACCCCATCGTAGGCCGTCCGCACGCGAAGGTGCCCCGGGGCGACGACGACCCGGGGCAACCTTCAACACAAGTCCGGGATGGCAGACTCAGGCGAGTCTGATGACGCCGTAGTCGAATCCCTTACGGCGGTAGACGACACTCGGCTTGCCCGACTCGGTGTCGTTGAAGAGGTAGAAGTCGTGACCGACCAGTTCCATCTGGTAAAGAGCCTGGTCAACGCTCATCGGCTCGGAGGGGTGCGACTTCTCCCGCACGATGCTTCCCGGCGGGTGGTCGTCGATGTCCCAACGCTGCTCAGGAAGCTCCGGAATACCCTCGTAGGCCGACTCTCTCGTCGGCAGTAAGGCGGTCTGGGTCGCGGCGTGGCCGACGGGTTCGCTCTTCGTGAGAGCGTCGTTGCCGAACGGCACCGCACCGATGGTGATGGAGGTGGCCTCAGCGACGGAGGCCGGACTTCGACGCCCGTAGTGCACTCGCCTGCGGTCATGCAGCCGACGCAGACGGTTCTCGAGCTTCGACACGGCAAAGTCAAGCGCGGCGTAGAAGTCGCCAGCGGATGCCTCGGCTCGAACGGCGGGCCCTCTGCCCTTGCCGGTGATCTCCACCCGCTGGCAGTTCTTGGACTGCCTGCGGTTGGGTTCGTGGAACAACTCAACGTCGAAGCGGATGACCTTCCGGTCGTACCGCTCCAGGCGCGACATCTTCTCTTCGACATGTACCCGGTAATGATCGGGAATCTCGACGTTGCGGCCTTTTACCACGATGTCCATACACGACCTCCCTCGCCCATTGCGAGCTCTTCGTCAGCGAACATTGCGGCGCCGAATCGCCTGGTTGGCCCAACGAGTCTTTGCTCGCTGACCAGGACGGTGCCCGAGGTTCGGGTCGCACGGCCGGGTCGTCTCCAGCCGGGCGCTTCCCTCCTCAGGGCCCCTCCGGCGCCAGGGTCATGGGCTCCTCGCCTCCTCCCCGCGAACCGGAAACGTGATAGGCGGCACGTTAGCTCGGCTTGTCCTCGAGCAACAGTCCCAGGGAGGGCGAAGTTGTGCACGGCGACGGCGTCACGGTCCGCAACCGCCGCCGTTCGCCAATACTCGAGATGTCTCCAACCGTCCAGCCTTCTGGCCGGACATTCACCCCTCCGGCCCACGTCATACGCACGTCATACCGACGACGCCGGCCGCACCGGCCCATCCGAACGGCTCCGCCAACCGACCGGCCAGCCGCGGAAGTCGGGGCGCGCACCGGACGGTTCCACCCGGATGGGGGTCCAGCCGGTGGGAGGCCTAGCCGGTGGCGGTCAGCACCAGCACGGCCCGCACCGGGATGCCGCCGGCGGCGAGCACCTCGGTGCACGCGGCCGCGGTGGCACCGGTGGTGATCACGTCGTCGAGCAGGACGACGGGCTGGCCGGGCGGGGGCGTACCGGCCGGAACCCGGCGCAGCCGGCCGCGCAGGTTGGCCGCGCGCGCCGGGGCGTCGAGCCCGACCGAGTCCCTGGCCCGTGACCCGAGCCGCAGTGCGGGGGCCACCGCGGCCGGTTGGCCCGCCCCGGCCAGGGTGGCCGCGCAGTGCCTGGCGATGGCGTGCAGGTGCGGCCCGCCGCGGAGCCGGACCGCGGCCGGCCGTGACGGTGCGGGCACCAGGTAACAGGTGCCGTCCGGGCCGGCCCGCACCTCGGGCAACCGGAGCAGCGCGACGCCGAGGGCCGCACCGAGCGGCGCGGCCAGGTCACGCCGGCCGCGCTCCTTGTAGCCAAGCACGGCCCGGCGGGCCGGGCCGTCGTAGCGGCCCAGTGCGTAGACCGGCGGCCCGTTCGCGGTGGCCGCACGCTCGACCTGGGCCGGCGCGCCGAGCCGGCGGGCGCACGTCGCGCACCAGGTGACTCCGGGATCCCCGCAGCCGGCGCAGTACAGCGGCACCAACAGGTCGACCAACATTCGCACTGGTGTTCGCACGTCATGGAGCATGCCGGAGCCCACCGACAGTTCCGCACCGGCCCTTGGCACGAGGCGCGCCGCAGCCGGACTGACGAGCAGCGCAGCGAGCGAGGACCGAGCGAGTGAGCGCAGCAGGTACAGCGGAATGTCACCTTGCGCGTCTAGAACCCCATGAAGGTGACCTTGCGCTGTACGCGCTGACGCGCTCCGCAGCCGCCCGGGCGGACCTGGGAGTGAGCGCCGAAGACACCGCTCAGCCGGGGTAGAACGGGTGAGCGCCGGGGACCTGGTGCAGGAGCCGCCACACCTGCGCCGCCCCCGAGGCGACCCACATGCCGCTGCGGTCCGTCACCACCACGTCGCGGTCCGGCGCGGCGGCCACCGCGGACACCGGGGTGCCCAGGTTGGAGGTGCTGTAGGCGGTGAGGTAGAAGCCGTCCACCGAGATGCTGACCACCGGCTGGCCGCTCTGCCTGGTCGCGGCGACGACCTCCTCGAGGCCGTGCCAGTCGACGCCAACCACGTCGTGCACCTGGGACATCTGCAGCGCCCTCGGCGCGTTGATCACTACGGAGTCCTTGTCACGCATCACCGAAGCCACCACGACCTGGCCGTTGGCCACCACCGCGACGCGCACGCCGTCCCGGGACAACCGCAGGTCGGTGAGGGTGCCGTAGGACTTGAGCGCCGAGGCGTTCACCACGCTCGGCACCCAGGAGCCGTTCCCGGTGCGCACCACCCGGACCACGTCCACCCCGTTCTGCACGGTCCACACCTCGTTGCTCGGCGCGGTCGGCGTGCCGAGCAGCCAGGTCGGTCTGGTCAGCGTGGACGGCTTCAGGTCAACCTCCTGGAGGTTGCCCGCCATCTCCCCGATCCGCAGCCGCACCCCGGTGGGAACCTCCTGGACCACCGCCAGGTTCTTGCCGTCCACCGTCTGGGCGGCGCTCTGCACCTTCAACTCGCCGTCGCCGGCCGGCCCGGGGATCGGGGCGCCGTCGCGCAGTGAGAAGATCCGCCCGTTCGCGGTGAACAGACCGGGCAACTCGGCGTTGGGCTTGGTCTGAGTGTCGTAGAACGGAATGTCGCTCGGTCGCCAGTCACCACCGTGGCCGGGGATCAGCGGATGCCCGTCCACCAGCAGCCGGATCTGGCTGCGGGTGACGTCCTTGAGGGACAGCACGATCTGCGCGGCGATCAGCCCACGTTCCTCCTGGGTCTTGTCGCCGATCCGGGTCAGGTTCACCACCCACGCACCGTCCGGCTCGGACACCACGTTGGTCTGTAGCCCGGTGTCGGAGGGCAGCTCGGTGCGCACCGCCGAGCGCAGCGTCTCCGAAGGCCCCTCCAGCAGCCGGCGGATGACCCGGTCCGGCACGCCGCCGACCGGCAGCGCCGGGACGTAGCGCAGGTCCGGCACCACCACCCGGAAACCCGGGTCGAAGAAGGAGATCCTCACCTGCTGGTAGCTGCGGTCGAACTCGGGCAAGGTGATCAGAACGGTGTTCGGGGGCGGTGACTGGATCCGCCAGACGTCGCCGACCGCCGCCCGCCGCACCACCACTTCGTAGCTGCTGGTGCCGACCACCGGAATGAACGCGCCGTCCGCGCCGAGCCGTCCCACGTTGGTCACGGTCAACAGCACGGTGACCTCGTTGGTCTGGTCGTCACCTTGGGCCTTGCGTTCCTGCACGGGCGGCGGCGCGGTGTTGAACGAGTCGGCGATGATCGTCGGCAGGTTGTCGCTCGGCCAGGTCTGCCGCGCCTGGTCGGTGAGGTAGGTCTTGGCCGCGGCCGGGTTGCCGGCCTGCTCGATGAACGCCCGGACCAGGGTCATCGGGTCGTCCTTGGGGTTGGGTTCGGCGATCCGGTCGGTGCCGGACTTGCTGCCGTCCTGCAACGCCTGCGCGGTCGACTGGTCCGGGATGTTGGCACATCCCGCGGCGAACAGGGTCAGCGCGAGGGCCGCGGCCGATCCCGCCCGGCATAGTCGGCTCGACAACGTCACCAGACCTCCTCGCGCTCGGCCGCCCGCCGAGCGTGTTCGGACTTGCCGTTGCCGGGCAAGGAATCCAGCTCGTGCGGCAGGGAGACCGGCGCCATGATCACGGTGTCCGGCTCGCCCGGCAGGTCCAGCGGACTACGCACATAGTGCTCGCCCTGCCGCCTCGGCAGCGTGAGCCGGAAGCAGGCGCCGTTGCCCGGCTCACCCCAGGCGTCCAGCCCGCCGCCGTGCAACCGCGCGTCCTCCAGGCTGATCGCCAGACCCAGCCCGGTTCCGCCGGTGTGCCGGTTGCGCGACGGGTCGGCCCGCCAGAACCGGTTGAACACCAGGTCGGCCTCGCCTGGCCGCAGCCCTACGCCGTCGTCCCGCACCGTCATCGCGACCGCGTCGTCGCTCACCGCCATGTGCAGCACCACCGGCCGGCCCTCGCCGTGGTCGATGGCGTTGGCCAGCAGGTTGCGCAGGATTCGCTCCACCCGGCGGGACTCCACCTCGGCGGTGGCCTCGACGTCGGGCAGCTCGAGCACCACCTCCGATCCGGCGGTGGCCGCGATCCGGCGCACCGACTCGGCCGCACGCCTGGCGACCGGACGCAGGTCGACGAGATCGGCGATCAGGTCCTCCACGCCCGCGTCCAGCCGGCTGATCTCCAGCAGGTCGGCGAGCAGCGACTCGAACCGGTCGAGCTCATCGACCAGCAGCTCGGTGGACCTGGCCAGCCCGGCAGGGAACTGGGCGCGCGACGCGTGCAGCACGTCGGCGGCCATCCGCACGGTGGTCAGCGGGGTGCGCAGCTCGTGTGAGACGTCGGAGGTGAACCGCCGCTGAAGTGTGCCGAACTCCTCGAGCTGCCGGATCTGCCGCTGGATGCTCTCCGCCATCGCGTTGTACGACTGGGCGAGCCGGGCCAGGTCGTCCTCGCCGATCACCGGCAGCCGCTCGTCCAGATCCCCTTCGGCGAACCGCTCGGCGGCCTGGGCGGCGCCGCGCACCGGACGGACCACCTGCCTGGTCACCAGGTTGGCGATGCCGGCGAGGAGCAGCAGGAGCACCATCCCGCCGACGATCAGCGTGTTCTGGACCAGGGAGATCGTGTTCTGCTCGGCGGTGAGCGGGAAGAGCATGTACAGCTGAAGCGACTGGTTCACGTTGGCCACCGGGGAGCCCACCATCAGGAACGTGGTGCTGCGCCCGTTCTCCCTCGGCACCGTGTAGATCTGGTAGGCGAGCTTGCCGGACTGCACGAACTGGCGCAGCGCCGGCCGCACGTCGTCGTACGGCCCGGCGTGCTCCTGCTCGCTCACCGGCCGACCCGGCGCGTCGCTGGCCAGCACCGGCTCGAACGCGCCGGCCGCGGACGATGCCGTGCCCGGCTCCCCCGGCGGCGCGCTGACCAGCTTGTTCAGGGCGCTGACCAGCCGGCTTTCCACGGCGTCCGAGCCGGCGTTCACGCCGAGCAGCTCGCGGTCGACCACCTGCGCGGCGTTCTGCGTCGCCTTCACCGCGGCATCCTGCTTGGTCTCGAGCAGCCGCTGGGTGATCTGGAACTGCAGCACCATGCCCAGCACGAACACCACGGCCGAGGACATCGCCAAGGTCGAGATCGTCACCCGCACCTGAAGCGAACGCCGCCACAGCACGCCGAACGAGCCGGCCTGCCGGCGGCCGAACGCGACAAGCCGGTTCGCGTACCGCGCTGCCGACCGGAGCCGTCGCGTCACTAACCCGTCCACTTACCTCGCCGTCTCCCCCGCATCGGTCACGGTGGGCCTGCCTTGTAGCCAACACCGCGCACGGTCAGTACGACAACCGGGTGTTCGGGATCCTTCTCCACCTTGGAACGCAGTCGTTGCACATGGACGTTCACCAGCCGGGTGTCCGCCGCGTGCCGGTAGCCCCAGACCTGCTCGAGCAGCACCTCCCTGGTGAACACCTGGCGCGGCTTACGGGCCAGCGCCACCAGCAGGTCGAACTCGAGCGGGGTCAGCTGGATCGCCACTCCCTCCCTGGTGACCTCGTGGCCGGGCACGTCGATGCTGAGGTCACCGATGGTCAGCGTCTCGGCCGGCTCGGCCTCGGTGCGCCGCAGCCGGGCCCGCACCCTGGCCACTAACTCCTTGGGTTTGAACGGCTTCACCACGTAGTCGTCGGCGCCGGACTCGAGGCCGAGGACGATGTCCACGGTGTCGCTCTTCGCGGTCAGCATCACGATCGGCACACCGGACTCGCCGCGGATGGCCTTGCAGACGTCGATGCCGTTCATCCCGGGCAGCATCAGGTCGAGCAGCACCAGATCCGGCTTGAGCTCGCGCAGCGCGGGCAGCGCGCGGGGGCCGTCGGACACCACCGCGGTGTCGAAACCCTCGCCACGCAGCACGATCGTCAGCATCTCAGCCAGGGCGGGGTCGTCGTCCACGACCAGCACACGTGCCTTCATGGCTACATCGTCGCACCTCGGACGCGGTGTCCTCGTCGGCACCCACCGGCGACCTGGTGACCGGTACCGTTGAAACTTGAATTATCCGTCCTGGGAGGTGCAGATGGGCATCCGCCGGCTCAACCATGCCGTGCTCTACGTCTCCGATGTCGAGCGCAGCGTCGCGTTCTACACCGACGTCCTCGGCTTCCGGGTGGTCCACGAGCTGCCCAACATGGCGTTCCTGCGCGCCGCCGACTCGGACAACGATCACGACCTCGGTCTGTTCGGTGTCGGAGCGGACGCCGTACCGCACGGCGGGCCCTCGGTCGGGCTCTACCACCTGGCCTGGTCGGTGAACACGCTGGCCGAGCTGGCCGGCTTCGCCGAGCGGCTGACCAGCAGCGGGGCGCTGGTCGGCGCCTCCGACCACGTCGTGTCGAAGTCGCTGTACGGCAAGGATCCCGACGATATCGAGTTCGAGGTCTCCTGGTTCGTGCCGCGCGACCGGGTCACCGTCGAGATGGAGGAGACGCCGGCCGTCAAGCGGCTGGACATCGACGCGGAGATCGCGCGCTGGGGTGCGGAGCTGGTCGGGGCGCTGTAGCTCAGCCGACCAGCCCGGCCAGTGCCACGAAGTCCACCGTGGCGGTGCCGTCGACGACCCGCCACGGGCTGAGCCAGCCGACCGCGGCGAGCTGGTCGTACACCTCGGCGCAGCGGGCCTGCAGGTCGCCGTCGGCCTCCCAGTTGTCCCGCCCGCGGTCGGACTCGGTGCGCTCGCGGTGCACCGAGCGCCGGGCGGCCAACTCCGGGGGCACCCGCAGCAGCAGGTGCAGATCCGGCACCGGCAGGCCGAACCGGTCCACCTCGATGGCACGCACCCAGGCGACGAACTCCCCGTTGGCGTCCTGGTGCAGCCGGGCCGCGCCGTAGGCGGCGTTGGACGCCACGTAGCGGTCGAGCAGCACGACGTCGTGCGCCGCCAGGTCGGTCCGAATCCGACCGGCCGCCGCCTGCCGGTCCAGCGCGAACAGCACCGCCATGCCGTGCACCGAGTCGCCGAGGTCACCGAGCCTGCCGTGCAGCGCTTCGCGCACCAGGTCGGCGTGCACGTCCGCGCCGTAGCGGGGAAAGGCCAGCCGGGACACGGTCGCGCCGCGCTCGGCCATGGCCGAGGTCAACGTGTCGGCCAGGGTGCGCTTGCCGGCGCCGTCGAGGCCCTCGATCACGATCAGCCGTCCCACGGCGAGCCACCCTACGAGAACGGGATGTGCCGCCAGGGGCTGGTCGACTCAAAGGTCAGCATCCGGTGCGGGCCGAGCACCGACTCGTACATGTGCCCGTACTCCTCGTTGTCGAACCGGAGCACCCGGCCGAGGGCGTATCCGGCGCCGAAATCGGCCCAGCTCACGTAGAGCTGACGAACCAGCTGACCGGCCCGCGACACCAGCTTCTCGGCGGTGCGCAGGTCGCAGAAGCCGCCGCCGTAACCCCAGCGGGCCATGTTGACCGCGCGGCCGAAGTCGTAGCCGAGCACCGAGTTGACCATGCCGTCGGGCGGCAGCAGGCCGTCCGCCCGAAACCGGGCCTCGTACCGGGTGATCACGCCGGCGTTGTCGCTGCACTCCCGCGCAACCTCGGCGCCCACCCCCCGCCACTGCGCCCAGCGCCCGATCGCCTCGCGCCACAGCGGCAGGTCACACCGTCCGTGCCGGGCGATCAGGTCCCGCCGCAGGTACAGCACCTGGTCGGTCTCCGGCCCCACGTTCTCCCCGGCCAGGAGGTAGTCGGCCTGCTCGCGCCACTCCCGCGCACCGGTGATGCCCCAACTGTCCCGCAGCGACTCGCGGGTCTCCTCGCCGCCGCTGGCCGGATCGACCAGCGCGTTCCACGGCTGCGCGTTGTGCACCGGAATGTGGGCACCGCAGGCGAACCCGTGGGCGAGCGGGCCGAAGAACGGTCCGCGCGGCTCGCTGACCAGTGTGTCCACATGGCCGCAGCTCGGCACAGGCGTCTCCCCGACTCGACGCGGAACTCAGCCCAGGAAGTCTAGCCCGGGGCCGCGGCAAGAGTAGGTGAAGCGCCGAACTCGGCGAGCCAGGCCCTGGTCTCGGCAGGGGAGCCGAGCAACCGCCACATCTCCTGCGGGTCGTTGAAGTTGTCCGCGAACGCGTCGGCGATCCGGCGGTCCTGGGTGGCGCCGGCGAGCAGCTCGATCGCGTGCGGCGCCGGCGGCATCAGGAACGCGTTGCTCCATTCGGTTGCCGACCGGCCGAACTCCCACATCCGTGCTTCGGCGGCGCGGCAGAAGGCCTCGTCGTACGGGGGGCCGGCGAGGATCGCGTCGGCGAGCACGAACGCGCTGTGCGAGCCGAGGTTGGCCCCCTGGCCGACGACCGGGTCGTTGACCACCCACGCATCGCCGAGCGCCATGGCGTAACCGCCTTCCGGCAGTGCCGCCCAGCCGGTCCGCACCGTCGGCGTGATCGCACCCTTCAGCAGGTCGATCGGCCGAACCAGGTCGAAGATCCGCTCGTCCACCCGGGCCCGCAACGCCGGCGCGTGCTCGGCGAGCAGGCGCAGCACGCTGCGCCGGAAGCCCGCCGGATCCTCGTCGTAGGACAGGTGGGCCACCCGCTCGAGCGGGCCGCCCGGAACGGCTTCGATGTTCAGCCCGTGCGCGAGGCCGCCGACGGACAGCATCCGGGTGCAGAAGACCTCTCCCACCCCGGGACAGAGCTGAAAGTGGACGCCGCCCTCGGGCATCGGCGCGATGCCGGTGAAGTACCCGGCGGTGATGATCCGCTGCGGGGCGGTGTACGGCGAGCGGGCGGGATCGCGGGGGAACAGCTCGGCGATGGAGCGCCGCCCGCTGGAGACCACCACCAGGTCGTGCCGGTCGGCGATGGCGGCGATGGCCGGCGCGCCCGCGGTGATCCGGTCGACCGTGCCGCCGCGCTCGGCGTAGTCGGACAACAGGCGAGGCAGGTAGATCCGGAAGTCCACCGCGCTGGCCGGCCGGGTCAGCGAGCCGAAGAACTCGAGTGCCAACTCGCCGCCGAGCGCGGAGAAACCAACGCCGTACATGCCGCACTCGGGCCGGTCCCAGTGATCCACCCCGAGCACGCGGTCCCGTTCCCTGGTGTGCTCGAACCGCACCACCAGGTTGACCGGGCGACCCTCGGCCAGCTCCTCGGCGCCGCGCTCGGTGTACAGGGTGGTGGGCATCCCGGCCTGCTGCAAGCGCAAAGCCAGGTGCAGGCCGGAGATTCCGGCGCCCACGATCGCGATGGTCGGCATGTACGTCCCTTCGTCTGCCACATCCCGTGGCGGCGACTTTCGTTGCCAGGAGAGGTAATCGCACCCGGTGTGATTTCGCTAGGCCCTTGCCATGCCGCGCGGCCGCCGACATAGTGGAGAGGCCGCGCTGATAGATAGGAAGGTTTACTAACGGAAGGGTGAATCATGCGGAAGCTTCTCATCGTCGCGGCCACCATGCTGGCCGCCGCCTCGGTCGCGCCAGCGGCGACCTCGGCTTCGCCGCAAACTTCGGGGCAAACTTCGGTGCCTGTCTCGGCCCAGGCCGGGGCCGGCGTGCTCGCCGGACCGAGTGCGAGCGCGCTGCTGGCCAAGACCAGCAGCTGCAACCAGATCTCCAACGGAAAGTTCCGGACCGACGAGGAAACCGGCCGGACCGTTCCGGTGTGCGATTCCAACGGCGCGGTGTGGTGGCGCGCCGACATGGACATCGACTGCGACGGGCAGCGCACCTCGAACTGCAACGAGGACACCGACTGCTGCTTCCAGGCGGACACCGCGTTCCACCAGTCCGATGGGCGGCCGCTGCGCGCCGATTCGTTGCACTACATCGTGGTACCGAGCCCGAGCAACACCTGGCGGTACACCTCGTCCGGGTTGCGCGGCGCCGGCTCCTGCGCGGTGATCTTCAACAACCGGGTGCTGTACACGGTGATCGGCGACACCGGTCCGACCGCGATCATCGGTGAGGCGTCCTACGCGACCGCGCGGGACCTTGGCATCGACCCGGATCCGTCCACCGGCGGCACGGACGGCCCGGTCACCTACATCTGCTTCAAGAACTCACGGGTCTCCCCGATCGAGAGCAACTCTCAGGCCACATCGGTCGGCCAGGGCCTGGCGAACACCTTCGTAGCCAACAACTAGCGGCTGTTCCGGCCGGATCGCCCTGTGCCGCCTGGCGATCCGGCCGGCCCCGCGAGTCCTTCGCCTTCAGCCATACAGCGCAAGGTGACCTTCCTTCGCTTCTACAAGCGGAATGTCACCTTGCGCTGTAAAAAGTCAGGTCAGTAGCGGTAGTGGTCGGACTTGTACGGGCCGTCAACGTCGACGTCGATGTACTCGGCCTGGTCCTTGGTGAGCTTGGTGAGCTTGCCGCCGAGCGCCTGGAGGTGAATGCGGGCGACCTTCTCGTCCAGCTTCTTCGGGAGGCGGTAGACCTCCTTGTCGTACTCCTTGTTCTTGGTGTACAGCTCGATCTGGGCGATGACCTGGTTGGAGAAGCTGTTCGACATCACGAAAGAAGGGTGGCCGGTGGCGTTGCCCAGGTTCAGCAGGCGGCCCTCGGACAGCACGATGATCGAGTGGCCGTCGGGGAACACCCACTCGTCGACCTGTGGCTTGATGTTGATCCGGCGCACGCCGGGGTGGCGGGCCAGGCCCGTCATGTCCAGCTCGTTGTCGAAATGACCGATGTTGCCGAGGATGGCCTGGTGCTTCATCCGGGCCATGTGCTCCACCCGCACGACGTCCTTGTTGCCGGTCGTGGTGATGATGATGTCGGCACGGTCCAGCACGTCATCGAGCACCTGCACGTCGTAGCCGTCCATCGCCGCCTGCAACGCGCAGATCGGGTCGATCTCGGTCACCACCACCCGCGCACCCTGGCCGCGCAGCGACTCCGCCGCGCCCTTGCCGACATCCCCGTAGCCGCAGATCACCGCCACCTTGCCGCCGATCAGCACGTCGGTGCCCCGGTTGATGCCGTCCACCAGCGAGTGCCGGATGCCGTACCGGTTGTCGAACTTCGACTTGGTCACCGAGTCGTTCACGTTGATCGCCGGGAACAGCAGCTCGCCGGCCGCGGCCAGTTGGTAGAGCCGCAACACGCCGGTCGTGGTCTCCTCGGTGACCCCGAGGATCGCCTCCCCGGTGCGAGTCCACTTGGTGGCGTCCGCCGCGAGCGAGCTGCGCAGCACCTCGAGGATGACCTTCCACTCCTCGGCGTCGCCATCCTCCGGCTGCGGCACGACACCGGCCTTCTCATACGACGTTCCCTTGTGGACCAACAGGGTCGCGTCACCGCCGTCGTCGAGCAGCATGTTCGGCGGGGGGCCGTCCGGCCAGGTGAGCATCTTCTCGGTGCACCACCAGTACTCCTCGAGCGTCTCGCCCTTCCACGCGTACACCGGGACACCCTTCGGCTCCTCCGGTGTCCCGTGCGGACCGAGGACCGTCGCGGCCGCGGCGTGGTCCTGGGTGGAGAAGATGTTGCACGAGGCCCAACGCACCTGCGCGCCGAGCGCGACCAACGTCTCGATCAACACCGCGGTCTGCACCGTCATGTGCAGCGAGCCGGACACCCGCGCGCCACGCAGCGGGTAAACCTCGGCGTACTCCCGACGCAGCGCCATCAGACCCGGCATCTCGTGCTCGGCCAGCCGGATCTCCTTGCGGCCGAACTCGGCCAGGGACAGGTCGGCCACCGCGAAGTCGACCCCGCCGACCGTCCGGGCGAACCGGGCGCCAGCCCTGTTCCGCGTGTCTGCTGCGGTCATCGCGTGCATCCTCCAAGCTGTCGGTACCGGCCGGCACCCACCGTCACCACGAAACACTACCGTTGGCCAGCCGAGGTCAAAGAACCACCTAGCCGACAATGACCCGGTGTCGAGTGGCATCCAAGGAGTCGCGAAGGAGGGCCGTGCTGCTACCGGGCCCGGACACCCGGGTGGTCGAGCTACGGGTGCACGGGATCATGGGCACCAGCCCGGAGGCGCTGGTGTCCGCCATCGCCGCGGTGGACGTGGCCGGTGACGGGCTGGGCCGGATCGTGCGCCCGGCCGACCGGCTGCTCCGGCCTTCGCCTGGGCCGGTCCTCGAGGCCGAGGGACGGACCATCCCCCGGGTGGTCGAGGGCTACGTGTGGAGCGGGATGACCTCCGGCGGCTGGGCCAAGGCCGCCTGGGCGCTGCTGTTCCCGTTCTCCCTGGCCAACATGGCGCACTGGATGCTGCCGCCGATCCCGCGTGGGCACCGGCCGGCCGCGCGCCTCGGCCAGGCCGCCCGTGCCATGCTTCGACTGGCCTCGGTGCTGCTCACCATGCTGCTGGTTACCCAGGCCGCGGTGGTGAGCCTCGATCTGCTCGCCGCACAGTGTCTCGCCCCCGGCGCGGCCTGCCTGAGCGGCACGGTGCCGGACTGGCTGCGCAACACCTACCTGGTGCGCCCGGCCATCGGGCTGCTCCCGGTGCTCGCCGCGATCATGGTGCTGCACCGGATCTCCTGCGTGGCCTGGGAGGTGGCCGGCTCCTCGGACAATCCGCCGCCGTCCGCGGCCAACCTCACCGTCGACCTGCCCGGCACCAACCTGGTCGCCGACCCGGACACCCCGACCCTGCGCGCGCTGCACCTGCTCGCCGCGCTCGCCACGGTGACGCTGTTGCCCGTCGGCGGGCCGCTGCGCCTGCCCGGACGTGCCGTGGACGCCGTGTTCTGGGTGCTGGCCCTCGTCCTGCTCGGGATCGCGCTGCTCGGGGTGCTGCTGCTCGACGACCCGACCGGCGCCGCGCCGCAGCGGTTCGGGGCCTGGCTGCGCGCCGCCTTCGGGCCCTGGTCGCGCCGGGTGCTGCTCGGCCTCGGCGTGGCCATGGTGCTCGGGGTCGGTGCCGTGCAGAACCCGTTGCCGAACGCGCTCACCGGCACCGACTCGACGGTCGAGACGCTGGCTCTGGTCCTGATCGTGCTCGTCGTGCTGCTCGGCGTGCTGCTGATCCCGGCCGCGCTGATCGCGCGGCGCGGGTGGCGCCGGCAGCCGACCGAGCTGCGGCCATGGGCGGGCGGCTGGATGTCCGCGCCGGCCCTGGCCATGGCCGCGCTGCTCGGCGGGGGCCTCGGGGCCGGCCTGGCCATCGCGGTGCGCCGGCTGCTCGGCGCGCAGGACCTGCCGCTGCCGCCCGGCTACCGGCCGGTGACCCTGCTGTGGGGCGCGAGCGCGGCGATCGCCGCGGTCACGATCGTGCCGGTGGCGGTGTTGGCCACGGTCGGGGGGCTGGCCACGGCCCGGGCGCGGCGCCGGGTCGAGCAGGTCGGGCTGCTGCACCAGGACCGGCCCCGGGACGGCCGGGCCGCGCTCCGGGCCTGGCGGCGGGCCAGCTGGCAGCGCAGGCACCTGCACCACGCGGTGCTCGGCATCGCGGCGGTGCTGTGCTCCGGCGCGGCCTTCTCGATCTTTCAGCGGATCGCCGGGCGGACGCCGGCGGCCTGGCTGGAGCCCCTCTCCGGGGTGGGCGTGTTGACCCTCGGGGTACTCGTCGCCGGGCTGCTGCGCGCGGTCTACAACGCGGCCCGCGCCCCCGACTCCGGCCGGCACCTCGGCGTCATCGCCGACCTGGCCTGTTTCTGGCCACGTGAGTCACACCCGATCGTGCCGCCGTGCTACGCCCTCAAGGTGGTACCGGAGCTGGCCGCGCGGGCCGTCGAGCACCTGCGCCAGCCGGGCACCCGGGTGGTGCTCACCGGCAACAGCCAGGGCAGCCTGCTGGTCGTCGTGGCCGCGGCCCGGCTGCTGAACTCGCTCAACGAGCCGGAGCGGCGCCGGATCGGCATCGTCACCGTGGGTTCACCGCTGCAATGGGCCTACCCGAGGGCATTCCCCGGTGTGGTCTCGCACGCCTCACTCGCGGGGCTGGCCGGCGAGCTCGGCACCCGGTGGCGGGCGCTGTGCCGGGGCACCGACCCGGTCGGCGGCGGGGTCACCACCTGGCGCCGGCAGGTCTGCGACGGCCAACTGCTGGGCGTCGGGTTCCGCGCGGACGGCACCACCGGGCCGCTGGCCGCCGCGCACCATTCACCCAACGGCGCCCTGGTGCTCGGCCTGGACCACTGGCTGCCCGACCCACTGCCCGGCCCGTTCCCCGGCCGCCGCTGGACACCGGGGGTGCAGCGGCACCGCAACTACACCGCGGACCCCGAGTGGGACCGGGCGGTCGCACTGGCCGCCGGCCTGGAGCCGGCGCCGGCGGCTACCGCCGGACGGCCGGCGATCCTGCCGGTGCTGTCCCGCCCGGCGCGGACCGAAACGCCGTGAGCAGGGCATCGGCCGCGGCCGCGTGCCCGGCGTCCGCCAGCAGCCCGGCCGGGGCCAGCACGTAGTCGCGGTCCACGACCCAAGCCGCGGTGCGCAGCACCGGGCGCAGTACCGGATCGGTGCGCAGGACGTGCTCCACCTCGGCGAGCCGCGCCGAGGTGGCGTGCCGGAACACGCCGCCGGACAGGACGACAAGGCCGGCGCCCTGCGGCCCCAACCGGCCGTCCACCATCCGCAGATGGCGGCGGATGGCCAGGGTGGCGGCAAGTCCGGCAAGACGAATGTCCACATGGGACGTTTGCCGGGCCGGGTGTGCGGCGAGCTCGGCGGCGGCGCCGGACAGAGCCGGGTCGACCGGGATGAGCCGCTCGGCCACGGCTTCGGCCACCACGCCCGGAGCCGACCAGCGCATCCCGATGTCGCCCTCGACGCTGCGCCGGTCGGCCGGCAGCGCGACCGCGTGCACCTCCTCGTCCATGGTGGACACCGCGGAGTAGACGTCCGTGGTGGCACCGCCGACGTCGACGACCAGCACGGCACCGGCCTGAGCAACCTGGCGGGCCAGGATCGCGGCCAGCCGGGAGACCCCGGCGAGCACCGCGTCCGGGGTGACCATCCGGACCAGCCGGCGAAACCTCGGCCCCCTGGACAGCCCCTTGCCACCGATGACGTGGCGCAGGAACATGTCGCGGATCGCCAGTCGCGCCGGGCCGGGCGCCAGCTCGCCGACGTCGGGCAGCACGTTTCCGGTCGGCACCACGATTCTTCCGGTGGCGCGCAACAACTTCAGCGCGGCGTCCCGGGCGTTGACGTTGCCGGCCAGCACCACCGGCACGCCGATCCGGCTCGTCGCCAGTCGCTTCGCGTTGTGCAGCAGCACCTTCTCGTCGCCGCCATCGGTGCCGCCGGCCAGCAGCAGCAGGTCCGGCCGGCTCGCCCGCAGCACGGCGACCCCGGCCGGGTCCAACTCCCCGGCCGCCACGTGCACCACCTTCGCCCCGGCCGAGAGCGCCACCCGGTACCCGGCCTCGGCGCTGACCAGCCGCTCCTGCCCGACCACCGCCAGCCGCAGTCCACCCCCGGCCGACGAGCAGGCGAGCACCTCGGCCGCACCGGCACCCAGCGCCCCGGTCACCGCCTCGATCCCGTGCAACACCTCAGGCGGCGTGGTGGCGTGCTGTGCCGTGCCGAGCAACTCGCCCGATGGCGAGACCAGCGCCCCCTTGGTCCACGTCGATCCGACGTCGAGACAGAGCAGGTTCACGAACGGTCCACATCGGACAGTTCGAAACTCGGAGCCAAGCCGGTAGGCACAAACCGTGGACTCTATACGTCGACGCGCTGTTCGGTGTTGCGTCTACCGAGCAGGGAGTGCGGGCGGCTGTAGCCGAAGTAGATGACCACCCCGACCAGCATCCAGACGATGAAGCGCAGCCAGGTGAGCACCGTCAGGTTCAGCATCAGCCACAGGCAGGCCAGGATGGCCAGGATCGGCACCACCGGCACGCCCGGCATGCGGAAGCCGCGCTCCAGATCGGGCCGGGTGCGGCGGAGAATGATCACGCCCCCGGAGACCAGGATGAACGCGAACAGGGTGCCGACGTTCACCATCTCCTCGAGCTTGTCCGCCGGGAAGAACGTGGCCCCGATCGCGACCATGGCGGCGACCAGCAGAGTGCCCCGGAACGGGGTGCCGTGCGAGCCGGTGCGGGCCAGCGCGCGGGGCAGCAGGCCGTCCCGTGACATGGCGAACAGCACGCGGACCTGGCCGAGCATCAACACCATCACGACGGTGGTGAGGCCGGCGAGCGCACCGACCGAGATGACGTTGGCCGCCCAGTCGACGTTGTTCTCGGCGAACGCGGTGGCCAGCGTCTTGCGCTCGGAGGTGCCGTCCGGGCCCTTCGTGGCCAGCTTCTGGTAGTTGACCATGCCGGTGACGACGACCGCGACCGCGACGTAGAGCACGGTGACGATGGCGAGCGAGCCGAGGATGCCGCGCGGGACCGAGCGTTGCGGGTTCTTGGTCTCCTCGGCGGTGGTGGCGACCACGTCGAACCCGATGAACGCGAAGAACACCAGCGAGGCACCGGCGAGCAGCCCGAACACCCCGAACGTGCTACTGGAACCGCCGGCCAGCAAGGAGAACAGGGACTGCTCGACACCGGACTGGCCGGCCGAGCCGGAAGTGGCCGGCGGGATGAAGGGGCGGTAGTTCGCGGCCTTGATGTAGAACGCACCGAGCAGGATCACGAACAAGACGATCGCGACCTTGATCGAGGTGATCACCAGGCTGACCCGCGAGGACAGCTTGGTGCCGAGGACAAGCAGCGTGGCCAGCACGGCGACGAGCACGAGCGCGCCCCAGTCCACGGTCAGCCCACCGAGCGTGAACGTGGTCCGCGCACCGTCGCCGAAGAGGTAGCCGAGCACCGTCTGGAGGTAGACCGACCAGCCCTTGGCCACCGCGGCCGCCCCGACCGCGAACTCCAGCACCAGGTCCCAGCCGATGATCCAGGCCACGAACTCGCCGAAGGTGGCGTAGGAGAACGTGTACGCGCTGCCCGCCACCGGGACGGTCGAGGCGAACTCCGCGTAGCACAGGGCGGCCAGCGCGCAGGCGATCGCGGCCAGCACGAACGCGAGCGCGACCGACGGGCCGCTCATGTCTCCCGCGGTTCGGGCGGTGAGGGTGAAGATGCCCGCCCCGATCACCACCGCGACGCCGAACACGGTCAGGTCCCACGTGGTGAGATCCTTGCGGAGCTTGGTGTCCGGATCGTCGGTGTCTGCCATGGACTGCTCGACAGACTTGGTGCGCCACAAACCTGTTCCAGGCATGAACTGACGGTAGCGCCGGTTCGAACGGCTTGCTTGCTACGCCTCGGCGCGCACCGATCGGTCCAGATCCGGCTCGAGGTAGATCAACCGGGCGTTCGGCACCCGCCCGCGCACCCGAACCTCCGCGTCGTCGATGGCCCGCGCCACGTCCGCCAGGGTCAGCGCCGGCTCGAGCGCGATCTTGGCCGCGACCAGCAACTCCTCCGGGCCGAGGTACTGGGTCCGAATGTGGATCACCCGCCGCACCTTGCCCTCGGCCAGCGCGGCGCAGATCGCGTCCAACTCGGCCGGGGTGGCGCCCTCGCCGATCAGCAGGCTCTGCATCTCGATGATCAGGATCACCGCGATGCAGCCGAGCAGCACGCCGATCATGACGGTACCGATGCCGTCCCAGACCGGGTCGCCGGTGATCATCGTGAGGCCGACACCGAACATGGCGAACACCAGGCCGAGCAGCGCACCGGCGTCTTCGAGCAACACCACCGGCAACTCGGGCACCCGGGACTGGCGGATGAAGCCCCACCAGGACTCGTCACCCTTGATCTTGCGCGACTCGGTGATGGCGGTGCTGAAACTGAACGTCTCCAGCCCGATCGCCACCACCAGAATGCCGATCGCGACCAGCGGCGAGCTCAGCGGGTCCGGCTGGTGGATCTTGTGGATGCCTTCGTACAGCGCGAATATCGACCCGATGCTGAACAGCAGCAGGGCCACGATGAAGGAGTAGAAATAGCGGTCCCGGCCATAGCCGAACGGATGCTGGTGGGTCGCCGCACGCTGGGAGGTCTTCTGGCCGAGCAGCAGCAGGCCCTGGTTGGACGTGTCCGCGACCGAGTGCACCGCCTCGGCCAGCATCGACGACGACCCGGTGATCAGGAAACCGACGAACTTCGCGAGCGCGATACCCGCATTGGCCGCGAGCGCCGCGATGATCGCTCTCGTCCCGCCCGCTGCTGACACTGGCCCGCTCCTCGACATTGTGAGTTAAGTCCGGTTTGCCGGAAGTCTAGTGTTCCGTGATCCGACGGTTCGCAGCCGCGCGCCGGTACTAACGTCCCACGGTGGCGAGGAACGCCTGCGCTCCGGACTCGCCGAGGGGCCGCAGCACGACCTTCGGCTCACTGGCCGGGATCCAGAGGCACTGGCCGCGGGTCAGTTCGAGGTCGCCGTCGGCGAGCGCCCCGATCGCGCCCCTCGTACATACCACGATCCGCGGCACCCCGCCGGGCACCGCCACCTTCTCGTCGTCGGCGGCGTTCCACTCGAGCCGGGAGAGCTCGAACTCCGGAGCCGGCGTCGGGTAGACCCAGCGGTGCCCGTTCCGCTCACCCCGCAGCACCGGCATGTCGCCGAAGCCGAAGTCCAGCACCCGCAGCAACTCCGGGACGTCGACGTGCTTCGGGGTGAGGCCGCCGCGGAGCACGTTGTCCGAGTTGGCCAGGATCTCCACGCCG
This sequence comes from Labedaea sp., assembly GCA_045806965.1. GTDB lineage: Bacteria > Actinomycetota > Actinomycetes > Mycobacteriales > Pseudonocardiaceae > DASYTH01. The sequence continues at coordinate 6,561 of JBJMIG010000081.1, read as the reverse complement.
GCGCCGTGCAGGTAGGTGTGCAGGTTGCCGGCCGGAAGGAAGATCGCCTCGCCGGGCGCAAGCACCAGCCGGTTGAGCAGCAGCGCGGCCAGCAGCCCGGCGTCGCCCGGGTAGCTCTCGCCGAGCTGGAGGATGGTGCGGCACTCCGGCACGAACTCGCCGTGCTCGCGGACGTGCGTCACGCAGGCGTCCAGCAGCTCCGGCTCCAGCCGATCCAGCGCCGGCTGGGGCAGCGTGATCCAGGTGGTGAACAGGGCCCGCAGGCCCTGCCGGTCCGGCTGCGCGGCCAGCAGGTCGACGTAGGGGGCCAGGCCGGGGGTCTGGATCGCGCGCAGCAGCGCGACCGTCCGATGTGGATCGCGAAACCCGGCCAGCGCGTGGAACTCGGTCAGCGCGCAGAGCAGCTCCGGCTTCGCGGTCGGGTCCGGGTAGTTGCGGATGGCCGCGTCGCGCGGGATGCCGGCGGCCTCCTCGACGGCGAACCCGGCCGCGGCCTGCTCGGCGGAGGGGTGCGCCTGCAGGCTCAGTGGCTCCTCGGCGGCCAGGACCTTCAACAGGAACGGCAGCCGGCCACCCCACCGCGCGGCGACGGCCGGGCCGAGCTGCCCGGCCGGGTCGGCGGCGACCACGTCGGCGAGCGAGGTGCCGTCGTCGAGAGTGGACGGGTCACCCGGATGCGCGCCCATCCAGAGCTCGGCCTCGGGGTGCGGCGCGGGCACCGGCCGGCCGAGCAGCTCGGCGAGGACCGTGCGCGAACCCCAGGCGTATGGCCGGACCGCGTTTCGCAGCAGCTCCACCGTCACCTCAACCCTGCGGACGCATAACGCCCGGAGCCGCCGGTGGTGCCCCCGGCAAGGCCGAGGTACAGCGCGGCCAGCTCGAACCGCAACGCGAGCACCGCCGCTCTGGCCGGAGCGTCGGCGCTGATCTCCTCGACCGGAGCCAGCACGTCCGCGCCGGGCAACGTCTCGCCGGCCAGCCGTCGCATCGGATCGCCCGGCACCGAGCGCACCGCGAGCAGGAACACCCGCAGCGGCGAGACCTGGCCTGGATCGAGGTCGTCCGGGTCGGCGAAGATGTCCTGCCCGGACGAGGCCTGCACGGCGGCCCGGTGCAACGCCGTTCCGCTCATCGCCTGCGGATAGCCGGCCACGTCGCAGACGAGGTCGGTGTGGGTGGCGAGCACCTGCGCCGCGTGCCCGGCGACCGCGGTGGCCACGTCGTCGAGGCCCCAGAGCAGCGGGCTGCGTTCGGCCAGCCGCAGCGCGAGCGACTTGGCCGGGTTGACGAACGGCTCGTGCTGGAGGTGGTCGCGTTCGGCCTCGTGGTCCAGTTCGTCCGCGATGGCCCCGACGTCGGTCTCGAGCAGGCCGAGGGTGCGCACCGTGAGCAGCCCGGAGGCGAACACCCTGGCGAAGCCGAACCCGGGCGGCACCGGCACCCTTGGCGGCAACAACACCCCGGCGCCGGCCGCGGCGGCGGCCACCGGGCCTTCCTCCGGCGCGGTGAGCACCACGGTCGCGCCGCGCCGCCCGGCCCGGTCGATGGACTCGGCCAGCACGATGTCGCCGGGGTCGTCGGTGTGCGCGATCACCACGTCCAGCGGGCCGATCCAGCCCGGCACGGCGTCGGTGAGCACCAGCGGCACCGGGCAGGACGGCTCGAGCAGCGCGGCGACCACCCGGTAGGCGGCCGGACCGAGGCCGGGCCGGGTGATCAGCACCAGCGCCCGCGGCCGGGCGCCGGCCAGCCGACCGAGCTCGGACTCGCCGGCCGCCGCGACGGTCGCCCGCACCTGGGCGCCGGCCAGCGCCGCCGAGCGCAGCAGCCCGTCGGAGTCGACCTCGGCGAGTCGGGCCGGGTCGTCCAGCAGCGTGTCGTCTGGCGGGCTCACTGGTCCGCCGGCGCCTGGTCGGCTGCTCCGATCGGCTGGGTGGCCTCGTCGAGCAGAAGTACCGGGATGCCGTCGTTGACCGGGAACTGGCGCCCGCACGACGTGCAGGTCAGCACGTCGGCCTCGGCGTCGTCGGGGGTTCCGGCCCGCAGCGGGGCGTGGTCGTCCGACGGACACGCGAGGATCTCCAGCAGCTGCGGGTCGAGCGTGACAGCCATATCGCCTCCTGTCTCCAGTGTGCCCGTCCTCAACTACGCACGAGAGACAGGATCCGATCACGCAGCTCGGCGACCGCCTCGTCGTCGGCCGCTTCGATGTTCAACCGCAGCAACGGCTCGGTGTTGGAGGGGCGCAGGTTGAACCAGCCTCCGTCCGGTAGCCGCACGGTGAGCCCGTCCAGCTCGTCGAGCTCGACCCCGGGCTGCCCGGCGAAGGCGGCCTTCACCTCGGCCATCTTGCCGAACTGGTCCTCCACCGTTGAGTTGATCTCGCCGGACGCGGCGTAGCGGTGGTAGGCGGCGGTCAGCTCCGAGAGCGGCCGGTCCTGCTCGCCGAGCGCGGCCAGCACGTGCAGTGCGGCCAGCATGCCGGTGTCGGCCCGCCAGAAGTCCCGGAAGTAGTAGTGCGCGGAGTGCTCGCCACCGAAGATCGCACCGGTCTTGGCCATCTCCTCCTTGATGAACGAGTGGCCGACCCGGGTGCGCACCGGCTTGCCGCCGTGCTCGGCGACGATCTCCGGCACGCCCTTGGAGGTGATCAGGTTGTGGATCACGATGCCGCCCGGCTCCTTGACCAGCTCGCGCACCGCGACCAGGGCGGTGATCGCGCTTGGCGAGACCGGCTCGCCGCGCTCGTCCACCACGAAGCAGCGGTCCGCGTCGCCGTCGAAGGCCACCCCCCCGTCGGCGCCGACCTCGCGCACCTTGGCCTGCAGGTCGACGATGTTCTTCGGGTCGAGCGGGTTCGCCTCGTGGTTGGGGAAGCTGCCGTCCAGTTCGAAGTACATCGGCACGACCTCGATCGGCAGGTCCGCGAACACCGACGGCACCGTGTAGCCGCCCATCCCGTTGCCGGCGTCGACCACGATCTTGAGCGGGCGGCTCCCGGTGAGGTCCACCAGCCGGCGCAGGTACCCGGCATAGTCGGCGAGCAGGTCTCGGGACTCGAGCCGCCCGGGCCGGGTGCCGGCCGGGGCGGTCTGCTCACCCGCGCCGCGCTGCTCGACGTCGCGCCGGATGTCGGCGAGGCCGGAGTCCTGCCCGATCGGCGCGGCGCCGGCCCGGCAGAGCTTGATCCCGTTGTAGGCGGCCGGATTGTGGCTCGCGGTGAACATCGCACCCGGCAGGTTCAGGCTGCCGGAGGCGAAGTAGAGCATGTCGGTGCTGGCCAGCCCCATCATGATCACGTCGACACCCTGCTGCCTGGCGCCGTCGGCGAACGCGGCGGCCAGGTCCGGCGAGGAGGCGCGCATGTCGTGCCCGATCACGATCGCGGGGCCGCCGACCAGCCGGGCGAACGCGGCACCGATGGCCCGCACCAGGTCGGTGTCGAGTTGCTCACCGACGATGCCTCGGATGTCGTAGGCCTTGAACACACTGGACAGGTCGCGCACTACAGCTCCCGAGAACATCCCCAGTTCAGCATGACGAAAGAAGCCTACCGGCGGGTCTCAGTCGGCGACCGGGTTGGGCAGCACCCTGAGGTGGCCGCGGCGGCCGGACATGGGGTCGCGCGGGTCCGGCTGCTCAACCGGCCGGTCGGCCCGGCCGGCCTCGCGAACCGCCTCGGCCAGTGCGGTCAGGTCGTCCACCGACGGCTCCGGCGGGGCGAACTCGCCGTCGTGCCGCACGACCTCCCAACCGCGCGGGACGGTCAGCCGCAGCGCGTGCTCCTCGCAGAGGTCGTAGCTGTGCGGCTCGGAGTAAGAGGCGAGCGGGCCGACCACGGCGGTCGAGTCGGCGTAGGCGTAGGTCAGCGTGGCGACCGCCGGACGGGCACACCCCGCCCGCGAACAACGCCTGCTGCTCCGCACGATCGGTGACACTAGTGCCTGCGTGCGTCACGGCGGCGCCGCCACACCGGTCGTCGTGCCGCGTAGTCTCCTGATCGTGGCAAGTGGCCGGGGTCCGCAGCTTCGTGGGCGTAGCCGGCGTGGGCGCGACCGGCACGGCCGCGGCCTGCGCGGCTCGTTGTTTCCGTCCTCGCTGCCCGCAGCCAGCACCCGCGCGCAGCGGTTCGACGCGCTGGTGCTCGAGGCGCTCGACCCGATCGAGGCACGCTGGCGCACCGAGCTGACCAAGCTCGACGTGGCCGTGGACGACGTGCCCGAGGTGGACGGCGTCGAGCGGACCCAGACCCCGCCGGAGGGGGTGCTGGCCGACTCCGGGGTGCCGCTGGCCCGCCTGGTGCCGGCCGGAGTGGACCGCCGCGGCCAGCCGACCAGGGCCCGCATCGTGCTCTACCGCCGGCCGCTCGAGGCACGGGCGAAGGACGCCGCCGACCTCGCCGACCTGGTGCACGAGGTGCTGGTCGAGCAGGTGGCCACCTACCTCGGCCTCGACCCCGGCGTCATCGAAGGCGACAGTTGACCATTCGCGAGTCGCGCGCTCAGGCAACCGAGTCGCGCGCTCAGGCAATGCGCCGGCCGTCCGGCCGTTGCGGTGCGGGAATCGCGATCAGCAGGGTGAACAGCACGGCGGCCAGCTGGATCAGCAGGAGCACCCCGCGCAGGCCGGTCGGCTGCTCGACGCGAACCTCGGCGGCCCTGGTCGGCACCCGCACCCCGACCAGGTGCCCCCAGGCCCGCACCACCGGCACCTGGCGGCCGTCCACCGTGGCCAGCCAGCCCGGCTCCTCCTCGGCGGCGACCACAAGCAGCCGGCCGTCCGGCCCGTCCGAGACCCGCACCCGCACCTCGGGCGGGGCGGCCTCGACCGGCACGATGCCCGGCGCGCCAAGCGTGCTCGGCGGCGCGCCGCCGCTCAGCGCCTGCCTGGCCGGGTCCGGAGCGAGCAGGGTGACCTGCCCGGCGGCGAGCTGCACCCGCAGCACCGGCCGACCGTCCGACGTCGCCGGCGCGCCGGACAGCAGGTCGCCGGCCGCGGCGCGCAGCCGCTCCGCCGCCGCGTCGTCCGGCAGCACAACGAAGATCACCCCGGCCGCGGCCGCGACCGCGACCGCGGCGCGGGCCCGGTCCGGCTCGCTCGAGGTCAGACAGGTCGCGACCGAACGCAGCCCGGCCAGCGCGCTCGGCGCCGGGGCGTAGTCGTCGTCGGCGAACCTCGGTAACCGGCCGGCCACCTGCCGGACCGGCTCGGCGCCGGCCGGTACCACCAGCACCGAGCGCCCGGTCAGGCGCAGCTCGTTGGTCAAGGTCGCGGCCAGCCGCGGCCGGGCGTCGTTGCGCAGCGGCCCGTCCTGGCCGGCCACCAGCACGCCGGTGGCGAGCGCGAGCAGGCACAGCACGCCCAGCACGGCGGACACCCGGACCAGGCCGGCCGGCCGGTGCGCACCGGGCCGGCAGGCCCCGAGGACGCTCCACAGCATTCCCCAACCGGCCATCAACAGCGCACCCCCGGCCCAGCCGTGCCCCGCCGGGCCGCCGGTCAGCGCAACCGCCGGGAAGGCCCGCAGCACCACGACCGCGACCGCACCGCACAGGGCCAGCGAGAGACCGGGCAGCATCGCCCGGTGCGGCCGCACGACGAGTGCCGCGACCATCGCCAACCCCACCGCCAGCCCGATCAGCGGCCACGCTCCCGGCCCGCCCGGCGTCAGACTGACCAGGTCCAACGCGGACACCGCCGGCTCGGCGACCCAGCCGCCGATGCCATGCAAGACCACGCCCGGATGCTGGATCACCACGGCCGGCCAGGGCAGCAGCAGCACGAGCGGCATCAGCACCAGCACGAACAGCGCGGTGATCCGCCGGCCGGCGTGCCCCCGTGCGGCCGGCACCACCACGAACCCGGCCAGCGCGTAGAGCACCAGCAGGAGGTGCACGAGCGGAGCGAACGCACCGAGCACGGCCAGCCCGAACGCGGTCCCGGCCGCCGTGGCGAGCCACGCGGTCGACCCGGTCACCGCGCGGAACCGGACGAACAGCGCCACGATGCCGGCCGTCACGACGGGCAGCAGGATGTGCACCACCACCGCGTCCAGCCGGCCCTGAGCGACCGCGGCGGTGCCCGGCGGCAGCACGGCGTAACCGGCCGCGACCAGCGCACGCACCCAGCGCCGCACCGGCATCCGCCTGGTCGCGGCGTACGCGGACAGCCCGGCGAGCGGCAGTTCGGCGAGCAACAGCAGGGCCACCGCCGCCTGGGTGCCGCCGACCGGAAGCAGCACCGCGCCCAGCCCGCCGAGCACGGCGAGCGCGGCCGGCGCCGGGGCGGCGGTGCCGCCGGACACCGGGTGCCAGGTGGCCAGGTACTGCGACCAGACCGTGCCGGTGCCCGGGACCGGTAACAGCCGGCCGCCGGCCAGGTCCAGCCCCAGCCGGTTGGCGTTGACCAGCAGGCCGAGGCCGAGCAGCGCGAGGAACAACAGCAGCGGCGGGGCCAGCAGCAGCTGCCTGGCCAGCCGGCCCCGGTCGACCTCGACCAGCAGCAGGTCGGGCCGCGCCGGTGGGGTGCCGCCGTCGCGCCGGACCGGGGACGGCCGCGGCC
>JBJMIG010000080.1:0-86376 GCA_045806965.1 Labedaea sp. | reverse complement strand
GAACGTTCGCAGGACCACTCACGACAGCACCTCGCAGGCTCGGTGAGCCCGGTCCGCCGGCCCGCAAGCCCGGCGCCGCAACCGCGCCCAACGGCTCGCTCACCCGCCCGCTCACTCATGCCGACCTGCCCGCATCGGGTTGGCGCAGCCCGGCGGGGCCGCACTCGGGTCGTCGGCACCGGGCCACCGGCGGCAAGCGGCCACACCGGCCGAAAGACCGACAGGGACCGGTAGGCAGCCGGGGTTGTCGGCGGCACGGCAGCCGGGCCGACGATCACGATCGTCCGCCGGTGCGGCCGCGACCGGGCATCGAGCCTGGCCGGGCGGGCTCACCGGTATCACCTCGCACACTCGGCGAGCCCCGATCCGCCGGCCGACAAGCCCGGCGCCGCAACCGCGCCCAACGGCTCGCTCACCCGCGCGCTCACTCATGCGGCTCTCCGCTCTCGAAACTCGAGGGCGGCGGCGACCTGATCCGGTTCGGGCCGGTCGAGACCGGCCAGGTCGCTGAGCGTCCAGGCGACGCGAAGGGTGCGATCGGCGCCACGGGCGGTCAGTGCGCCGCAGGCCAGGCCGCGGTCGAGCAACGTGGTAGCGGCTCGGGGAAGCGCGAACTCGCGGCGCAGGAACGGGCCTGGGACTTCGGCGTTGGTCCGCCAGCCGTGGCTGGCCCAGCGGGCGGCGGCGCGCTGCCGGGCTTGCCCGACCCGCGCCCGAACGGCCGATGTCGGTTCCGGCGGGGACTGGTCCGCGTGGCACATCGCGGTGATCGGGCGCATCCGGACCCGGAGGTCCACCCGGTCGAGGAGCGGTCCGGAAAGCCGGGAGAGGTAGCGCCGGCGTACGTGTGCCGAGCAGGTGCAGTCAACCTCCCATGGCGGTGCGCAAGGGCATGGGTTGGTGGCGAGGATCAGTTGGAAACGAGCGGGATAGCGGGCGACGCCGTCGCGCCGGGCCAACCGGATCTCGCCTTCCTCGAGCGCCGTGCGCAGCGATTCGAGGCGGTTCACCGCGAACTCGCACGCCTCGTCCAGGAACAGCACGCCGTGGTGGGCTCGACTGATGGCGCCGGGCTTCGCGAGTCCGACGCCGCCGCCGACCAGGGCGGGCACCGAGCTGGAATGGTGCGGCGAGATGAAGGGCGGGGTGGTGATCAACGGCGACTCGGGGGTGAGGATGCCGGCGATCGAATGGATGGCGGTGACCTCGAGCGCCTGTTCCTGGTCGAGCGCGGGGAGCAGGCCCGGCAGCCGCCGCGCCAGCATGGTTTTGCCGGTTCCCGGCGGCCCGAGCAACAGCAGATGGTGACCACCGGCCGCGGCCACCTCGAGGGCCCAGCGGGCCTCGGGCTGGCCGACCACGTCGGCGAGGTCCGGGATGTCGGCGCCGGGCCCCGGCGGACGCGGACCGGGCTTGGCCAGGACGGTGTCCTCGCCGCCGAGCCAGCCGAGCACGTCGGTGAGACGTTCCGCGCCGCGCACCTCGATGTCGCTGACCAACGCCGCCTCGGGGAGGGTGGGTGTGGGCACGACCGCGCGGTGCAGGCCGGCGCGGCGCGCGGCGAGCAGACCGGGCAACACGCCTCGGACCGGACGGATCCGGCCGTCGAGGGCGAGCTCGCCGATGAGCACGGTGTCGGTGAGTTGGCCGGCCGGCACCAACTCGGCGGCGACCAGCACCGCGCACGCGAGTGCCAGGTCGTAACCGGCGCCGCCCTTGGGCAGCGCGGCCGGTGAGAGGCCGATGGTGACGAGCTGGTTGGGCCATTCCAGGCCGCTGTTGCGGGTCGCCGCCCGCACCCGCTCCTTGGCCTCGTTGAGCGCGGCGTCGGGGAGGCCGACGAGCTGGGTCCTCGGCTTGCCGCCGCCGATGTCGGCCTCGATCTCGACCACCACTCCGTCGACGCCGAACAGCGCCACGGACCACGCGCGGGACAGCGCCATCATCGGACCGCCGTCCTGGCGGAATCCTCGGCGCGGGCGGTGACCGGGACGGGGATGGCTACCGAGAGGGCGGGCCGCCGCCAGTTGGGAACGCACCTGGCGGTCGGCCGGCGCCGGGGCCGGCGCGTGGCCGGGCCGGCAGCGATCGTCAGGTACCGCAGGCGCCGGAAACCCGGTGGCCGCTCCCGAGCCGGAAGCGGGAGGTGGGTAGCCGCCGGCCGGGTGTGGCGTGGGATCGCGGTGCGGCGCGCGTCGGCCATCAGAAGGCTCCTGGGATGTGGTTGATCGCGGGTAGTTGGTTGGGGAGCCACAGGATGGAGACCAGGTCGAAGCGGGGACGGACCTGGCGATCCGGGTGCGGGGGAACGTGGTGAGCGGTCTGCCAGGCATGGGCCAGCCGCCGGATGCGGGCGGCCTTGTCCGGGGTGACGGCGTCGCTTGGCAGGCCGTATGCGGTGGAGGAACGGGTCTTGACCTCGCAGAAGACGAGGCCGGCGTGGTCGGTGGTGAGGACGAGGTCGAGCTCGCCGGCGGGACAGCGCCAGTTGCGCGCGACCAGGCGCAGGCCGTGTTCGTGGAGGTAGCGAACGGCGAGGCGTTCGCCTCGGCGGCCCAGGCGCAAGTGCGGGGCGATGCGGGTTGACATGGCATCGACGGTGCCGGGTGGGGCGAGGCGGGGCCAGGGCGCGGCGGCCAATGTGGACAGATTCGCGGGCTGTGGACAACTCCGGCGAGGAAGATCGAGTTCGGGGCTGGTTGTCGGGGAGGTGTGGTATGCGCCGAGGAATCGTCTCCGCCGGTGGTCCCCGGCCGGATTAGCCGCGTACCGCGCGGCGGTGTGCGCAGGTCAGGTGGTGAACGGGCCTTCCTCGGGCAGCCGGAGGTCGGGTTTGTCCAGCTCTTCCACGTTGACATCCTTGAACGTCATGACCCGGACGTTCTTCACGAATCGGGCGGGCCGGTACATGTCCCAGACCCAGGCGTCGGACATCCGAACTTCGAAGTAGACCTCGCCGTCCGCGTCGCGGACCTGGACGTCAACACCGTTGGCCAGGTAGAAGCGGCGTTCGGTCTCCACGACGTAGGAGAACTGACCGACGATGTCGCGATACTCCCGGTAGAGCGAGAGCTCCATCTCGGTCTCGTACTTCTCGAGATCCTCCGCGCTCATGCGGTGTCGCGCTCCTCATGGTCCGGCCACCCGGCAGTAGTAGTCAGTGATCTCCCATTCTGAACTACGCCGGCCGCTACGGCATCGACGGTGCGGGTCGGATCGCCCGCGACGGGGAGGTAACAGTGCGGCGCGACCGTGTGCGGAGCCCGCCGGCCGTGTGCGGCGCCCGCGCTCAGCACGTTGACGAACGACCAACGATGCGCCTCGCACGGACCGTGAGCCACGAGCGCGGCGGTGTGCTCGGCCGTGCAGTAGCCCTTGTGCTCGTCGAAGCCGTACGCCGGGTACCGCTCGTGCAGCTCGATCATGATCCGGTCCCTGGTCACCTTGGCCAGGATCGACGCGGCGGAGACGCAGGCGGCGGCCTGGTCGCCCTTCACGATCGGGATGCTCGGCGCGGTCAGGCCGGGCACCCGGAAGCCGTCCACCAGCACGTAGCCCGGATGCGTGGTCAACGCCGCCACGGCACGGCGCATGCCTTCGATGTTCGCCACGCCGACCCCGCGGCGATCGACCTCGGTCACCGGGATGATCACCACGGCGTAGTCGACGGCCCGCTTGAGGACCAGGTCGTACATCCGGTCCCGGGCGCTCGCGGTCAGCAGCTTGGAGTCGTTCAACCCCTCGAATCGGGTAGCGTCCCCGGGCCGCAGCACGCAGGAGGCCACCACCAGCGGACCGGCACACGGGCCCCGGCCGGCCTCGTCGACCCCGGCCACCGGCCCGAGCCCACGCCGGTCCAGCGCACTCTGCAGGCCCCAGTTGCCCGCGTCCCGGCGCAGCACCACCCGAGGTGGGCGCAGCTCGGTCGGTAGCACGGTCACGACCGCCGCCTGACCCGCAGTTCGGCCCGTACCCTCCTGCCCAGCCAGAGGGTCGGGAACGCGGCCGCGAAGCCGATCCCGACCGGCAGCCCGGCACCGAGCGCCGCGGCGAACTGCGGGTTGTGGTCGCCGACTCCCCGCCAGCGTCCCGGGGGCAACACGATGTACCGCGCCTTGCCGATCACCTTGCCCACCGGCACGACGCCGTCGATCCCGCCGCCGCCCTGCACCCGTGAGTCCGCGGAGTTGTTGCGGTTGTCGCCCATCACCCACAGGGTGCCCTGCGGCACGGTGAAGGAGTCGAACGTCTGGTTGCCGTTGGGCGCGCCGCCGTCCCAGAACACGTACGGCTCGTCGAGCGGCTTGCCGTCGACCTCGACCCGGCCCTGCTCGTCACAGCAGCGCACGGTCTGCCCGCCGACCGCGATCACCCGCTTGACCACGTCGTCCTCATTGGGCGAGGCCAGACCGAACATGGCGCCGATGTCCTGAAACCAGCGGACCACGGAGTTGTCCGAGCGCTCGGCCCGAAACTCCGACTGGTTCCACGTGTCCGGCCGCTCGAACACCACCACGTCACCGGGCCGCGGGTCGCGGAAGACATAGGTGACCTTGTCGACCAGCACACGGTCGCCATAACACCCGGCACAGCCGTGCAGCGTGTGCTCCATCGACTCGGACGGGATCAGGAACACCCGCGCGATGAAGGATTGGATGAGGATCGTCAGGATGAGCGCGACCCCGATGAGAATCGGGAGTTCCTTCCAGAACGAGCGAGGCTGCTTCGCCTTTTTCGGCTTTTCGTCATCCGCGCGCTCTTCCTCGGCGGCGACGTCGGCTTCATCGGGCTTGACCGGTTCCTCTTTCTCGCCCTCGCTGTCTTTTGGATGTCCGACGTCGACCACTACTGCAGACTACCGGGGCGCCTGCGGCGCAATCGGCGGCCCAGCCACAACACCGGCAGCGCGCCGATCAGACCCACTCCGGCCGGCATTCCCCGCTGCCAGGCGGCCGCGCCGAGCGCCTGCGCGGGCTGCTGCTGCGGGTCGTGGTCACCGACGCCCCGCCAGCGCGAGGGCGGCAGCACGATGTACCGCGCCTTGCCGATCACGTTGTCCACCGGCACAACTCCGTTGAGCCCGCCGTTGGTGTCCTTGCCGCCGCCTTGGCAGCGCGAGTCGCAGGAGTTGTTGCGGTTGTCCCCCATCACCCAGAGGGTGCCCTGCGGCACCGTCACCTTCGGGAACTGCGACTGGGTGTTCGGACGCCCGTTCTCCCAGTAGATGTACGGCTCGTCAAGCGGCTTGCCGTCGACCAGCACCCGATTGTCCGGGTCGCAACATTCCACGCTCTGGCCGCCGACCGCGATGACCCGCTTGACGAAGTCCCGCTCGTCCGGCGGGGCGAGGCCGACCAGCGCGCCGAGCTGTTGTAGGCCGCGAACCAGGACGTTGCTCGAGCGCTGCAGGTCGACATCGTTCTTGGTCCACGGTTCGGGGCCCTTGAACACGATCACGTCGCCGGGGCGCGGATCCCGGAACCGGTAGACGATCTTGTCGACCAGCACCCGGTCGCCGGTGCAGCCGGTGCAGCCGTGCAGGGTCTGCTCCATCGAACCGGACGGGATCGAGTACACCCGGCCGAGGAAGGCCTGGATCAGAATGGTCAGCACGATGGCGATGCTGAACAGCACCAGGATCTCGCGCCAGAGCGGTTGCTTGCGCCGACCTGTGCCCTGGCTCTTGCGGTGCCGCCCCTGCCGGACACCCTTGACTTCTGCGGGGATGTCGGGCGTCCACGGCACGGAACGCTTGGGCAGCGGCTGGCGCGGGTCGACCCGCGCAATGAGCTGGGTACGGTCGGGGTCGTCCTCGGGCGCGACGAACTCCACCGGGTTGACCACGACACCCAGGCTACGGGAGCCCGCCAATGCTCGGCGTTAGGAAGCCGGCTGCGGCTCGCGCTTCTCCTTGATCTTGGCTGCCTTGCCGCGCAGCTCACGCAGGTAGTAGAGCTTGGCCCGGCGCACGTCGCCCCGCCGGTCGACCTCGACCGTGGCGATGTTCGGGGAGTGCAGCGGGAAGGTGCGCTCGACGCCGACGCCGAAGGAGATCTTGCGGACCGTGAAGGTCTCCCGGATGCCGCCGCCCTGACGACGGATCACGACGCCCTTGAAGATCTGCACCCGCTCGCGCGAGCCCTCGATGACGCGGACGTGGACCTTGAGGGTGTCGCCCGGACGGAAGTCCGGGATGTCGGAACGCAGCGACTTGGCGTCCAGGGCATCCAGGGTGTTCATCGGTGTTCCGTCCTCGTCTGATGTGCTTCGTCTTGTCTCGCTCCCGGCCGGCGTGCGGCGCCGTGCGGCACCGTACGGTCCGGCCTGGAAGGGGGCTCGAGGCGCGTGCCGGGGTTGGTTCCCCGTCGCGGCAACCTGCCCAGTATGTCAGACCGTCACCGGGAGTCGGAAATCGGCTCCCGCCGCAGCCGGTCCAGCACCGCCCGGTCGTGTTTGTCCAGTGCCTCCTCGGGCAGCGCGGCGAGCAGATCCGGCCGCCGCTGATACGTGCGCTCGAGGGCCTGGTCACGACGCCAGCGGTTGATCGCGCCGTGGTTGCCGGACCGCAGGACGTCGGGCACGGCCAGGTCACGCCACACCTCGGGGCGGGTGTAGGCCGGCCCCTCGAGCAGGCCATCGGAGAACGAGTCCTGCTCGGCGGACGCCGGGTTGCCCAGCACGCCGGGCAGCAGCCGGGCCACGGCCTCGACCATGACCATGACCGCGACCTCCCCGCCGACCAGGACGTAGTCGCCGATGGACACCTCGTCGACCGGCATCCGGCGGGCGGCGTCGGCGATCACCCGCTGGTCGATGCCCTCGTAGCGGCCACAGGCGAACACCAGCCACGGCGCGGCGGCGTACTCGCGGGCCAGCGCCTGGGTGAACGGCCGGCCGGCCGGCGAGGGCACGACCAGGCGCGGCGCCGCGTCGGGCCCCGCCGCCCGGTCCGGACCGGGCGCCCAGATCGCGTCCAGCGCCTCGCCCCAGACCTGGGGCTTCATCACCATGCCCGGCCCGCCGCCGTAGGGGCTGTCGTCCACCGCGCGGTGCACGTCGTGCGTCCAGTCCCGCAGGTCGTGCACGTCGAGGGTGAGCAGGCCGCGTTCCACGGCCCGGCCGAGCAGCGCCGCCCGCAGCGGCGCCAGGTACTCGGGGAAGATCGTGATCACGTCGAGCCGCATCAGGGTTCCAGCAACCCTTCCGGCGGGTCGATCACGATCCGCTTGCCGGCCAGGTCGACCTCGGGCACGATCGCGCGGACGAACGGCACGAGCACCTCGCGCCCGTCGGGCAGGTTCACCACCAGCAGGTCGCCGCCCGGCCCGTGCACGACCTCGAGCACCGTGCCGAGCGCGGTCCCGTCCGGCAGTTCCGCGCCGAGACCCGCCAGTTCGTGTTCGTAGAACTCGTCCGAGTCCGATGAGGGCGGCAGATCGGCGATGTCCAGCAGCAGCAGGGCTCCGCGCAGGGTCTCGGCCACGTCCCGGGTGGGCACCTCGGCGAAGCGCACCAACAGCCGCTCGCCGTGCCGCCGGGCCGAGCCGACGGTCAGTGGGCGCTGGGTGCCGTCGCGCAGCCTGGCGCGGACCACGGTACCGATGGCGAACCGCTGCTCCGGCTCGTCGGTACGGATGTCGACGGAGAGCTCGCCGGTGATGCCGTGTGCCTTGGCCACCCGGCCGACGACGACCTCACTGGTCGGTGTCGACGACATCCACTCGGATTCCGCGGCCCCCGATGCCGGCCATCACGGTGCGCAGCGAGGTCGCGGTGCGGCCGCCCCGGCCGATCACCTTGCCCAGATCGTCCGGATTCACGTGCAGCTCAAGAGTCCGGCCGCGGCGGGTGGTGACCAGCTCCACCCGCACGTCGTCCGGATGGTCGACGATGCCCCGCACCAGGTGCTCCAGCGCATCAGCCAGGAAGCTCACAACATCACCTCGCAAGCTCGGTGCTGTTGCTCAGACACCTTGCCCATTGGCGGCTCGCTCGCAAGCTCGCTCACAATGTCACCTCGCCAGCCCTCGGAGCTCGCCGGCGCCGCTCGGCGTCGGCGGCTCGCCAGGATCACGCCTCGTCCTTGGCGTCCTTGGTGTCCTCGGTCTTCTCGGCCTTGGCCTCGGCCTTCCTCGGCGCCTTCTTCTTCGGCGTGGTGGCGTCGCTGGTCGGCTCGTCGCCGGCCGCCTTCAGTGCCGCCTCGAACAGCTCCTGCTTGCTCGGCTTGGGCTCGGCCCGGCGCAGCGTGCCCTCCTGGCCGGGCAGACCCTTGAACTTCTGCCAGTCGCCGGTGACCTCGAGCAGGTGCTGCACGGGCTCCGTCGGCAGCGCGCCGACGCCGAGCCAGTACTGCGCGCGCTCGGAGTTGATCTCGATCACGCTCGGCTCGTCCTTGGGGTGGTACCGGCCGATCGTCTCGATTGCCTTGCCGCTGCGACGGGTGCGGGCGTCCTGGACGACGACCCGGTAGTACGGCGCCCGGATCTTTCCGAGCCGCTGCAGCTTGATCTTGACAGCCACGGGGTGGGTTGCTCCTCTGCACATGGGTCGGGCGCCGCGGATCCGAGTGGGGTCGGACCGGCTACGCCCGGAGGTTCGTGGCGCCCTGGCACGGTGAGAGGGACCGGCCACGGCGGACAATCCGTCATTGTGCCAGATGGGTCAGCGGGCGAACGGAGCGAGGGTGACTCCGGCGTCCTCGAGCGCGGCCCGGACCGCCCCGGCATGCGCCACCGCGCCCGGGGTGTCGCCGTGCAGGCACAGCGAGGCCGCCTCCGTCGGCAGCACGGTGCCGTCAACCGCGACCAGCTCGGACCTGGTGGCCAGCCGAACCGCCCGCTCGACCACAGCGGCGGTGTCGGTCAGCAGTGCGTTCGGCTCGCGGCGGGAGACCAGCGTGCCGTTCGGGGTGTACCCGCGGTCGGCGAACGCCTCGGCCACGGCGGGCAGGCCGGCGGCCCGCGCGGCGGCGAGCAGCCGGGAGGCGGGCAGGCCGAGCACCGGCAGTGAGCCGTAGCTCCGCACGCCGTCGACCACGGCCGCGGCCTGTGCCTCGTGATGTACCGCGGCGTTGTAGAGCGCGCCGTGCGGCTTGACATAGCCCACCCGGGTGCCCGCGGCGCGGGCGAACGCGTCCAGCGCGCCGATTTGGTAGAGCACCGCGTCGGCCAGCTCGCTCGGGTCGATGTCGATGAACCGGCGGCCGAAGCCGGCCAGGTCCGGGTAGGACACCTGGGCGCCGACCACCACGCCGCGCGTGGCCGCGCCGACGCACACCCGGCGCATGATCGACGCGTCACCGGCGTGGAAGCCGCACGCCACGTTGGCCGAGGTGACCACGTCGAGCAGGGCCTCGTCGTCGCCGAGCCGCCACACGCCGAAGCCCTCGCCGAGGTCGCTGTTGAGATCGATGGACGCGGACATCACGGAGACATCACGGGCCACGTCACGCTGGCAACGCGTCGACGGCGATCAGCAGCACGGCGAGCGCAGGCAGGAAGTTGTTGATCTGGTGCGTGAGGATGCTCGCACCGAGCCTGCGGGTGTAGAGCCGGGCCAGCCCGATCGGCACCCCGATCACCAGCAGCAACGAGGTGCGCAGCGGTTCGAGGTGGGTCACCGCGAAGATCACCGTGGTCAGGCCGAACGCCCACCAGCGGCCCCAGTTCAGCCGTTCCAGCGCGCCCCACAGCAGGCCGCGGTAGATGATCTCCTCGCAGATCGGTCCGATCAGCCAGACAAACAGGAACATGACGACGGCCGCGGTCAGCGGCAGGCGCTGGTCGTTGACCAACTTGCCGAGTGCCGATGAGGCGTTCTGCTCGCCGACGATCCTGGTCCACAGGAACGCGGCCACGGTGGTGCAGACCAGCCCGATGAGCCCGAACCGCACCCCCGCGCGCAGGTCCGACCGCTGCCAGGACAGGTTGAGGTCCGACCGGGGACCGTTGCCGCGGAACACCGTGATCAGCACCGCCACCGCGGCGGCCAGCATCGGCGGCACCACCGTGCCGATCACCACTACCGGCACGGTCAGGCCCCGTTCCGGCGCGAGCACCTGGGCGGTGGCACCGATCAGGACGGTGGACAGCACCAGCGTGCCGAACACCGCGACGAAGGCGCCGATCCCCCACCGGTGCTCGCGGTGCGGTTCGGCGGGCGGTACGTGCGACACCCGGTCGGCCAGCTCGCTCACCCCCTCACCTCGCAAGCTCGGTGACGGCGCTCAGACACAGTGCCAAACGGTTCGCTCGCAAGCTCGCTCACCCCATCACCTCGCAAGCTCGCTCACGGTGACCCTCCGGATTGTCCTCGACCGCAGCGTGGACCGGGACCATCCGAGACTAGCCGGATGGCTACGTGATCACCCGCCCACGCAGGATGATCCGGGTCGGTGTCCGAAGTGACTCCAGGTCGGTTCGGGGATCGGTGGCGAACGCGATGAGGTCCGCGGCCGCGCCCTCCTCGATGCCGGACCAGCCCAGCCAGTGCCGGGCCGACCAGGACGCGGCCCCCAGCGCCGCCTCCGCGCTCAGCCCGATTCGGTGCAGCGCAACGATCTCGTCGACGATCCGGCCATGCGCGATGCCGCCGCCGGCATCGGTTCCGGCATAGACCGGGACGCCGGCCTCGACCGCGGCTGCCACCGCGGCGCCGGCCCTGGCGTGCAGCGCGAGCATGTGCGCGGCATAGGTCGGGTATTTCTCCGCCTGCGCGGCGATACCGGGGAACGTGTCGACGTTGATCAACGTGGGGACCAGTGCGGTGCCCCGCTCGGCCATGACCGCGACCAGTTCGTCGGAGAGTCCGGGGCCGTGCTCGATGCAGTCGATGCCGGCGTTGATCAGGCCGGGCAGGGCGTCCTCGCCGAACACGTGCGCGGTCACCCGGGCACCGGCCAGGTGCGCTGCCTGTATCGCCGTGGCCAACACGTCGTCGGGCCAGAGCGGCGCCAGGTCGCCGGTGTCCCGATCGATCCAGTCGCCGACCAGCTTGACCCACCCGTCTCCGTAGGCCGCCTGCTCGGCCACCACGGCCGGGAGCTGGGCCGGATCCTCGACCTCGACACCGATGTCGCGGAGGTAACGCTTGGGCCGGGCCACATGCCGTCCGGCCCGCACGATCCGCGGCAGGTCCAGCCGCTCCTGCAGCGGACGGGTGTCCATTGGCGAGCCGCAGTCCCGGATGAGCAGGGTGCCGGCGTCGCGGTCGGTACGCGCCTGCTCCGCGGCGGCGGACAGGCCGCCGGCCGCGAGCCCGATGTGGCAGTGCGCGTCGACCAGGCCCGGCACCAGAAAACCACCGTCCACAATGGTCTCGGCACCGGGCACGCGTTCGGTTCGGACCCGGCCGTTGACGATCCACAGGTCCCGCTCCTCGCTGCCGGGGAGGACCACTCCCCGAACGTGCAACGCCGTCATGGCGGGAAGGCTACGGGGCATCCGCGGGCGTTCGCATGGCGCACAGATTCTCCGTACGAATGCGTCTACCTTTTCCACGGCCGGAGGAGCAAGCTGGGTCGTCACTTTCTCACCGAGTCGAATATTTCGAATTCGACTCAATGGATTGGGAGGCGCGCAGATGCGGAGACATGATCTCCGGAGGGCCATGACGCTCGCCGCGGCTGGTTTGCTGGCAGTGAGCATGACGGCGGGCACGGCGGCGAGCGAACCCGCTTCGCCCGGCCCCGCCGTCTTCGACTTCCAAGGGGAGCTGTCGCAGAGCCGGGACGTGGACAACCGCGGCGACGCGGCACAACCAACCCAGCGCCAGCGCTCGCTGGCGGCCGAGCACAGCACGAGCGTGCGGTGGAACCGGTACGGCACTCCGGCCACGGTTGTGCCGCGCGGCGACGCCGTGCCCAAAGCGAATGCGGCCAGCGATCCGATCGCGGTCGCGCGCCGCTATTTGCAGGACAACCGCGAGGCGTTCGGGTTATCAGAGGCATCCATAAACTCGATGGATGTCTTAGTGAACCGGTCGCTGGGTCAGGGCGCCTATGTGATGCTGCGCCAGCGGTTCGGCGACCTGCCGTCCACGCTGGACGGGCTCGCCGCGTTCGGCATCAAGGACGGCGCGGTCACCTTCCTCACCTCGACCCTCAGCCCGGAGAGCAGCGCCCCGGAGCCGGCCACGATCTCCCCCGCCGACGCGCTGACCTCGGCCTCCGCCGACGCCGGTCTGGCCAGCGGCGAACTGGCCGACAGCCAGGTGCGACTCGGTGCGGTACCGATGCCGAACGCACCGGCACGGGCGGCCTACCAGGTTGTCGTGCAGGGCACCGGGGCACAGGGCTTCACCGCGTACACCACGTATGTCGACGCCAGGACCGGCCGGGTGCTGGTCCGCGAGGACATCGTGGACAACGAGACGGACAATCCGGAATGGAAGGTCTTCCCGGCCAACCCGCCGAGCGACTACTCCTCCAGGGACAACCGGCTTACCTGGTGCTTCACCCAGACCGCCGGATGTGAGCGGGCGGTGCGCAGCGCGAACAGCGGCCTTGCCTGGGATGTGGACCAGACCACCGGCGCGCCGACCCTGACCTCGGTCGGCAACTCGGCGAGCACCACCGAGAAGTGGGACAGCCTGGCCGGCGGCACGGTCGGTACCAGGACCTCGGCGCTCAGCCCCAACCGCGACTACCGCTACCCGTGGACCAACCAGTGGTTCACCGCGAAGTGCAACCCCGAGGTGTTCGCCAGCCCGGCGCAGAACGACATCGACGCGGCCATCGCGAACCTCTTCGCGCAGCACAACCGCATGCACGACTGGTCGTACAACCTCGGGTTCACCGAGGAGACCTGGAACCTCCAGCAGGACAACGGCACGCACGGCGCGCTCGGCAACGACGCGGAACGCGGCCAGGCCCAGTCCGGCGGCCGGGCCGGCGGCGCACCGCCGGCCTTCCCGTCCAGGGACAACGCCAACCAGTCCAGCCCGCCCGACGGCTCGCCGCCGGTGAGCAACATGTACCTGTGGCAGTCCATTCCGGGCGGCTTCTACGCACCGTGCGTCGACGGCGACTACGACATGTCGGTGATCGGGCACGAGTACACCCACGCGATCAGCGGCCGGGCCATCGCCGGCCCGAACTCCGGCTGGTCGGGCCAGCAGGCCGGCGCGATGAACGAGTCCACCTCGGACCAGTTCGCGACCGAGTACCTGGCCGAGTACGGGTTCCGGGCCAAGGGCGACACACCGTTCGTCACCGGCGGTTACGTCACCGGCAACTCGAGGGTCGGCATCAGGGACTACGACCCGAGCCACAGCCCGCTCAACTACAGCAACATGGCGTTCGACCTGACCGGCCAGGAGGTGCACGCGGACGGCGAGATCTGGAACGCGGTCGGCTTCGAGCTGCGCCAGGCCATGGTGGACCGCTACGGCCTCGGCAACCCGGCTCAGCAGCGCGCCTGCGCGGACGGCACCACGCCGGTGGACCGCTGTCCCGGCAACCGGCGCTGGGTGCAACTGATGTTCGACGCGCTGCTGCTCAACGCGAGCGGCGCGGTGAGCATGGTGGACATGCGCGACTCGATCCTGGCGGCCGACGAGCTCCGCTTCGGTGGCACCGACGTGCCGTTGCTGTGGAACGCCTTCGCCCGGCGCGGCCTCGGCCGGGACGCGGCGAGCAACGGCCCGAACGACCAGGACCCGACGCCGAGCTTCGCCTCGCCGTTCGGCAAGAACGCCTCGCTGCGGCTGCTTCCGGCCGGGCAGGCGGCCGGCGCGCCGGTGCGGCTCTACGTCGGTGACTACGAGGCGCGCTCGGTTCCGGTAGCCGACACCGACCCGGCGACTCCGCTCGGCGACACCGTCGAGCTGACTCCGGGCAACTACCACTTCATGGTGGTGGGCAACGGTTTCGGCAGCACCCGGTTGGAGCGCAAGGTGTTCTCCGGTGAGCGTGGCGTGCTGCCTGCGGTGCTGTTCCGCAACGTCGCCTCCGCCAGTTCCGGCGCCACCGCGACCGGTGACGGGGTGAACCAGGGCAAGCTGATCGACGACACCGAGGCCACTGACTGGGCGTCGGTCGGATCCCCGGTGGCGGGCAAGGCCGTCACCGTCTCGCTCGGCGGTCACCTGCAGGTGGTCACCAGGGTGAACGTGAGCGCGCTGCTGCGGCCGGCGGTCACCGATGACCCGGACCCGGGCGCGCAGAACCGGTTCACCGCGGTGCGGCAGTTCGAGATCCTGTCGTGCAACGCCGCGTTCGGGGCGGACTGCGCCAACCCGGCCAGTTTCCGGCGGGTGTTCACCAGTCCGGCCGACGCGTTCCCCGCGGCCATACCCAGGCCGGTGGCACCCGACCTGACCTCGCGGTCGTTCCGGATTCCGGTGACGCTGGCCACGCACCTGATGGTTCGGGTGCTCTCCAACCAGTGCACCGGCGGCCCGGCCTACGCGGGCCAGCAGCACAACGATCCACGGTCGAACAGCGACTGCACGACCGGCAACCCGACGGTCGCGCAGACCGTCCGGATCGCTGAGCTGCAGGCGTTCGTGTTCTGACCGGTTCACTCTCCACCGGTTCCGTACAGCGCAAGGTGACATTCCTCGGCTAGAAGCGAAGGAATGTCACCTTGCGCTGTAAGCGGGGCCTCAGTTGTCCTTGTTGTTCTTGGGAAACTTCAGCTTCGACGGGTCGAAGCCGGGCGGCAGGTCGTTGAGCCCCGGCGGTAGCTCCCGCAGGGCCGGCGGCAGGTTGGACAGGTCCGGCAGGCCGGCCGGCAAGCCCGGCATGCCGCCGCGCACCCGGGGCGGTGTCGGCCCGCGGCCCTTGCCCTTCTTGCCCTTCTTCCCGCGCTTGGTCGCCGACTTGCCCCGGCTGCCGGGGAAGCCGAACCGGCCGGCCATCTGCTGCATCATCTTGCGGGCCTCGTAGAACCGGTTGACCAGGTCGTTGACCTCGCGGATGGCGACCCCGGAGCCCTTGGCGATGCGCTGCCGGCGCGACGCATTGATGATCTTGGGATCGTGCCGCTCGGCCGGCGTCATGCCGCGGATGATCGCCTGCAGCCGGTCCAGGTGCTTGTCGTCGACCTGGGCGAGCGCGTCCTTCATCTGCCCGGCGCCAGGGAGCATCCCGAGCAGGTTGGCGATCGGGCCCATCTTGCGCACGGCGAGCATCTGCTCGAGGAAGTCTTCGAGGGTCAGGTCGCCGGAGCCGATCTTGGCCGCGGCCTGCTCGGCCTGCTCCTGGTCGAAGTGCTGCTCGGCCTGTTCGATGAGGGTGAGCAGGTCGCCCATGCCGAGGATCCGGCCGGCCATCCGCTCGGGGTGGAAGGCGTCGAAGTCGCCGAGTCCTTCGCCGCTGGAGGCGAACATGATCGGCACGCCGGTGACCTCGCGGACCGAGAGCGCCGCGCCACCCCGGGCGTCACCGTCCAGCTTGGTGAGCACCACGCCGGTGAAGCCGACCCCGTCGCGGAACGCCTCGGCGGTGGTCACCGCGTCCTGGCCGATCATGGCGTCGACCACGAACAGCACCTCGTCGGGCTGCACGGCCGCCCGAATGTCGGCCGCCTGGCGCATCATGTCCTCGTCGATGCCCAGCCGGCCGGCGGTGTCCACGATGACCAGGTCGTGCTGCGCCCGCCTGGCCTCCTCGAGGCCGCGCCGGGACACGTCCACCGGGTCGCCGACGCCGTTGCCGGGCTCCGGCGCGAACACCGGCACCTTGGCCCGCTCGCCGATCACCTGGAGTTGGGTGACCGCGTTGGGCCGTTGGAGGTCGGCGGCCACCAGCAGCGGGGTGTGCCCCTGCCCGGCCAGCCAGCGGGCCAGCTTGCCGGCCAGCGTGGTCTTGCCGGAGCCCTGGAGCCCGGCGAGCATGATCACGGTCGGCGGCGTCTTGGCCAGGTTGAGCCGGCGGGTCTCGCCGCCGAGGATGCCGATCAGCTCCTCGTTGACGATCTTGATGACCTGCTGGGCCGGGTTGAGCGCGCCGTGTACCTCGGCGCCCTTGGCCCGCTCCTTGATCCTGGCGATGAACGAGCGGACCACGGGCAGCGCGACGTCTGCCTCGAGCAGCGCGATCCTGATCTCACGCGCGGTCGCGTCGATGTCGGCGTCGGACAGCCGGCCCTTGCCCCGCAGGTTCTGCAGGACCGAGGTGAGCCGGTCGGAGAGGGTGTCGAACACGTACGCGAGGGTAGCCGCTCTGGGAAAACGGGATCGGGCCGACGGTCGGGCAATGCCCCTAGACTCCTTGGTCGCGACGAGCACACGCAGCCAAGGAGGCTTTACGTGTCAAGCACAACGCGGCGCCTGGTGGGCGTCACCCTGGCCACGATCGTCACCGCTAGCGGGTTGCTGACCGGCATCGGGCAGGCGGCGGCCACCCCGGCGAACCCAGCCACCCCGGGGGTGACCCACGGGCCGTGCCAGTACACCGCGACCCCGGACGACCCCGCGGTGCGGCCGGTTCCGCTGCCGCCCGACCCTCGGCACACCCCGGACCACGGCAAACTGCTGGTGTTACTGATCACCAACAAGGGCATCATCGACCTCACCCTTGACCGGGCGAAGGCGCCGTGCACCGTGCAGAGCTTCGTGCACCTGATCCGGCACGCCTTCTATGACGCCACCATCTGCCACCGGCTGACCGCCTACCCGACGCTCAAGGTGTTGCAGTGCGGCGACCCGAGCGGCACCGGTGAGGGCGGCCCCGGCTACCGGTACGGCGACGAGCTGCCGACCGACCTCCAGCCGTGGCCGGACGACCCGACCGGGCAGCGCAAGATCTATCCGCGCGGCACGCTGGCCATGGCCAACGCCGGACCGGACACCAACGGCAGTCAGTTCTTCCTGGTACAGACCAACTCCCGGCTGTTCCCCAACTACTCGATCTTCGGCTCGATCGGCCGCACCGGGCTGGCCACGCTGGACCGGATCGCCGCGGCCGGCATCGCCCCGACCCCGGAGGACCCGGCCCCGATCGACGGCGCACCGGCCCAACCGGTGCGGATCCTGGTCGTCACCCGGCCGATCTGACCGCCCGCTCCAGCCACTCGGCCACGTCGAACGCCTTCCGGTTGCCGGTCGCGATCACCTGTAGACCGACCGGCAACCGGCCGGGCCCCGGGATCGGCAGGCTCAGCGCCGGGTAGCCGGTGACGTTCAGCGCGCGGGTGTTGCGGAGCAGCAGATCCCGCACCGGCTGCCGGCCGGCCGCGGTCTCCGCGTGCACCGCGTCCAGCGACGGCGCGGTGATCGGCACCGTCGGCAGGATCATCGCGTCCACCGTGGCCAACAGGCCGCCGAGCGCGCCGCTGAGCTCGGCCATCCGGTCGCGAGCCCGCACATACCTCCAGCCGGGCACCCCGGCCGCGACCCGCAGCCGCTCCCGCACGTCCGGCTGGTAGTCCTCGGGTCGCGCGCCGAGCGCGGAGTGCGCGGCGGCGGCCTCCGGACCTTGTAGGTCGAACGCCGAGGCGGTGAGCTCGGCCCAGCCCGGCGGACGCACCTTGACCAGGGTGGCGCCGGCCGCGACGAACTTCTCCAGCGCGCCGGTGTAAGCCTCCGCGACGTCGACCGCGCAGTCCAGCAGCGCGGGATCGCCGACCGCGCCGAGCCGGGGTGCCGCGACGGGCTCGGCCGGCAGGGCGGTACCGGACAGGACGGCCACCGCGTACCGGGCGTCGGTGACCGACATGGCCAGTAGGCCGACCCGGTCCAGGCTCACCGACAGCGGGAAGACGCCGTCGGCCGGCAGCGTGCCGCGCTCCGGCAGCGCGCCGACCACTCCGCACAGCGCGGCCGGGATGCGCACCGAGCCGGCGGTGTCCGTGCCGAGCGCGAGCGGCACCACCCCGGCCCCGACCGCCGCCGCCGAGCCGGAACTGGAGCCGCCGGTCACCCGCGCCGGGTCATGGGGGTTGCGGCACGGTCCGGCCACATTGGACGTTCCGGTACAGCCGTAGGCGAACTCGTGGCTGTGACTCAGCCCGATCACGACCGCGCCAGCCGCCCGGGCCCGGCGCACCACCTCGGCGTCCTCGCCCGCCGTGCGGCCGGCGAACACCGCGGAGCCACACCGGTGGGGCAACCCGGCCACCGCGATGATCTCCTTGACCAGCAACGGAATTCCGGCCAGCGGCCCGGTCCGCACCGCCCGCGCGGCCCGCCGGGCGCCGGCCGGGTCGAGGTGCACGACCGCGTTCAGGCCGGCCGCCGCCCGCGCCCTGGCCAGCGCCTGCTCGGTCAGCTCGACCGGATCGAGCTCGCCGGAGCGCACTCGGGCGGCGATGGACTGGATCATCCGCCCAGCATGGCAGGCACCGGGATGAGCCCGACCCCTCGACGGGCCCGTCCCGGCTCCCCTTGCCATCCGCGCCGGGCCGGACCGATGCCGTCGATGCCCGTCGCGCCGCGGTCAAGACTGCCGGCCGCCCGGCCAGGGGAGCAGCGTGATCGCACCCGAGTAGCCCTGGGTAGAACTACTCAACAGGCGTTCAGCACCGCCCGTTCCAGCTCGCGGCGCCAGGCGATGTCCGGGGTGCCCCCGCCGACCACGGCCAGGCTGAACGAGGCCACCGCGATGCCGCCGAGCTGGGTGGCCCGAGCCCAGAGCACGTCGCCGCCGCACTGCTCGAGCGCGGCGGCGACGCTGTGCAGCAGCCCGATCCGGTCCGCCGCACGCAACTCGAGCACCACGGCGCCGGAGTTCTGCCCGCCCGCCTCGTTGTCGAACCAGAGCACCCGCGGTTCCGACGCGTCCGTCGGCAGGCCGCCGTAGTCGCGCTCCTTGGCCGCGAGTCGCTCGGCCAGCGGCAGCGAACCGCTGATCGCCCTGGCGAAGTGCTCACGCAGCAGCGCCGGGTCGGGCAACGAGCCGAACCGGGGCGAGACGGAGAACACGTCTACCGCCGCCCCGGCGTGGCTGCCGAGCGCCGCCGCGTGTACCCGCAGCGAGTGCAGGGCCAGCACCCCGGCGGCCCTGGACAGCAGGCCGGGCCGGTCCGGCGCGACCAGCGTGATCGTGGCCAGCGGACCGGCCGAGGCAATCAACACGTCCGGCTTTCCCGACGCGGCGACGGCCTCGGCCAACTCGCGGTGGCCGGGCTCGAGCGACGCCGGACCCTCCGGCGGCTCGCCGGCCATGGCCCGCCGGCAGCGCGCCACCAGCTCACCGATCAGCCGTGCCTTCCAGTCCGACCAGACCCCGGGCCCGGTGGCCAACGCGTCCACTTCGGACAGTGCGTGCAGCAGCTCGAGCAGCACCGGGTCGCCGTCGAGCGTGTCCACCACGCGCCGCACGGTCGCCTCGTCGTCGATGTTGCGCCGGGTCGCGGTGTGCGGCAGCAGCAGGTGGTGACGCACCATCGCGGACAGCGTCGCCACGTCCGCCGTGGACAGCCCGAGCCGGTGTCCGACCTGAGTGGCCAGTGCCGCGCCGACGACCGAGTGGTCCGCGTCGCGGCCCTTGCCGATGTCGTGCAGCACCGCGCCGAGCAGCAACAGGTCCGGCCGGGACACCGTGGTGAGCAGCCGTCCGGCGTTCGCGGTGGCGGCCACCAGATGCCGGTCCACGGTCCAGATGTGCACCGCGTCGCGCGGCGGCAGGTCGCGCACCGCCCCCCACTCCGGGAACAGGCGCGCCCAGAGACCGGTGCGGTCCAGCGACTCCACCACGTCGATCAGGCCCTCGCCGGCGCCGAGCAGGGCGACCAGCGACTGGCGGACATCGGCCGGCCATGGCGCGCGCGGCTCGGGCGCGGACTCGCCCAGCCGGGCAAGGGCGGTCGGCGAGATCGGGTGGCCGGTGCGCGCGGCGGCCGCGGCCACCCGCAGCAGCAAACCGGGATCCTTGCCGGGCTGGGCATCCCGGGCCAGCGCAACCTCGGCGCCGTGCAGCACAACGCCCTCGTCGAGCGGCCGGCGTTCGGGACCGCGCCGCAACACGCCGAGCACCCGCCGGGTCGGGGCGTTCGCGCCGGTCGCCCGCAGCGCCACCTCCAGCGCGTAGGCCACCGCGCGGCCGGCGCCGGACAGTGCCCTCGCCAGGGTGAACCGGTCGCCGATGCCGAGCACCGCGCCGATCTCGTCGCCGTCCTGGGGACGCAACACGTCGCTGGCCCGTCCGGCGTTGCGGCGCAGCTCGGTGCGGGTGTCCAGGAGCAGCTGGCGGGCTTGGGCCACCTCACCGGAGGGCCGGTCCACCAGCTGCGCGGTGGCCAGCGCGTCCAGGATGGCCAGGTCGCGCAGCCCGCCCTTGCCGTGTTTGAGATCCGGCTCCACCCAGTGCGCCACCTCGCCGGTGCGCCGCCAGCGCTGCTGGGCGGACTCGACCAGCTCGCCCAGCCGCCGCCGGGCCCCGGTCCGCCACTGGTTGCGGGCCGAGGCGGCCAGCCGCTCGGTGATCTCCCGGTCCCCGGCGATGTGCCGGGCGTCCAGCAAACCCAGCGCGGTACGCAGGTCGCGGGCGGCGACGTCCAGCGCCTCGCCAACGGTGCGCACCGAGTGGTCCAGCCCGACCCCGGAGTTCCACAACGGGTACCACAGCCGTTCGGCCAACGCCTCGACCGGCTTCCCGCCGAACACCCTCCGGCCTTCGTGTACCAGCACCAGATCCAGGTCGGCGTAGGGCACCAGCTCGCGCCGGCCGAGCCCGCCGACCGCCAGCAGGGCCACCCCGCTCGTGTCCCCGTGGATGCCGGCCTGCGAGGCGTGCGCGGTCAACCAGAACTCGTGCAGATCGGTCAGTGCCTCGCGAAGCGTCTCCGGCCCAAGCCGGTGCTGGCCCGCGTTCCGCCCAAGCAGGCGGTCCCGGGCCAGCACCAGATCGGCTGCCGTCTCCCCCGTGCTCATCACTCAGAGCGCGTCGGTGCCTCGCTCACCGGTGCGCACTCTGACCACGGTGTCGACCGTGGTGACCCACACCTTGCCGTCACCGATCTTGCCGGTGCGGGCGGTCTCCACGATCGCTTCCACGGTCTTGTCCGCGGCCGCGTCGTCCACCAGCACCTCGACCTTGACCTTGGGCACGAAGTCCACCGAGTACTCCGCGCCCCGGTACACCTCGGTGTGGCCCTTCTGCCGGCCGTAGCCCTGCACCTCGCTCACCGTCATGCCGAGGACCCCGAGCTGCTCCAGGGCCGACTTCACGTCGTCGAGCGTGAACGGCTTCACGATTGCGGTGACCAGTTTCATGCCTTCGTCTCCTCAAGGACGGTTCCGGTCGTCTTGGCCGGCGCCGCGGCGCCGATCGACTGGCCGCCGCCGCCGCCGAAGCTGGCGAAGTCGTAGGCCGTCTCCTTGTGCTCAGCCTCGTCGATGCCGACGGTCTCCGCCTCGTCGGTCACCCGGAAGCCGATCGTGTACTTGATCAGCATGCCGATGATCAGGGTCAGTACGAACGAGTAGGCCAGCACCGACCCGGCGGCCACCGCCTGCCGGCCGAGCTGGGTGAAGCCGCCGCCGTAGAACAGGCCGTCGTCGCCGACCGACGCGGTGTTGACCGATTTCTTGCTGAACAGGCCGATCAGCAGGGTGCCGACCAGACCGCCGACCAGGTGCACGCCGACCACGTCGAGCGAGTCGTCGAAGCCGAACCGGTACTTCAGGCTGACCGCGAGCGCGCACACCGCGCCGGCGGCGAGGCCGATGACCAGCGCACCCCACATGTTCACGTAGCCGCACGCCGGGGTGACCGCGACCAGGCCGGCGACCGCGCCGGACGCGGCGCCGAGGGTGGTCGGCTTGCCGTACTTGATCTGCTCGGTGAACAGCCAGCCGAGCACCGCCGCCGCGGTGGCGACCGTGGTGTTGGTGAACGCCACGCCGGCCAGATCGCCCGCGGTGAGGGACGAGCCGGCGTTGAACCCGTACCAGCCGAACCACAGCAGGCTGGCGCCGAGCAACACGAACGGCACGTTGTGCGGCCGGGGCGCGTCCTTCGGCCAGCCCTTGCGCCGGCCGAGCACGAAGGCCAGGGCGAGCCCGGCCGCACCGGCGTTGATGTGCACCGCCGTGCCACCGGCGAAGTCGAGTGCCTTGAGGTTGTTGGCGATCCAGCCGCCGACCGCGTCCGGGCCCATGAAGCCGTTGAACGAGAACACCCAGTGCGCCACCGGGAAGTAGACGACGCTCGACCACAGCACCAGGAAGATCACCCAGCTCCAGAACTTCGCCCGGTCCGCGATCGACCCGGAGATCAGCGCGGGGGTGATCACGGCGAACATCAGCTGGAACATCGCGAACGCCAGCACCGGGATCGCGTCCGTGCCCGGCCACTTGGTCGGATCCGTGGCGAAGCCGGCGACCTTGCCGACCGCGTCCGTCAGGCCGGCGAAGTCGAGGTTGCCGAGCAGGCCGCTGAACGCGTCATCGCCGAACGAGAGGCTGAAGCCGTAGAGCATCCACAGCACGCTCACCACGGAGAGCGCGATGAAGTTCATCATCAGCATGTTGAGCACGCTCCGCGAGCGCACCATGCCGCCGTAGAAGAAGGCCAATCCCGGTGTCATGAGCATGACCAGCGCGGCGCTGGCCAGCACCCACGCGGTATCTCCTGGATTCACAATCGTCCTCCCGTGCCTGTCAGGGGGTCGAGCCGTCAGTGCAGCCGTTTGCACGGGGAGCATCGGCAAGTCCTGTTTCGCAGGATCGCGCGCCAGGTTTCGCCGAGGTGAACTGTCGAACACCTCGTGTTACGAGCGCGTTTCCACCCGTCTGACTACTCTCAAGCGCATTGCCGAACAGGTCGATATTCCAGGGTTGACCGCGGTCGCCGCGGCCGAGATCACCGACGCCGGTTGGCTCGGCGCGCAACTCGACGCCGCCGCCGCGCGCTACCGGCTGGACCGGCGCCAGACGCTCGGCGTGATCTGGTGGTACTCGACGAGTTCGGTGCTGCTCGGCGTGGCCGCCGGCGGCATGGACCCCGCGTTGGACCGCGTCACGCTGTACCTCAAACCGGACGGGCTGGTGCTGGACGCCCGGTCCGCGGGCGCGTTGCCCGACACCGGCAAGCTCGGCCGGCGGCTGGCGGACGCGCTGGCGGCGTCGATCTCCTCGGTGGCTACCGAATCCGGCGCGCCCCAGCGGGCCTTGTGGGCGATCGCCACCGACTCGCTGGCCAACCGGGTGCTCTGGGCCGGCGGCGGTCCGGGCGACGCCCGGCGGCTGGCCGCGGCGGTCGGCGCCGCGCTTCCGGTGCCGCGCTTCGACTCCGTGCACGACCGGCCGGTGGTCCGGCGCGCCTCGTGCTGCCTGATCTACCACGTTTCCGGCATCGAGAAGTGCGCCAGCTGCCCGCGCCAAACTCCGGAAGAACGCCTTCGGCGGTTGTCTGCCGAGGGATGATGCGCCAATCTCGAGGTATGCCGGATGGTGCGGGCTGGGAGCGGCGGGTCGCCGAGACCGCGCAACGCTATCGGCTCCTCCAGGAACGGCTGGCGCAGCTGTCGATCACCGAGTCGTCCGGCGACGGCGCGGTCAAGGTCACCGTGTCGGCCGGCGGCCAGCTCACCGGCCTGGTACTGCGCGAGCGCTGGCGCCCGGAGCCACTCGACGCGATCGCCGACGAGGTCATGGCCTGCGTTCGCCGGGCCCAGGCGCGCATCCCGGAGTTGTTGCGGCAGGCCATGTTCGACACGGTCGGCGACCAGGATCCGAATACCCACCTGCTGCTCGACGACGCGCGCAGGCGCTTTCCCGAGCAGGAACCGAAGGAGCCACGCCAGTCCCGGGCCCCGAGACACGACGGCGGGGACGACTGGGCCGAACGAGAAGTGCTGGAAGACGTGTGATGACCGGTTCTTATGACGTGGTGACCGGAGCGCTGCGAAGCCACGCGGGCACGCTGGGCGAGCTGGCCGGCGAGCTGCGCGCGGCGCTCGAGGCGGTTGGCGGGATTTCGTTGACCGACAACGCCTATGGCCAGATCGGTGCGCCAGCCGCGGCCGCGGTCAACGCCCTCGGCCGGATCGGGCAGGACTCGCTGACCGCCGGGGTCGAGGCGCTGGAGTCGGCCGCCGGCACCATGCGCGACACGGCGGCGGCCTACGAGCGCGGAGACCTGGCCGGGGCCGAACAGTTCTTCGGGACGGAGGACGCGCTGTCGTGACCGACACCGGAACCGACACGGAGGCCGGCCGGCTCGCGGCGGAGTCCATTGAGCTGCTCAACTCGATCAGGGACGGCAGTTGGGTGGAAGGCCAGCGCACCGGCGGCGGGCTGGCCGCGCTGGACGCCACCATGCGGCCGATCGACGAGTTGGCGTCGGCCAACCTCGGCTGGCTGACCACCCACGTGCAACCGTTGCAGAGCGTGCTGGACCGGATGGCCGGCCAGGCCGCGGTGATCCAGTCCTACGCCGACGCCTGGGAGCGCGCCGCGAACAAGATCGCGGAGATCCGCGAGCAGCTGCGCCGGCGCGCCGAGGCGGAGACGTCCGACTGGCATGGCCTCGCCGGTGACGGCTACCGCGGGCGGGCGCGCGAGCTCACCTCCGCACTGGAGGTCGCCGCGAACGTGGCGTGGGGGACCGGCATCTTCACCAAGCAACAGGGTGAGGTGATCGCGGCCGCCCGGCTCGAGACGAACCGGCTGCTCACCGACCTGGTCCGGCGGCTGATCTCCTATGCGCACCAGGCGATCGCGATCGAGGGCGGAGTCACCCCGAACGTGGTCGCCCAGTGCACCAGCATGATCGACACTTACCAGGGGCCGATCTCGGCGATCGAGCAACGGTTGGAACAGACCATGAGCTCGATCCAGCCGCCGACGATCCCATCCGCGCCGCCGTACACTACCGGCCAGAAGATCGCGGACGGGGTCGGCACCTTCGTCGGCGCGGCGGGCCCGTCGGGCAAGATCAGCGGCATGGCCCGCGCATGGGGGGGAATCAAGTCCATCTTCGGCAAGCGTGGCAGCGCGCAGCGTAAGCGCGAGGAGGACCGCGCCTACGACCAGCGCGAGCGGGAACGCCAGCGGCAGCAGAACGCGGACTGGCAACGGTACGAGCGCGAGCACTACCGCGGCAACGACTACACCAAGGGCATGGAAGAGATCTACGGCGCGCCGCCCAAGGACGGGCACACCTATGTCGGCCACCACAACTACGTGGTGAAGTTCGGCCGCAGGTTCGAGGAGCTCGGCATCAACACCAACGATCCCGCCTGGGGCAGCTGGGTGCGTGAAACCGACCACCAGGGCTTCAGCCGGCAACTCGAGCAGGACTGGTCGTCCTTCTTCCAGAACAACCCCAACGCCACCCGTAGCGACGCCGTTGCGTTCGCCCGAGCGCTCGGCAAGAAGTACGGCTACAACGTCCCGTTCTGATCCGCGGACAGGTGCGCCGCGTCAGTCGGCCGGGTCGCTCATGCTCCGGCGAGGAACCGGCGCCACAGCGATCGTGGAAACGTCAGGACCGAGCCGGACGGATTTTTTGAGTCGCGGACGGCGACCTCGGACCGTGGCCAGGAGACCTCGACGCAAGCGCCGTTGCCGCCACCGCTGAAACTACTCTTACGCCACGTCGTGGTCGGATTGGTGGGAAGGGACATGTTCGCCTTCCTCTCGGTCGTACTCGCTTGCCAGAGCGGCAAGATACGCTCTCGATTGTCCCACATCCAGTGCCACCACCTGGAGCTGTTCGAGTCGCCGACGGTAGGCGAGCACCTCGTCCCGACCCTCCAGGAACAAGCTGGTGGTCAGGTGCTCCACATAGATGACCGGATTGTGCGCCCGATGGGCCATCCAGATGAACGCTCCGGTCAGCCCGGTGCGTGCGCCGCTGGACGCGGGAACCACCCGCAACTGGCACGGCGGGGCCGCACCGGCCAATAGCAGGTGCAGGATCTGCTCGTGCATGATCTCGATGTTGCCTACGGGCGTGCGCAGCGCGTTCTCGTGAACGAAGAAGGTGACCTCCGGCGGATTCCGCCGGTTGAGGAGTCGTTGCCGATCCATCCGGATTCGCACCCGGGACTCGACGGACTCCGCAGGCAGGACGCCCGTTTCGCGGAACACAGCTCGGGCGTAGTCCTCGATCTGGAGCAGGCCGGGAATGACCAACGGTTCGTAGTAAGTGATGATCTCGGCGGTGGTCTCCAAAGCGATCAATGAACGGAGCTCGTCGGGTAGCCGCTCACCGCGAACCTGCAGCCAGTGGTTGTCGTCGACCACCTGCGCCAGGCCGAGCAGCCGGTGCAGGTCGTCGCCGATAGCGCCACAGAAGGCGGCGTAAACGGCGGCGTCCATTTCAGAGGTGCCCCGGTCACCGGTCTCCATGCGAGACACCTTGCTCGGCGACCAGCCCAGCTTCCAGGCCAACTCCTTACCGGTGTACCGCGCGGCTTCGCGCACTCTGCGCAGTTCAGCGCCGAGCTCTCGGGTTCGCGCTGTGGACTCCCGCAATGATGTCATGGGGCCTAAGCTAAGGCGGCGCGCTGACAGAGGGAGGCAGCGGCACGGGGAATACACCCGCACGTGAAGATCTTGCCCTTGGCGCATTTCTGGCAACCTCGTCCGTGCACTCGGCGGGGTGGGTTCGGGGGGGGTGGCGCGATTTTGCGGCGCCGATTCTCGTTGTCAAGGGCGCTCCTTCGTCGCGTCGCTTCGCGATCGCGGCCGGGGTGATGTGGTGGGTGCTGGGGCCGCGACCCTGGACAACGAGCCTCTCTCGGCACCTGGCGGCAGAACTTGCGGGCAGGCGGGGCGTGCCGCCCGGCCTGCCCGCGCCACCCCCGAACCCGCATTTGTTCAGCAGTCCTACTATTCAACAGTCTTCTATTCAGCAGTCCTACTATTCAGTAGTATTGTACTGTTCACACTATTCGGTGACCCCACCCGCAATCACCATTTTCATGTCGGTGGCGCCCGTAGAATAGAGGCATGAGGTTCGCGGATACTCCCGGTCCGGAACTCCTTGCCGCGCTCACCGAACTGACCATTCAGCAGCGGCGAATCGACGCGCAACGACTTGATCTGATCGGCGAGATGGACCGGCTGGGGGTCGCGCACGCCGCCGGGTATCCGAACCTGCCTGCCTTGTTGATGGACACGCTGCGGGTGTCCCGGGGCACCGCCACCCGGCTGGTGGCCCGCGCCCAGCAGGTCGGCGACGTACTCACCCCGACCGGGCACCTCACCCCGGCGCCGCTGCCCACCCTGCGGGCCGCGCTGCACGACGGGGCAGTCGACGTCGAGCACCTCGACGTGGTCGCCGCCGTCCTGGCCGAGCTACCGGACACCGCGTCGGCGCAGGACCGCGAGACCGTGGAGTCCCTGCTGGCCGCTCTGGCGCGGGAAACCCATCCGCACGCGGTGCGACGACTCGGCAACGAACTACTCACCCGACTCGACCGAGACGGGCGCCAACCCACCGACCCCGACCTCGCCGAACCCCACAACCTGCTCCGCTACCGCCGCAACCGCGACGGCTCCATGACCTTCACCGGAACCGTCGACCCCGAAACCGGGGAAGTATTCGAAGCCCTCCTCCACGCCATCGGCACACCCCAACCCCAGGATCCACGCTCACAAGCCGAACGCTACGGCGACGCCACCGCCGAGATCTTTCACCTGGCCGGCAAAGCCACCGATGTGCCGCAGCGGGGTGGGCGGTTGCCGCAGGTCACGGTCTATCTAGACCACGGGACGCTGTGCGAGGACGCCGGGGTCGCCACTCTGGAAGGCGGCGCCACCCTGCACCCCTCCGCCGCCCGCCGCATCGCCTGCGACGCCGGGATCATCCCCGTCGTCCTCAACGGCACCTCCGGGCCGCTCGATGTGGGTCGGGAGAAGCGGTGCATCACCCACGACCAACGCGTTGCGTTGATCGCCCGCGACAAGGGCTGCGCCTTCCCGCACTGCGACCGGGCACCCCGCTGGTGCGACGGGCACCACATCACCCACTGGGCCCACGGCGGTTCGACGAATCTGAACAACCTCGTCATGTTGTGCCGAAGACACCACCGGTTGGTTCACCACTCCGAATGGGCGGTCCGCATCACCAACGGACACCCCGAATTCCTCCCACCCACCTGGCTCGACCACACCCGCACCCCACTCCGCAACACCCTGCGCCAGTAGCGATTTCTCGCCGGCTAAGCGGGACGGCGCAGCACCGCCAAGAACAGCACACTGGTGGCGAGGAACGGACCGGCGGACAGCTGGGCCAACCAGCGCTCGCCCTCCGCACGATCCAGCTGGCCCGCGCGGATGGCCCGCTCGGTGTTGCGGCTCAGACCAAGGATCTTGTCGGCGAGGTCGAAGTCGCGGAAGACGGGGGCGGCCGTGCGTACGTCGCACACGTCCAGACCGGCGTGATCCGCCAGCCGCGCCAACTGCCGGCCCACGGTGGCGTTGCGCACCATCGTTGAGCACACGAAACGGTTGAACGCCCGGTTCGTCTCCACGTCACCCGGATCGATCACCAGGCTGTCCCAGTCCGGCTCCGCCACGCAGGCCATACCGCTGGGCCGCAGCACGCGGCGGAGTTCGGCGAACACCCCGGCCGGATCAGCGACGTGCTGGATCATTCGATCAGCGCGAGCCCGGTCAACACTCTGGTCGGCGATCGGCAGCGCGTGGGCGTCACCGACCCGCACCTCGACCCACGGCCGGTGCGCCAGCCGCCGGCGGGCCTCCGCCACCATCGACGGCTCGATATCCACCCCGACCACCGCACCCGAACCGGTCACCGCGTCCGCCATGTCGATCAGGTCTGTCCCCGGACCGCAACCCACATCCAGCACCGTCTGGCCCGGGCGCAGATCCAGCGCCGCCAATACCTGCTGCTTGTAGTCCCGGCCCGCGCTTGACGCCGCCACCTGGGCGTAATAGGTCAGCTTGTCCGGACCCTGAACCCCATAGGAATCAGCCATGATCCCAGCCAACCACAGACATCCGCACAACCTGCGTGCCCGCGAGGGCGGCCCGACCGAGATCCCTTAGCGCAGGTCGAGCCAGCGGCGGATCAGGGACTCGCGGCCGTCGTCGGTGAGAGCGCCGTGGAGTCTGAGCCGGGCCATACCGCCGTCCGGGAAGATGTCCAGCCGAATGTGGGTGGCCGGGTTGGCGTCCGGCAGTGGGAACCGGTGCCTGGTGTCGGGCTGTAGGCGGACCCTGGGCAGCAACTCGAACCAGGCTCCCTCCTCGTCCGGTTCGGCGACCCGGGTGTCGGATGCGGACAGTGCGGCCCAGCCGGGCGCGTTTCCCTTGAAGTGACTGGTGTCCAGCTCGGCCAGCCGGATCGTGCCCCGGCCGGCGAGCTGCACGATGACCCAGTCGTTGCCGTCGTCGCGGCGGCGCGCGGTCTCCCAGCCGTCGCCCATGGTCGCCGCCAGCCCTGGCGAGATCAGGTTGGCCGGTGCGGAGTAGAACATGTTGCTACAGCCGAAGATCCGGGCCCCGTTCTCCAGTGCGGCGAGGTCCATGGAGTCCAGGTCGAGGAGGGTCGGATCGGGCAGCGGGTGGCCGTGCACGCGCAGGCGCGCGACGCCACCGTCCGGATGGATGGTCAGCCGGACATGGGTGTAGCGGCGCTGTTGCGACACCTCGAAGCAGTTTCTGCGGTCGCCGAGCAGTGTCGATCTCGGTATCAAGGTCTCCCAGCCGGAAAGCTCCTCGGGACTGGGGTAGTCGTCGACCGCGCACGCCTCGACCGAGGCGAACGGCGGGTAGTTGCCGGTGAAGAACGACGTGTCCACCACGACGCCGCGGATCAGGCCGGGCAGGCCGAGCCGGATGATCACCTGGTCCTCGCCGGGTTCCCGCCGCCTGCGCGTCTCCCAGCCGTCGTAGATCTGCCCCCGGTGGCCGAACGTGTGCGGCTGGAACACCGGTTCCGTCGGCCTGATCAGGTTCTCCCGCTCGGCGAACGCCTCGTCGTTGGCCCACGGCACACTGCCGCCGACCCGCCGCGAGGCCAGGTCCGGCAGCCGCTCCCAATCGGCACTGCTTCCGTCTTCGCGGGGCGCGGGCGCGGTCATGGCTCACTCCTGTTGCTCAGCAGGCACCCGTGCGGCACCGCACCGGTCACCTCACGTCCACGCAGCCATGTTCCGCGCACCACGCCGGTCATCGAACGGCCGTGGTATGCGCTGATCCGGTTGCGATGGTGCAATCTTGCGGCGTCCACCAAAAACGTCTCGTCCGGGGCGAGCACACACAGGTCGGCGTCGTAACCGGGCGCGATTCTTCCCTTGCGCGCCAACCCGACCAGCTCGGCCGGGCGGGTGGACATCCAGCGCACCACGTCGGCGACGGCGAACCCGCGCTCGCGCGCGGCGGTCCACACCGCGGGCAGACCGACCTGGAGGCCCGCGATGCCGCCCCAGGCC
This sequence comes from Labedaea sp., assembly GCA_045806965.1. Lineage (GTDB taxonomy): Bacteria > Actinomycetota > Actinomycetes > Mycobacteriales > Pseudonocardiaceae > DASYTH01. The sequence goes on along the minus strand of JBJMIG010000080.1, from coordinate 56,080 downwards.
GCACCGAAGTCACCGGTGTCGAACCGTTTCAGGTCCGCGGTGCAGGGTGAGTGGTCACTCACCACGCAGTCGATCACGCCGTCCCGCAGGCCTCGCCAGAGCAGCTCCCGGTTGGCCGCCTCGCGGACCGGCGGGCAGCACTTGAACTGCGTGGCGCCGTCCGGAACCTCCTCCGCGGCAAGGGTGAGATAGTGCGGACAGGTCTCCGCGGTGATCGCGACACCGTCCCGGCGGGCCGAGGCGATCATCGGCAACGCGTCCGAAGAGGACAGATGCAGGATGTGCGCCCGGACACCGGTCCGCCGGGCAACCTCGATCACCCTGGCGACGGCCAGGTTCTCCGCACCGCGCGGGCGGGAGGCGAGGAAGCCGGCGTAGCGGGTGCCGGGCGAACCGGCGGCGGCCTCGATCGCGCCGGCATCCTCGGCGTGCACGATGAGCAGCGCGCCAAGGTCCCGCAGCAGCCGGGCCGCCGCGACCAGCTCATCCTGCTCGAGCGGCGGGAACTCGTCGACGCCGGAGGGCAGCAGGAAGCACTTGAAGCCGAACACGCCCGCCTCGTGCAGCGCCGCCAACTCGGCCAGGTTGCCAGGGACCGCGCCGGCCCAGAAGCCGACGTCGACGTGCGCCTTTCCCTGCGCGGTCTTGCGTTTGACCTCGAGCGCGGCCACGTCGATGGTCGGCGGCAGGCTGTTCAGCGGCATGTCCACGATGGACGTGATGCCGCCGGCGGCGGCGGCCCGGGTAGCGGTCTCGAAGCCCTCCCACTCGCTGCGGCCCGGGTCGTTGACGTGCACATGCGAGTCGACCAGCCCGGGTAGCAGCACGGCGTCCGCACCGACCACGACCACGCTGGCGGCTTCGAGCGCGGCATCGAGTGCCGACACGCTGACGATCCGGCCGTCGCGCACGCCGACGCAGCCGGGTTCCTCACTCGCTCCGATGATCATCCGCTGGGCCCGGATCAGCAGGTCAAGCATGGGTCTGCCACTCGCCCGTGCCGACCAATCCGGTCACCTCGTGTTCGGTGAGCGCACCACAGTCCACCGCCCGCCGCAGAGTCGCGGCCAGGGCACGTGCGGTGGCCGGCTCGTCGGCCACCGAACCGGTGGCGCCGCTGAGATAGGCGCGCAACCGGCGGGCGGACGCGCCGGCGTGCTCGAGGTAGTACGCGTACACCGCGGCGTACCGGGTGACCAGCTGCGCCGGATGCAGGTCCCAGCCCTGGTGGAAGCCGTGTTCAAGGGACCGGCGAACCAGCGCGTAGTGGGTACGCCAACCAAGCTCCACCGCGTCGCCGACCGGCAGCAGGTTGGTCGAGCCGTCGGCCAGCCGCACGCCGGTGCCGGCGGCGCTCACCTGCATGACGTGCCGGGCGAAGTCGCAGGCCGGATGGGCCAGGTGCTGCTGCGCCGCATCGAGACCGCAGGCGGCGGTGTAGTCGTAGGTCCCGAAGTGCAGGCCGGAGACCCGGCCCCGCCCGGCCGCGATCAGCCGGGGAACCGCGATCCGGCCCTCCTCGTCCACAATGGACCGGGTGGTCTCGATCTGGATCTCGAAGCGGAGTGTGCCGAACGGCAGTCCGAGCCGCTCCTCGAGCGGCTCGAGCAACTCGCACAGCACGGTGACCTGACCGGCCGAGGTGACCTTGGGGAAGGTGAGCGCGAGTCCCTGCGGCTGGCCGGACTCGCGGACCAGCGTGGTCAGGAAGATGTCCAGGGTGCGAATGCCGCGCTCGGCCAACGCCATGGTGTCGAACGACTTGAACCGGATGCCGGCCAACGGCGGTGCGTTGCCCAGTCGGCGCCATTGGGCGAGCAGGATCGCCGCGCGGGTGGCGTCGGCGTCCTCGGCCGTGTCGTCGCGCGTGCCGTAGCCGTCCTCGAAGTCGATGCGCAGATCCTCGACCGGCTCGCGGGCGAGCTTCGCCCGCACCTTGGTCAGGATGTCGGCCGGGACGTCCAGCAGGCCGGCGTGCGCGTCGAGTGCGGCAAGGGCCAGGTCGCCCCAGTCCCTCGGCAGCGTCGCGGTGATCCGGTCGGCCGGCACATAGCAGGTGTGCACCGGTTGCCGGCTGCCGGACGCCCGCCTTCTGCCCAGTTCGTACAGCCGCGCCACGACGCCGGCGATCAGCGCGCCGTCGAGCGTGGTTCGGGTCATCACTCGATCCGCTCGTAGGCCGGCAGGGTCAGGAAGTCCGGGAACTCGTCGGCCAGCGCCACCTGCTCGAACAGCTCGACCGCCGGCTCGAGGTATGCGGCCGGGACGTCGCCGCGCAGCGCCTCGCGGGTTTCGCCGAGCAGCACCCGCACCAGGTCGGCGGTCACCGTGGTGCCGGTGTCCAGCTCCACCTCGTTGCGCACCCACTGCCACACCTGGGATCGGGAGATCTCGGCGGTGGCGGCGTCCTCCATCAGGTTGTGGATCGCGGCGGCGCCGTCGCCGGAGAGCCAGCTCGCGAGATAGCGCACCCCGACGTCGACCGCCGCGCGCAGCCCGGCCTCGGTCGCGCGGCCCGGGGTGGCGGCCACGTTGAGCAGGTCGTCCGCGGTGACCGAGACCTCCGCCCGCAACCGGTCGAGCTGGTTCGGGCGATCGCCGAGCACCGCGTCGAACTCTTCGCGGCAAATCGGCACCAGGTCGGGATGCGCCACCCAGGAGCCGTCGAACCCGTCGCCGGCTTCTCGCCGCTTGTCCTCGTGGACCTTGTCCAGCGCCTTCCCGGTGACCTCCGGGTCGCGCCGGTTCGGGATGAACGCGGCCATGCCGCCCATCGCGAACGCGCCGCGCTTGTGACAGGTGCGCACCAGCAGCTCGGTGTAGGCGCGCATGAACGGGGCCGTCATCGTCACGCTGTTGCGGTCCGGCAGCACGAACCCGGCGCCGGCGTCGCGGAAGTACTTGATCAGGCTGAACAGGTAGTCCCAGCGGCCCGCGTTGAGCCCGGAAGCGTGTTCGCGCAGCTCGTAGAGGATCTCCTCCATCTCGAAGGCGGCCGGGATGGTCTCGATCAGCACCGTGGCCCGGACCGTGCCGTGCGGGATGCCAAGCTCGCGCTCCGCGTGCGTGAACACGTCGTTCCACAGCCGGGCTTCCAGGTGGCTCTCCATCTTCGGCAGGTAGAAATACGGGCCGCTGCCCCGGTCGAGCAGGCCCTTCGCGTTGTGGAAGAAGTAGAGCCCGAAGTCGACGAGGGCGCCGACGGCCGGCCGGCCCGCGAAGGTGAGGTGGCGCTCCGGCAGATGCCAGCCGCGCGGGCGCATCACGATGACGGCGTGCTCGACGTCGTCCTTGAGCGCGTACTCCTTGCCTTCCGGGGAGGTGAACGCGATGGTGCCGCGAACCGCGTCCTTCAGGTTGACCTGGCCGGAGACCACGTTCGTCCAGTGCGGGGTGTTGGCGTCCTCCAGGTCGGCGAGCCACACCTTGGCGCCGGAGTTGAGCGCGTTGATCGCCATCTTGCGCGAGGTGGGGCCGGTGATCTCCACCCGCCGGTCCCGCAGGTCCTCGGGCGCCCGCGCCACCTGCCACTCGGACGCGCGAACCTCGGCCGTTTCCGGCAGGAAGTCCAGCCGGCCGGTGCGGGCGGCCCGCTCCCGGCGTTCCCGCCGGCTGGCCACCAGCTCATCGCGCCGGTCCGCGAACCTCTCGTGCAGACCAGCGAGGAACTCAAGCGCCTCCGAGGTCAGGATCTCGTCGTCTCGCTCGACCGCGCTGCCGAGCACCTGGATGTCGACCATGGGCACCATCCTGCCCTGTATCAGCCGAGCCTGTATCAGCCGAGTAGCGCGTCCACGAAGGCGCCCGGCTCGAACGGGGCCAGGTCGTCCGCGCCCTCGCCGAGGCCGACCAGCTTGACCGGCACCCCCAGCTCGCGCTGCACCTGGAACACGATGCCTCCCTTGGCGGTGCCGTCCAGCTTGGTCAGCACGATGCCCGTGACGTCGACGACCTCGCGGAACACCCGGGCCTGGATGAGGCCGTTCTGGCCGGTGGTCGCGTCCAGCACCAGGAGCACCTCATCGACCTCGGCCTGCTTCTCCACCACACGCTTGACCTTGCCCAACTCGTCCATCAGGCCGACCTTGGTGTGCAGCCGGCCGGCGGTGTCCACCAGCACGGCGTCCACCCCGGCCTGCGTGCCCCGCTTGACCGCGTCGAAGGCCACCGCGGCCGGGTCGGCGCCCTCCTTGCCGCGAACCACCTCGGCCCCGACCCGCTCCGCCCAGGTCTGCAGCTGGTCGGCGGCGGCGGCGCGGAAGGTGTCGGCGGCGCCGAGGACAACCGTCCGGCCGTCGGCGATCAGCACCCTGGCGAGCTTGCCCGTGGTGGTGGTCTTGCCCGTGCCGTTGACCCCGGCGACCAGAACCACGGCGGGCTGGCGGCCGCCGCCGTTGGTCTCGTGCGGGAGCGCCCGGACAGCCCGGTCCATGGCCGGCTGCAGAGCCTCGACCAGGACTTCGCGGAGCACCGCCCTGGCCTGCTCCGGCGTGCGCACGGCGCGCGAGGACAGCTCGGCGCGCAGCCGCTCGACCACCTCCTGCGTGGTGGCCGCGCCGAGGTCGGCGAGCAGCAGCGTGTCCTCGACCTCGGCCCACGAGTCCTCGTCCAGATCACCCGCGCCGAGCAGGCCGAGCAGACCCTGGCCGAAGGCGGAACGCGACCGGGACAGCCGCCCGCGTAGCCGCTCCAACCGCCCGGCCGTCGGCTCGATGGCCTCGACCGGTATCGGTTCGGGCTCGACCGGCACCGGCAGCGGCTCGAGTTCGGCCTCGGGTTCAACCGTGGCCGGTGCCGGCTGGTGCGTCGGCTCCGCAACGGTCTCCTCGACGGCCGGTGCCTCGCCGCCCGGCGCGAAGGTGATCCCGCCGCCGGCGCGGTACCCCCCGGGCCTGGTCTCCGGCCGCGCGGCCGGCTCGTCCCGGGTCAGGTCGATCCGGCGCCGCCGAGCCAGCGTCACGCCCGCGACCAGCGCGAGCGCCAGCACGACCAGGACGACGACCAGGACCACGATCACGGTGCTCGACACTGGGCAATCCTCGCATCCGGCCGGCGTTGTGAAAGCTCAGCCCTGCTGGCCAGCCTCTTTTCCACCGGTGAGCAGGCCGGTGATGTGCGCGATGCCCGACTTGACCTCGACGAGGTCGGTTTCGACCCGCGAGAGCTGCGCACCGTGCTCACCCTGAACCTGGCGAAGACTGGAGAGCTGCGCACCGTGCTCACCCTGAACCTGGCGCAGGCTGGAGAGCTGCTCGCTGTGCTCACCCTGAACCTGGCCCAGGCCGGAGAGCTGTTCGCTGTGCTCACCCAGGATCTGGTGCATGATGGCGAACTGCTCACCCTGGGCCTGCCGCAGCGTGGCGAGCGCGTCGCTCTGTTCGAGCTGGGTTTCGCGAAGGGCGTTGAGGGCTTGCGTGTGTCCGCGCATGTCTATCCGGTTGGTCGCGATGTCGCCATCGACGGCGCTGGCGAGCATGCGGGCGGCGCTGGCATGCTCCCAGACTACGGCCATCTCGCGTTCGAGCTTCGTGACCCGGTCGGGCAGGTCCTCCGGCTGGTACATGGTGTGGCTTCCCCCTGTGGTCGGGTGTCGTTGCACCGTCGAGCCTGTACCAGTTCGGCCGGATGCGCCCGTACCTAACAGGTGGTTGTGGACAACGGTCAAAGTTGTCCACAGACGGTCATTTCAGGGCACCCGCGACGAAGCCTTGGCGTACCCGGCGCTGGAAGACGAGATAGACGACCAGGATGGGGAGCATCGCGATGATCATGCCGGCGAACAGGGCGCTCCAGTCGGAGGCGTAGCCCTGCTCGGCGACCAGCGCGGCGAGCCCCTCGGTGAGCACCGCGGTGGACTTGTCGCCCTGGTTGAGCACGAGCGGCAGCAGGTACTGGTTCCACAGACCGAGCACGTTGAACAGTGCCACGCTGACGATGCCGGGCCGCGCCATGGGCAGCATGACCCGGAAGAACACGCCGGTGTGCGAGCAGCCGTCGATCAGTGCCGCCTCGGCGACCGCGCTCGGCAGCGTGCGGAAGAAGGCGGTGAGGAAGAAGACCGAGAACGGCATCGCATAGGCGGCGTAGACCAGGATCAGACCGGTGTGGCTGTGCAGCAGGCCGAGGTTGCGTACCACGAAGAACAGCGGCACCAGCGCGAGGAACACCGGGAACATCAACCCGCCGGCGAACAGGTAGTAGATCAACCTGTTGCCGGGGAAGGAATAGCGCGCGACCACGTAGGCGACCATGGTGGACAGCACCATGGTCAGCACCAGCGCGCCGCTCACCACGATCACCGTGTTGACGAAGAACTGCCCGATGGACGCCGCGCCCCAGGCCCGGGCGAAGTTGTCGAAGCGCCATTGGGTGGGCAGCCGCCACGGCGAGGAGAACACCTCGGGGTTGGGCTTCAGCGCGGTCAGCGCCGCCCAGATCAGGGGCAGCACGGAAACCAGCGCCCAGGCCGCCAGGATGACCTGGAACGACGCGCTGGCCGACCGCTCGCCGGCCCGCCGGCCACGCCGGGCCGGGCTGGCCGGCGGTGGGTCGACGGAGGCCGGCGGGCGCACTTCGGTCATCGTCATGTGAACTCCACCCGCTCCCGCCGGCTCGCCCGGAACATGACCGCCGCGAGGGTCATGGTCAGGAAGAACAGGGCCACCCCGATCGCCGAGGCGTACCCGTACTGCGGGTTGGCGTCACCGCTGAACGCCCTGGTGTACAGGTAGTGCGCGATCACCTCGGTGGAGTTGCCAACGGCCTCCGGGTGCGGGGTCATGATGTTGACGATGGCGAAGAAGTCCAGCGCGACGATGCCGAGGTAGACGAACGCCACCTGGACGTTGTCCCAGAGCAGCGGCACCACGATCCGGAAGAGCAGGGTCAGCCGGTTCACCCCGTCCAGCGCGGCCGCCTCGAAGATGTCCTTCGGGATGGACGCCATGCCCGCGGAGAACAACACCACGTAGAACCCGACCGCGTGCCACACGGCGACCGCGACGCAGGCCCACAGCGCGGCGCTCGGGGTGCCGAGCAGCCCGTCGACGGGCGGGGTGATGCCGACCGCCGACATGGCTCTCGGCACCAGCCCGCCCTGCGGGTTGTAGGCCTGCTGCCAGAGCACCGCGATGATCGCCACGGACAGCAGGTACGGGAAGAAGTAGACGGCGCTGTAGAACCGCGAGGCGCGCAGCCCACGCACCACCGACCCCCGGCGCTGCCCACCGACGTTGAGCAGGAACGCGAAGACCAACCCGAGGGAGATGGTCACGACCGGCAGCACGAGCAGCAGCAGCCCGTTGTTGCCCAACGCGTTCCAGAACGCCGAGTCGTGTACCAGCCGCACGTAGTTGTCCAGCCCGACGAAGTTCTGGGTCTGGCTGTACCCGCTCCAGTCGGTGAACGAGTAGAGCACCGCCTGGACATTCGGGGAGACCACGAACAGCAGGTACAGCGCCAGCGGGGCGATCAGGAACGCCACGATGAACCGGTACTTGCGGTGGTGCACGGAAGCAGGCTACTTCCGCTTGAACTTCTTGACGTTGGCGTCGGCGGCAACCTTGTCCGCCACCGCCTGCGCGGCGTTGATGAAGCCGTCCGTGTTGGTCCGCCCGGTGAGCAGGTCCGACATGGCCTGGATGGCCGCGCCCTTCTTCAGGTCGCCGTACCAGTCCATGAACAGGAAGGTGAACGTCTTGTCGCCGGCCTTGGCCAGCGAGTCCTTGACCGACTTCAGCGCGGTGCTGTTCACCTCGACCTTGGCGTGCGACTCCTTGACGATGGTCAGCGAGCCGGTTAACTCGCTGTAGGCCTTGGCGTTGTCCACGCTGAGCATGTGCCGGAAGAACTCCAGTCCGCCGCGCGCGTTCTTCGCCTGCGCCGGCACGATGAACGGCTCGCTGGCGCTGGCGTGCACCGCCTCGTAGGGCAGCTTGTCCGAGGAGCCGAGCCTCGGCGTCGGAGCCATCACCATGTCGAAGCCGGCCGGGGAGACGGTCTTCATCTCGTTCTCCAGCCAGGAGCCGCTCGGGTAGCAGCCGACCTTGCCGTTGACGAACTCGGTCTGCGCCTGGGTATGGGTCAGGCCCGGGCTGCCCGGCAGGAACCCCTGCTTGCGGGCCAGTTCCTCGATCGCGGACGCGGCGGCCTTGACCGACTCGTGCTTCCACGCGTTGGGCTCGAGGTTGTCGATCGCCTTCACCACGTCCGGGCCGCCGGCCTTGCCCGCCATCGTGATCATCATCTCGGTGACGTAGTTGGGCGCGTTGACCCCGCCGAAGCACATCGGCGACAGGCCGGCCTTCTTGAGCTCATCGGCGAAGCTGAGGTACTCCGACCACTCGGTGGGCATCTTCCAGCCGTGCTTGGCGAACGTGGACTGCGAGTACCAGATGCCGTAGGCCGACAGCACGTAGTTGAGCACCAGCACCTTGCCGTCGTAGGTGCCGACCGGGATGACGTCCGGCAGGATCGTGTCCCGCACGGACTTGTCCGGATCGTCCAACGACGGCGCGTCCAGCAGCGGGGCGAGGTCGGCGAGCTGGCCGGCGCCGGCCAGCGCGGCCAGCGGGATCTTCTGCGCGCCCGAGTCGTTGACCATGTCCGGCGGGTCGCCGCCGGTGAACCTCGGTTGCAGCGAGTTGATGTTGACCGTGGACGACGCGGTCACCTTGGCGTTCGGGTAGAGCTTGGTGTAGCTCTTCTGCACCCAGTCCATCTCGGTCTTCAGACCGCCGGCGAAGAACACCACCTCGAGCCCGGCGCTGGTGTCGATGCCGAGCGGGTTCTCCTTGGACCGAGAGCCCTGTGCCTGCTGCTGGTTGCCACCGCCAGCGGTGGCGCAGCCGGCGAGCGCGGCCGAGCCCGGCACCACGAGCAGCCCGCTGGCGAGCATGCCGCGTAGGAACTGCCGTCTGCTTCGGTCGGCGGAAAACGTCGTCATGCCCAATCTCCCTGTCGATCGCAGCTCACACCGTATCGGGTGTCTACGCCTGTTGCGGCCAAAGTTCAACCACTACTAACATCAATTTGGTCAAGAAGTAACGTCCACCCTTGTCTCCCGGTGATCGGGTGCCCCCAATGACAGGACTGTGACCTCGTTGCGCGTGATCGGGCTGCATTCCGGGACCTCAGTGGACGGTATCGACGTGGCTGCCGCCGAGCTCCGGCTGACCGGCGGCATCGTGGAGCTGCTGCCGCTCGGACACCGCGGGGTCGACTATCCGGCCGAGCTGCGTGCGCAGCTGCTCGCCGCGCTCCCGCCGGGCGACTGCACCGCGGATCGGCTGTGCCGGCTCGACGCGGAGGTCGGACGCGCGTTCGCCGACGCGGCCGGCGCCGCGCTCACCGAGCTCGCCGGCGGCCGGGCAGACCTGGTCGGCTCGCTCGGACAACTGCTCTGCCACCGGGTGGACGGCGGCCGCTGCCTCGGCACCCTGCAACTCGGCGCGCCGGCCCTGATCGCCGAGCACACCGGACTTCCCGTGGTCGCGGACCTGCGCGCCCGGGACGTGGCGGCGGGCGGGCAGGGCGCACCGCTCGCCGCCGTGCTCGACCGGCTCTGGCTCTCCGGTGCCGGCGAGCCGGTGGCCGCGCTGCACCTCGGCGGGATGGCCGGCCTCACCGTGGTCATACCGGGCGCGTCCGGGGTCAGCACGGTGGCGCTGCAGACCGGACCCGGCAACGCTCTGCTGGACGCCGCCGCGCGGATGATCTCCGACGGGGTCTGGCGCCAGGATGTGGACGGCGAGCTGGCCGGGCAGGGCACGGTTCGGCCGGACCTGCTCGGCGCGCTGCTCGCCGACCCCTACTACGTCAAGCCGGCGCCGAAGTCCACCGGCCCCGGGCACTTCCACACCGGCTACCTGCGTGCCGCGCTGGAGGGTCTGCCGCACGTCCCCGCGGTCGACCTGTTGGCCACCCTGGTCGAGCTGACCGCGGTGACCGTCGCGCAGGCCTGCCGGGGGCTCGACCCCGGCCGGGTGGTGGTGTCCGGCGGCGGAACGCACAACCCGGCGCTGCTGGCCGCACTGCGCCGCACGCTGGCGCCGGTCCCGCTGGTCGGCAGCGACGAGCTCGGCCTGCCGGCGGACGCCAAGGAGGCCTACCTCGCCGCCCTGCTCGGGTTCCTCACCTGGTGCGGCGTGCCGGCGGACACCGCGACCGGCGCCACCGGACCCCGGGTGCTCGGCAGCATCACGCCGGGCCGCACCGTGCCTCGCCTGCCCCGGCCGGGCTCGGCCGCGGTGACCCGGCTGCGGGTGACCGCCCCGGTGGCCGAGGCGGTGGGCTGAAGCCGCGCCGGCTGGCCCGGGTCGTCATTCGGTGCGCGAGGCCGCCTTGAACGCGGCCTTGCGGGCCGCCTTGGCGATCTCCCGGTTCGGGTGATGGGTGCCGAGCAGGGTGAGCACGTCGCCGGCGGCGGGATGCGGCAGCCGCCACATCAGCTCGAAGATCTCCAGCTCACGGCCGGCCGGCACGGCGTCGCCGAGCTGCCGGGCGATGTCCTCCGGTCCGTCCAGCTCCGACGTCGCGGCCAGCACGTCGGTGAGCAGCCAGGCCAGGTCCGCCGACTCCGGCTCCAGGCCGATCGCGAGCTTGGCGTACGGGGCAAGGCGCTGGTCGTCGAGTGCGGAGCGCCAGTGCGGCTCAGCATCGGGGCCGAGCCGGCTGGTGACCACCGAGGTGGCGTACATCCGGTCGGCCGGCTCGCCCGCCGCCGCCGCGTCCAGCAGCTCGCGCGCCGCCGCGTCCGGCGTGCGCAGGCCGAGCCAGGCGGTGGTCTCCTCGGTCAGCTCCTCCTCGGTGAACCCCTCGGCGGCCGCGATCAGGTCCGCCGCGGTCATCTCCTCGACCGGCGGCAGCAGCGGCACCTCGACGTCGCCGTCCGTCAGCTGGGTCCACATCGCCCACTGGGCCAGCGGGGTGAGCCGGGCCGACTCCTCGCCGAGCACCACCGCGCCGAGCTCGTCGAACCGGCCGAGCAGCACCCGGGCCGGGTCGCCGTGCTCGGCGACCCAGGGCGTCCAGCCTGTGGCGGACCTCGCGGGGCTGCACGACTCCCGGATCATCTCGCTCAGCTCGGCGTACGGCGCCCCGCCACCGCGGGCCAGGAACAGCGCCACCAGCACGGCCCCGCCCGCCCCGTAGAAGTCGAGGTCCTCCTCCTCGTAGAGGTCCACGTCGAGGTCGAGGCTGGTCATGACGACCGCGAGCGCGGTGGCCCAGACGTCGAGCACGTCCTCGTCGCCGCCGTCCGGCCAGACCGCGAGCGCGGCGCCCCTGGTGGCCGCCTGCTCGTCGAGCTCGATCAGCTCGACGCTCTCCGCGAGGTCCCAGAGGTGGGCCAGCTCCGGCAGGTCGTCGAGGCCGGTAACGGCAGTGTCCACGGAACCGTCCACGGCACCGTCCATGGAGCCGTCCACGTCGATGCCGAGCAGCTGGGCGAGGGCGACGCAGTCGGCGCCGGACGGGCTGCCCTCGTCGACCGGCACGGTCCGGTCGGCCACCCAGCCGGCGAGGGTGCGGGTCCTGGCCAGCAGCCGGCTCTCCCGCGCGGCCGCGGCCAGCTCGGCATCCGAGGGCAGCCGCAGCGGGGGCAGCCGGTCCGGCAGGCCGAACAGCTCCTTGACCGAGACCTCGTCGTAGTCCTCTTCGTCATCGTCATAGTCGTCGGAGTCGTCGGAGTCGTCGGAGTCGTCGGAGTCGTTCTCGCCAAGCGCCGCCGGCAGGTCCACGGCCGGGCTGGCCAGCCAGCCGCGCACGGCCGCATGGTCGGACAGGTCCACCCCGTCCGCTCGCATGGCCTGCGTGATCGCCTCTACGTCGACGCCGGGAAGTTCGGGCAGCGGTGCGGCGGTCGGGTCATCTGTCACTCCGCAAACCCTAGCCGCGACACCGAATCGCGCACGTCCGGCGTCTAGACCGACGAGTCTGCGAGCGCATCCCGACGCCGTGCGAGCGAACCCAGAAGATCGAGTACCGAAGATCGAGCACAGAAATATCGAGCACAGAAGATCGAGCGCCGAAGATACAGCGGAATGTCACCTTGCGCGGATAGAACCGCATGAAGGTGACATTGCGCTGTACGGGCCGGCGCTGTACGGGCCGGCGGCGCTCCGCAGCCGTACGAGCCGTCACCGTGCTGTGACGGCAAGCGTCTGCCGGTAGCCGACCAGCTCCAGGTGCAGGGTGAAGCCGAGCGCGGTGAACATCCGCTCGGACGCATCGTTGCCGAGCGTGATCACCGCGGCGGCCTGGGCCCGGGCCGAGTGCCGGACGGCGAGCGCCCGCAGCAGCCCGCGGACCAGCGCCCGGCCGGCGCCCCGGGAGCGCCGGTCCGGGTGTACCGCGACCAGGTCCACATAGAACTCGCCCTCCTGTGGATAGCCGGCCGCGAAGCCGATCAGGCCGTCCGGTCCGGTGAGCACCATGATCAGGTGGCTTCGGGCGCCCTCCACGAGCTGCCGGGCGGTCATCGGCGCTTCCGGGAAGCTGCGCCGGTACAACGCGGCCACCTCGGCCCGTAACTCCGCGTCGCCGGCCGGCAGCTCGCGAACCGCCCGGTCCACCGGGGACGCCCGCGCGGTGCCGTGCACCAGCAATCCACGCAACGCCGCCCCGGTCAGCACGAATACCCGGCTGGTCCGTCCGGTGCGGAAGTCGTGCCGGGCGGCGAAATCGGCGAGCAGCCGGTGTTGCCGGTGCCCGCACAGCTCGAGGTCGGTGATGCCGGTCAGCGGCGCCGCCCGCAGCGCCGCGCCCAGCAGGGCGTCCGCGGTCTGCTGCCAGAGGTGGCCGGCCGCCGGGTGGTTCGCCGGAACGTCCACATAGGGCCCGTGCAACCAGGCCCGGCCCGCCTCGGCGTCGGTCTCCACGCTGAGCACCCCGCGTACCCGGCCGGGCGGGTCGGTGGCCAGCACCGTGCCGGCCGGCCAGCCCGGCCGCATGCCGGTCAGGTCTTCCACGATCGCCTCGGCGGTCTCCCCGTGGTAGGCGACGTGGTGCGCCGGCTCGGCCTGCAACCGGACGAGCAGGTCCACCACCTCGTCCAGGTCGGTGGCGACCGCGGCGCGGATGGCGTACATGGGCCGATCCTGAACCCCTGAGCTGTCCGTTCGCGACCGGTTTACTGTGGTCACGACGGGATAGGGAGGTAAGGAGATGGACAGGGACCAGGCGGCCGTGACAGTTCGTGACGAGCCGGCCAGGAACCGGTACCTGGCGCTGCTCGGCGATGAGGTGGCGGGTCACCTCGACTACCGCCCCGGCGAGCACGAGCGCGTCTTCCGGCACACCGTCGTCCAGGACGGGTTCCAGGGCAAGGGCGTCGGCAGCGCGCTGACCCGCGCGGCCCTCGACGACCTGCGTGCGAAGGGCCTTCGGGTGCGGCCGCTCTGCCCGTTCGTGGCGAGCTGGATCAGTCGCCATCCTGGCTACCTCGAGCTGGTCGCCGACGACTACCGCGACCACCTGCCGGCCGGCCGCTGAACCCTGGGGCGGACTTGGCTGCCTCTAAAGGCAGCGGTGGGCGGTGGGCACTTCGTTCCCGCGAGCCGGACTCGATACTCCCGTGAAGCGGGAGGTACAGTCCTGCGTCTCATATGGACTTATAGAGAGGGCCGCAGCCATGGCTAGTTTTGACGTGAAGCGGGTCACACCGCTCGAGTGGGCCGGCATCGGTGCCGGCGCTCTCGCCTTCATCGTGAGTTTCTTCCCCTGGTACTCGATTTCCTACAGCGGCCCCACGCTTCCGGGCTTCAGCGCCTTCAGCGGCGGCGCTTCGGCGAGCGCCTGGGGCGTCGGCATCGGTGGCTGGCTCCCCGTGCTGATGCTGATCGCCGCGGGTGTCATCGTGCTGTTACCGCACCTCGGTACCGCCGTGCCGAACGGGGGGCTCATCTGGCTGGGCCTGTCCGCGGGCGCCTTGGTGATCATCCTGATTCGGTGGCTCACCCTGCCCGGCGAGGATGGCTTCGGGATCTCGCAGGGCGCAGGGTTCGGGATCTTCATCGGTCTGCTGGCCGCCCTGGTCTCGGGCGTCGCCGCGTTCCTGACCTACCGGTCGGCCTCGACGCGCGCCACCGCCTGACCCACCGGCATGGTTGAGGGGAGGCCCGCCCGGCGGGCCTTCCCCTCATAGCCTTGCTATACCGCGATTCCCGCGCTTTCGGTCGGCGGCCGCTCGGCACCCCGCAGGCGCTGCGAGATGACCTGGGTGATGCCGTCGCCCTGCATGCTGACTCCGTAGAGCGCGTCGGCGATCTCCATGGTCGGCTTCTGGTGCGTGATGATGATCAGCTGCGAGCTGGACCGGAGCTCCTCGAGCAGGCCGAGCAGCCGCCGCATGTTCACGTCGTCAAGCGCCGCCTCGACCTCGTCCAGCACGTAGAACGGCGACGGCCGGGCCCGGAAGATGGCCACCAGCATGGCAACCGCCACCAACGACTTCTCCCCGCCGGACAGCAGCGAGAGCCGCTTGATCTTCTTGCCGGGCGGCCGCGCCTCGACGTCGACACCGGTGCTCAGCATGTCCTCCGGTTCGGTGAGCACCAGCCGGCCCTCGCCGCCCGGGAAGAGCGTGCCGAACACGATCTCGAACTCGCGGGCCACGTCCACATAGGCCGAGGCGAACACCTCGAGGATCTTGTCGTCGACCTCCTTGATCACGGTCAGCAGGTCGCGCCGGGTCGCCTTGAGGTCCTCGAGCTGGGTGGACAGGAACCGGTAGCGCTCCTCAAGCGCGGCGAACTCCTCGAGCGCCAGCGGGTTGACCTTGCCGAGCAGCGCGAGGTCGCGCTCCGCGCGCTTGGCCCGGCGCAGCTGGGTGTCCCGGTCGTACCGGATCGGCTGCGGCGCGAAGACGCCCTCGCCGCGCTCGCAGGCCGCCTCGTACTCGGCCAGCTCCACCGGGCCGGGCGGCACGTCGACGGCCGGGCCGTACTCGGCCACCAGGTCGTCGAGGCCCATGCCGAAATCCTCGGCGATGCGGCCCTCGAGCTGCTCAAGGCGCAGCCGCTGCTCGGCCCGCAACACCTCGTCGCGGTGCACCGCGTCGGTCAGCTTCTCCAGTTGGGTGGCCAACTCCCGAACGGTGCCGCGCACCTCGGTGAGCACCCGCTCCCGCTCCGCGCGCTGGGCCACGACGGCGTCCCGCTCCTGCGCGGCCTGCCGCAGCGAGACCGCGATCCGCTCGAGGCCCAACTCGCCGCCACGCACGGCCGCACGGGCCACGGCGGCGCCCCGGGCCCTGGCCGCCATCGTCCGCGCGGCCCGCTCCCTCGCCTCTCGCTCGGCCCGGGCCGCCCGGCGCAGCGTCTCCGCGCTGCCCTGCACCGCGCGGTGCCGCTCCTCGGCGGTGCGCACGGCCAGCCGGGCGTCCATTTCCCGCTGCCGGGCCGCGGCGAGCGCGGCGGCCGCCTCATCCCGCTCGGCGGTGTCCGGCTCGGACTCGAGCGGCTGCTCCTGCGCGGCGACCAGGCGCTCCTCCAGCTCGGCCAGCGTGCTCAGGGTCTCCTCGCGGGCGGCTTCGACCTTGGTCCGCTGCGACCGGTTGCGCTCCACCTCGGCCTCGGTGGAGGCGAGCGCCTGGCGCAGCCGGTTGAGCCGCTCCGCCGTCCGCGCGGCCCGAACCTTGGCCTCCTGCAACGCGTCGCGGCTGGCGGCCAGCTCGGTCGCCCGGGCGTCCAGCTCGGCCCGCGCCCCGTCGAGCGCCGCCCCGGCCTGCTCGAACGCGCGCTCGCTCGCCACCAGGCGCTCCGCGGCGTCGTCCACCGCGGCCCGGACCTCCAGCAGGCTCTGCTTGCCCTCGGAACCGCCGGCCGCCCAGTGCGCGCCGAGCACGTCGCCGTCGGTGGTGACGGCGTGCACCTCCGGATGCGCCGCGACCAGCTCGCGCGCCTCGGTGAGGGTCTCGACCACGGCGAACCGGTCGAGCGCCCGGCACACCGCCGGCCGCAGCCGCTCCGGCGCGTGCACCAGGTCGACCGCCCAGCGCGCGCCCGCCGGCAGCTGCGGCCAGCTCGAGCGGTCCACCGCGGGCGCTCCGCCGACGAGCAGTCCGGCCCGGCCGGAATCGGTGTCGCGCAACAACCACAGCGCGCTCACCGCGTCGTCCTCGGCGGCCACCGCGACCGCGTCGGCGACCGGACCGAGGGCCGCGGCCAGCGCCGCCTCGGCACCCGGTTGCACGGTCAGCAGCGCCGCCACCGAACCGAGCAGGCCGGGCAGCCGGTCCGCCGCGGCCAGCAACGCGCCCGCGCCGTCCTTGCGGGACAGGCCGAGGGAGAGCGCGTCCACCCTGGCCTTCCAGGCGGCGATGTCCTTCTCCGCCGCCCGCTCGGCCGTGACCAGCTCGTCGACCCTGGACAACGCGATGTCGTTGGCGGCGATCGCGCGCTGATGCCGCTCGGCCAGCTCGGCGTCGTCCGAGTCGGAGTAGCCGCTCTCGGCCGCCGCCTCCGCCAGCTCGCGGCGGGCCCGGTCGGCCCGCTCCCCGGCCTCGGCCAGCGCGGTGGACAGCCGCTCGATCTCCGCGGTGGTGTCGTTGCGCTTGCCGCGCAGCCCGTCGACCTTGGCGCCGAGCCGGGCGACACCCTCGCGCCGGTCGGCGATGGCTCGCGCGGCGGCCCGGTGCGCCCGCTCGGCCGCCGACACCGCCTGCTCGAGCTCGGCGCGCGTCTCGGTGACCTCGATCAGCTCACCTCGAGCGCCCTGCACCACCTCGGCCAGCTCGTTCTCGCGCAGCTCGGCCGCGTCCGCCTCGGCCTCGAGCTCGTCGGGGTCGCGCCGGTTCTGGCTCCGCAGCTCGGCCGTGCCGTCCGTGGACAGGTGCCTGGCGCGCTCCATGGCCAGCCGCACCGTGCCGCGCAGCCGCTCCTCGAGCGCGGAGAGCCGGTACCAGGTGTCCTGGGTCCTGGCCAGCTGCGGCGCGTCGGCGGCGAGGTTGTCCTCGAGTCCGGTCTGCTTGGACTGGGCCACCTCGAGCAGCTGCTCCACCTCCGCCCGCCTGGCCCTGGCGCTGGCCTCGTCGGCCTCCTCACGGGCGATCTCGCCGCGCTGGGTGACCAGGTCGTGGGCGTAGAGCCGGAGCCGGGCGTCGCGCAGCTCGGCCTGCACCGCCTGTGCCTTGCGCGCGATCTCGGCCTGCTTGCCGAGCGGCTTGAGCTGACGGCGCAGCTCGCTGGTCAGGTCCGTCAGCCGGGTCAGGTTGGCCTGCATGGCGTCCAGCTTGCGGAGCGCCTTCTCCTTGCGCTTGCGGTGCTTGAGCACACCCGCGGCCTCCTCGATGAACGCCCGCCGGCCCTCCGGCTTGGCCTCGAGGATGCCGCCGAGCTGCCCCTGCCCGACGATGACGTGCATCTCCCGGCCGATGCCGGAGTCGCTGAGCAGCTCCTGCACGTCCATCAGCCGGCAGCTGCTGCCGTTGATCTCGTACTCGCTGGCGCCGTCCCGGAACATCCGCCGGGTGATCGACACCTCGGTGTAGTCGATGGGCAGCGCGCCGTCGGTGTTGTCGATGGTCAGGGTCACCTCGGCGCGGCCGAGCGGCGCCCGGCCGGCGGTGCCGGCGAAGATGACGTCCTCCATCTTGCCGCCGCGCAGCGACTTGGCGCCCTGCTCCCCCATCACCCAGCTCAGCGCGTCGAGCACGTTGGACTTGCCGGAGCCGTTGGGCCCCACGACGCAGGTGATCCCGGGTTCGAAGCGCAGCGTGGTGGCTGAGGCGAAGGACTTGAAGCCTTTCAGCGTCAGGCTCTTCAGGTGCACTAGGTAAGGCCCCTCCGGTCCAGACTTGCGACTCCCGTCCGTTGGAGGGTACCCGCGCCCCCGGCGGCCACGCCGGAGGCAGGCCGTCAGCTACTCGGCCGGTGAATGGACACCAGGAGCTTCTCGTTGTCGGCCATCAGCTCGAGTTTGTAGATCCGGGCCAGCTCGATCGAGGTGCTCGCCGGGATCTCGTGGCCGCCGTCCATCCCGGCCTCCCACCAGCCGGCGGTTTCCTTGTACCCGTCGTCGCCGCGCGCCCAGACCACCAGCCGGCAGCTTTGCCCGCTCGCCACGTGGTCCATCTTGACCTGGATCTCGGTGCCCCACGGTCGCTGGATGAGCCGGGCGTCGGCGCGCGCACCGGTCATCGAGTTGGTGGCCGACCAGGTCACCCCGACGCCGTCGGACACCGCCGCGGTGTCGGGCCCCTTCAGCACCTCGTAGGTGAGCACGCCGGCGATGGTGAGCACCAGCACCAGCGCGGCCGCCGCGGCGATCGGCCAGTACCGCTTGCCGGCGCTCGGGCCGGGTTCCGGCTCCGGCTCGGCCGCCGGCAGCTCGCGGGCGATCGGCGGGAACGCCTCCAGCACCGGGACCGTGAACTCGGCCGGCGCCACCACGCTGCCGGCCGTCGGCGAGGTCGACTCCGCCGCGTCGTCGAAGTCGGCCAGCGTGATCTGGTTGAGCAGCCCCGGCAGCGGGGCCAGCCGGACCAGTTCGGCACGGCACGTGTCGCAGCCGGACAGATGCGCCTCGAACACCGATCGATCCTCCGGCTCGAGCGCGCCGAGCAGGTACACGCCGAGTGTCGCGGTGTGCGTGCAGGTCATGGTTCGGTCACCCCCCTCTCCTCAAGTGCGTCGCGCAACGCCCGCAGCGCGTAGAACGAGCGCGACTTCACCGTGCCGGCGGGGATCCCGAGCGCCACCGCCGCCTCCGCGACCGTGCGCCTGCGGTAGAACAGCTCGCCGATCACCGCCCGATGGTCCTTGGACAGCACCCGCATCGCCTCCGCGACCTGCCACCCCTGCAGCACCCGGTCGAAGTCGTCCGTCGCCTTGGGCCAGTCCCCCTCCTGGATCGGCACCTCGGCCACCCGCGCGCTCTGCCGCCGGTATCCCGAGATGATCAGGTTCCTGGCCACGGTGTACAGCCATGGTCCGGCGTGCTCGGCGTCCAGGATGTCCGCGTTGCGCCACGCGCGCAGCAGGGTCTCCTGGACTACGTCCTCCGCTCGTTGATGATCACCACCGACCGCCCGGAGCACGTACCCGTGCAGCGGTCGGCGGTAGCGGCTGTACAGCTCACGGACGAGATCGTCATCCTGCTCAGGGGTGTTCCCCACACCGCAGTATTACGCCGCGAAGTCGGTGTTGGTTCAACGCTCCACGAACCCGGCCTGGTTCCCCTTCGCCGAGGACCACCGCTCGACCACCCGGTCGACCCGGCCGGGCGACCGCCCGGAGCGGAGCGCGGTGAGCAGCCGGTCGCACCCGGCCCGGCTGCCTTCGGCCACCACCTCCACCCGCCCGTCGGCCAGATTGCTTGCGTAGCCGGACAGTCCGAGCTCCAACGCGGTGCGCCGGGTCCACCAACGGAAGCCGACGCCTTGGACGTGGCCGTGTACCCAGGCGGTCAGCCGCACAGTGGGCTCAGGTGCTCGCATACGGGCGGTTAGTTTCCCGGGGGGAACGGTTAACGGTACGTACTGGTGATACGTTACCGCGCTGTGATAGGCCGTCCGGAGTAACCGAGGGCTGACGGTGAGTCAGAGAGATGGGACGTGGATGTCCGAACCAGACGACCGCCAGGACGGGGACCGCCCGGCACTGGCCCCGCCCCCCGAAGAGCGCTCCGCAGCGGCGCGCCGGGCTCCGGTCGCGGTTCTCGCGGTGACCGGCCTCGCCGTGTCCACCGTGTTCGCCACGGTCGCCGCGCTGGCCAGTGGTTCGGGCGAGCAGGCGAAGTCGCCCGCCCCGATCAACAACACCGCCCCGGCGGTCGTGACCACGACGCCGACCACCACCTCGGGTACCCCGCAACCGATCGGTACGGCCGACCCCGTGGCCAGCGGCACTACCACCTCGTCCCCGACCAGTACCACCACGACAACCAGCCGCACGCGCACCAGCCAGCGGCCGATGACCACCACCACGACCACGACCGTCCGGCCCGCGGATCCGCCGCCCCCGACCCAGTCCAGCACGACGACGACCACCACCACGACGACCCCGCCCGACCCGCCGACGACCACGACCACCTGATCCGGCCCGACGAAACGGCCGCCTCCAGCTCTGGAGGCGGCCGTTTCGTGTGTCTGGTGCCCCGCCGCAGCGGCCGGCAGGCCGGTCGGCAGGCCGGTTGACTCAGTGGCCGAGTAGGCCACCGATCAGGGACAGCGCCGGCGCAAGGGTGTCGTCCACGGTGCTGGTCACCGGCGCGAGCGTGCCGGACAAGGTGCCACCGCCGACGGTCTGGGCGACCGGTTCGGTGACGGTCTGGACCGGTCCCGCCGGCTGCTGCTGCTGCTGCGGCGCGGGTGCGGCCGGCGCCGGCGCGAGTGGCTGCTTGGCGACCGGTGCCTTCGGGGCCGCCGGCTGGTCGCGTTGCGGGAGGGGGACGGCGGCCTGCTGCTCCGGCGGTAGGACGTGCGCGGGGCGGCCGATCTGACCGGCCGGCTCCGCCGACGGCGCGTCCTGGGTCGCTGCCGTGTTGGTGAACTCGGGGGCGACGGCCGGCGCGGCCGGAGCCGCTGCCTTCGGACCGCCCGGCACGGGCTGGTGGCTCGGCGCCGCGCCGAGCGGCTCACCCGCCATGGCCGGGGCACCGGTCGGACCGTGGTTGAGGCCGAGCGCGCCGGCGACCACGGTGCCGAGCACCAGCATCGCACCGGCCGCGACACCGAGCGTGCGGCGCGCGCCCGAGGCCGGGCCGGCGTCGCGTTGCTCGGTCTGCTCTCTGGCCGCTCGTGCCACGGTCAGCCGCGCGGCGAGCGGATGGCCCTCGCGCGATAACAGGTCGGTCACCCGCACCGGCCTGATCTCTGCGTATGCCACCAGGTAACACCTCCAGCTAGCCAGCAAGCGTGCACTCGAAGTCACGATCTTCCGGTTGGCGAGCGATAGTACTAACCGGACTCGGTGACATCCAACCCGACCCATCACAAAACTGGACAAATGAGCTACCCGCGGTCACCGAGCTGCGCCGCAGACCAACCTGAACACCTCTTCTGTCGATTGGTGTGAGGTCCGCCACTTGTGCCGAACCGGCATGGTCAGCGGCGGCCGCGCGGGGGCGGCTGGCAGCGCGGGCAGGAGTAGGACGAGCGGTTCATGAACGGTTCGCGCCGAACCGGCCGGCCGCACCGCGGGCAGGGCAGGCCCTCCTGGCCGTACACCGCGAGCGACCGGTCGAAGTAGCCGGACTGGCCGTTGACGTTCACATAGAGCGCGTCGAACGAGGTGCCGCCCGCGGTGAGCGCCTCGCCCATCACCTCCGCGGCCGCCGCCAGCAGCTCGCGCGCCTTGGCGGCGGTCAGCGTCTCGGTCGGCCGGGCCCAGTGCAGCTTGGCCCGCCAGAGCGCCTCGTCGGCGTAGATGTTGCCGATCCCGGAGACCAGGCCCTGGTCCAACAGCGCCCGCTTGACCTCGGTCTTCTTGCGGCGCATGGCTTTCACCACCGCATCGGGGTCGAACCGCGGGTCCATCAGATCCCGGCCGATGTGCGCGACCGGCATCGGCACCCGGGTGCCGTCCACCTCGGTGAGCTCCTCGACGGACAGCCCGCCGAAGGTCCGCTGGTCGACGAACCGTAACTCCGGTCCGCCGTCGGTGAAGCGCGCCCGCACCCGCAGGTGCACCTCGTCGGCCGCGTCGCCAGGGCGGATCAGCAACTGGCCGCTCATCCCGAGATGGGCGAGCAGCGCGTCACCGGAGTCCAGCTCGGCCCACAGGTACTTGCCGCGCCGGTCGACGGTGAGCACCCGCCGACCCAGCAGCCGGGCGGCGAAGTCCACATCACCGGCCAGATGGCGGCGAACCGAGCGCGGATGGAACACCTCGATCGCGGCGATCGTCCGGCCGCCCACATGCTCGGCCAGCCCACGGCGGACCACTTCGACCTCGGGAAGTTCAGGCACCCGGGCACCGCCAGACGCTCGCCGTCACGGCACGGTGACGGCCGGCGCGGCTTCGGAACGCCGTCGGGGCATCCAGCGCGATGTCACCCTCATGCGGTTCCAGACGCGCAAGGTGACATTCCGCCGTGTCTTCGGTGCCCGCGCGCACGTCTGCCCGAGGGCTCACTCCTCGTCCGGCTTCGTCTGCTCGGACAGCGTGAGCCAGGCCATCTGTGCGGCCTTCTGCTCGGCTTCCTTCTTCGTGCCCCCGTCGCCGGTGCCGAACTCCTGACCGCCGACCACCACCATCGCGGTGAACTCCTTGCGGTGGTCCGGCCCCGCCTCCCGCACCCGGTACTCCGGTACGCCGAGTCCGGCGGCGGCGGTCAGCTCCTGCAGGCTGGTCTTCCAGTCGAGGCCGGCGCCCCGCAGCGGCGCCTCGGCGAGCAGCCCGTCGAACAACCGGTGCACCAGCTTGCGGGCGGTGTCGACACCGTGCTCCAGGTAGACCGCGCCGAGCACGGCCTCCATGCCGTCCGCCAGGATGCTCGCCTTGTCCCGGCCGCCGGTCAGCTCCTCGCCCTTGCCGAGCAGCAGGTGGGCGCCGAGGCCGCCGTCGCCGAGGGCACGTGCCACGCCGGCGAGCGCGTGCATGTTGACCACACTGGCTCGCAGCTTCGCCAGCTGTCCCTCGGGGAGGTCGGGGTGGGCGCGATACAGGTGATCGGTGACGACCATCCCGAGGACGGCGTCACCGAGGAACTCGAGCCGCTCGTTGGGGGGGAGGCCGCCGTTCTCGTAGGCGTAGGAGCGGTGGGTCAGCGCAAGCGTGAGAAGCTCGGCGTCGATCTCGACGTCGAGCGCTTTCAGCAGCGAACCATGATCGCCAGACGGCCCACGGTTCGCCCGACCCCCCATGCGGAGAACTACCTTGGTCGCGGGGATCAGGCGGGCGCGATGACCTGACGGCCGGCGTACTGGCCGCAGTTCGGGCAGGCGACGTGCGGGAGCTTGGGCTTGCGGCACGCTCGGTTCGAGCACTCCACCAGACGCGGCGCGCTGGTCTTCCACTGCGATCTGCGGGAGCGCGTGTTCGAGCGCGACATCCGGCGCTTGGGGACGGCCACGACTAGTTCCTCCAACAACTTATTGGTCGCGATCCTCGTCGAACCGCTTCGTCAACGCGGCCCATCGAGGGTCCATGGTCTCATGCCGGTGATCCGGACCGAGGTCGGCCCACTTGCCGCCGCAGTCCGGGCAGAGTCCGGCGCACTCCGGGGTACACAGCGGCGCGTTCGGCAGCGCGAGCACGATCGCGTCGCGGACCACCGGGGCGAGGTCGATGAGATCGCCGACCAGGCGCCTGACCTCGTCCTCGTCGGTGGTCGCGTCGGTGGTGCTGTCCGGGTAGGCATACAGCTCGGTGATGTCCACCTCGACCTGCTCGTTGACCGGGTCGAGGCAGCGCGAGCACTCGCCGGCGGTCGGCGCGCTCGCCGTTCCGGACACGAGCACGCCCTCGACCACCGACTCGAGGAGCAGATCGAGCCGCACCTCGGCGCCCTCGGGTACGGCGATGACCCCCTCGACGCCAAGGGGGTGCACGGCCGGCGCGGTCCTGCGCACGGCCCGGCTGCTGCCCGGCCGGCGGCCCAGCTCCCTGGTGTCAATGACCCAGGGACTGGTCACCGCGGGACGGGTTCCGCTGTAACGCTGTCCGGACATGGCGAACTCAGTCAGTGCCTTCGGTGGTTTGCCTCGCCGCGGCGGTCGCTCCCTCACACGGCCAACCAGTCAATCCTACGTGATACCCGGCACCAAGGTGAAACCGGATGAGAGATCCCGAACGCCGAACTCGCGGGCTTGAGCGCAAGACTCGCGGTGCGTGCAGTGCGCTGCTGTGCGGCGAAGCCGGCGAGTCGGCCGGCCGGTGTCTGGACTGACGAGCAGCGCAGCGAGCGAGGAACGAGCGAGTGAGCAGCGCAGGAGGGAAGACGCCGGCTCAGCGGCCGCGAGCCGCGCGAACGAGCCTGCGAGTGAGCGCAATCAAGCACGGTAGTCGAAGGGGGCGGCGGTGCTGACCCCGTTCATGGCACCGCGCAGGTGGGTGCGGCCCTTGCCGACCGTGCGCAGGGTGTGCGTGAGCAGGTCCTCGAGCTCGCCGAGCTTGCTGTCCACGTATGCGTCGCACTCGGCGCGCTGCCGGGCCGCCTCGTCGGCGGCGACGTCCAGGATGCGGGCCGACTCGGCGTGCGCGGCCTGCACCACCTCGGTCTGCGCGACCAGCCGGGCCTGCGCGATCCGGCCCTCCTCGACCGCCTGCTCGTAGGACTCGCGGCCGGCCTGGAGCATCCGCTCCACCTCGGCCTTCGACCGCCCGACCAGGGAGTCGTACTCGGCGCGTCCGGCGGCCACGGCGCGCTCGGCTTCGGCCCGCGCCTCGGCCACCATCCGGTCGGCGTGCGCGGCGGCGTCGGCCAACCGGCGGTCCGCCTCCCCGTCCGCGTCGTTGAGGGTCTGCTCGGCCTCGAGGTTGGCCTTGCTGATCCTCTGCTCGGCCTGGTGCTCCGCGCCGCCCACGATCTCGTCCTTGCGGTCGAGCACGTCCTGGGCGTCGTCGAGGTCACCGGGCAGCGCGTCGCGGATCTCGTCGAGCAGCTCGAGCGCGTCGCCGCGGGGCACGACGCAACTCGACGTCATGGGCAGTCCCCTGGCCTCCTCCAGGATCGTGACCAGTTCGTCCAGCGCCTCGAAAACCCGGTACACCTCGTCCTCCACCCCGCTCGCGACAAGACTCCACCACACAGTGTGCCCGCCCCGCCGTTGCTGGCGGGGGACCTCGCGGCTGGCGTGTCCGCAGGTGAGAGCCTGGAGCCATGACCGATCCGCTGACCATCCGCAGTGCGCGCACCGAGGACGTGCCGGACATCGTGGCGATGCTCGCCGACGACCCGCTCGGCGCGACCCGCGAGCGGCCGGGCGACCCGCGCTACGCCGTCGCGTTCGCCGAGCTGGACGCCGACCCCCGGCAACTGCTCGTGGTGGCCGAAGCCGGCGGCGAGGTGGTCGGCACCCTCCAGCTCACCCTCATCCCCGGCCTGTCCCGGCGCGGCGCGACCAGGGCGCTGATCGAGTCCGTGCGGGTGCGTTCGGATCAGCGCGGCGCCGGACTCGGCCAGCGTCTGGTCGAGTGGGCGATCGAGCAAGCCAGGCAGCGCGGCTGCGCGCTGGTCCAGCTCACCACGGACGCCAGCCGCACCGAGGCGCACCGCTTCTATGCCCGGCTCGGGTTCACCGCGAGCCACGTCGGCATGAAGCTGACCTTCTAACCGTTGGTGCCGAGCCGGCGAACCAGCTGCTTGTGCACCGGCCCGGGCAGCAGGTGCGACACGTCCCCGCCGTAGGTGGCCACCTCCTTGACCAGCGAGCTGGACAGGAAGCTGTTGGGCGGCTTGGTCGGCATGAACAACGTCTCCACGCCGGTGAGCTGCTGGTTCATCTGCGCCATCTGCAGCTCGTAGTCGAAGTCACTGATCGCCCGCAGGCCCTTGACGATGGCCTGGATGCCGTTCTGCTGGCAGTACTGCACCAGCAGGCCGTGCCAGGAGTCCACCCGGACGTTGTCGAGGTGCGAGCTGATCTCGCGAAGCAGCTCCATCCGTTCGTCCACCGTGAACAGGCCCTGCTTGTTCTTGTTGACCAGGACCGCGACGACGACCTCGTCGAACAGGCCGGAGGCGCGCTCCAGAATGTCGAGATGACCGTTGGTGGGCGGGTCGTAGGAGCCGGGACAGACCGCTCGCCTCATGATCCCGGACGGTATCAGCGCGGGACTCCCGGCACCGGCCGGCGTGGTGTCGATCACCCTTCCGACGTGTCCACCGCCCGCCGCGCCCAGTGCAGCTCGGTGTCGCCGTAGCGGCGAACCTTCATGGGCCGCAACGGTTGCGGCCACTCCGGCGGACCGGAGCGCTGGGCTCGCTCGAGCACCACCAGCGCGCCGGGCGCGGTCCAGCCGGGCAGGGCGGCGAGCAGGCCGTCGAGCTCCCGGTGGTCCGCCAGGTACGGCGGGTCGGCGAGCACCAGGTCGTATGGCCGGTCCGGGAGGTCGGCGAGCACCGCGCGCACGGTGCCCCGGCGCACGTCGGCACCGGGCAGTCCGACCGCCGCGACGTTCTTCGCGAGCACGCCGAGCGCCGCCCGGTCGGACTCGACGAACGTCGCCACCGAGGCGCCCCGGGACAACGCCTCCAGACCGAGCGCGCCGGACCCGGCATAGAGGTCGAGGACCCGGGCCCCGGACAGGCTCATGGCCGCCTCGACCGCGCTGAACAGCGCCTCCCGCACCCGCTCGGCGGTGGGTCGGGTGCCCTTCGGCGGCACGGCCAGCCGGCGCCCGCCCGCGGCGCCGGCCACGATCCTGGTCACCGGGCCATCGTCGCACGGCGGTCCGGCACTCGATCATGTGCGAGTTGCCTCCGGTGCCCCCGAGGAACATTCGGGTCACGTACCCTGTTTGTTCCTGTTCGTAGAACATTCGTGGGGAGAGTGCGTGTCGCAGACCTCCGCTAGAGAGATCGAGATCGCGGCCGAGCAGGCGCATGTCGATCGGGTCTACGCGCGCGTCGACGAGATGCGGGTCGAGGCCCGGGAGATGCGCGACCGGGGTGACCGGCTCGCCCACGGCGCCCGCAACGAGGCGGTCTACGAGCAGGCGGCCATGCTGTTCGAGCGCGATGTCATGGTCTACCAGGCCAACCAGATCCTGCGCAGCCTCGACGCCGAGCACGAGGGGCTGGTTTTCGGTCGGCTGGACGACACCAGCGGGGAGGCCATGCACGTCGGCCGGCTCGGTGTACGCGACCCGAACTTCGACAATCTGGTGACCGACTGGCGCGCCCCCGCCGCCGCACCGTTCTACCAGGCCACCGCCGAGCAACCGATGGACGTGGTGCGCCGCCGGGTGATCCGGTCCACCGGGCAGTCCGTTGTGGACATCGACGACGACCTGCTGATGCCGCAGCTGCGCCCCGCCGGAATGGCCGTGGTCGGCGAGGGCGCGCTGATGGCGAGCCTGGCCAGGGCACGCGGCGAGAACATGCGCGACATCGTGGCCACCATTCAGAAGGAGCAGGACGAGGTGATCCGGGCGCCGTGGCGCGGGGTCACCGAGATCACCGGCGGGCCGGGCACCGGCAAGACCGCGGTCGCCCTGCACCGGGTGGCCTACCTGCTCTACCGGGACCGCCGCCGGATGGGCGGCTCCGGCGTGCTCGTGGTCGGCCCGTCCACCGCGTTCACCTCCTACATCTCCCGGGTGCTGCCGTCCATGGGCGAGGACGCCGTCGAGCTTCGCGCGGTCGGCGACGTGCTGGACGGGGTGCGCGCGACCCGCGTCGATCCGGCCGAGGTGAGCGCCGTGAAGGGGTCGCTACGGATGCGCCGGGTGCTCAAGCAGGCGATGCGCGAGGCGCCGCCGGGGGCGCCGACCGAGCTGCGCATCGTGTACCGGGGCGAGGTGCTCAAGCTGACCGAGCGCGAGCTGGCCAGGGTCCGCCGCTCGGTGCACGCCGCCGGCCGCCGGCCCAACGAGTCGCGGGTCGACGCCGCCGAGGCGCTGCTGGACGCCTTGTGGCGCAAGGCGGAGTCGTTCCGGATGGAGGACGGGGACGCCGCGGCCGCGGCCGCGCGGCGGGCGGAGCTGATCAGCGACCTCGGCGAGCGGATCGAGTTCCACCGCTTCGTCGTGGTGTGGTGGCGGCTGGTCGAGCCGGCCGAGGTGCTCGGCTGGTTCGGTGACCGCAACCGGCTGGCCGGTGCCGCCGGCACTGTGCTGACCGCACCGGAGATTGCCCGGCTGGCCGCGTCCTGGGCGGATCCGGCGGCCGGGCCGTCGGTGGCCGACGTGGCGCTGCTCGACGAGTTGCGGGTGCTGCTCGGCACCCCACCGAAGCGCCGGCGCCGCCGGGGTGAGCCGCCCGCCTGGTTGGATCGCCCGGCCACGGGCGGCTACCACCGCCCCGACAACTACGCCGAGTACTCGCACATCGTGGTGGACGAGGCCCAGGACCTGTCCCCCATGCAGTGGCGGATGATCGGCCGGCGCGGCCGCTGGGCCAGCTGGACCGTGGTCGGTGACCCGGTGCAGAGCTCCTGGCCGGACCCGGACGAGGCGGAACGGGCCCGGATCGGCGCACTCGGTCCGCGCACCCCCCGGCGCCGCTTCACGCTGCGCACCAACTACCGCAACTCGGCGGAGATCTTCGAGCTGGCCGCTCGGGTGGTGCGCTCGGTGGCCGCCGAGGACCAACTTCCGCACGCCGTGCGCAGCACCGGCATCGCCCCGGCCGTGCGCGTGGTCGAACCCGCCGAGCTCGGCAACTCCGTCGTGACCGCGGCCAAGGAGTTGCTGTCCGAAGTGGACGGTACGGTCGGCGTGATCACCTCGGCGGCCAGGGTGGACGAGGTCCGCGCGATCGCGGCCCGCCTTGAGCCCGGCCGGCTGCGCGTGGTCGACGGCCTCGAGGCCAAGGGTCTGGAGTACGACGCGGTCGTCGTCGTGGAACCCACCGAGCTGATCGCCGAGTCGACCACCGGTCCGCGCACCCTCTACGTCGCCCTCACCCGCGCCACCCAGCGGCTCGTCGTGCTGACCACCCGGCCGGGTTGGCCGAACGAGCCGGTGTGACCGCGGCGTGCTCATTCGATCTGCATGCCGCTCGCCTTTCCGTGCGGGGTGCCGGCCGGGTCCCGTATCCGAGCCCGAGTCTGCGTCACGATGTCGTGGTCGATGAGTAGTATTTGCTTTCGAGACCTTCTCGTTATCCGGCGTCTGCTCAACCGGAGCAATGACCACGCGATGTCCAGTAGCTTGACATCGCGGTGAAAGCCGGCGCCGGTGTGGAATTGTCAAGCTGGCCGGTTTCTGTCCCATCGACCAGTCCGCCGGCCCGTTCTCCCGAACACCTTGCCAGCCATTCAATAGTTCGCTGACAGCCCGATGGCCAGGCCCGCGGCGCACGATGGTGCGGCCAGGAAATGAATGACCGCGAGCGTTGTGAAACGCATCCGGTCCTACCTGTCCGGGAGTCGTCATGGAGCAGCGGCTGACCGACCTCGAGCGCCTGTCGCGTGCCGAGCACGCCTTCGCTGTCAGCGGGGCGGAACCGGCGGCCGTGCGCCTCTGCCTCGCCGTGGACATCGAGCGGTACAGCCGGTTCACCAGCACGGAGGCGGCCCGCGCACAGGCTCGGTTCGTCGGGATTCTCCGGTTCGCCCGCGCGTGCGCCAGTATCCGGGACTCCGACGTCGCGGCTCGCGACGCCGGGGACGCCCAGTTTCTGGTGCTGGCGTCCGGGCTGGACGAGTCCGCGGTGATACCGGGCCTGGTGACCGGGCTGTCGGAAGCGCTGCGGCAGACCAATGCCGACCTCACCGAGCGGGCCCGGCTCCGGTTGCGGGTCGCCATGCATCGCGGGTTGCTTCGGCCGGGCGCAAACGGTTGGACCGGAACCGCCGCGACCGCCGTGCACCGCCTGGTGGACTCCGCGCCGGTTCGCGCGGCGCTCATCGGCGAGCCGGCGGTGGACTTCGCGCTGATCGTCGCCGACGCGCTGTACCGGGACGTGATCGCGCACGGCTACCCGGGCCTGGCACCGAGTTGGTTCCAGGAAACCGTGGTCGATGTGCCCGACAAGTCATTCCGCGAGCCGGCCTGGGTGTACACCGAAATCCGCGCACATCGGGGTTCGCAGCACCTCTTCCCGCTCGAGCACAGCGACCGGTCCAGGTCGGCCTAGGTGCTCAACAAGGGTGCCGTTGTCTCCGGACATCTCCCAGATCCAGACCATTTCGCAGCCGTGGTCGGCGCCGTTTTCCCGTCGTGGCGGCAACCCGCCAGACGGTCGCGTGCCCTCGCCGCCGCGCCGGGCTCAGAACGGCCAGCGGCCGTGGAACCGGGGCGCCAGCTTGCGGTCCTGGCCGAGGAAGCGCCCGGCCGGAACGATGGCCAGGATCAGCAGTGGGACCAGCTCGTTGGGGTACTCCCACAGGTAGAGGTTGGTGTCCAGCAGCATGATCCAGATCGGGCCGATCAGCAGCAGGCCGATCGTGGCGCCGAGCCGGGAGGCGATGCCGAACAGCAGCGAGATGCCGGCGATGACCTCGGCGATGGTGAGAAGCCAGGCGAAGAGGGTCCAGTTCGCCAGCACGAGGTCGTGGTAGATCCAGCGCAACGGCTGGAAGGTGTGCTCCGCCGCACGTTCCAGCACCGACCTCGCCGACGGCTGGTTGATCAGACCGAACGAGACGAAGCCCCAGTCGAAGTTGCTGTTCTGGTTGAAGAACACCTTGGCCAGGCCATTGCTGAGCCAGACAAGGCCGGAGAAGATCCGTAGTGCGGCCAGCCCGCCGCCAAGTGTCCGAACGGACACCGCCGCGCGGTCGGCCCGGCCGGTCACGTCGCTCATCACAGCCACCTCGTTTCCTGATGGACACGCCCGCCATGATCATGCCTCGTGACCGGGCCGCACACCTGACGGACAGATTCAAGCAGGGTCAGCGCGTGATTGCTTCGCTGGGCATGCTCCGCTCAGTGTCGATGCTTCGCTGCGCAAGCTCCGCTCAGTGTCGATGCTTCGCTGCGCAAGCTCCGCTCAGGCCAGCACCACCAGGAGGTCGCCGCCCTCCACCTGCTGGACGGAGCCGATGGCGAGGCGCTGCACCGTGCCGGCGACCGGAGCGGTGATGGCCGCCTCCATCTTCATCGCCTCGATGGTGGCGATCGTGACGCCGGCCTTGACCGACTCGCCCTCGGCAACGGACAGCGTGACCACGCCGGCGAACGGCGCGGCGACGTGGTTGGGGTTGGCGCGGTCGGCCTTCTCCGCGACCGGAAGGTCAGCGGCCACCGACCGGTCCCGCACCTGGATGGTGCGCAGTTGGCCGTTCAGGCCGGCCATCACGTTGCGGATGCCGCGCTCGTCGGCCTCACCGATGGCCTCCAGCTCGATCAGCAAGGTGACGCCCTTGTCCAGCGCGACGGTGTACTCCTTGCGCGGCTCGAGACCGTAGAAGAAGTCCTTGCTGGCCAGCACGCTGGTGTCGCTGAACTGCGCGCGATGGGTGAGATACTCCTTGGTGGGCCCCGGGAACAGCAGCCGGTTCAGCGTCGCCCGGCGATCCGAGGACAGGCCGGCCCGGTCCTCGTCGGTCAGCTCGGTCATGCCGCGTGGCGCGGATCGGCCGGCCAAAGCCTTGGTGCGGAACGGCTCCGGCCAACCGCCGGCCGGTTCGCCGAGCTCGCCGTGCAGGAAGCCGACCACCGAGTCGGGTACGTCGAACCGGCCCGGGTTCGCCTCGAACTCGCGCGGGTCGACGCCGGCACCGACCAGGTGCAGGGCGAGGTCACCGACCACTTTGGACGAAGGAGTGACCTTCACCAGCCGGCCGAGCATCCGGTCGGCCGCGGCGTACATCGCCTCGATCTCCTCGAACCGGTTGCCAAGGCCCAACGCGATGGCCTGGGTACGCAGATTGGACAGCTGCCCGCCGGGAATCTCGTGGTGGTACACCCGGCCGGTCGGCGCGGGCAGCCCGGCCTCGAACGGCGCGTAGACCCGGCGCACCGTCTCCCAGTACGGCTCGAGATCCGACACCGCGGTGAGCGAAAGTCCGGTCTCCCTGGAGCTGTGGTCGGTCGCCGCGACGATGGCGGAGAGCGACGGCTGCGAGGTGGTGCCGGACATCGACGCGGTCGCACCGTCCACGGCGTCCACTCCGGCCTGGATGGCGGCCAGGTAGGTGGCCAACTGCCCGCCAGCCGTGTCGTGCGTGTGCAGGTGCACCGGGAGGTCGAACTCCTTGCGCAGCGCGGAGACCAGCCGGGTGGCGGCGGGCGGGCGGAGCAGCCCAGCCATGTCCTTGATGGCCAGTACGTGTGCGCCCGCGCCGACGATCTGTTCGGCCAGCTTCAGGTAATAGTCCAATGTGTACAGTTGCTCGGCCGGGTCAGCGAGATCGGCGGTATAGCACAGGGCCACCTCGGCGACCACGGTACCCGTCTCCCGCACCGCCTCGATGGCCGGGCGCATCTGCTCCACGTCGTTGAGCGCGTCGAAGATCCGGAAGATGTCGATGCCGGTGTCGGTGGCCTCGCGCACGAACGCCGAGGTCACCTCGGTCGGGTACGGCGTATAGCCAACGGTGTTCCGCCCGCGCAGCAGCATCTGCAGGCAGATGTTCGGTATCTCGGCGCGCAGTGCCGCGAGCCGCTCCCACGGATCCTCGGCCAGGAACCGCAGCGCCACGTCGAACGTCGCCCCGCCCCAGCACTCCACGGACAGCAGTTCCGGCATGGTGTGCGCGACGTGCGGCGCGACGGTCAGCAGGTCCCGGGTACGCACCCGGGTGGCCAGCAGCGACTGGTGCGCGTCCCGAAATGTCGTGTCGGTCACCCCGATCCTGTTTGACTCCCGCAGCCAACCGGCGAAACCCTCCGGCCCCAACGACTCCAGCCGCTGGCGGGAGCCGGCCGGCGGGTCGGCGGTCAGGTCCACCTCGGGCAGCTTGTCCCTGGGGTCGATCACCTTCGGCCGCGGCCCGTGCGGCTTGTTCACCGTCACGTCGACGAGGTAGCTCAGCAGCCGGGTGCCCCGGTCCGCGGAGTGCCGCGCGGTGAGCAGGTGTGGGCGCTGCTCGATGAACGCCGTGGTGACCCGGCCGCCCCGGAAGTCCGGATCGTCCAGCACTGCTTGGAGGAACGGGATGTTGGTGGCCACGCCACGGATCCGGAACTCGGCCACGGCCCGGCGGGCGCGCATCACCGCGGCGGCGAAGTCCCGGCCCCGGCAGGTGAGCTTCACCAGCATGGAGTCGAAATGCGCGCTGATCTCCGCGCCGGAGCCGGAGGAACCGCCGTCCAGCCGGATCCCCGCCCCGCCGGGCGAGCGGTACGCGCTGATGATCCCGGTGTCCGGGCGGAACCCGTTGGCCGGATCTTCGGTGGTGATCCGGCACTGGAGCGCCGCACCGCGCAACCGGATGTCCTCCTGCCGCAGGCCGAGGTCGGCCAGCGTCTCGCCGTTCGCGATGCGCAGCTGGGACTGGACCAGGTCGACGTCGGTGACCTCCTCGGTAACCGTGTGCTCCACCTGGATCCGCGGGTTCATCTCGATGAAGACGTGCTTGCCCTGCCGGTCGAGGAGGAACTCGACGGTGCCCGCGTTGCGGTAGCCGATGTGCCTGGCGAAGGCCACCGCGTCGGCGCAGATCCGGTCCCGCAGCGCCGGATCGAGGTTCGGGGCCGGCGCGATCTCGATCACCTTCTGGTGCCGGCGCTGCACCGAGCAGTCCCGCTCGAACAGGTGGATCACGCCGCCCGTGGCGTCGGCCAGGATCTGCACCTCGATGTGCCTCGGCTCGACCACCGCCTGCTCGAGGAACACGGTCGGGTCGCCGAACGCCGACTCCGCCTCGCGCATAGCCGCCTCGATGGACTCGCGCAGCACCTTGTGCTCCGCCACCCGGCGCATGCCCCGCCCGCCACCGCCGGCCACCGCCTTGACGAACAGCGGGAAGCCGATCTCGCCGCCGGCGATGAGCAATGTGTCCAGGTCGGCAGATGGCGCGCTGGAGCGCAGCACCGGCAGTCCCGCCTCGCGCGCCGCGGCCACCGCGCGGGCCTTGTTCCCGGTCAGCTCGAGCACCTCGGTGCTTGGACCGACGAAGGTGATGCCGGCCTGTTCGCACGCGCTGGCCAACGCCGGGTTCTCGGACAGGAAGCCGTAGCCGGGATAGATCGCGTCGGCCCCGGCCCGGCGCGCGGCGGCGAGGATCTCCTCGACCGAGAGGTAGGCGCGCACCGGATGCCCCGCCTCGCCGATCAGGTACGCCTCGTCCGCCTTCATTCGGTGCGCGGAGTT
This sequence comes from Labedaea sp., assembly GCA_045806965.1. Lineage (GTDB taxonomy): Bacteria > Actinomycetota > Actinomycetes > Mycobacteriales > Pseudonocardiaceae > DASYTH01. The sequence goes on along the minus strand of JBJMIG010000080.1, from coordinate 22,273 downwards.
GCGGTCCTCATAAGGGAACACCGCGACCGTGCCGGCGCCGAGCTCGTAGCCGGCCCGAAACGCCCGGATGGCGATCTCTCCCCGGTTGGCGACGAGCACCTTGCGGAACACCGGCTACCTCCTGTGGTCATGACCTTCGGTCGCAGCACGCTACCTCGATTGTTCCGGCATCTGGGAGCTCGGCTCCACGTGACGGGCACCATTCGGATGACCGGCGTCACCCGGTGGGTCACTCGCGGTCCGAAGCCTCGGGTCTCGGGTGCGATGTGCGGGATGCATCTCGCACATCGCCCGATTGGCAGAGTCGCGGGGTGCGATCAAGGCGCTACTGTAGGCGGCCGACTCGACCTTGGGGACTAGGACTTCGTGGACGACGGCAACGGGAACAGGCCTACCTGGGCGCCCATCGAGCTACTGCTCGCGGATGACTTCTTCCTCGCCGCGCACGACGACGTGACCGGCAAGATGCGGCTCACCGACCGGGGAGCGGGCATCGGCCTCGCCGGCGCGCTGCTCGGTGAGCTGATCCTGTTCCGCAAGATCACCTTGCAGCGGGCGCACGTACTGGTGATCGACCGTCGCCCGGTGCCGGACGCGCTGGCCCACCTGGTGCTCGAGGACGTGCTCGGCGAGCCGGAGCCGCGCGCGGTTCGGGACTGGCTGCGCTATCTCGGCCGCAACGCCTACGAACTGGTCGGCCAGCGGATGGTTCGGGAGGGCCTGGTCCGGCTCCCGGAAACCCGGAGGTTTCGCCGGTCCGCCGGCTTTCGCCCGGTCGATCTGAACGCGGCGGCCTGGCCGGCGGTCCGGCTGGCCCAGAAGCTCGGCCGCCGGGAACAGCTGATGTTGCCCGACGTCGTGCTGGCCGGCCTGATCGGCGCCACCGGCCTGGATCGCTACCTGCGCGCCGAGGCGGTCACCGAGATCATCCACTACCGCTCGCACCTGGTCTCCGGCCTGCCGGCGCCGCTTCGGGTACTGGTCGCCGAGACCGAGGCCGCCATCGGCGACGCCGTTTTGCACCACCGGATGTAGCTCCCCCAACCCTGGAGTAGATGGCAATGTCCCATTCGAGAACCGAACCGAGCAACCTGTCGATGGCGCTGGCCGAAGACCGGCTCGGCGTGCCCTCCGTGCTGTTCTTCGTGATGAGCGCGGCCACCCCGCTGACCGTGGTGGCCGGCGTGGTCACCACCGGCTTCGCGGTCACCGGCCTGATCGGCATCCCGCTCGCGTTCGTCGTCATCGGTGTCGTGCTCGGCGTGTTCTCGGTCGGTTACGTGGCAATGGCCAGGCACGTGGTCAACGCCGGCGCGTTCTACGCCTACATCAGCCAGGGCCTGAGCCGCCCGCTCGGCGTCGGCTGTTCCTGGGTGGCGCTGATCGCCTACAACTCACTCCAGGTCGGGTTGTACGGACTGATCGGCGCGGCGACCCAACCGTTGTTGTTGCAGTGGTTCCACATTGACCTGAAGTGGTGGGCGATCGCGCTGGTCGCCTGGCTGATCGTGGCGCTGCTCGGCATGCAGCAGGTCGACCTGAACGGCCGGGTGCTGGCCGTGCTGCTGGTCACCGAGGTCGCGGTGATCGTCGTGTTCAGCGTCGCGGACCTGCTCAACCCGGCCGGCGGTTCGGTCAGCTTCGACACGCTCGATCCCGGCAAGCTGTTCGGCAACGGGGTGGGCGCGGTACTGGCGCTCGCGCTGCTCGGCTTCGTCGGTTTCGAGTCGTCCGTGGTGTTCAGCGAGGAGGCCCGGGACCCGAGGCGCACCGTGCCGGCCGCGACCTACCTCTCGGTCGCACTGATCGCCGGGCTCTACGCCTTCGCGTCCTGGACGATGAGCGTGGCCACCGGTCCGGACCAGGTGGTCGCGCAGTCCCAGCAGCAGGCGACCGAGCTGATCTTCAACCTGGCCGGCACGCACCTCGGCGGCTGGTTCGTCAACATCGGACACACGTTGCTGGTGACCAGCATCCTGGCCGCGATGATCTCCTTCCACAACACCACCGCGCGCTACATGTTCGCCCTCGGCCGGGAGCGGGTGCTGCCCGCGGCGCTCGGTCGCACCTCGAACCGGACCGGCTCGCCGGTGGTGGGCTCGGTGATCCAGAGCGTGGTCGGCCTGGTCGTGATCGTGGTCTACGCGATCGGCGGCTGGGATCCGGTGGTTCGGCTGTTCTACTGGGGCGGCACCTCCGGCGGGCTCGGTGTGCTCCTGCTCATCCTGATCACCTCGGTCGCGGTCGGCGTGTTCTTCGCCCGCAACCCGTCCGGTGAGACCGCGTGGCGCAGCACGGGCGCGCCGTGGCTGGCCAGCGCCGCGCTGGCGGTCGTGGTGTTCTTCGCGCTCAAGAACTTCGCCAGCCTGCTCGGCGTCGAGGAGAGCCACCCGCTGCGCTGGGGGGTGCCGATCGTGTACCTGGTGACCGTGGCTGCCGGCATCGTCTGGGGCCTGGTGCTGCGAGCGAGGCGAGCCGAGGTCTACGCCACCATCGGCTACGGCGCGCGCAGCGTCACCGCGACCGCCGGACCCGCCGCACACGAGGCGGCCCATCGGTGAGGCAGGCTCAGGAGATCGTCCGGGCCGACCCGGAGCAGGCCGGCTTGGTGGCCGAGCTGATCGCCGAGGCGTTCGTGCCGCTTCCGCCGACCGTCTGGCTGATCGCCGACCCGGAAGAGCGCAGGCGCCGGTTGGCGGCCCACTTCGTGATCCTGGTCGAGCACGCGTTCCGGCACGGACACGTCGAGCTGACCGGCGAGCACACCGCGGCGGCCGTCTGGTTCCACCACGATGGCGAGGCGGAACTGCCCCCGCCGCCGGCCTACGACGCCCGGCTGGCGGCGGCGGCCGGTCCGCACCTGGATCGGTTCGTCGCGCTTGACGACGCGTTCGCCGCACATCACCCGCACGGCGTGCATCACCATCTCGCGTTCCTCGCCGTGCGGCCGGAGCACCAGAACCAGAGCATCGGCTCCAGGCTGATGGCGGCGCACCACGAACGGCTCGACCGGACCGGCACACCGGCTTATCTGGAGGCGAGCAGCGCCGAGGCGCGCGACCTGTACCTGCGGCACGGTTACCGGCTCCGTGGTGAGCCGTTCCACCTGCCGGACGGTCCGCCGTTCTGGCCGATGTGGCGGGCTCCGGCGTAACCGAAACGACCCACGACGCGCGAGTCTCGCGCTCCGGCAACCGAGTCTCGCGCTCAGGCAACCGGGCGGGCCCTCGGCACCAACCCGAGGGTCCGGTTCGGGGACCTGCCGGCACAAAAGTACGCGTATTCAGTTATTTGTTTTCCCAATCCCCGATGAGTGGGACCGTCGCGGTCTGACACCGCGTTCCGCCCAACGCGATGATCGTTCGGGAACTCCCCTCCGCCACCAACGCCCCAACGATCAAACGAGGTTCGGCCACCGTCGGTGACCGGTCGGTTGGCCACACTACCTGCGTCGATGCCCCATAGCGCAGCATCGCGGCCCGCGCAGAGAAATTCACCCCTACCCCCTCTTCACGCCTAGGTGTGACCTACTAAAGTGGGGCAACATGCCTGCTGGTGACTCAGACGCCGCACCGCGTTTGCCCCATTTCGACACTGTCATCCGTGGATACAACCAGCGCCAGGTGAACGAACGGGTCACTCGCCTGACCTACGACCTGCGCCATGCCACCAAGAGCCGGGACGAAGCGGTCTCCAAGGTCGCCGAGCTCACCAAGGCCCTCGGCAGCGTTCAGCAACAGCTGATGGAGTCCCGCTCCCGGTTGGCCCGGATCAGCGCGAGCCCGAACAGCACCGAGGGCATGACCGAGCGCGTGCGGCTGATGATGCAGCTCGCCGAGGAGGAGATCGCCGAGTTCAAGGGCAAGGCCGACGAGTACAACCGGACCACCCGGGCCGATGCGGACCAGTACAGCCACTCCACTCGGGCCAAGGCGGACAGCCACGCCTCGGCGACCCGCAGCGACGCCGACCAGTACGCCACCGCGGCCCGCACCGCGGCGGACGAGTACGCCGCCCGGACCCGGTCGGACGCGGACGCCTACGTGGTGTCCACCAAGTCCGCCGCCGACGAGTACGCGGCCGGCGCGCGGGCCGAGGCGCAGGTGTACGCGGCTGAGCTCAAGGACCGCCACGACGGTCTGCTCGCCGAGGCCGAGGGTCTGCGCACCCAGCTCGAAGCCCAGTACGCCAAGAACCACGCCGCCCTCCAGGCCGAGCAGGATGAGCTGCGCGCGGCGATGCGGGCCGAGCACGACCAGCTCATGGCGGACGCACAGGCCGAGGCGCAACGGGCCGCGGTGGCCAACGAGGACCGGATCGCCCAGCTCGACGCCGAGGCGGCGCAGCGGCGCGACCTGCTCGACGTGCGGGCCACCGAGCAGCGTGCGGCGCAGGACGAGCAGGCCGCCGAGCGCCGGCTGGAACTCGAGCTCGAGGCCGAGGCGGTGCTGACCGCCAAGCGCAGCGAGCTGGAAGCGGAGCTGGAGACCCGGACCGTCGCGGCGAAGGAGCGGGCCGAGCAGATCGTCGGCGACGCGCAGCGCAAGGCCGAAGCGGTCGAGGAGGCCATCGGCGCGCGCCGGGAGATCCTGGAGCGGGAGCTGGCCGAGCGCGAGGCGACCGCGCAGAAGCAGGCCACCACGATCCTGGAAGAGGCCAAGCAGCGCAGCGAGGCGAGTGACAAGGCACTGGCCGACAAGCGGGCCAAGGTCGATGCCGACCTGGTCGCGCAGCAGGCCGCGGCCAAGGAACTGGCCGACGAGACCATCCACGAGGCGGAGCGGCGCAGCGCGGCGGCGGAGAAGGCGATCGCCGAGAAGCGGGCCACGGTCGAGTCGGTGCTGGCCAAGCAGGAGGCCGCGGCCCGCGAGCAGGCGTCCATGCTGCTCGACGACGCCAAGCAGCGCAGCGACGCCAGCGACAAGGCGCTCACCGAGAAGCGCGCCCGGATCGAGCGCGAGGTGGCCGAGGAGCAGGCGAACGCCAGGATCCGCGCCGCCAAGATCATCGAGGACGCCGAGCAGCGCCTGGCCGAAGCCGCGGACCGGGTACGCAAGGCCAACGACATCGAGCGCAACGTCTCCGAACAGGTCAACACCACGTTCACCCTGCTCGAGGACGCCCGGCAGCACTTCGTCCAGCAGGCCAAGCGGCACACCGAGGTCAAGAGCCCGATGGTCACCACCACGCCGGCGCCGCCGGCCGAGGTCAAGGCCAACAACGGCAAGTAACCCGCCACCGCGAACCGTGCCCCGGTGCCGAGAAGCACCGGGGGCACAGTGCCGTCCGGAGCGAGCCGCCCGGAGCGAGTCGCGGTGTGGGCAGCTCCCGAATACAGCGCAAGGTGACATTGCGCGGTTAGAAGCGAATGAAGGTGACCTTGCGCTGTAACAACGGCCGGGTCAGGTCGGCGGAGCGAGTCGCGGTGGGACCACCACAGGGCTGTGCCCCGGTCGGCGGACCGGGGCACAGCCGTTGTTCGGTCTTCTCCGGCGTCAGGAGGTGGCGCCGCCTCCGCCGGGCTGCACGACACCGTTCACCGTCAGGGTGTACGGCGCGTACTGGTTGACCTGCTCGGTCGGCTCGTCGTAGGAGACGACCGCGATCACCTTCGGGAACAGCGAGAACAGCAGCAGCTCGAGCCGGCTGAGCCGGAACGAGAACTTACCGTCCAGGTCGCCCTGCAGCGCGATCGCGTTGCGCTCGTCGAAGCCGATCAGCTTGACGTGCCAGTTGTTCACCGCGACCGGCTTGATCTCGGTCGGCGAGTCGAACGCGTCCAGGTTGGACCCGTTGCTCACCTGCGTGCCGCCGATCGTCACGTCGTCGATCAGCAGACCGCCCTCGTTCACGCCGCTGTCGCTGACGTAGCGGAAGCCGAGCAGCACGGTCTTGCCGGCGTAGGCCGACAGGTTGAACGAGTGCGGCTCGAACCCGTTGGTCGTGCCGTTCAGGCCGGGGCCGAGCGGTCCGGGCGTCGTCTTGTCCCCGGCGACCGCGGTGTAGGTGGCGCCGCCGTCGGTGGACACCACCACGTAGCCGTAGTCGAAGGAGAACTCGGCGCCGTACTTGGCCAGCATGCGCAGCGTCGGGTCGGTCGTCGGCACGGTCACCGAGGTGACCGCGGTGGCGTCCCGGTTGCTGCTGTTGCCCGACCACAGCACCGCGTTGCCGCCCCGGTCCGGGTCGTTCGTCACGACGGTCCACTGCAGCGGCATCGGCGGCAGCGACCGCGCACCGTTGAAGGAGAGCGAGCGGAGGTCCCGTCCATTGAGGACGGTGCCGTTCGCGGCCTGCAATGGCACGAAGTCCGCACCGTTCGGCGCCGCACCCGGGTCGTTGTTGATGTCCGGGTTGGCCTGGTTGATCGTGGACCGCAGGCTCGGCGTGGTGACCCGGTTCTTCGGTACGCCAAGGACGATGCCGAACCGCGCGTCACCGATGCTCTTGTCGAGCAACACCATGCTCTGGTAGTCGTGGATCACCTGGTACATGTCGTGCACGCCCTCGGCCTCGAGCGCGGCGTCCAGGCTGGCCAGACCCTGCAGCTCGCCGTCGCGGTGCAGCCTCGACATGAAGTCCGCGCCGTACCGGTCGAACAGGAACAGCATGAACGAATAGGCGTTGCCGTAGTCGGCGAGGACCTTGTTCGGGTTGTTGCCCTCGCCCCACAGGTTGAGCGAGTTCTCCGGTCCGCCGCAGTCACGCGGGTTGGTGTTGAACGGAGTCTGCACGGTGCCGAAGCCCTGGAAGCAGTACAGGTGGCTGTCGGCACCCCGGTCGAACACGGTCGCCCGGCCGTCGACGTAGCCGACCAGGCTCTGCGCGAAGTCCGACAGGCCCTCGTTCATCCACGTGGTTTCGTTGGGGTCGGTGTAGTTGTGCAGCAGGTGCTGCCACTCGTGCGCGAACGTGCCCTCGTACAGCCGCGGACGCGCCGGGCGGCTGGTGCAGAGGTCGCTGGTCGGCTCGTCCACCGGGTTGGTCCCGGTGCGGTGCGCCCAGTCGAACGCGTCGATGGTCATCACATTGCGGTCGAGCAACTCGTTGAACTGCGACGAGAAGAAGCCGGCGATGTAGGTGGGCGCGGCCGGGAAGGTGTAGAAGTTGTCGTCCCGGACGTTGTCCACCAGGGTGACGGTCTTGTCGCCGCCGCCGCCGTAGTCACCGCCGTTGCCGCTGCTGTCCGGCCCGAGGATGGCGTTGCTCCCGTCCCGGTCCGGCGGGGTGCTGAACGTCGCCGTCTCCTTGGGGAACATGTTGGTGTCGAACTGCGCGACCAGGTCGTTGACCTGAGCGTCGGTCACCGTGGTCGAGTTCGGGACCTGGCTGCGGCAGTCGCCGGCCGGGAAGGCGGTGTCGACGGCCACCCACACCTCGATCTTCTGGCCCACTCCGCGCAGCACGTAGTTCTTGCGGTACAGGATGCCCATGGCGTCGTCGAGACCGAGCCACTGGCGCACCGTGCCGACCGGCGGGGTCACACCGGCGGCGGCCAGCTTGCGCTGGGCCTTCGGCTGGTAGCGCTTGGACGTGTCGACCTTCTTGCCGTCGAGGGTGAAGTCTGTGCGGGTGAGCTCCCTGGTATCGCTCTTGACCTGGGCGGCCGCGGGCGCCGCGCCGGCGGCGGTGGACGCCGGCAGCACCTGGATGAGGGGTATGACGAGCGCCAAAGCTGCGGCCCCGACTAATCGGCTGCGTTGCATGAATTCCCTTTCACATGTCCCTATCGTGCGCGCCGGTTGGGGGTGACGACGACGCACACCTGCCTACGCCTGCCCAAGCGGTCCGGTTCGAACGCCCCAACCCCGCACCAACTGGACATGCGCAACGGGCACACGCTAGATGACCGGCGGGCGCAAAACCAGCACCGGACCCGATCAGTCTTGTTCAGCAACCGCCCGACGTGCCGCTCAGGCGCCGTGACCAGCCGATGATCACTGTGGGCACGCGACGCGGGCCGCTCGAGCGCGTCCCACGCGGACCCCACCGACGGGCCGCCCAACTGGCAGCGCCTGCCGCGCATTCGGCACAATTGGGCCAGGTGGGGGATGCGTACCCGCCAGGTGACGTGAGCCATTGTGTCGTTGTTGGGGCACAATCTCAGGTGGATCATTCGGGAATGAGGCGAATACTCGCAACTCTTGCCGGAATTGTACTCCTTGGGTCATTTGCGACGGCACCGGAGGCGGCGGCAACGCCGTTCCGGCCGGCGAAGCTGTTCTGCGCGGAAGGCAGTCCGCTCTGCGCGGAACCGGTCGACTCGATCGGGTACGAGGGAAACTATACCGGGCACGACGAGCCATCCGTGCTGTTCTACTCGGACCGGCCAGGCGCCGGAAACAACTCCGAATACCAGTTAACCATTCCACGGGACGCCGTCGTTCCACCAAAACAGGACGGAACGGGCGGCACTTTCAACTTCCAGAACCGGATCGCGTTCTGGTTCGGCATGGACCTGTGCGACAACCAGTCCGCACCGGAGTTCACCCACGCTCCGTGCGTGCCCAACAGTGACTCCAACATCAAGGACGGCGCGGATCCCACCGAGGCGGACTACGTCGGGCGGCACGCCGGCACGGGCTTCCTCGAGCTTCAGTTCTACCCGCCGGGCTGGGCTCCGTTCCAGAACGGGATCAGCTGCGACGCCCGCAAGTGGTGCGCCGCGATGGCGATCTTCGCCCTCGACCTCGACATGAACAACAACGTCAGCAACAACGCCAACTGCCTCGGCACGGTGGGCGTCGAACCGGCCAACTTCGCGTTCGTCACGCGCAACGGCCGCCCGCACGCGCCGGCCGCGCCGCTGAACCTGACCCTCGACTCGTTCACCCCGAACCCGGGCACCGACCTGTTCATGAACGCGGGCGACCGGGTGACGATCTCCATCCACGACTCGGCCGCCGGTCTGGTCACCGCCATCCAGGACCACACAACCGGCCAGTCCGGCTCGATGACCGCGAGTGTGGCCAACGGGTTCGCCCAGGTCAACTTCGAACCGAACGCGGCCACCTGCAGCCAGTCGCCGTACGCGTTCCACCCGATGTACTCCACCTCAAGCGAGCACACCAGGGTGCCCTGGGCCGCGCACTCGTACAACATCGCCTACTCCGACGAGATCGGTCACTTCGAGTACTGCAAGAACGTCAACACCACCGACGGGACTTGCGCCGGTGACCCGACCGACCCGGGCAGCCCGGACGTCGACGACGTCGGCTGCCACCCGGCGGCCGAGTCGCTGCGCATCCAGATCAGCGGCTGCACCGGCTCCGACCAGGACTTCGACGGACAGTCGTACCTCAACGACTGGCCCGGCTCGGTCAACAACCCGGTCCGCGACCTGCTGTTCAACTCGCGGTCGATCCAGTTCTCCAGCCCCACCTTCAACGGCGGCCGCAACTACGACCGGGTCGGCTTCGAGGCGGACATGGCGCGCATCGAGGCGGCCGACTTCGGTGGCCGGTGCGACCGCACCACCGGCGCCAACTGCGTCAACCCGCCGCCGGGCGCCAAGTTCTACCCGTTCTTCAGCCTCCGCGACAGCTCACAGACCGGTTGTCTGTGGCAGGAAGGCGGCGCGCACATCCTGGGCACCACCAACACCCTCGGCGGCTCGGCACACGCCCAGTACGGTCCGCTCATTCCGCTCGTCTATCCCGGCACCGGCTTCCAGCCCCGCCGGCTGTTCAACGATTTCCGCCAGGTTCTCCCCGACAACCCCTGCCGAAACCGCAGCTAGCCAGCGTTGGTAGCCATCTCCGGTGGCCGGCAGTTCGCCGGCCACCGGAGTTCAGGCCTTCTCGAGGTATTCGGCCCGGTCCTCGCCGACCAGGTCGGCGACCATGCGGGCCAAGCCGGGGAAGTCCGTGAGCGTCGGGCCGCTGGCGATCAACGCCTGCGCCTCATCGCGAGCCTCGGTGATGAGCTCGCCGTCGTGGAGCAGGGAGAGCAGCTTCAACGTCGATCGGCGGCCGGACTGCACGGCGCTGAGGATGTCGCCCTCGCGGCGCATCTCCAGGTCCAGTTGGGCGAGCTCGAATCCGTCCAATGTGGACGCGACGTTGTCCAGCCGGTCGCGGCTGGCTGTGCCGGCGGGCATGTCGGTGACCAGCAGGCAGATCCCGGGCGCCGTGCCCCGGCCGACCCGCCCACGCAGCTGGTGTAGCTGGCTGACGCCGAACCGCTCCGCGTCCATGATGACCATGGCGGTGGCGTTCGGCACGTCCACCCCGACCTCGACGACGGTCGTGGCGACCAGGACGTCCAGCTCACCCGCCGCGAACGAGCGCATCACCGCGTCCTTCTCGTCCGGATGCAACCGTCCGTGCAGGACACCGAGGCGCAGCCCGGAAAGCGGCCCCTCGGCGAGCATCGGCACGACGTCGGTCACGGCGAGCGGCGCCCGGCGATCGGAATCCTCCGACGTGGACTCGACATCCTCACCGGAGTCGCCCTCGCCGCCGATCCGGGGGCAGACCACATAGGCCTGGTGACCGGCGGCGACCTCCTCCCGAATCCGTTGCCAGGCCCGTTCCAGCCAGGCGGGCCGCTCCGCGACCGGTACCACGGTCGTGCCGATCGGCGACCGGCCGGCCGGAAGTTCGCGCAGCGCCGAGGTTTCCAGGTCGCCGTAGACGGTCATGGCCACCGTGCGCGGGATCGGGGTCGCGGTCATCACCAGCACGTGCGGGCTGACGTTCTCCCCCGCCCTGGCCCGCAGCGCGTCCCGCTGCTCGACGCCGAAGCGGTGTTGCTCATCCACCACGACCAGACCGAGGTCCGCGAAGGACACCTTGTCCTGGATCAGCGCGTGCGTGCCGACCACGATCCCGGCCGCCCCGCTCGCCGCGTCCAGCAACGCCTGCTTGCGCCCGGCCGCGGTCAACGAACCGGTCAGCAGGGCGATCCGGGTGGCCTGCTCGGCGCCGCCCAGCTCACCCGCCATGGCCAACTCACCGAGCAGACCGGCGAGCGAACGGGCGTGTTGCGCGGCCAGCACCTCGGTCGGCGCCAGCAGCGCGGCCTGCCGGCCGGCGTCCACCACCTGGAGCATGGCCAGCAGCGCGACCACGGTCTTGCCGCTGCCCACCTCGCCCTGGAGCAACCGGTTCATCGGATGCTCCCCGGTCAGGTCGGCCGCGATCGCCGCGCCGACCTCGAGCTGGCCCTCGGTGAGCCGGAACGGCAACCGGGCCTCGAACGCGCCGCGAATGCCGCCGTCGGACCGGGGGGAGGACGGCGCCGGCCGGGCTCTGGCCGCCGCGCGCCGCTGGGCCAGCGCCAGCTGCACGGCCATCGCCTCGTCCCACTTCAGCCGCTGCCTTGCCGCCTGCACCGCCGGCCAGTCCGGAGCCAGATGGATGGCCTTGATCGCCTCGGCGTAGTCCGCCAACCGGTGCCTGGCGCGCAGGTCGGCCGGCAGCGCGTCCTCGATGCCGTCGAGCAGCTCGAAGGCCTGCCGGACACACTTGGCGATCTGCCACGACTGCAGCTTCGCGGTGGCCGGATAGACCGGGATCAACCCGAGGAAGTCGTCGATCGCGACGTCGTCGGCGTCTCCGTCGATCAGGTGGTAGTCCGGGTTGGTCAGCTGGAGCTTGTGGTTGTACACCGACACCTTGCCGGCGAACAGCGCGCTGGTGCCCGGCGCCAGCTTCGACTTCTGCCAGCGCTGGTTGAAGAACTTGCAGTCCAGCGTGCGCTGCCCGTCGGTGATCACGACGTCCAGGATCCAGCCGTTGCGGGCTCGCATCCGCCGTTCGCCCGCCGTCTTCACCCTCGCCATGACCGTGGCGTGCTCACCGATCTCGAGCCCGGCGATGTCGGTCAGCTCGCCGCGTTCGGCGTAGCGCCGGGGATAGTGGCGCAGCAGGTCACGCACCGTGTGGATGTCGAACGCGGCGGCCAGCGCCACGGCCGACCTGGCACCAAGCACGGGCTCGAGCTTGTCGTCGAGGGCAACCATCAAGAACCGATTATGGCGTCATCCCCCGACGGCGCTGCGCAAGGCATCGTCGAGCTCGGTGAGCAGCCGCATCTTCGGCCGCGCCCCGACGAACGAGCGCACCGGCTCGCCGTTCTGGAACAGCAGCATGGTCGGCAGGCCGAGCACCCCGTACTCGGCGCCGGTGCGCGGGTTCTCGTCGTAGTCGAGCTTGGCGACGGTCAACGACGCCGCCCGGTCCCCGGCGATCTCGGCCAGCACCGGCGCGATCATCTTGCACGGGCCGCACCAGGGCGCCCAGAACTCCAGCAGCACCGGCTTGTCGTTGCGCAGCACCAGCTCCGCGAACGTCTCGTCGGTCACCGTGATCGGTGTGGACATGTTCCCTCCCTCTGCGGAACGCGGTGCTCGTCGCGCTGTTCGTTGACCCTGGCGAGCTTCCCGGCCAGCTCGGCGCGCACCTCGGACAGTCGCGCCAGGCAGGCGTCCACCTCGGCGAGCTTGCGGCGATAGACGGCCACCGAGTTCGGGCAGGCGTCGCCGGAGGGGTTGCCGGCCAGCAGGCACTCGACGAACGGCCGGGTGTCCTCGAGCGCGAACCCGACCGCCTGCAACGTCTGGATCTCCCGCACCAGCCGCAGGTGCGACTCGTCGTACTCGCGATAGCCGTTGGACCGGCGCGGCGCGTGCAACAGACCCTGCGTCTCGTAGTACCGCAGCGCCCTCGTCGTGGTGCCCGCGGTCCTGGCCAGCTCGCCGATTCGCATGTCACCGATGCTAGACATTGCCGCCGGCGTCAAGGCCAGCATGAAACGCCGGTGGCTCACTCCACGCCGAGGATGAGCACCGCGTCGGTCTGGCCGCCCCGGTAGACCGTCAGGTCCACCTCGGGGTGCTCGCGGCGCAGGAGGTCCTCGAGCTCGCCGGCCAGCTCGTCCGGGGCACCGGCGCCGAGCAGCGCGGTGACCAGTTCGCCGCCGATGCCCAGCATCCGGTCGAGCACCGCGCGGGTCACCAGGTCGAGCGCGTCGACCGAGGCCGGCCCGGGCTCGATCACCGCGACCTCGCCGTCGGCGAAGCCGAGCACGTCGCCGGCCATGCACCGGCCGATCCAGGTGATCGCGTCCTCGGCGGCGATCACCACCTCGCCCCACCGGGTCGCCGCCGCCGCCTCGGCCATCCGCACGACGTCGTCACCGGCCCGCCGGCGCGGGTCGTGCACCGCGACCGCGGCCAGCACCTGCACCGGCGACGAGCACGGCACCACGACCACGTCCTGACCGGCGGCGACCGCCCGGATGGCGGCCTCGTCGGCGATCCCGATCAGGCCGCGGTCGATGGGCAGCACCGTGACGTGGGCCGCGCCGGTACCGGTGATCACCTCGAGCAACCGGTACGCGGTGGCCTCGCCGGCGTCCCTCCCGTCCTGCCCGTCCCGCCCCCCGTCCACGCCAAGGTCGCCGTCCACCAGGAGTACGGCAACCCCCTCGGCGGCGAGCAGCTCGCCGAGCTCGCCGCTGCGCACCGGGGCGACCACCGCCCGGTCCCGGGTGAACCGGCCGGGTTCCTGCGACGGCGCGTCGTCGAACCGGGCCACCCGGATGCGGCGCGGCCGGCCCGCCTCCACCCCGGCCTCGATCGCGGCGCCCACGTCGTTGCAGTGCACGTGGACGGTCCAGGTCCGGGCGCCGTCCCCGGCCACCGAGACGCAGTCACCCAGCCCGACCAGCTTGTCGCGCAGCTCCGAGGCGGCCCGGGCACCCGCGTCGAGCAGGTACATCACCTCGTAGCTGTACTCGTCCGACCCGCCCTCGCGCCGCGCGACCAGCGAGGTGTCCGCAGGCCCGGCGACCTCCGCGTCGGCCGCGGCGGCCAGCGCGGCGGAGCGCTGCGCCACCACGGCGGCCAGCGCGTCGAGCAGCACCACGACGCCCCTGCCCCCGGCGTCCACCACCCCCGCCTCGGCCAGCACGGCGAGCTGGCGCGGGGTTCGGTCAAGCGCATCGGCCGCCGACCGCGCCGCGGCCCGGACCACCACAGGAAGATCGTCGGAGCCGCTCACCCTTGCCCCGGCCGCTGCGGCGTGCAGCACGGTCAGCATGGTGCCGGCGACCGGGTCGGCGACCGCCGCGCCGGCCAGCTCCGCGCCTCTGGCCAGCGCCGCTCGCAGGCCGGCGCCGGTGACCATGGCCGCCTTCTCCAGGGACTCGGCCACGCCGCGCAACAGCTGGGAGATGATCACCCCGGAGTTGCCTCTGGCCCCGCCGAGCGCGCCCTTGGCCAGCGCGGCGAGGACCGAGCCCGCGGTACCGTCCTCGGGTAGGCGCAGCACCTCCTCGAGCCCGGTGCGCAGGGTGAACAGCAGGTTGGAGCCCGTGTCGTTGTCGGCGACCGGATACACGTTGATCCGGTCGATCGCGTCGCGATGCGCCTCGAGGGCTTGGACGCAGGCCGCGGCCCAGCGCCGCACCTCGCCGGCGTCCATGGCCTGCAGCACAATGCGGGAGAGTAGTCGGGGGCCGGGTGCGGGACCGGACACGCTGCCGTTATTCTGTACGGAGTCCTGGGCAACCAGGGTGATCGGGCGTGCCGTGGGGGCGCACGCGACACCAGAAGGAGTGTTTGACGTGGCTGCCGTTTGCGACGTGTGCGGCAAGAAGCCGGGCTTCGGCAAGGCGGTCTCCCACTCCCACCGGCGCACCAGCCGCCGGTGGAACCCGAACATCCAGACCGTGCACGCGAAGATCGGGATTTCCCAGCGCAAGCGCATGAACGTGTGCACCTCCTGCCTCAAGGCAGGCAAGGTCACCCGCAGCTGAGCTGACCCGCACAAGCTGACGACCGCCGCCGGACCACTCCGGCGCCGGTTTGCTGTACCCGTGCAGCGCTGTGCCCATTGGTGCCGATACAGCGCAAGGTGACATTCCGCTGATAGAAGCGAAGGAATGTCACCTTGCGCTGTACCCCGAGCGCGTGGCTCGCTTGCTGGAGCGCGCGACTCGCTTGCTGGAGCGCGCGACTCGCGGGCGGGGGCGGGCTTAGCCGGCGATGTCGCGGGAGTTGGTGCGGTACCGCGGGGATTCGCCGAGACCCCAGCTGATGATCCGGCGCGGATGGATTCTGATCAACTCGCCGGAATAGCCCGGCCCCGGCGGTTCCTGGCCGGTGAGTGCCTCGGCCCGGCCGCGGATCTCCACGCCGCGCACCTCCCAGGGGTCCACCGAGGCGATGTCGTCGACCACAAACGACACGCCGCTGCCGGCGACGACGTTGCGGAACTTGCGGCTCCGGCCCATGCCGTGTCCGCCGATGTCGATCGTGCCCAGCTTCTCGTTGTAGAAGAAGCCGACCGGAGCGTTCTGCGGGGTGCCGTCCGGGCGAACCGTGGCCAGGCGGCCGAGTCGCTGGGTGCCGAGATAGTCGAGCTCGGCCTGGGTGAAGGACATGACATCATCCAACAACCTCGAGTTAACCGGAGGTCAAGGCAGCTTCCAGTCGATCGGCTCGGCGCCCTGCTGCTCCAGGAGCTGGTTGGCCCGGCTGAACGGCCGCGAGCCGAAGAACCCGTTGTGCGCGGACAGCGGGCTCGGGTGCGCCGACTCGATGCACGGCACCGCGCCAAGCAGCGGCTTGAGGTTGCGGGCGTTTCGCCCCCACAGGATCGCCACCAGCGGGCCGCCCCGGGCGGCCAGCGCGCGGATCGCCTGCTCGGTGACCTCCTCCCAGCCCTTGCCCTGGTGCGAGTTGGGCTTGCCCGGCTCGACGGTCAGCGCCCGGTTGAGCAACAGCACGCCGCGCTCCGCCCACGGCGAGAGATCCCCGCTGGACGGTGCCGGGTGGCCGAGGTCGTCGTGCAGCTCGGTGAAGATGTTGACCAGGCTCTTCGGCAGCGGGCGCACGTCCGGGGCGACCGAGAAACACAGCCCGATCGGGTGCCCCGGCGTCGGGTACGGGTCCTGGCCGACGATCAGCACCCGGACCTCGCCGAAGGGTTGTGTGAACGCGCGCAACACCTTGTCCCCGGCGGGCAGGTAGCGGCGGCCGGCGGCCACCTCCGCCCGGAGGAACTCGCCCATCGCGGCGATCCGGTCCGCGGCCGGGGCAAGCGCGGACGCCCACCCGGTCTCGATGATGTCGGAGAGCGGTCGTGGAGCCACGGATGGGCACCTTAACGGGTCAGCCGCCCAGGCTCTTGCCGAGGTGGATGCTGTACTCGGCGTCGGCGTAGTAGCCGAAGCCGGGAACGTCGGTGTAGCCGGACGAGCGGTACAACGCCACCGCCTCCGGCTGCTTCGATCCGGTCTCCAGGATCACCTTCCGGTGGCCGGCCCCCCGCGCGGTCCGTTCCAGCTCGGCCAGCATCGCCCTGGCCAGGCCCTTGCCCCTGGCGGAAGGCGCGACGTACATCCGCTTCACCTCCGCGATGCCGTCCGGGTGCGCCCGCCAGCCGCCGCAGGTCACCGGCGCGCCGTCGAGGTAGCCGACCAGAAACAAGCCCTGCGGCGGCGCGAACTCGGCCGGCTGCACCGCGGACTCGTCCGGGCCGCCGTAGCGGACCACGTACTCCTGTTGCACCTCGTCGATCATCCGCGCGGCGTCCGGATGGTCGTAGGGCACGACATGGATCTCCACGCGCCCATTTAACGTGAGGTCAACGCCAGTGCTGCCAGCCGGCCGGGCCTTCGTACGGCCGGCCGTCCACGGTCACCGCCCGCCCCCTGGTGACCGTGCCGATCGTGACCCAGCCGTCCGGCACCCCGCGCGGGTCCGGGAACGTCGCGGCCAGCGCGTGGTCCTCGCCTCCGGTCAGCACCCAGTGCCTGGGGTCGGCGCCGAGCGCGGAGGCCACGTCGACCAGCCGGGACGGCACCTCGATCAGGCCCACCTGCACGTCGATGGCCACGTTGGACGCCTCGGCGATGTGGTCGAGGTCGGCCAGCAGCCCGTCGGACACGTCGATCATCGCGGTGGCACCCGCCTCGGCGGCCTGTGGCCCGGCCGGGTACGGCGGTTCCGGCGTGCGGTGCGCGGCGACCACGCTGACCGGCGAGCGGAACCCGCGGCCGAGCACCGCCAGGCCGGCCGCCGCCCAGCCGAGCCGGCCGCACACGGCGACCACGTCGCCGGGCAGCGCACCGCCCCGGGTGACCGGCGCCCGGCCCTCGAGATCGCCGAGCGCCGTGACCGAGATCACCAGCTGCTGGGCGCTGACCACGTCGCCGCCAACCACGCCGATCCCGGCCCGGCCGGCCTCCTGCCAGAGCCCGGCGGACAGCTCGTCGATCACCGAGACGGCCGTGGCCGGCGGGCAGGCGAGCCCGACCAGGACACCGGTCGGCACCGCGCCCATGGCCGCGATGTCGGCCAGGTTCACCGCGACCGCCTTGCGCCCGACCTGCTCCGGGCTGGACCAGTCGAGCCGGAAGTGCACGCCCTCGACCAGCACGTCGGTGCTGGCCACCACCCTGCTGTCGGGTGCGGCCAGCACCGCCGCGTCGTCGCCGGGTCCGAGCAGCGTGCCGGGCGGCTGGTGCCGTCCGGTGGTCACCCTTCTGATCAGACCGAACTCTCCTAAGTCGGCGACGGTCTGCTGGTGATCGGGAGGTCCCGTCCGCATGATGCCTCCCTGTGCGAA
This sequence comes from Labedaea sp., assembly GCA_045806965.1. Classification (GTDB taxonomy): domain Bacteria; phylum Actinomycetota; class Actinomycetes; order Mycobacteriales; family Pseudonocardiaceae; genus DASYTH01. Next base: position 4,694 of record JBJMIG010000080.1, on the reverse strand, counting down.
AAGTCGGATCGCCGAACGATGGTCAACTGCGGTACGTTGCCCAACACGTTCCTACCTCCTGGGCACAGTCCGACACGAAGGGGCGCGCCGTGGTCCATGCATACATCCTGATTCAGACGGAGGTCGGAAAGGCCGCCGTCGTCGCTGAGAAGATCGCCGAGATTGCCGGCGTCACGATGGCGGAGGATGTCACCGGGCCCTATGACGTGATCGTGCGAGCCGAAGCGGACAACGTGGACCTGCTCGGCCAGCTCGTGGTCGCCAGAATCCAGAACGTCGACGGGATCACCAGGACCCTGACCTGCCCCGTCGTACACATCTGACGCTGTGCTCTAGTTGGCGGGTGCCCGACCGATCCGCTCCGGAAACGTTCTCCCGTGCCACGGTCGGCGTGGCGGCCGGTCTCGCCGGGCTGCTGATCGTCGGGGTGATCGTGCTCGGCAAGGTGTTGGCCGCTGACGGAACCTCGGCGTCCGGACCGGCCGAGTCGAGCGCCCCGCCGAGTACCGGGCCGGTCGCGCTGGTCCCGGTGGAGGCACCGCAGGCCGGCTCGCCGCCCTGCGCGGCGCTGCTCGGCGCGTTGCCGGCCGCGCTGGTCAGCGGGGGCGCGACGCTGCGCAGGCTGCCGCTGGCCGAGCCGGCGCCCCCGGCGACGGCGGCCTGGGGGGACGGGCGGGGCGACCCGGTGGTGTTGCGCTGCGGTCTGGTCCGGCCGCCCGAGCTGACCCCGACCGCGCAACTGCGGGAGATCTCCGGAGTGCGCTGGCTGCCGGTCGAGGGCGAGCACGCGATCACCTGGTACCTGGTTTCGCGAGCGGTCTTCGTGGCGCTCACCACCCCGGAGGGCACCGGGACGGGGGTTCTGCAAGGGGTCTCGGAGACCGCGGCGAAGACGCTCGACTCAGCGTAGGCCGGTGCCGCGGGCAATGGCCGTGTCGATCAGGGTGGCCAGCAACGTCGGGTAGTCCACGCCGGTGACCTCCCACATCTTGGGATAGGCCGAGGTGGGGGTGAATCCTGGCATCGTGTTCAGCTCGTTGATCAGCAGCGAGCCGTCCGCGCCGACGAAGAAGTCCACCCTGGCCAGGCCCTGGCAGTTCAGCGCGCGGAAGGCCTCGACCGCGGTCGCGCGCAGCCGCTCGGTCACCGCGTCGTCGAGCTTGGCCGGGACGTCCAGCTCGCACACGTCGTCGAGGTACTTGGCGTCGAAGTCGTACCAGTCGAGGCCGTCGGCCACCAGGCGGATCTCCAGCGGCAGCGAGGCTTCGACGTGCCCATCCGGGAACTCGAGCACGCCGCATTCCACCTCGCGGCCCACCACCGCGGCCTCCACCAGCACCTTCGGGTCGATCGTGCGGGCGAGCGCGACCGCGGCGTCCAGGTCGGCCCAGGCGGTGACCTTGCTGATCCCGGTGGACGACCCGGCCCGCGCCGGCTTGACGAACACCGGCAGGCCGAGCCGGGCGCGCTGGGCCGCGCCGAGGGTGGCCGCACCGCGGTGCAGCACCTCGTAGGGGCCGATCGGCAGCCCCTCGACGGCGAGCAGCTTCTTGGTGAACTCCTTGTCCATCGCCACCGCGCTGGACAACACCCCGGCGCCCACGTAGGGGATGCCGGCCAGCTCGAACAGACCCTGGATGGCGCCGTCCTCGCCGTAGGCGCCGTGCAGCACCGGGAAGGCCACGTCCACGCCGGAGAGCACCTCGCCCTCCCGGCCGCGTTCGAGCACCACGAGCCCGCTCGAGGTCGGGTCCGGCGGGAGGGTGAGCGCGGTGCCGGCGGCCACGCTGGGCAGCCGCCGGTTCTGGATGGCGAGCACGGCTGGGTCGCCCGGGCCGAGCACCCAGGCACCGTCCGGGGTGATCCCGACCGGTAACACCTCGAACCGGTCAGGGTCCAGGTTGGCCAGCACGCTTGCGGCGGACACACAGGACACGGCGTGCTCCGAGCTTCGCCCGCCGAAGACCACCGCCACGCGAAGCTTGGAGTTCGCCATGGGCACCGACCCTACCTGGCGGTAGCAGGAGGGCTTTCGCGCCGGATGCCGGCCGGACCTACCCGATCCGCTCCCGGAGCAGTTCGACCAGCACCGGCAGGACGGCCCGGAGCTGGTCCCGGGAGCAGGCGGCGTAGCCGAGAGCCACGCCGAACCAGCGGGGCCTGCCGCAGTGGTGCCGGGCCAGCCCGTCGAGGAGCAGGCCCCGGCCGCGGGCGGCGCGCAGCAGCTCACGCTCCGTCTCGGCGGAGTCGACCAGCACCACCAGGTGCGCGCCCGCGTCGTCGCCGAGCACCGGCACACCCCCGGCGACCAGGGCGTCAACCAGCACCGAGCGGCGCTCGGAGAGCTCGCGGCGCAGCCGGCGCAGATGCCGGCCGAGGTCGCCGTGCCGGGCGAGCTGCACCAGTACCAGCTGACCGGCGGGGGCCGGACCGGTGCCGGCGGCGTCGCGATGGGCGAGCACGGCGGTGACCACCGGAGGCGGGGCCACCATCCAGCCGACCCCGTGGGTCGGGGTGAGGATGTTGGTGGTGGTGCCGAGGTGCACCACCACGTCCGGGGCGAGCGCGGCGAGCAGCGGCAGCGGCGCCACGTCGTAGCGCAGCTCGCCGTCGTAGTCGTCCTCGATCACCAGCCAGCCCTCCCGGCGGGCCCGCTCGACCAGCGCGACCCGCCGGCCGGCCGACATCCGGCCGCCAAGCGGGTACTGGTGGGCCGGGGAGCAGTACACCGCGCGCACCGCCGCCGGCACCGACTCGACCAGCAGGCCGTCCGCGTCTACCGCGGCGGGCACGATGCGCAGCCCGGCCGAGCGCATGGCGCCGACCGCGCGCTGGTAGCCCGGCTCCTCGACGGCCACCGCGTCACCCGGCCGCAGCACCGTGGCGGCCAGCTCGGCCACCGCGGCCGAGGTCCCCGCGGTGGCCACCACCGCCTCGCCGGCGTCTCGTTCGGACAGCTCGTCGAGCTCGCCGCGGACCCGCAGACCCCGGTGCCGCAGCAGATGCTCGGCCACCGCGGCCCGGTAGGCCGGCAGCCCGGCGCGCTGCGGCCGTGGCAGCGGGGCGACGTCGGCCGCCGCGCGCCAGGCCCGCCGCCAGGCCGCCCGGTCGATGCCGCCGGCCCACGGCGAGCCGGGCGTCAGGTCGACGGCGGCCCGGTCGGTTTCTCCCGGCCGGGCGCGCTTGGCCTGCGGGTTGACCGCACCGGCCGGTGCGGTGGTCACATAGGTGCCGGACCCGTGCCGGCCGGCGATCCAGCCTTCGGCGTGCAGTTGCTCGTAGGCCGCCGCGGTGACCGTGCGGCTCACCTTGAGCTGAGTGGCCAGTGCCCGCGTGGACGGCAGCCGGTCGCCGGCGCGCAGCCGCCCGTCGCCGGCCGCGGCGCGCAACTCCTCGGCGAGCTGCACGGCCAGCGGGACGGGCGAACCGCGGTCGAGCGCGACCGGAAGCGCCGGAGTTTCCACCATGTGTGACAAGTGGCCTTTCAATATTGCTGTGTTGTGGCCATTCAAGCATGCCACTATGGTGGCAAGGCTACTCCCATGACCAGCACGCCTCCCACCCCGACACCGCTGCTCTCCGCGACGCCGCGCAGCACGGTCAACCGGGGCAAGAACAGGGCCAGGACTGATCGCGCGGACCTGCACGCCGTGCTCGACGCCGGGCTGATCTGCCAGCTCGCGTTCGTCGTGGACGGCGCACCCGTGGTGATCCCGACCGGCTATGCCCGCGACGGAGAGACGCTCTATGTGCACGGCTCGACCGGCGCGCGGAGCCTGCGCGCGGCCGCCGAGGGCGCGGCAGTGTGCGTCAACGTCACGCTGCTCGACGGGGTGGTCTACGGACGTTCGGTGTTCCACAATTCGGTGAACTACCGCTCGGCGGTGATCCACGGACGGGCCAGGGAGATCACCGGCGAGGCGGCGAAACTGCACGGCCTGCGGGTGCTCACCGAGCACCTGGCCCCCGGCTCCTGGGACTACGCCCGCGAGCCGACGGTCAAGGAACTGGCCAAGACCGCACTGCTGGCGCTCGAACTGGACGAGGCCGCGGTGAAAATCCGTACCGGACCGCCGGTTGACGAGGACACCGACGTCGAGGCGGACGCGGTGTGGGCCGGCGTGTTGCCGCTGCGCCAGGTTTGGGACGCGCCGCAGCCGTGTCCGCTGCTCACGCGGCACGCGGTGCCCGCGCACATTGCCTCGCGTCAACGCACCTAATGTGCTCAGGCGATTTTAGTTGGCTTGTGCGGGGTCACCGGGGTCACCGGGGTTCACCGGGCGTGGGGCGGGGCGGATTTTGCGGTGCCGATTCTCATGGTCAAGGGCGCTCCTTCGTCGCGTCGCTGCGCGATCGCGGCCCGGGTGGAGAGTTTTCCGTGGGTTGGGAGCCGCGACCCTTGACAATGAGCCTCGCTCGGCACCTTGGGCAGGAGATAAGGGCAGGCTGCGCCTGCCCTCCTTTGGAGGGTGTCAGATGGTCTGTGTACAAGATCAACGATGAGTTGAATGGAGTACACAGGTGACTGTGACGGATGATCAGCCGGAGATCGCGCCGGCTCGGCAGGCGATCAACGAGATGGTCGATGCCGGCCTGCTCGATCACTTGATGTCCAAGGTAGGCGTTGATGGGGTGGCGTTGACCGGTGCGGGTGGGTTGCTGCCGGAGCTGGTTAAGGCGGTGCTGGAGCGGGG
>JBJMIG010000079.1:0-53373 GCA_045806965.1 Labedaea sp. | reverse complement strand
TCCAGCGCCGGTACCGGGACATCGACGTGCTACTGGTCGACGACATCCAGTTCCTTGAGGGGAAGGAAGGAACCCAGGAGGAGTTCTTCCACACCTTCAACACGTTGCACAACGCCAACAAGCAGATCGTGGTGTCCTCCGACCGCCCCCCGAAGCGCCTCGAGACGCTGGAGGACCGGCTGCGCACCCGGTTCGAGTGGGGACTGATCACCGACATCCAGCCGCCCGAGCTGGAGACCCGAATCGCCATCCTGCGCAAGAAGGCCGCACAGGACCGGCTGGCCGCGCCGGCCGAAGTACTCGAGTTCATCGCGGCCCGGATCGAGCACAACATCCGCGAGCTCGAGGGCGCGCTGATCCGGGTCACCGCGTTCGCCTCGTTGAACCAGCAACCGGTTGACGTCGGGCTGGCAGAGGTCGTGTTGCGGGACCTGATACCCGACTCCCAGGTGCCGGAGATCAGCGCCGCCACGATCATGGCGGTGACCGCCGAGTACTTCGGTGTGACGATCGACGACCTGTGCGGACCGGGCAAGACCAAGGCGCTCGCGCAGGCCAGGCAGATCTCCATGTATCTGTGCCGGGAGCTCACCGACCTGTCGCTACCCAAGATCGGGCAGACGTTCGGCAACCGCGACCACACCACGGTCATGCACGCGGACAAGAAGATCCGCAAGGAGATGGCCGAGCGCCGCCGGATCTACGAGCAGGTGCAGGAACTCACCTCGCGCATCAAGCAACGCGCCCGCGGCTGACGGCCCGTCCTCAGCCCGAAACGAACCGTGATCTCACCGCTTTCCAACCGGGGCAACGGAACCGTGCCCCGGACGCCGGCACACCTGGAACACCTCCGGATGCCGCCGTCGATCACTCGTTCCGGGAACATCTTTGCTCTCGCAAGCTGTGTATGAACCCGCCAACAACTGGGGAGCAAACTGTGGACAACTCGGCCGGATTGTGGAGCAACCGGCCCCGCCCGGAGTTGTCCACCGCCGGGCCGAGCTGTCCACGGCCGGCACCAGGCGCTCGTCCACAGCGGCACGGCCGGCCCGGCCTGCGTAGACACGAGTTGTCCACACAACCCACAACACCTATTACTACGGCTGTTTTGATCTCTTTCAAGGATCCACAAGAGAAAAACGTAACCCGGTGGACAACTCGCCGCCGTCCACGCCGACCGGCCCGAGCCGGCGACCTCGGGGTGACGCGGACGCCGCCGAAGGTGTTCAATCCAGCGCAGCATCGGCGGAGTCACCGCCCCTGCCCCCATCTCGGAACGTCGGCACCGGAAGCTACGGTTGGCGTTCTATCGCGTTAGGCGTCTCGGGTCCGCCCGCTCGTGCGGCGTTCCATCCCGAGCGAGGAAAGGACTCTCATGAAGATCCGCGTCGAGCGCGACGGTCTCGCCGACGCCGTCGCCTGGGTCGCGCGCAGCCTCCCGTCCCGCCCTCCGGTGCCCGTCCTCGGCGGCATCCTCGTCGACGCGGGTGAGTCGTCGGACGCGCTGACCATCTCCGGGTTCGACTACGAGGTGTCCGCCACGGTCGGCGTCCCGGCGACGATCGCCGACGGCGGCCGGACCCTGGTCTCCGGCCGGCTGCTCGCCGAGATCACCAGGGCGCTGCCGGCCCAGCCGGTCGAGATCCTGGTCGACGGCTCCCGAGTCATGATCACCTGTGGCAACGCGCGGTTCAGCCTGCCGACCATGCCGGTCGAGGACTACCCGCAGCTGCCGGCCATGCCGCCGCACGCCGGCCAACTCGCCGGCGAGGTGTTCGGCCAGGCGGTCAGCCAGGTGGCGGTGGCCGCCGGCCGGGACGACACGCTGCCGATGCTCACCGGCATCCGGTTGGAGATCGACGGGGACAAGCTGACCATGGTGGCCACCGACCGGTTCCGGCTGGCCATGCGGGAGTTCTCCTGGCAGCCGGACGCGACCATGAGCGAGGCCGGCCAGGTGGCCGTGCTGGTGCCGGCGCGCACCCTGGCCGAGGCGGCGAAGTCGCTGGGCGTCGCGGGCAGCACCGTCGAGCTCGCGCTGGCCTCCGGAGACGGGCTGCTCGGGCTTTCCGGTTCCGGCCGGCGCACCACGACCCGGCTGCTCGACGCGGAGTTCCCGCGCTACCGGCAGCTGTTGCCGAGCGAGCAGATGTCCAGCGCGATCGTCGACGTCGCGCCGTTCCTCGAGGCGATCAAGCGAGTGTCGCTGGTCGCCGAGCGGGGTACCCAGGTCCGGCTGGAGTTCGCCGACGGGGGCCTGCGGCTCTCCGCCGGCGGCGAGGACGAGGGCAGCGCGGAGGAGGAGCTTGCCGTCGAGTACACCGGCGACCCGCTCACCATCGCGTTCAACCCGGGCTACCTGCAGGAGGGTCTCGGCGCGTTGCACACCGACCGCGCCGAGCTGTCCTTCACCGTGCCGACCCGGCCGGCGCTGATCAAGGGCGTCGACGCCGATGGCGCGGTCATGGCCGGGTACCTGTACCTGCTGATGCCGGTTCGCCTGCCCGGATAGACGGAAAGGACGACAGTCGTGCAGCTCGGTCTGGTCGGTCTCGGCCGAATGGGCTTCAACATGCGTGAGCGGGTCCGCCGGGCCGGCCACGAGGTGGTCGGCTTCGACCGCAACCCCGAAGTGAGTGACGTGGGCTCGCTGGCCGACCTGGTGGATCGGCTCGAGGCGCCGCGCGTGGTCTGGGTGATGGTGCCGGCCGGCGAGCCGACCAGGCAGACCGTCACCGAGCTCGGCGACCTGCTCGCGCCGGGAGACCTGGTGGTCGATGGCGGCAACTCGCGCTACACCGACGACCGCGAGCACGCCGAGCTGCTCGCCGCCAAGCGGATCCAGTACCTGGACTGTGGCGTGTCCGGTGGCGTCTGGGGTCTGGACAACGGCTACGCCCTGATGGTCGGCGGGGAGGCGGCGGCTGTCGACCTGGCCATGCCGATCTTCGACGCGTTGCGGCCGAGCGGACCGAAGGAGGAGGGCTTCGCGCACGCCGGACCGGTCGGCGCCGGACACTTCTCCAAGATGGTGCACAACGGCATCGAGTACGGGCTGATGCAGGCCTATGCCGAGGGCTTCGAGCTGCTCGAGGCGGCGAAGATCGTGGAGAACGTCCCGGCCGTGATCAAGGCTTGGCAGCGCGGCACCGTCGTCCGGTCCTGGCTGCTCGACCTGTTGGTCCGGGCGTTGGACTCGGATCCGGAGCTGGACGACCTGCGCGGCTACGTCGAGGACTCCGGCGAGGGGCGGTGGACCGTCGAGGCGGCGATCGACCTGGCCGTGCCGGCTCCGGTGATCTCGGCCGCGTTGTTCGCCAGGTTCGCCTCGCGGCAGGAAGACTCGCCGGCCATGCGCGCGGTCGCGGCCCTGCGCAACCAGTTCGGCGGGCACGCGGTACATCTGGCCGGCCCGACCTCGGGCGCGGGCAGTACCCAGGGCTGAGGTGTACGTCCGGCAGTTACAGGTCGTCGACTTCCGTTCCTGGGAGCGGGCCGACCTGACCTTCGAACCCGGGCCGGCGGTGCTGATCGGGCCGAACGGGCACGGTAAGACCAATCTGGTCGAGGCGCTCGGGTACGCGGCCACGCTCGGCTCGCATCGGGTGGCCACCGACGCCCCGCTCATCCGGCACGGCTGTAGCCGCGCGATCGTGCGAACCACGGTGATCAACGACGGCCGGGAGCTGACCGTTGAGCTGGAGATCACGGCGGGCAAGGCGAACCGGGCCAGGGTGAACCGCGGACCGGTGCCGAGGCCGAGGGACGTGCTCGGGATTCTGCGCACAGTGTTGTTCGCGCCAGAGGATCTGGCCCTGGTTCGTGGTGACCCGGCCGAGCGGCGGCGCTTCCTCGACGACCTGCTGGTGTTGCGCGCGCCCCGGTTCGCCGGGGTGCGCGCCGACTACGAGCGGGTGCTGCGCCAGCGCAACGCCCTGCTGAAGACGGCCGGCGCGGCCCGCCGGGCCGGCGCCCGCGGCGACATCGCCACGCTCGACGTCTGGGACGGACACCTCGCCGCGCACGGCGCCGAGCTGCTCGCCGCCCGGCTGGACCTGGTCGCCGACCTCGCACCACGGGTGGCGGCCGCCTACGCCGGCATCGCTCCGGAGTCCAAGCCGGTCGAGGTCGGCTACCGGTCCACGATCGCGGCCAGCCTGCCGGCGGAGTACGGCAGGTCCGCGGGGGCGGACATCGAGGTGTTGACCGACGCGCTGCTCGCCGCGCTGGTCGCCGGGCGCGACGCCGAGGTGGAACGCGGGGTGAGCCTGGTCGGGCCGCACCGCGACGAGCTCGACCTGGTGCTGGACTCGTTTCCGGCGAAGGGTTACGCGAGCCATGGCGAGTCGTGGTCCTTCGCGCTCGCCCTTCGTCTCGGGTCCTATGACCTGCTTCGAGCCGAGGCGAGCGAGCCGGTGCTGATCCTCGATGACGTGTTCGCCGAGCTGGATCAGCGCCGCAGGCGGCGACTCGCCGAAGTGGCCTTGGCGGCCGAACAGGTCCTGGTCACGGCCGCGGTGGCGGAGGATGTGCCGGACGAGCTCGGCACGGCCAAGTACGCCGTGTCGGATGGGGAGGTGCGCCGTGCCCAACCGGCCTAACCGTGATCACCGGCTCGGTCAACCCGTTACCGAGGGTGAAGGCGAGCGTCCCACAACTGGGGACAACCCTGTGGATAGTGTGGATAACGCTGTCACTGTGCGCCCGATCGGCCGAGTGGATTCGCCGGTTTCCGGTGATCCGGCCACTCACACGGGGGTCGACCGAACTGAGACCGGCGACGATGCGACGGAACGTAGTCGTCCGGCGCCGCGCGGCGCGGACCTGGCCAGGGCCGCGCTGCAGGCCGCGCGGGCGGCCGCCAAGAAGGCGGCCCCGGCCGGGCAGAGCCGAGCGGTCGGCCGGCGCGGGATCGGTGGCGGATCGCGGCGGCGCCGGCGATGGTCGGGCTCCGGGCCGGACGAGCGCGACCCGCAACCGCTCGGCCGGCTCGCCGCGCGGCTGGCCACCGACCGAGGCTGGAACGCCCGGCTGGCCGGCGGGCACGTGTTCGGTCGCTGGGCCCGGATCGTCGGCGAGGAGGTGGCCGAGCACGTCACACCGGTCTCGCTGGAGAACGGCGTATTGATCGTGTCCGCCGCGTCCACCGCGTGGGCCACCCAGTTGCGTCTGTTGCAACGGCAGCTGCTGGCCGAAATCGCCCGCGCGGTCGGCGACGGTGTGGTCACCAAGATCAAGATTCAGGGTCCGGCGGCGCCGAGTTGGCGCTACGGCACCAGGCACGTCTCCGGCCGGGGGCCGCGGGACACGTATGGCTGAAAATCCCGCTTCGGGCCGCCCCCGCCAGTCCCCCTACCCGGCGGTGGCCGGGTCCGGGCGTCTGGGAGCGCGCTAGGGGTGTCCTTGGCCCCGTCCTGGGTAGGCGCACCAGTAGACTAAGTGGTGGGGGCATCATTCTGACGGCACGAGGAGAAACCAGGCCCGTGGCAGCCAAGAACAGTGACTACAACGCGCAGTCGATCACCGTGCTCGAGGGCCTCGAGGCAGTACGTAAACGTCCGGGCATGTACATCGGTTCCACCGGTGAGCGCGGGCTGCACCACCTGGTCTGGGAGGTCGTGGACAACGCGGTCGACGAGGCGATGGCCGGTCACGCCACGAAGGTGGTGGTCATCCTGCTCGCCGACGGCGGGGTGCGGGTGATCGACGACGGTCGCGGCATCCCGGTCGACATGCACCCCATCGAGCAGCGCCCGGCCGTCGAGCTGGTGCTGACCACGCTGCACGCCGGCGGGAAGTTCGACGGTGAGTCCTACGCGGTGTCCGGTGGCCTGCACGGCGTCGGCGTCTCGGTCGTGAACGCCTTGTCCTCCGCGCTCGAGGTGGAGATCCTGCGCGACGGCTACGTGTGGAACCAGCGTTACGAGAACACCCAGCCCGCGCACCCGCTGCGCCGGGGGGAGCCGACCCGCAAGACCGGCACCACGGTCACTTACTGGGCCGACCCGACGATCTTCGAGACCACCGAGTACAACGCGGAGACGGTGGCCCGCCGGCTACAGGAGATGGCCTTCCTGAACAAGGGCCTGACCATCGTGCTGCGCGACGAGCGGGTGTCCGACGCGGAGACCGAGACCGACGCCAGCGGCCAGGCCGCGCGGGTGAAGGAGCGCACCTATCACTACCCGGGCGGGCTCGAAGACTTCGTCAAGCACATCAACCACACGCGGGAGCCGATCCACAAGAAGGTGATCTCCTTCGAGGCCAAGGGGGACGGGCTCGAGGTCGAGGTCGCGATGCAGTGGAACACCGGTTACACCGAGTCGGTGTACACCTTCGCCAACACGATCAACACGGCCGAGGGCGGCACCCACGAGGAGGGCTTCCGCGCCGCGCTCACCCGGGTGGTGAACGTCTACGCGCGGGACAAGAAGCTGCTCAAGGAGAAGGACACCAACCTCACCGGTGACGATGTCCGCGAAGGCCTCGCCGCGATCGTGTCGATCAAGATGGCCGAGCCCCAGTTCGAGGGCCAGACCAAGCAGAAGCTGGGCAACACGGAGGCGAAGACGTTCGTGCAGACCACCTGCAACGAGCGGCTGGCCGACTGGTTCGAGCGCAACCCGGCGGACGCCAAGTCGATCGTGTCCAAGTCGGTGTCCTCGGCACAGGCCAGGATCGCCGCGCGCAAGGCCAAGGAGTTGGTGCGGCGCAAGGGCGCGCTGGACGTCGGCGGTCTGCCCGGCAAGCTCAAGGACTGCCGCTCGACCAACCCGGAGGAGTGCGAGCTCTACATCGTCGAGGGAGACTCGGCCGGCGGCTCGGCCAAGGAGGGCCGGGAGTCGCTGTTCCAGGCCATCCTGCCGATCCGCGGCAAGATCATCAACGTGGAGAAGGCGCGGATCGACCGAGTGCTCAAGAACACCGAGGTGCAGAGCCTGATCACCGCGCTCGGCACCGGGATCCACGACGAGTTCGACGTGACCAAGCTGCGCTACCACAAGATCATGCTGATGGCCGACGCCGATGTGGACGGCCAGCACATCACCACGCTGCTGCTCACGTTCCTGTTCCGGTTCATGCGGCCGCTGATCGAGCACGGGCACGTGTACCTGACCCAGCCCCCGCTGTACAAGATCAAGTGGCAGCGCACCGAACCCGAGTACGCCTACTCCGACCGGGAGCGGGATGGTCTGATCGAGCAGGGTCTCGCCACCGGCAGGAAGATCAACAAAGAGGACGGGATCCAGCGGTACAAGGGTCTCGGCGAGATGAACGCCGAGGAACTGTGGGAGACCACCATGGACCCGGCGAACCGGCTGCTGCTCCAGGTGACCCTGGATGACGCGGCAACCGCGGACGAGCTGTTCAGCGTGCTCATGGGTGAGGACGTCGAGGCCCGCCGCTCGTTCATCACCCGCAACGCCAAGGACGTCCGCTTCCTCGATGTCTAGCGCCGCCGACCCGCCTGATCCCCAAGCGAACCTGGGTATGGAAGGACACCCCACGTCGTGACGGAAATTATCGTGCCGCCGAGTGGCGAACGGATCGAACCGGTCGACATTCAGCAGGAGATGCAACGCTCCTACATCGACTACGCGATGAGCGTGATCGTGAGCCGGGCGCTGCCGGACGTTCGGGACGGGCTCAAGCCGGTGCACCGGCGGGTGCTCTACTCGATGCACGACACGGGCCTGCGGCCGGAACGCAGCCATGTCAAGTGCTCGCGGATCGTCGGCGACGTCATGGGCAACTACCACCCGCACGGCGACACCGCGATCTACGACGCGCTGGTCCGGCTGGCCCAGCCGTGGTCGATGCGGTACCCGCTGATCGACGGCCAGGGCAACTTCGGCTCGCCGGGCAATGACCCGCAGGCCGCCATGCGCTACACCGAGGCGCGGATGACCCAGCTGGCCATGGCCATGCTGCGGGACATCGACGAGGAGACCGTCGACTTCAACGACAACTACGACGGCAAGACTCAGGAGCCGAGCGTCCTGCCGGCGCGCATCCCCAACCTGCTGATCAACGGCAGTGGCGGGATCGCGGTGGGGATGGCCACCAACATCCCGCCGCACAACCTGCGTGAGGTCGCCGCGGGAGTGGTCTGGGCGCTGGAGAACTGGGACGCCTCCGACGAGGAGACGCTGGCCGCCGCCATGCAGCGGATCAAGGGTCCGGACTTCCCGACGCACGCCCTGATCCTCGGCACCCAGGGCATCGAGGACGCCTACCGCACCGGCCGCGGCTCGATTCGGATGCGGGCGATCATCGAGGCGGAGGAGGACGCCAAGGGCCGCACCATCCTGGTCGTCACCGAGCTGCCTTACCAGGTCAACCCGGACAACCTGATCGAGACGATCGCCCAACTGGTCCGGGACGGCAAGCTCACCGGGATCTCGGAGATCGCCGACGAGTCCAACAAGCGCAGCGGCATGCGGATCGTGATCACGCTGCGCCGGGACGCGGTGGCCAAGGTGGTGCTGAACAACCTCTACAAGCACACCCAGCTGCAGCACAACTTCGGCGTGAACATGCTGGCCCTGGTCGACGGCGTGCCGCGCACCCTGCGCCTGGACCAGATGATCCGACACTACGTGCGGCACCAGGTCGAGGTCATCGTTCGGCGGACCCGCTACCGGTTGCGCAAGGCCGAGGAGAAGGCGCACATCCTTCGCGGTCTGGTCAAGGCACTCGACGCGCTGGACGAGGTCATCGCGCTGATCCGGCGCTCACCGACGGTGGACGACGCCCGCGCCGGCCTGATAGAGCTGCTCGACATCGACCAGATCCAGGCCACCGCGATCCTGGACATGCAGCTGCGCCGGCTCGCCGCGCTGGAGCGGCAGAAGATCATCGACGAGCTGGCCGACATCGAGCGGATCATCGCCGATCTGCAGGACATCCTGGCCAGCCCGGAGCGGCAGCGCAGCATCGTCCGCGACGAGCTGATGGAGATCGTCGACAAGCACGGGGACGACCGGCGCACCCGGATCATCCCGTTCGACGGCGAGGTGTCCATCGAGGACCTGATCGCGGTCGAGGACGTCGTCGTCACCATCACCCGGACCGGGTACGCCAAGCGCACCAAGACCGACCTTTACCGGGCGCAGAAGCGCGGCGGCAAGGGCGTGCAGGGTGCCGGGCTCAAGCAGGACGACATCGTGGCGCACTTCTTCGTCTGCTCGACCCACGACTGGATCCTGTTCTTCACCAACAAGGGCCGGGTGTACCGGGCGAAGGCCTACGAGCTGCCGGAGGCGTCTCGCAACGCCCGCGGCCAGCACGTGGCCAACCTGCTCGCGTTCCAGCCGGACGAGCACATCGCGCAGGTCATCCAGATCAAGGACTACAACGCCGCGCCGTACCTGGTGCTCGCCACCAAGGCCGGACTGGTGAAGAAAAGCAAGCTGTCCGATTTCGACTCCAACCGAAGTGGGGGTCTGATCGGTATCAACCTGCGTGAGGACGACGAGCTGGTTGGTGCCGTGCTGTGCTCGGCCGATGACGATCTGCTGCTGGTCTCCGCCGGTGGACAGTCGATCCGGTTCCAAGCGACCGACGAGGCGATGCGACCGATGGGCCGGGCCACGTCCGGAGTGCTCGGTATGCGATTCAACACCGGCGACGAGCTGCTCACCCTCGGGGTGGTCCGCGAGGACACGTTCGTGCTGGTGGCGACGGACGGCGGCTACGCGAAGCGGACTCCGATCGAGGAGTACTCGGTGCAGGGCCGGGGCGGCAAAGGCGTGCTCACCGTTCAGTACGACCGCAGGCGTGGCAGGCTGGTAGGTGCGCTCATCGTCGATCTCGAGGATGAGCTGTTCGCCATCACCTCGGCGGGCGGGGTCATCAGGACCACGGCCAAGGAGGTGCGCAAGGCCGGCAGGCAGACGAAGGGAGTGCGGCTGATGAACCTCGGTGAAAGCGCCACCCTCGTCGCGATCGCCCGGAGCGCCGAAGAACCTTCCGAAGCCACCGTGGATGGGAACGGCGAAGCGGACACCGCAGAGCCCACGCAGCAGAGCTGAATTTAGGGGACGGAGCTCGTGACACCACCCGAGAAGACGAGTCGCAACGGTCAGCAAGCGGAGCCGGCAGCGGACCGGACGACCGTGCTGGCCTCGGAAGAGGTCCGGTCGAAACAGCCGGCCGCCGACGCTGCGGTCGCCGCCGCGTCGAGCGGTGCCGGGTCGAGCGGTGCCGGGTCGAACAACGCAGCGTCCAACGGCGCCGTCGCGGAACCGCCGGCCCCCGAGACGGAAGAACTCGAGCTGGGTCACGCCGCTACCCCGCCGCCCTGGCAGCGGGTGCGCAACGACGACGTGTTCGCGCCGGCGGCGCCCGACCCGGACGGGCCGACCATCGCGGTCGAGGCGCCGGCCGTGGAGCGTCCGGTGGTCACCGGCACCGCGGCGGCCGGGCTGTTCGTTGACGACGCGACACCGCCGAGGGGGATTCCGACCCCGCCATCCGCCGACCTGGGCACCCCGCCGCGCGGGCTCGGGCTGCCGCCGCAGGGGGGCTATCTACCGCCGAGAACGACGGTGCACCTCGAGGGCACCAGTGCCAACGCGACCACCGGCACCATGCGGGCCACGCAGGCGGCGGCGTCCCCGAACGCGCTGCGCCGGCCCGGTCGCGGACCGCGCCGGGCGAACCTGCAGATCAAGCGGTTCGATCCGTGGTCGGTGCTGAAGCTGTCGCTGGTGCTGGGCGTCGCGCTGTTCTTCGTCTGGCTGGTCGCGGTCGGCGCGCTGTACGCCGTGCTGGACGGCATGGGTGTGTGGGACAAGGTGAACGGCATCTCGACCGACCTGCTGCAGGGCAACGAGGGCAGTTCCGCACCGCTGATCAGTGCCGGCCGGGTGTTCGGCATCGCCGCCATCGTCGGCGCGATCAACATCGTGCTGTTCAGCGCGCTGGCCACGGTCGGCGCCTTCGTATACAACGTGTCCGCGGACCTCGCCGGCGGCCTCGAGGTCACCCTGGCCGAACGCGAGTAGGTACTGGATTGAGGGTGTCCCAACAGGTGCGGTAGCCTCGTCGGCGCATCCGAGGGCCTATAGCTCAGACGGTTAGAGCGCTTCGCTGATAACGAAGAGGTCGGAGGTTCAAGTCCTCCTAGGCCCACCAGGTCAGGCCCCGTCCAACGCCTCAGACGGGGCCTGCGTCGCGCTGTGGGTGACTAACGGAGTGACTACCGCCAGTACCGGATATACGTTCTGAGTCGTCTTGGCTGGCGGGACGCGCATCCATCCTTCCGCGTAGTGTCCGACCATGACCGACGACGACCCGATCCCGCCGCCACCAACCGCGACCACTCGCGAGAAGGCCCACGGCGTCGCGCTCGCCATTCTGGGGGAGTTCCCTGGTGGGAGCACTGTCGTCGGCATTCTCGACCAGATCTTCGGTGCTCCCTACGCGCGTCGCCACGAGGCATGGCTCCGTAAGATGCATGAACTGCTTATCGAACTCGATGCTCGCGGGATCGACCTCGAGGGGCTCGGCGAGCGGCCCGAATTCGTCACCGCAGTGCACGACGCCACCCGCATCGCGCTCGGTGAGCACCTCGAGGCGAAGTTGGACCTGTTGAAGGCGGTTCTTCTCAACGCGGCGACGCACCCACCGGACCCCATCACCGACATGTGGACCCTCCGCTACCTCCGGTGGATTGACGAACTCGAACCGGCCCACGTTACGATCCTCGCATTCGGCGTTGACCCCCGCGGCTGGCTTGAGGCTCAAGGGAAGGAAACCCCGGACTACATCTCCGGCGGTAGGCGCACCGTGTTCGACCTCGCACAGTGGCCATACGCGCCGGACGTGATCGACCTAATCCTCGAGGATCTCGCCAGGTTGCAGTTGGGCAGTCTGAGCGCCGGCATGGTCACCGGCCGCGCCATGTACGACCCGTGGATCAGCAATCGCGGAAGCCGGTTCCTTGAATGGCTCGCGATGAGTTGACCAGGACGCATAACGCGGGAACGGCGACCTACGCGGCCGGTTTCGGGAAGATGCGGTCCATCTCGTCTGCGCCCTCCTCGACGACCGGGCGGATCTGGTGCCGATAGATCAGCTCGGTCGTCTTAGTGTTCTTGTGTCCAACCAGGCGTGAGATGACCTCGATGGGCACCTTGTGGTCGGAGAGCAGGGACACGAAGCTGTGCCGCAACTCCCGGGGTGTCCAGTCCTTGGCGACCAGACCGGCCGCTGTAGCGATCCGGCGGAAGCCCCGCCGGACGTTGGCCGCGTCCAGGTCGGTGCCAACCTTAGACGTGAACACCAGGCCGTTCTCCCGCCACTTGTTCCCGGCCGCTTGGCACATCGTGTCCTGTCGGACCTGTTGAGCACGTAGAGCGTCAACGCAACGCTGCGGGATCGCAAGCGACCGGCGAGACTTTGGCGTCTTCGTGTCGCCCCCGGCCCGGACCGACCGCCACACGTCAACGTGGGCTTTCGGCTCACCGTCGGCGGATCCATCGTGGTCGGCAGCGCCTTCCGTTGGTAGGTGAACGTGCGGCCAGGTGAGTGGTCGGACTTCCTCGGTTCGCAAGCCACTGAGCAGCGAGGTGACGATATAGGCGCCCATTGTGGAGTCGTCGCGTTCGGCCGCGAGCAGCAAGGCGTCCGCCTGCGCGAATGTGAGTGACTTCGACGGTCGACCCCTTTGCCCAGCCGGGCATTCACACAGGAGCAGGACATTCCGCTTCACTTTCTCCCGCGCCTGAGCGCGCTTGATGGCACGGACGGCAATCGAGAGGATGTCCCGCATGGTTCGGGTGCTCACATGTTTGGCCCGGTCAGCAAGCCACGCGTCACCTTCCTCAGCGGTCAGCTTGGCGAGCTTTCGTGCACCAATGAACGGAATCACATGCGTGTCGGCAAGTGTGCGCAGTTTGGCGATGGTGGCCTTATCCCGGCCCGGCAGACCGTATGTGAGCCAGTCGTTGACCGCGTCGGCAACGGTGTAGCCGCGAGCGCCTTTCGCGGTGCTGCCATCGTCGATGTCGCGGAGAATCTCCTTGAGTTGATTCATGGCGGCCGTCTTAGTCTTGCCGCTGGCCTTCCTGGTGATGCGCTTGCCGGCCGGCGTGTATCCGATCGTTGCTTCGGCGATCCAGCGTTGCCGAGCCTCGCTCCAGTACAGACCGCCGTCGCCCCGGCTTCGACGCTTGGTCATAGGTCACCCCCGGTGTTGTGCGCTACTGCCGCTACCTGCGCTACTTCGCTGGTCAGGCCGGTAGCGGCATCGGAACCGGTAGCGCTACCAGCCGCTACCTCGGACGGATCGGTACCAGCGGGCAGGTACCGGCGCCAGGCGTCACCGAGCCCGTCGTCCCCAGGCACGCGATAGCCCTTGGCCACGGCGCCGCCGGCCAGCTTGAGGTTGTGCGGCTTGACCCCGTAGCGCGTCAGCTCCTTGGCCAGCCGACGACCGTCCAGGGGCTTGCCGTACAGGTCGCCCCACGGCCCGTCTTCTAGTTCCCGCAGGTCAGACACGATCGCCGTGGTCGGCAACCGGTCGGTGTCGTGCCGGGCGAAGAGCGTGCGCAGGTCGGCCAGCAGCCGGATACCGATCGACGTGACCTGCGGACCGGCGTCGAGCACGAAGTGCCGACACGCGGCCCGCGCGGTTTCGGGCCAGTGCTCCCCGGCGGCATCCGCGATGGCCAGCAGAGGCTCCCAGATCTCGGCGGCCCGGTCGGTCACACCGTCGGGCATGACCGGCACCGCCACGCCGAGCAGCTCGGCAACGCTGTCCACCCACGCGGCCAACGCGAGCCGCAACGGACGGGCCTGCCGTTCCACGTCCCGCTCGCGGAACGGTTCGACTGGTTCGTCCGGGGCTCGGCGGCGCATGTCCATGGTGATGGCGCGGGTGGTGATGGTGGCCGGCATGTGCCCGGCGATGCCCGCCAGGGCGGCCGGGGCATAGACCTTGTACCGCTCCACCTTCATCGCTTTGGCGTCCCCGACGCACCGGGCGACCGTGGCCGAGCGCTTGTAACCGGCGTTGAGCAAGGCCCGGAGGTCTTCGTTGTTGCCGCCGTTCTTGGGGTTGAAGATCGCGTCTACCTCATCGAACAACAGCGTGAGCGGCCCGGCCGACACCATGCGGAACAGCGCCGCCGTGCTGGCGTTGAAGGTCATTTCCGGTGCCCGCACCAAGTACTGGCCGACCTCGAGCACCCGGGTCTTGCCCGATCCGGGTTCGGCGCTGGAGAGGATCACGCGCGGCGTGACGTAGAAGACGTCGGCGGCGTGCGTGTGCGCGTACCACAGCGCCAACGTGGGGGCGCAGTGCTCGGACGGGAACACGCTGAACCGCCGCACGAACGCGGCTACCTCGTCGAGCACCTCATGCCCGGCCCGCAGAGTGGCGGGTGTCGGCCCGAGCCAGTTCAGAGGCCGATCCGGCACCGCTTCGGCCAGTTCGGAGGTCGGACCCTGCCCACCGTCGACCGGTTCGGGTTCGGATCGTTCCGCGAGCCAGGTTTCCTGGCAGGTCTCGGAGCAGAAGTCGGTGGAGGGTGAGTCGGCCAGCGGCTGGCCGCATTTGTGGCATCCGCCGATGGCCTGGTCGATCGCGGTCAGTGTGGTGTCGAGTTCAGTGGTCATGGTGATCGTGTCCGTGTCCGGTGATGAGGTGGCCGATGTGTTCGGCGGCGGCGGGGACGACGGCGTTGCCGAGGGCGCGGCGTCGGTCCATCCCGTGGGGAACCCCATAAGCCACTCGACCCAAGTCGGGTTCGGTGGGCCACCGACCGCATCGCCCAGGTCCACGCTGGTGCGTTTGTTGGCCAGGCGGCGCAGCAGGGCCGGTTCGGACAGGCCGCCACGGGCACCGTCCTTGGCTTTGGGTGTGGGCCAGGATGAACAGGCGGCGTCGTGGGTGTGGGGCGCCCATCTCGCAAGCGCTGAGGTAGCCGGTGCGGACCCGGTAGCCGGCGGTTCGGAGGTCGGCGTGAACAAAGGCGAGTCCTCGGGTCCGCAGACCGGGCACGTTCTCGCCGATGACAACAGCGACGGCGGGCCGGGGTCGGGACTGCCACCAGTCGAGGCAGGTGTGGACGTCGTCATGGCGGGGCACCTCCGGCCAGTGTCGGGCCAACACCTGTTGGCAGAACGGGTCCTTCTCCACCTGGCCCACCACCCGCATCCCGGCGCGTTCCAACCCGAGGTCCAGACCGCCGATCCCGGCGAACAGCGACAGCACGGTCAGGGCGGGGGCGTTCATGCGGCCCGCCGCTGCGGTCGGTGCTGGCCGGGGGCGAGTTGGTCGCAGCCGGCCGCGACGCAGCCGCGGATCTGGTCGGGAGTGCCGGCCCAGCCGCACTGCGGGCAGGGGATGGCGCCGTGGTAGCGGGTTCCGCAGGCGTGGCAGTGGTAGGTGTTGCGGCGTCGGACTAGTTCGGCGTGGGTGGGTCCGGTGCTGTAGCCCAGTTCGACTCGGGCGCGGCGGAGGTCGTTGTCGGCTTCGGTGAACATGCGGCGCACGGAGGTGGCGAACTCGTCCAGCTCGCGGCGCAGCCGCGCGGCGACGGCGGCGGGAGTGTGCTCGGCGAGGTGGGCCAGCGCGGCATGGACCAGCGCGGCGTGTTTGCGTGGGTCGGTGTCGGGCAGGGCCTGCCAGGCCGGCGAGCCGAGCAGCGGGACCCGTCCAGCCGGCCGGGCGGTGATCGTGCGGTGCACCCATTGCCGCACCGCGTCCGGGTCGGGTGCGTTGGCCCGGAGCCAGGCGCGGATGGCGGTCAGATCGGTGGGGTTGGGCCACGGGGAAACGACCGGTGCGGCGTGCACGATGATTACTCCTGGTAGTGGCTTGTGGGCGTGGTTGATCAGGGCGGGCACCCGTGCGGGGGGTGTCGCCGTGGGGTTGCGCGGGTTATGAGGTGGTGGCCAGGGGTGAGTGCTAGGCGTTGGGCTGCTGGCCAGTGCGGGTGTGGGGCGCTAGCGGAGAGTGCTAGGTCTAGCGGTTGCCGAGTGCTGGCCCGGTCCCGATCGCTAGTGCCCCGACTGGTTACGCTCCGTCTACATCGGGGGTGGGTCGGTGCGCGGCTCGTGCGGTGGTGATGGCGTCGCGGAGGTAGCCGCGCCGGTTGCGCTCGGTTCCGTCCTCATCGATGCCGGGGACTTGTTTGGGGGCTACGCCGTAGGGCTTGAGGGCGGCGGCCAGGGCGTGTGGGGTCCAGTCCCGGTAGGTGTCGGGGCGCAGTTCGGAGAGTTTGGCCACGATCACCTCCGACCACAGCCGGTCCTCCCCGGCGGCGAACACGGCGGCCACGTCGTCGAGCACGGTGGCCCGCAGTACGGCTTGTTCGTGTTCGGTCAGCGCGCCGATGGCGTGGCCGGACAGGGTGCCGGCGTGTTCGCGCAGTGCGCGGGCCCGCGCCACGATCGCCACGGCGGCCGGGCTGTCGAGGTAGGCACCCCGGAGCACCTGGGGGTCGTCGGACGCGCCGACCAGGTAGCCGATTCCCTTGTCCCGTGGGGTAAACGTGGTCGCCCGGATCCCGTTCTGGTACATGCTGGTGCCCAGGATCATGTCGTTTTCGAGCTGGCCCATGACCCGCAGGCAGTACCGCACACCCACGTTCGCGCTGATGGCGGTGGGCAGGCTGGCTTTGTCCGGGCGTTGGGTGGCCAGCAGCAGGATCACCCCGAGTGCCCGGCCGCGTTTGATGATCGCGGTGCACAACTCGCCGGCTTCCTTGCCGAACTCGGGGTGGGCGAACAGTTCCTGGCACTCGTCGATGGCGACGACCAGCGGGAACAGCCCGAGTCTGCGGTTGGCGGCCAGGTCGGGGGTGACCTTGTTCTCCGGGCACACCTCGCGTGGCAGGGTGCTGATGGTCTTGGCGCGGCGTTCCAGGTCCCGGTACACCTCGCGCAGCGACATCACCGCGGCTTCGATGGTGTCGTCGCCCGGTCCGGAGGCGTAGTGGTGGGCCACCGGCTCCAGCGGTGAGAGATCCCCGGAGCCCTTCAACTCGAAGATCCGCAACTGTGCGGTGGGGTCCAACGCCGCCGCCAGGATCAGCACCCGCAGGGCGAAGGTCTTGCCGGCGCCGGGCATCGCGCCGATCAGGACGTTGGAGTACATCAGGTCCACCCCGACCGGGCGACCGCGCTGGTCGGTGCCGAACGGCGCCGGTGTGAACAGGTCCTGCCGGACGGCCTTGGCCAGCGGCCCGGGGTCGGGCTTGGTTCGGGACATGTCCAGGTCACCGACCCAGAGCACGAGCCGCCCGGCGTGCGCGTCGTGTGCCGGTTCGGGCCACACACATCCGACTGGGCGGCGCAGACCGGACGCGAGCTTGGCGCGACGCTCCATCACGTCGGACACGGTCACCCCGAACGGCAGGTCCACCTCAGCCCGCCACCCGGGGCCGTCGCGCACGATCGGCGCCGGGAAGGTGATCCCGGTCCCGCCCTTGCCCACCGCCTTGTTCACCTCAGCTAGACCGAGCGCGGACAGCGCGCGAACCACCACGTCACTGGTCAACTTCGCCACCTTGGTGGACACCACGGCCCGCCCGGCGATCCGCTTGTCCGCCGGGGTCCCCAACCACCCCAACACACCCGCAGCGGCGATCAGGGTGGCCCACTGGGCCCACCACGGACCCCAGGTGGACAGCACCAACCCGCCCATGCCCAGCAGCGCCAGCGCGAGCACCGCGAGCCAGACCCGACCGCGCACCCGGTCGCGGCGCTCGTTGGCGAGCTTGAGGTACTGCTCGGCGTCGCCCTTGGCCACGGCCAGATGCCGCAACGGCGCACCTTCCAGGTCGAACGCCCAGGTACCCGTCACGGCGATCACCCGCAGCAGCCCGCCCGGCGAACGCAGCACCAACCGCAGCGCATACAACGGCGAGCGAACCGCGTGATAGGCGGTGGTGTGCCCGACGTGTCCAGCGGCCCACTGGGCGGTCTTGGTGAACTCGGTCCATGAACGCAGCCACGGCACGATCACCGGCCGCCGCTTCGCTTCCAGCGCCGCGCGCATCCGGGCTTCGATCGACCGGTCCTCGACCGGGCCGGGCGGATCCACCGCCACCCGTTCACCAGTGCCGGACTCGTCAAGGATCTCCGCGTCCAGCCCAACCGGCTCCAGCGCCGTGCCCGGATCGGCCGGCGAGGCTGCCTCGCGCGCCGCCGGGAAGTCCAGGATCTTGCCGTCCATCGGGTTGTCCTCCGGATCAGGGGTGGCGACCAGCGTTGTCGTGGTCATCAGGCGGCCCGCCCTTCCTGGTCAGCGTCACTGTCGGCGTGCAGGACTAGTTCGGCCTTGAGCGCGTCGGCGACGTTCTGTGAGGTGCCTCGGGCGCAGTCCGGCAGCACCTGCCGCACCCAGGCCGGGGTCGGCACCACGCCCGGGGTCAGGTGGGTGCGTGCTTCGGTCAGGTAGTCGGCGAGCAGCTTCCGCTTGGCCTTGACCGGCCGGCGGGCGGTGGTTCGTGAACGCGTCCGGCGAGGTTCACCGATGCTGGCGGCCGGGGTGTCGTGAACGGGCCCCGGGGCGTTCACCGGTTGCTCGGCGGCGCCGTTCATGGACGGTCCGGCGGTGCTGTCGTGGACACCGGCCGGGGTGTTCACGGTGAACGTCCGCGCGGCCCGCAGGACGGCTTCGGTGAGCCGGTCCCGCAGGATCGGTCCTGTCTCGGCGGCCAGGTACACCATCGCGGGCGGCACCGAGTGCAGCACGATCCCGGCCAGGTGCAGCGCCGCCCAGGACTGCCAGGTGTTCATCGTGTACGTCGCGGCGAACGCGAACACCTTGGTGCGCCGCACCCACGGCCCGGTCTGCACCTGGTACCGCGCGGTGACCTGCTCCGCCCGCAGCACCGCCACCAACACCAGCGACACCATCGGGTCCAGCAGCCACGCCGCGCACCACGCCAGCGACCCCACCGCCGCACCCTCGGCGGCGAAGGTCTGGACGTTGACCATCGTGAACGCCAACCCCAGCAGCAGACCCGCCCACATCAACGCGTCCACCTGGGACCGAATCCGCTCGGTGCGCAGCGCCACCACATCCGGATGCGTGGTCAACGCCCGCACCTGAGCCGCCCGCGCGGCGTCCTGCCGCAACTTGTCCACATCCGACAGCGGCAGGTGCCGCGCATCCTGTGCCCGTGTGCTCATCGGTAGTGCCCTCCCCTGCGGGCCGAATGCACAACCTCGGTCACGGCGAGCAGACGTGCCACCGATGCCCCGGCGAACAGCGCGGGTACGGCCAGGGTGATCACGATGACCCTGGTGTCGTGCGCGTTGGTCACGATCGCCCACTGCACGCCCGTGATCACGGCCGTGGTGACCAGGGTGCGAAACGCCATGCCGGTCATCCGGGACACCTCCCGGACACCCTTGACGGCCTGTCGGGCGGCCCGCCTGCCAGAGGTGAACGCGGCCAGCAGGCCGACCACGGCGAGCACGCCCAGCACAATCAACACGGTGGGAACCTGGGTGGCGAGATTCATCGGGCCACCTCCCGGTCTGGCCGGCTCAGCGCGGACCCCCGGTCCGGGACCTCATCCAGGGCCTTGTCCAGTTCGACGGTGAGCGCGATGATCGCCTGCTGCCGGCGGCCGGACTCGCGGGCGATCTCGTCGCGCTCCTTGCGCAACTCGGCCAGGTCGCGCTCCAGGCGCACGATGGCACTGTGCTGGTCGAACCACTCGCGTTCGAGGTCGGTGTTGTGCCGGGCCAGTTCGATGCCGAGCCGGACACTGCGCTTGAGCAATTCCCACAGCGCGGCCCGCTCGGCACGCGGCCGGATCACCAGCCCGGCGACCAGCCCGGCCAGCGGGGTGAAGCGGACCAGCACCGCGCCGCTGGCGTGGTCTGCCTCGACGAACCGTTCGGCGTTGCCGAGCAGAAGTTGTTGGATCTCTCGCACGGCCGCGTTGTGGGCCGCACTGGCGATGGTGCCTACCATCAGGTTCTCTCCACTCGGTTGGGTGTTGGGAGCCCCGGCCCGGTGGGCGTTCTTGGCGGAGTGACCGCCGGGTCGGGTGATCAGGGGGAGGTGTGGCCTGGTCATGCCGCCACCTCCGCAGAGCCGTCGGGTCCAGCAGGATCCGACGCATAGACACGGCCTTCGTCGGTGCACAGCCAGCAGGCATGGCACAGGCCGTGGCCGCGGGGAACGATGTAGCCGGCGTCGCGGCCGCACTGTCCGCAGATCCGGCGGGCCAGGTTCGCCTTCGCGATAGCGGTGTGTTGCGCGGGGGTGGCGATGCGCTTGGGCATCGCGGCGGTGATCAGGAACAACTCAGCGACGACCATCGTGCACGCGGTCCGGCAACGGAAGTACAGATAGGCCACCGGTTCCTGCCCGCCCGGCCGCAACCCCATCGCCCGAAGCTGACGGCGCGTGGCCAGCTTGTCCCTGGGGGCGATCCCCCACGACAGCAGCGGCAGGCCGTAGTGCCGGCCCCGGGTGAACTCCTGACACGGCGACCACGGCACATCGGCCAGCACCCACGGATATTGCCGGCGGCTCATGCGGCCCACCGCCCGGAACCGGCGGCCCCGGCCGCACACGACGCGTCGTGGCAGGCCCGAGTCGACGCATCGGCCAGCGGGGCGGCGTGCCGGCGGGCGTCCCGCGACCACCGCCGGGCCTGCATCCGGTCCAGGGCGCCGGCAGCGGCGGCATGGTCCAACATGACGGCCTTGCGCTCATACCAAGCGGCCACTGCGGCGGCCGGGGCCATCGGGCCGGGCCGGGTCCACGCTAGCTCGATCAGCTCATCCAGCACGGTGCTCATCACGCCGCCGCCTCCCCGTCCAGCTCGCCGGCCCGGCGGCGGCGCCGGATCACCCGGCGCTCCCGCTCCGACAGACCACCCCAGATGCCGAACCGTTCGTCATGCGCCACGGCGTAGGCAGCACACTCGGCGCGGACCGGACACGCCACGCACACCGTGCGGGCCGGCGTGAGCGAATCGCCCTTGCCTGGGAAGAACGCATCCGGGTCGGTCTGCGCGCACAGCCCCTGCGCCATCCAGCCCGTTTCGTCCGGGCTGCCGAGGTCGAGCAGGTCCCACAGCGACACGGTGTTCTCCACGCGTCGCCGGCCGATTGGGCGACTCATCACGCCACCTCCGATCCATCGGCCTCGCGCATGAGCAGAGCGACATAGGCGGTGATGGCGCTGGCGGGAATCAGACGTGCCCGGCCCTGCGAGACCGAGCGCAAGCGGCCAGATCGGATCTGCTCGTAGATGACTGAGCGGCTCATCGAGAGCAGTTGCATTGCCTCAGGGATGCGGTACAGATGCCGCTCGGGCACGACGACCGGAACCAGTGGCACGGCGCTCACGCGGCACCTCCGATCCGGTGCGCTACTGCCGCTACCTCCGCTACCTCGCAGGTCAGACCGGTAGCGGACGCATTTCCCGATCCGCTACCGCCGCTACCGGTGGCCGCTACCTCGGCGCTGGTCGGCAGCGCACGAACAACGCAGGCAAGGGTTTGGCGAACCGCGCGCCGCTGGGCCCTTTCCGCGGCCGTCGCATCAGCCAGGCGCGATGTCGGCCGCGGGGCCTTAGCGATCTCCTCGTACACCTCGCGGATCAACCAGTTGATGGCCGACTCGTTCAGGCCGTCCGGATAACAGCGGAATCGGTCCGGCATCGCCGCGACCCGGCGCCTCACCTGGCGCGACACTCGCCCGTGCTTCATCGTGTCCCCCAGGTGGACGGGCCGGGCTGACCGGCTTGGCTAGTCAGGTTTGTCATGACGACCATCTTGACCAGCCTGGCTAGTCATGTCAACCCCAAGTCCAAGATTTACCTAGCTTGGCTAGTCAGCCCGTAGACTCACAGACGTGAACGCGCTGCTGGATGACCTAGAGGACCTGGACCCGGACGACTCGCGTACGCCCTCGCAGCAGATAGCGAGCGTGCTGCGGGCAGCCATCAAGACAGGCCGGCTCACGCCTGGTGCGCGGCTGCCGTCACAGCCTGATCTAGCCAGGCGGTACGGCGTGGCACGCGAGACGGTCAAGGCCGCACTCAGGGTGCTGACGGTCGAGCGCCTCATCGTTAGCCGGCAGGGGAGCGGTGTCTTCGTGCGGGCACAGACAGAGCTGCCGGTAGGGCTCCGACCGCACATTGAAGCGGCCTTCAAGCGCCCCCATGTGTCGATCGACTTCGCCGGCTTCTCCGGCGAGACCCTCAGCAACACGTTGTCGGAGGTGCTCGACAAAGTCCGAGCTGGCCGGCTCACGCCGGAGTCGATCAGTGTGCGGGTCATGCTGTCCGACACGGCGGTTCCACTCGCCTTGCCGTGCCGCGCCGACACGGCCGCCGACGATGAGGCTGTCAGGCGTCGGTCTGACCGGATCACCCGACGGGCAGTTGAGGGCATAGTGGCCGGTGTCGAGGAATTGGCCGACCTCAGACTAGTACAGTCTGCCACCGCCGAGATCCGCGTTCACAGTGCCTCGCCTCTTTTCAAGCTCTATATCATCAACAACGAAGAGGCATTCTTCGGCTTCTATCCGGTGCTCGAACACAAGGTGAAGATCGACGGCCACCCCGTCTCTATCTTCGATCCAATGGGCAAGGATGCGGCCCTGTTCCACTTCTCGGTGAACGACGAACAAGGCGACTCGACAGCGGCACTGTACGTTGACCAGGCTCGGATCTGGTTCGAATCGCTCTGGCGCACTATCACTCGTGAGTACCCAGCATGACGACAGTCGCGGACATGATTATTGATGTCGACGCGATTCTCCTAGACTTCGACGGACCGATATGCAGTGTGTTCGCGGGCTATCCTGCGCCGCAGGTGGCAGACGACTTGCGCCTATTTCTAGGAACCATCGGCATCTTGGATACTGACGCAATCGGTGCGGCTACCGATCCACTTGAGATCCTTCGATGGGTCGCCGCGACCTATCCAAGCGCGGCGCTAGATGTGGATGGCGTGCTGTGCGCGGCTGAGAGGAACGCTGTAGCGACTGCATCGCCTACCGCACACGCACATGATGCGATCGTCGCGGCACGGCGCACGGGCCGCCTGGTAGCGATTGTGAGCAACAATTCGGAACCCGCGATTGGCGATTACCTAGCTCGCTATAGCCTTGCCTCACAGGTGGCGTTCGTCGCTGGACGTGCGCACGGGGCGCCGGAACTGATGAAACCCCATCCGGATAGTGTCCAGCGTGCTTTGGGGCGCCTCGGGGTGCCGGCAAGTGCGTGCGTGTTCGTTGGGGATTCCGTTACAGACGTCGCGGTGTCTCGCCTGACAGGTGTCCGACCCGTGGGCTACGCCGAGACGCCGGACCGACGTGCGGACTTGGTTAGGGCTGGGGCCGAGGTAGTTATCGCCACTATGCGGGAGTTGGTCGTTGCATTGGATGCCGGGTGACGGAACCTATCCGGCGGTTTTCGTTGTCCGCAGCGTCGCAGCTACGGCCAGCGACCAACGTCGTGACTGCGGTGACACGTCGTTGGCCCGCTGTGGGGGCCGAATGGGCGTCAGCCGTCCCGAATGAGCTTGTGGAGCTTTGCAAGCGCTTCAACGCCCGTGCAGAACGGACGCTGCCCGCTAGGTATGGGTTCGTCGTGGTTGCAAGCACGCCCAATGGTCCATTGGTGCTGAGAGCGAGTCCCGATCCGGCCGGCAAGGTCCAAGCCGAAGTCTCCCGTGCGCTGGCGAAGGTTGGAGCCGGGCCCGCCATTCATGAAGTGGTTGTGACCAACACCGGCACATGGATAGCCATGGAGCAGATAGAGCCGGGAATCGCGCTTGACCGGGCTACATTATCGTTCGATCTGTTGTGCCGTGTTCGCAAATTTCTCCATAAGCTGTACGAGCAGCCCACCCCGGTGTTGAATATGCGAGGGATCGACCAGTGGTTGCGAGAACGGCTGCTTGACGACCATTTGACGGACGTGGCCTCAGGACAGTTCAGCGTCTCGGCAGGGGAGCGGAGCCAGGCGCTAGACATCCTTGACGACCTAGCCGCTGGGCCGGCTGGCTGGAACTTGTGCCACGGTGATCTCCACGCCGGCAACATCATCGAGCGTGCCGACGGGCGCCTCTTCCTGATCGATCCGCGCGGCGTGTCGGGTGAGATCACCTACGACGTTGCGGTGCTCGCGCTCAAGGCCGCGCACAACTCGCCGGTGGCGGCGCGGCCCCTCGCGGTGCAATTCGCAGCGTTCGTCGGGCTTGATGCCGCACGCGCGGAAGCATGGGTCAGAGTCGCTGCAGCCGCGCGGGTGTAACGGCAGTACTGCCGTGGTAGCGGTAGCGGCGGTAGCGGATCGGCGAAGGCATCCGCTACCGGTCTGACCTGCGAGGTAGCGGCGGTAGCGGCAGTAGCGGACACAACCAGCCGTAGCCTTGGCGGGTCGCGGCTGCTCTGACGTCGCTCGGCGAGCGGGCGCGGCGATTGGGCGAGGCGCTAGAACGGCCGTCGACGGCCTGGCAGAGGTTCTCCGGTGTGAGTAGGGCCCCCGGGGGAGTGTGCTCAGATCCGTCGTATCTGCCGGCGGAAGTGTCCGTCGCCTCCAGATGGACCGACGTGTGGGCCCCATCCGGGGGCGAGCGGTGCGGGTGGCTCCACGGCATGCGCGTTTGAGACCGCTGGTGACGAGCCGCAACCGGGTGGTGCCGGGCCGCCGGAGGGGGGTTGGCGCGGTTGATTTAGCCTCGGCGTATGTCTGTCGAGGGTTCCGGCGGGCCCGCCTTCGTCGACGGGAGGCCCGCCTTCTTCGACCCGTTGTCCACCGAGCAGTTGACGCGAATCATCTGCAGGCAGTTCGAGGAGCAGCCTTCACGGGGCCTGGGCGCCGACATGCCCTCGTTCGGGGGGCCGGGACTCTACGCCATCTACTACGAGGGCGTCTCCGTTGAGCTCTACAGGCCGGTGAGCGGGCTGACGATCCCGCTTTACGTCGGGCAGTCGAGGTCGACCAATAGCGCGACTGGCCGGACGAACCCGAGTGCCCGTCCTCTGTACTTGCGTGTCCAGCAACATCGCCGGTCGAT
Organism: Labedaea sp.; assembly: GCA_045806965.1. GTDB lineage: Bacteria > Actinomycetota > Actinomycetes > Mycobacteriales > Pseudonocardiaceae > DASYTH01. Next base: position 28,357 of record JBJMIG010000079.1, on the reverse strand, counting down.
CATCGAGGGTGACCTGCCACCGGACGAGTTCTCGGTTCGGCTGTTGGAGATGCCGGACGTCCACATCGACCTGGGTGAGAACGGCCTGCGCGTCGGGTACAAGCCCGTGTGGAACGCGATCCTCAACGGGTTCGGCAGCCACGAGCAGGGCGCGACCACCCGACAGAGTGGCCGGAGCAAATGGGACACTGTGCACGAGGGGCGCTCACGCACCTACGGCGCGTCAAGGTGGGACCGGGATGAACTCATCGCGCAGGCCGCCGAGGCGATTCGGCAGCAGGTCACGACCTACAACGATCTGCCATGGCATCACTCCCCTGTTGGATGAGCGCGCGGCGGACGGCACACCGCGCGTGACTGCGATTTCACATGACATAAATGACTCCGGGACCCAGCGTGTCCCCGCGATGGTGACGTGACTCCGCGGTATGGTTTCCGGGTGACGAAGCGATCACCCGGCCAGACTAAGGACAGCGCTGAGGTCGGGACCAGTGTCGAGTTGTTCACCGGCGGAGGTGGGCTCGCGTACGCGATGCACACGGCTGGGTTCCGGCACCTTCTTGCCGTGGAACTGGACGGTCGCGCCTGCTCGACGCTGCGCGCTAACGTCGCCAAGGACTATGCGTATGGTGACGAGCCGAGGACGCTGCGATCGAAGTGGCCCTTGATCGAGGGCGATGTCCGCGCTGTCGACTTCACCAGGCTCGCGGGCCGTGTTGATGTGGTAGCCGGGGGCGTTCCCTGCCAGCCGTGGAGCCTGGGCGGCGCCCACAAGGGCTACGACGACGCGCGCAACCTCTGGCCTGAACTGTTCCGGACGGTGCGGGAGACGCGGCCGCGCGCGGTGGTCGCGGAGAACGTCAAGGGATTGCTGCGGCCGTCGTTCGCGCCCTACTACGACTACATCCTCCGTGAGTTGGAGGCGCCGTTCGAGCGTCGTGTCGAGGGCGAGGAATGGTGGGATCATGACAAGCGCCTGACGAAGGCGATCGCGTCGAACAGGGCCGACCCGACTGAGCGCTATGACGTCAAGCGCGTGCTGGTCAACGCCGCGGACTACGGCGTGCCCCAGATCCGCTGGCGCGTGGTCGTGGTCGCCTTCCGAAAGGATCTGGACCTCTCGGATTGGGAGTTTCCCGAACCCACGCATTCGGAGACCGCTTTGTGGCGCGCCCAAGTCACCGGCGACTACTGGGACAGAGTTCGACGCCTACCGCGGCAGGACCTCGTACCCACGGCGATCCCATTCGATGACGGTAAGTTGCCATGGCGCACCCTCCGTGACGCGATACTCGATCTCCCGGAACCGCTCGGCGACAAGGTCGAGCACCCCGACTGGCTGCACCATTACGGCTGGCCGGGGGCGCGGGAGTACCCAGGTCACACCCCAAACGACCTTGATCGGCCTGCGAAGACCATCAAAGCGGGTGTACATGGTGTTCCGGGCGGGGAGACCGTGTTGCGCCGCGACGATGCGTCGATTCGGTACATGACTGTCCGTGAGGCGGCTCGTGTGATGACCTTCCCGGATCATTGGCGCCTCATGGGACCACGAGGTGAGCAGATGCGTCAGCTTGGCAACGCCGTCCCTGTCCAGCTAGGAAGGGCTGTCGCGGACTCGGTGGCTACGGCTCTTACCACGTTCGCGAAGTCGGATGACCGCGTGTCAGCCTGATCGTCGTGGCCAGCCGTTGGAGCGATGTCAAACCCGCGGACCGGGCATGGAGACCCCGACCGGGTATGAGCCGCGCCGCCAGCGCCGCCGAACAGGACAAGGCGGCGGGAGGCGCCGAAAGACGACAGATCTTCCTATCCGACGGCCGTGTCGCGACCGCTTCAATCTGCCTTCGTGTCCTACCAAAGAGCCGGCGCATCTACGCCTACCTGCGGTGGTCCGACGCTGGCAAGACCACTGAGCGCTACATCTGCCAAGTCCATGGTGCGACACGACGGGAGAACCTTGCCAGCGCCTGGCGGGAGATCCTCGACACCACGGGTTCAGACATAACCGCGATCAAGCCCGCCCACTCCCTGCCGAAGTCCTCATGGGCGACCTCGGAGGCGGTTCGCGCCGTGATGCGCGGCAACAAGGGACGCGATACCCGCCCCGAACTCGCGCTCAGATCGGCCGTCCACGCACGAGGCATGCGCTTTCGCGTGAACGCACGGCCCTTACCAGCCGTCCGACGCACGGCCGACCTCGTATTCCCTAGGCTGAGAGTCGCCGTGTTTCTCGATGGCTGTTTCTGGCATGGTTGCCCCGACCACCACCGGCCGGCGACCACAAACAACGCGTTCTGGGCTTCGAAGATCGACGCCACCCACCGACGGGACGCTGATACCAACCAGCGGCTGGAGGACGCGGGATGGACGGTGATCCGTGTCTGGGAGCACGAGGATCCTGACCAAGCGGCGGGCCGCATCCAGGAGGTGGTTCGAACCGGTTCGATCGGTAGCTAGAAGCGGTGCGACGTAAAGAGGGAACAGCGTGGAGTTGCGAGAGCTATTGCATAGCGTCGCCAAGAATTACGACCGCAGCCTGGGGCGCGAACAGCTTGCGATGCGGAAGACCCCATCGCGTCCGGGCCCGATGGATAGAGCAGCCCATGCGCCCCTGAGACGGTGGCCAGGCGATCGTGCAGCGCGTGAGTGACGTACTGAGTGACGATCGGGTGCGACAGGTGCGTACACCGCCGGACGTTGGCGGACGCGAGGGTGCCCTCTGACCTGTGGGGGAGTGAGGTCTCTAAGACAGCGAGATTCCCTGATAACGAAGAGGTCGGAGGTTCAAGTCCTCCTAGGCCCACCAGATGAGACCCGGTCATCGTCCGAGCGGACGAGGTTGACGGTCTGCCGGCTGACCAACTGAGTGACCGGCCCACGTCCAATCCGACTCGGTGCGGGTCTCGCAGACCGCGGCGGATGGCGCTTCGCTGGTGATGTGTGCCTGGTCGGGGGCGTGTGGAGGTATGGCAGACTGGGTCATCTACCAGGCAAGCCCGTGACCGGGCTCGGGGTACCCGCATGTTTACCGATGCCAAGGGAGGCATTGAACGTGAAGAAGCTGCTCGCACTCGTGGTCGCCGCCGGCGGAGTGCTCTTCGTCCTTCGCCGCAAGAGCGCCGCAAAGGCCGAGGCTGACCTGTGGCGCGAGGCCACCGCTCCGGCCGGCGAGACCAACACCAAGAAGCCCTGACCCAGGTGCGGGCCTGCCCGCACCCCAGGGGACGTAGCTCAATTGGCAGAGCACTGCCTTTGCAAGGCAGGGGTTAGGGGTTCGATTCCCCTCGTCTCCACGGAATCTGACCGCGCAGTTCCGCTAGCGTGACGTTCTTGTGATTGATCACTGTTCGTCATGGTGCCTGTGAGTACCCCTTTGACCTCTGTCGACGCCCGCCGCCGAACCCGATCACGAGGGTCGATTGGCGGGACACTGGTCGTAGAGCGCGGCCATCGAACGGACTGTTGCGGCGAGCCGGTCCCGCAGTCGGGCCGGGGACAGCACCTCGACATCGGCGCCGAGGGCGAGCAACTCGTGGTGCGCGCGGATCACCGACTCGATCGGAACGGTCGCGGTCACCCAGCCGCGCTCGTCCGGCGCGCCGGCGGTGCCGCGCACGGTTTCGGCGGCTGCGGCGCTGAGCGGACCGAGCAGCCGGCGCAGTCCTCTCGGCGACAACCGAACGACCGCCTCGTCGCAGGGCCGGGAGCGGTCGCGGTAGGACCGCCAGTAGGTGGCGAGGTCGAAATCACCTGGCCGTTCGAACCGCTCGGGTAGCGTGCACAGCTCGACGATCTGGTTCACTCGGTGACTCGACACCTGCTGCCCGTCGTTGGCCACGATGTACCAGGTGCCACTTTTGAGCACGACCCCGTAAGGCTCCAGTGTCACGACGACGTCGTCCGGTTCCCGGCGGTAGCGGACCTGGATCCGCCGCTGGTTCCACACCGCGTCGGCCGCCGCGCTCAGGTGCGGTGACCGGTCGTCGTCCCGATACCACCCGGGCGTGTCCAGATGGAATCGCCGCTGCATGCTCACCGCACGCGCACGGAGCTCGGGCGTGAGGGCGGCATGCAGTTTGAGCTGGATCGCGGCCACCACGGTGCCGCAACCGAGCTCATCGGCCGGGCCGGGCATGCCGGTGAGGAACAGCGTCTCGGCTTCCTTCGCCGTCAACCCGGTGAGCCGGGTGCGGTACCCGTCGAGCAGCTGGTACCCACCCGCATGACCCCGGTCCCCGTACAGCGGCACCCCCGCGGCGTGCAGGCTCTCCACATCCCGGTAGATGGTGCGAGCCGACACCTCCAACTCCTCGGCAAGCTGGTCGGCCGTCATTCGCCCGCGCGTCTGCAGAAGCAGCAGCAGGGACAGCAACCGAGCGGCGCGCACAGCACGAACACTACGCAAACTCTCCTGACACTCCTTGTCAGGAGAGTCCACCTAGCGTGCCGCCATGACCTTTTCCGAACGGTTTCTTCGATCCCTGCCGCCCATCGCGCTCTCCGGGCGACACGTCAAGCGCTACCACATCAACGCCGCCGACACCGAGATCGAACCCGCCGTCCAGCATGCCGTCCAGCAGTTGCTGCCCGAACTCCTCCCCAAGCCCGACGGCATCGCCACCGCCAGTTTCACGGTGCTGCACCGAGGTCGGGACGGCGCCTTTCTCAACACCTACAACTGGGTATGGGACAACGTCCTGGAATTCCGCGCGCGCGCCGCGGGTGTACCCGAGATCGGCTGCCCGGACAACGATCCCACCCACTTCGTCGACCTCGGCAAGCCCTGGATCGGCTGCGTGTGGGAGCTGGCAACGCTGGAACACGAACGCAGCGCCTGGATCCGGCACATGCTCCAACCGGACCAACCCGTCCTCCCCGCCTACCTGTCCGACATCCTCCGCGCCGGCCCCACCGGCAACCCCACCTGCTAGACCCCGTTCCGCGGTACCTGACCATTCGCCATGGCGGCCGCCGATCCGGCATCTCTTGCACCGAGAACGCCTCGGTAAGGCAGACGCTCCCGCCGGCCGCCGGGAGCAATGCTTTGCTCCTCGCCCGGTCGATGAGCCTCCACTCCGGCAGGAAGGCCGCGGGCCGGCGGCTGAACGCCGGAACCGGCTCGCCCGCAGCGATCAGCTGCGTCGACACCGTGCGCTCGACGTTCCCGGTGCTGCGGTAACGGGGATCATGACGCCGCTCCGTTCAGGTGCGAGTCGATGGCTCGGGCGAGGGCGGCGGCGGTGTCGCGGACCGTGCGGTGGTATCCGATGAACAGCCGGTTGGCCAGCGGTACTGCCCACGCTGCCCGGCGCGCGATGTTGAACACCCGGTAGGTGATCACGGTGCGGCCGCCGGGCGCGGACGCGCTGACCTCGCCGCGATACCACCAGTGCCCTTGGAACCCGACCACGCCGTCCCGGTGGTCGACCTCGACGTAGGCCCGGCCGGCCTGCCCGAGCACCGTGTCCGGCACCCAGTCGCTGTCGATGAGCCGCCGCACCTCCGCGAGCGGGCCATGCACCGGCGCGGACGCCTCGAACAGCAGCTTCATCATGCACCTCCTCGGGTGTTGGGCAACGCGATGATCAGCCCATCGCCGTGCGGGGAGCTGTTGGCGCGGCTCCCCGAACCGTTTCGCTGGTCAGTCCTCCTTGATGAGCGCTTCGATGTCGGCCAGGTCAGCCGGGTCGGTCGACCAGTCGAGAATGCCGGCGGCGAGATCGTCGATGACCTGACCGACCCATTCGCTCTCAGCGCGCAGGCGAACGGCCTCGTACTCGGCCTCGAGAACGAGGATGCGCGGCAGTTGCGGGGGCACGGCTGTCGCGGCTTTCTCCCGGCGGGCGAGTTCCGCACGACGCTCGCGCAACGCGGCGGCCACCTCGCCGGGGGTCAACACGCCGGCGAAGGTGAGGGCCGGCACGAACAGGGTGGAGTTCGCGTCCGGCTCGGCCAGCAGCAGCCGCACCCAGTCACGCAGCCGCCGCTCCCCGGCCTCGGTCAACTGATAGACCGTCCGCTCGGGCCGCACCCCGTCCCGCGTCGTCCCCGCGACCCGAATATGCCCGGCGGCCAGGAGACGCTCCGCCGCATGGTAGACGCTGCGCGGCAGACCGGTGACAAAGGACTTGTGGGTCCGCTCGATCATCAAATGCATTTCGTAGGTATGCCGGGGGCCCGTCTTCAGCAGCCCCAGCACGCAGAGCGCGGTGGCGTCCCGATCGACCTTCTGCATCCCGCCTCCCCATGGCAAGACGCAGTATTGCAGCTTGCACTAGGTACCGCAACCGCCTTCAGCGCCGGATCAGATCGACTGAGACAAAACTCTGATGCCGCCTTCTTCGACAACCCCAACGAACACGCGCACCCACAGCTGCCTAAAGACCTTCATCCACAGGTCTTGACTATTGCTCGCCGCCGGCAGGATCCCGATCACTTGCTCGGGGCCGAGTTGCCGGGGCGCGACCGCCGGCGGTCGGCTGCCTCGGCAGAGTGAGGAGTCGACCAGCACACGGCGGTGGTATCGCGGGTCTGGTTGACTGCGGCGCTATGAGACGTGCCGGGATCCTCTTGCTGGGGTTGGCGGGGGTTGCCGCGTGCGGCGCCAAACCAGCGGCGCAGGACGACCCTCGGGTGGTGGGGACGACGGACGCGCCGCCGGTCAGCACCGCGCCGGCCAGTGTGGCGCCGCCGCCGAGCCCGGTGCCCGTGGCCGACGGGAAGTGTCCGTATCTTGACAGCGCCTTCGTCGCGGACGCCAACGGGCAGCGGGTGACCAAGGTGAAAGTGTCAACCGACACACCGCATCCTGCCTGCTTCTTCTACCGGGCGGACGGCCGCATTCAACTTACTTCGCAGGTCTACGTGGGCGACGCGGCGCACGCGAAGGCGCTGGTCGACCAGGCCGCGCCGGTCGCGACGGCCGATCCGGCGACGCTGGCGGGCGGTTGGACGGGCGGCTCGCAGGCGGCCAACACCGGAGCCGTCTTCGCCGTCCGCAAGGAGGGTACGGCCGTCGTGATCACCACCAACCAGGGGCAGACCATCAAGGCCAAGCGGGTGGCCGAGAAGGTCATCGCGACACTGGGACTCTAGGCGGCGGGAGCACGCCGGGCCCGCTCACCGGTCGTACAAACGCGATGTGACTACCCGAAGGGGGCGCGGCCGCGCCGATCAGTTGGGCTTGCTGGCGGGCTTGGGCTTGGCCTGGCCGTTGTGCTGGCCCTTGTCGTCCGCCTCCGCCTTTGCGTCTGCCTTTGCCTCTGCCTTGGTGTCGGCCTTGGTGTCGGCCTTGGTCGCTGCCTTCGTCTCCGTTGCCGACTTCGGCGAGGCCGGTTTCGCCGCGGGTGACCTGGGTGCCGCCGGCTTCGGGGCCGGGGTCGGCGACTCGGCCGGCGCGGACGGGCTTTCGGCCGGGCGTGGCGGCGCGGGCTTCGGTGCCGACGCTGTGGACCTGCGCAGATACGCGACCCCGGCGCCGAGGCCGACCACCGCGATGAGCCACGGCCAGCGGCGCCGCCGGTGCGGGGCCAACTCCTTGGCCGCGGCCTCCTTGGCGGCCTTCGCTGCCGCCTTGTACTGGGCCTGGGTGGCGGCCAGCGTCTTGGCGCCCTCGCGGGTGCGCGACTTGAAGGCCTCGGTCTGGGCGGCCAGGTTTGTGCGGGCCGCCTTGGCCTCCTTCTTCGCGCGCTTCAGCTCAGCGTGCGCGCGCTTGGCCGGCCGTGACCTCTTCGCATCGTGCCGCGCCTTCTTGGCCGCCTTCGCCAGCTCCTTGCGAGTCTTCTTGGCGGTACGAGCGAGCCGCCGGCGAGTGCGATGGGTGGTCTTGGCCACCTCTTCCTTGGCGACCTGAGCGCTCTCCGCGATGGCCGTCGACAGTTGCTGAGGGGCAACCCCGTGCTCGGTCAGCTTCTGTTCGGCGGCCTGCGCCGCCTTGGCGGTGGCCTCTGCGCTGGCCTGCCCGGCCCGCCGCATCGCATCCAGGCTGGCCGCAACGGCCTTGCCGACCGTTTCTCCCGCCCGAGTCATCGCCTTCACCTCGTCCATCGGAATTCGCTCCAGACACTGATAGGGACCTTCTCATCGTGCCCCTTTCCACCCGATCTCGCTGAAGATGGCACGATGACCAGGTGGCAGACAGCACTCAATCGCTCGTTGGCATGAAGGTATCGGCCATCCTGCACACCTCGCAGGGCGACATCCGGCTCAACCTCCTCCCAGATCATGCCCCCAAGACCGTGGCCAACTTCGTGGAACTCGCCGAAGGCACGAAGGACTACTCGCCGGCGAACGCCAAGGGCGAGCCAGCCGGCCCGTACTACGACGGCTCCGTGTTCCACCGGATCATCGACGGTTTCATGATCCAGGGTGGGGATCCGACCGGAACCGGCCGCGGCGGTCCCGGCTACAACTTCGCCGACGAGTTCCATCCGGAACTCCAGTTCAACCGGCCCTACCTGCTGGCCATGGCCAACCCCGGCCGGCCGAACATGAACGGCTCTCAGTTCTTCATCACGGTGGCGCCGACGACCTGGCTGAACTTCAAGCACACCATCTTCGGCGAGGTGGCCGACCAGGACTCCCGAAACGTGGTCGACCAGATCGCCAGGGCCGAGACCAAGGGCGGCGACCGGCCGGCCAAGGACGTCGTCATCGAACGGGTCTCCATCGAGCGCGCAGCGAGCTGAGCGCCGGTGAGCAACCCGCCCGCCGAACCGCCCGGATCCTGGGGGACGCAGGCGGCCATGCCGGGTTGTGTGCGCCATCCGGACCGGCCGACCGGCCTGCGCTGCACCCGCTGCGACCGGCCGGCCTGTCCCGAGTGCCTGCGCGAGGCCTCGGTCGGCTACCAGTGCGTCGACTGTGTCAACGAGGCCCGGCGCACGGTCCGGCGGCCGACCACCATCGCCGGCGGGAGCACCGGGCAGCGGCGGCTGGTGGTCACCCCGATCCTGATCCTGGTGAACCTCGCCGTCTTCGGGATCACCGCGTACCAGGCCCGCAGCATCGGACACAACGACTCCAGCGAGCTGTTCCTGAACTGGTACCTTGGCCCGCCCATCGTCGCGTCCGGTGAGTGGTGGCGCCTGTTCACCTCGGGCTTTCTACATTTCGGCCCGGTGCACATCGCGCTGAACATGGTCGCGCTGTACATCCTCGGCCGGGACCTCGAACTGATCCTCGGCCGGCTGCGGTACTCCCTGCTCTACGCGATCTCCCTGTTCGGCGGCGGCGTCTCGGTCTTCCTGTTCGGCGACCTCAACTCGGCGGTGGCCGGGGCGTCCGGTGCGGTGTTCGGGTTGATGGGAGGCACCGCCGTCGTGGTCTTCCGGCTCCGGCTCAACCCCGGTCCGGCGCTCGGCATCATCGCGGTGAACATCTTCATGAGCGTGTCGCTGCCGGGCATCTCCCTGCTCGGTCACCTCGGCGGGCTGGTGGTCGGCGCGATCGCCACCGCGGCCATGGTCTACGCGCCGGCGAAGTCCCGGTTGGCCTGGCAGAGCGGCACGCTGGCCGCGCTGGTCCTGGCGCTGGTCGGGCTGGCGCTGGTTCGCGACGCCCAGTTCGGCCAACTCGTCTGCGACGCGCGGTTCGGCTGCGTGCAGGTCGGGCCCTGACCCGCGCCTGATCGCCGCCCTGATCCCTAGGTACGCAGTTCCCGGATGGCGGCCACCACGTCCACCGGGTCGGCCCCGAGGTCCAGCCAGCCGAGCACGACCAGGTCCGGGTCCGCGTCCACTTCGACCGTGGCCACCTCGCGACCGAGCCGGCGGGTGTGGGCCAGCCGCACGTTCACCTCGCCCCAGCCCCACGTCCGGCGCCGGGTCAGCCCTCGCACGGTGACCCCGGTGCGGTCGGCCGCCAGGCGCGGCCGGGCGAGCGAGCCGAACAACGCGGCCGCCACGAGGACGAGTGCGACCACACTGAGCAGCACCCGGCCGGGCACGTCGTCGGTCAGCACCACCCAGACGACGGCGGCGACGGCCAACAGCCAGGTGAGCCCGACCGCCGACGCCGGTGGCGCCCAGGTGAGAGCCGCTCGCTGATCAGCCTGATCGGGGTTGTCCACAGCAGTTGTCCACACTGGGGATGAGTTACAGCCGTGTGGTTCGGTCACACTGAGCTGTATGGAGGAGTCCGGTGGAATGCCGAACAAGGGCGAGCGCAGCGATCAGCGCCAGCGCATGGTCATCAGCAGCCCGCCGATGAGCAGCGCGAAGCCGATGGCGAAGTTCCAGTTGTCCAGGTCACGCATGATCGGGATCCGTGGCCCGGCGATGTAGTTGACCACCAGCCAGGCCAGGCCGAGCAACATGACGCCGAGCATCACGCCGACGTAGATCGGGTGGGACGGCCCAGCCGACTTGAGCTTGACCGGAGTGCGTCGATCCGTCGGCGCGGTGTACGCGACCTTTTTCCGGACCTTGGACTTGGGCATCGAGAGTCCTCACCTGAATTGGAGCCTTACCCGACACGTTAACGTAACCGGGCAGGTCGACGAACCACTACAGCATAAGGGTCAGACGTCAACCGAGAGGATGAGTGGGCAGTGTGGAGGACGCCCGCCGGGGTACTGGGCGCATTTCGGGTGCCCTGACCGGCCCAGACATCCCGGAGCCACGTCCTGGACGGCGCCGGGGCGGGGTGCCGCAGAAGGATCCGGTTCGGACGGTCATTCGGACCATGGGTGAGGTGCTCATCACGCTCGGCGTGGTGGTGCTGCTGTTCGTGGTCTACGAGGTCTACGTCACCGACCTGATCTCCGCCGGCAAGCAGCGGGACGCCACCGCGTCCCTGGACAACGAGTGGCATCAGGACGACACCTCAGACCCGCAGCGGGTGGATCACTTCGAGGGGCTGAAGGAGGGTGACGGCTTCGCCAAGATGTACATCCCCTCGTTTGGTGCCGACTACCACTTCACCGTGGTCGAGGGGGTCGGCGAGAAGTCGCTCGAGGTGGGGCCGGGGCACTATCCGGACACCGCCTACCCGGGCGCGCCCGGCAACTTCTCGGTCGCCGGGCACCGGGTGGGCAAAGGCGCGCCGTTCAACGACATCGACCTGGTCAACGCCTGTGACGCGATCATCGTGGAGACCCAGCACAGCTGGTTCGTCTACCGGATGCTCCCGGAGAAGAGCCAGAAGGCGAACTGGGCCGAGGTGAAGGCCAAGAACCCGAAGTGCGCCAACGTGAACCCGCTCGGCGCACCGTATGCCGACCTGATCGGCCAGGAGATCGTCACGCCCAACCAGGGCTCGGTGGTCGCGCCGGTGCCGCACCATCCCGAGGTGAAGCTCAGCGCCGGGCAGCAGGCCGCGCTGATGACGCTGACCACCTGCCACCCCAAGTTCTCCGACCGGCAGCGGCTGATCGTGCACGCCGTGCTCGACCACCAGATCCCGAAGGACCAGCTGCCGCCGAACACCCCGCCGGCCGAGATGAAGGAGAGCTGATGTACTCCTGGGTGTGGAGGCACCTGCCCGGCCCGCTCGCGGTCCGGATCGGCACCGCGGTGGCGCTCATTTTCGCCGTCCTGGCGTTGTTGATGTTCGTGGTGTTTCCCTGGGTGGAACCGTTGCTGCCGTTCAACAACGTCACCACGCAATAACGTCGGCGCTCACCCTCGGCGAAGCAGCAGCCGGCCGAGCAGGCCGATGGCCAGCACGCCGGCCCCGGCGAGCACGGCCGGCAGCGGCAACGTGACGGCCAGCAGCAGGCAGCCGGCCAGGCCGGTCACGTTGAGCCAGCGCGGCCAGCGGCGCGCCTCGGCGGGTTGGGTGACCGCGCTGGCGTTGGCGATGGCGTAGTAGACCAGCACCCCGAAGGACGAGAAGCCGATCACGCCGCGCAGGTCGACCAGCAGCACCAGCAGGCACACCACGGCGGCCAGGGCCAGCTCGGCGTGGTGCGGTACGCGGAACTTCGGGTGTACGGCGGCGAGCCAGCCCGGCAGGTCCCGGTTGCGGGCCATGGCCAGTGTGGTCCGGCCGATCCCGGCGATCAGCGCCAGCAGCGCGCCCAGACTGGCCGCGGCCGCGCCGACCGTGGCGACCACGGTGAAGTTCGCGTGCCCGGCCGCGGTGAGCACGTCGGCCAGCGGTGCGTGCGAGTCGGCCAGCCGGTCCGGGCCGAGCACCAGCAGGAGCGTCATCCCGATCAGCAGATAGATCACCAGAGCGGCGAAGAGCGCGCCGATGATCGCCCTCGGGATGGTCCGTTCCGGGTCGCGCACCTCCTCGCCCATGGTCGCTATCCGGGCGTAGCCGGCGAACGCGAAGAACAGCAGTCCGGCCGCCTGGAGCACACCGAACACCCCGGAGGCGGCCCCGCCGAGCCGCGGCACCGAGGAGTCTGTCGTGGACACGTCGATGGACAGGGCAATGATCACGCCGAGCGCGAGGAGCACGACGGCGAGCAGGATTCGGGTCAGCAGAGCGGTTCTGGTGACCCCTCGGTAGTTCACCGCGACGAGCGCCAGCACCGCGGCCACCGCGAGCGGCCGCTCATGGCCCGGCCAGACGTAGCCGGCGAAGGTGAGTGCCATGGCCGCGCAGCTCGCCGTCTTCCCGATCACGAAGCCCCACCCGGCGGTATATCCCCACCATGGGCCGAGCCGGAGGCAGCCGTAGACATAGGTGCCGCCGGACGCCGGGTGCGCGGCGGCGAGCTGCGCCGAGGCGGCCGCGTTGCAGTAGGCCACGAAACCGGCCAGTGCCAAGGACACCAACAGGCCGGCGCCCGCGCTGGCCGCGGCCGGGGCGAACACCGCGAACACCCCGGCGCCGAGCATCGAACCAAGACCGATCGCGGTCGCGTCGAACAGCCCGAGCCGCCTGGCCAGGTTGCCGGTCACCGGCCCGTGGTCACCTGCCGGACTTGCTCACCAACTTCAGGGCCAGCATGGGACACAACGTCACGGCCCGTTTGGCGAGCCTGGTCAGGTTGCGTGGCACCGGATCCGCGGAAACCACCGGGTAGCCCCACTCGTCGAGTCCAATCAGCTCAGGCACCAGTTCGGCGCACATCCCGTGGCCGTCGCATTCAATCATGTTGACACGCAGGTGCTCGCTCGATGATCCGCTCATCGCCAACCCTCGCTCACGCTCGGCGGCGCCGGCACCGGCAGCATCGGCGGCCGGTACAGACCCGCGCAGCCGTGCCCGGCAAGGTGCCGCTCGACGCAGCCGCCGAACACCCGAAGCGCGGAGTCCACCAGCATGACCACGCCGTCCGGGTGGGCGCAGGCGCCGCGCTTGTTGACCATGCCGAGCCGGAACCGCAGCCGGTCCAGCGCGACGCGGTCCCGGGCCCAGGTAACCCTGGCCAGGTCGTCGGCGATGGCCGGCAGTCCGTTGAAGCACGGACCGCACTGCCTGGCGTTCTGCGAGGCGAGCCAGGCAGCCACCCGGACCGTCTCGACCAACCCGCAGGCGCCGGCCGGCAGGGCCACCACGACGCCGGCTCCCGGAGCGGCGCCCCACGGTTTGAGGGCCTCCGGCGTGAACGGCACACCGAGCACGTTCGGGATCACCCAGCAGCCGCCGTAACCGCCCAGCAGGACGGCCTGCAGCGGCTCCGTGGTGCCGCCGGCCACCCGGAGGATCTCGTTGCCGGTGACCCCGACCGGGAGTTCGTACACGCCACGCCCGCGGACCGCGCCGCTCACCGTGAACAGCGCCGTGCCAGGGGCGTCCTCGGTGCCCGCCTGGCGGAACCAGTCCGGTCCGTGCCGGGCGATCAGCCCGAGGTGGGCGAATGTCTCGGTGTTGGAGACCAGCGTCGGCTTGCCGCCGACGCCCTCCTTGTACGCCGACACGTCGCGCGGCTTGCCGGGGCCACCGCCGACGAAGTTGGCCAGCGCGGTGGACTCGCTCGACACGTACCAGCGCGGCGGCTCGACCACATCGACCGACAGGCCGGCGGTTGCGCCGCCCCAGCCGTGCGCGGCCCGCTCGGCGATCGCCGCCGCGAGGCTCTGCGCGAGCCCGGTGCCGCGGTGCACGCAAACGGTCACCTTCTTGGCTCCCACCGCGAGTGCGGCCAACTCGGCGCCGTCCAGGACCAGGTGCGGCGTCGCGCGGAGCAGCAGCTTGTCCTTGCCCGCGGCGGGTTCGCTCTCCGCACCGTTCACCACGACGTGGGCGCCGCCGGCCGCGCGGCCGTTGGCGGCGACGCTGGAAAGCTTGCGCCCGGTGGGGAACCAGGCACCGCCTCGGCCGCGCAGCCCGGACGCCTCGACCAGGTCGACGAGTCCGGGAACCGCGCCGAGTGGCAGCGCGCCGTTGACCGAGGCGTGCTCGTGCAGTGACATCGGCCGGCCGGTGGTCAGCCACCCGCCGAGTAACCGCGGCCGACCGTCGTAGCGGACGAGCTGTGGGGTGGTCATATCGGTCTCCTGACTGCGACCCGACGCCAACCGGCCACCCGGTACACCCCGGCCGCCAGCACCATGAACACGGAAACGGCGATCACGCCGAGCACCCACAGCCGGTCGGTGCCGATGCCGACGGTGTGCGCGAGCGCCACCGGCCAGCCCAGGTAGGCCAGCCAGTGCACGGTCCGCCACCAGAACCGACTCAACCTGGTGCGCAGCAGGCTGGTCAGGATCAACGCGATGATCACATCGAAGGCGACCGCGCCGAGGCCGACCCACAACGGCAGGTAGGCCGAGACGAACGGGACGACGGTGTCCACCACACTGATCTTGACGTAGCGGTCGAACAGGATGGTGGTCACGTGCACCACGACCATGCACACCGCGACCAGCGACACGCTGCGGTGCAGGCTCTCCGTGACGAACCGGGGCCAGCGCGGTGACCAGACCCGGCCGGCGGTGAGTAGGCCGAGGGTGAACGCCACCGAGAACAGCGCCAGCGAGATGAAGCCGCTGGCCCTGGTCAGGTACCAGTACGAGCTTTCGCTGAGTAACGGCGCGGAGAGCTGGTGCGTCTGCGCGGCGAGCAGCACGTCGGCGCGGGTCACGCTACCTCCACTGTGGACACGGGAACTTCGGTTGGCCAGCCGGCGATCGCGGTGACCGTGCCGTCCGCGGCGACCAGCCGGGCGGCCAGGTCCCGCTCGGCGAGCCAGTCGGGGGCCCGGCGGCCGAGGACGAGCGCGGCCGTGGCCGCGACGTTGGCACGCACGCAGTCCGCGGCGAAAACCGAGACATAGCGCCAGATCCGCTTGGCCGGCAGGCCGGTGGCCGGATCTAGTACGTGGTGCAACACCTGCTCGGCGCGCGTCCAGGTGCGCACCGTGGTACTCGACGTGGCCAGCCCGCCGCGGCGCAGCGCCACCACCTGGCCGCCGGTGCTGACCGCGTGATCCGCGGTGACCCGAACCCGCCAGCCACCGTCCGGCGCGGGACCGGCGACGGCCAGGTCGCCACCGAGGTTGACCAGTGCGCCACAGCCGAGCCGGCCGGCGATCTCACCGGCGGCGACGTCCGCGGCGAATGCCTTGGCCGTTGCTCCGAGGTCGAGCCGCACGCCGCGCGGCAACTCCACCGATCGGGTCGCGGTGTTGATGGTGATCTCCCGCCACGCCTCGCGCGGCAGTACCGGGCGAATGCCTGCCCCGGACACCGCCGGCAGGTTGGCAAAGCTGCGGTCGTAGCCGATCGCGACCATGGCGGCACCGAGGGTCGGGTCGACGAGGCCGCCGGTGTCCTCGGCGGCCCGCAGCGCCACCTCGAGCGCCGCGTACAGCAATGGGTCCACACCGGACATTCGCCGTCGCCGGTTCAATGTGGACAGTGCAGAGTCCGGCCTGAACCGGCTGCACGCGATGTCCAGATCGGCCAGGAAGTCGCGGAGCAGCCGCTCACCGTCGGCCAGCGCGGCGGGCTCGGACACCAGCAGGTGCGCGGTGGTGCCGATGGCCGGGAACGAGCTGCCGGTCATGATCCACCCGATGTCGTCTGCTCGTCGCCGCTCGAGCTCTCCGGCTTGTCGGCGGCCGGCGGCGGGGGCTGGTTCGTCTTCGGCGCCTGCGCCTTCGTCTGCGGGGCAGGCTGGTTTGGCTGCGGCGCCGGCTGGTTCCCCTGCGGCGCGGGCTGGTTCGCCTTGGTCGGCACGGTGGCCGGCTTGGACTTGGTCTTCTGCCCGTAGTCGGTCTTGTTGTTGTGCTTGGGCGGCGGGGCGGCGGCCGCGATGCCGGCGCCGACGCCGAGGGTCGCGGCGACACTCGTCGCGATCACCCCCATGGTGATCCGGTTGATCCGACGCTGCGCGGCGTCACGCGCGTTGGGGTGCAGTTGCCTGACCACGACTACCTCCGGTCCAGGGCCGCGCGGACCGCCCGCGCGGCAGTGAGTCCTTCATGGGCAGCCGCTTTGGCGGCCGCGAACTGCGCGTCGGTGGTCGCGCTGATCAGAATCGCCTCGGCCTCGCCGTGCCGGGCGGCTGCTTCGGCGCGGCTCTCGGCCACGTCGCCGTCCACCCCGGCCGCAAGGTCGGCGAGCTCCTCGGCGAGTTGTTGCACGAGCACCGTGGCCTCGTCCCGGTCGTGCACGGCGCGTTTCCTGGTACGACGCCGGATGAGCAGCACGAGCGTGCCGAGCACCACCACGGCTGTCCCGATCCCGCCGAGCACCCAGGGCAGCACGGTGGCCGTGTCGTCCTTGCCCGCGAGCGCGACGCCGCCACCGGCGGGGTCGGCGTAGCGATCGGACCGGCCGACCTCGTTCGGACACTTCGGCGCGCTCTTGATCTCGGTGATGAAATCGGTGAGCGGCTTGGTGATGTCGCTCGGCGAGTCCGGAGTGTTGTTCGCGTCCAGCGCGGCCTCGTTGGCGTTGATCGCGTTGGACGCGGCCCGGCCGGCGGATCCGGTGCAGACCACTTCGGAGCCGGCGTAGAAGTACCGGCCGGAGATCACCGCGATGGTGTTACCCGGCAGTTGGTTGGCCAGCAGGCGCGGCAGCGCGGCCACCTCGGCGACGCTTTCGATCTTCGGAATGACCGCGATCTTGATAGGCTCGGTGCCGATCGCCCGGCGGACGGCGGCCACGTCCAGGTTCCGGTTCGCCTCGCGGGCGAGATACACCGAGTCGGTCCGCAGCGCGGCGGCCGCGTCGTCGACCGGTGTAGCGGCACCGGCGGCCGGGATGACCACGAACAGACACCCGGCGACCACCGACAGCACGGCAAGCTTGCGCACCCTGACCCTCCCGCGATTTCATGTTCAGCAGTGACACGATCGGAGCAGCCGCTCGGTTCATTAGGGGGCGGTACGTTGTCGGCTATGCGCGTGCTTGTGGTCGACAACTACGACAGCTTCGTCTACAACCTGGTGCAGTACCTGGCCCAGCTCGGCGCCGAATGTGTGGTGCTGCGCAATGACGACGAGCGGCTGAGCGCACCGGACAACCTCGACGGTTTCGGTGGCGTGCTGGTCAGCCCCGGTCCGAGTACGCCGCAACGGGCCGGTGTCAGCATCGAGGTGATCAAAAGCTGTGCGCGGCGCCGGCTGCCGGTGCTCGGCGTGTGCCTCGGCCACCAGGCGATCGCAGCCGCCTGGGGAGCCACCGTCGACCGAGCGCCGGAGCTACGCCACGGCAAGGTGAGTCAGGTACATCACAACGGCGGGGGGGTGCTCGCCGGACTGCCCGACCCGTTCACCGCGACCAGGTACCACTCACTGACCGTGCTGCCGGAAACCATCCCGGAGGCGGAGTTCGAGGTGACCGGACGCACCGAGGGCGGGGTCGTCATGGCCATGCGGCACCGGGACCTGCCGGTCGAGGGTGTGCAGTTCCACCCGGAGTCGGTGCTCACCGACGGCGGCCACCGGATGTTGGCCAACTGGCTGGCGGTCTGCGGGCACCGGGTCGACGAGCGCCGGGTGGTCGAGTTGGAGACCGCCATGCGCGCGTTGGCCGAAGCGGCCGCGCACGCCTGAGGGCCGGGGTCAGCCGCCGCCGACCGTCGCCACGTTCAGGGTGATGGTCTGGTCCTTGCCGATCTGCTCGCCCGCCCTCGGATCCTGGCGGGTGACGAGGGCGTCCGGCGGCGGGTCCGCGTTCGGCTGGAAGTTCAGGTCACCGCTCCAGCCGAGGGACTGGAGCGTGTCCCTGGCGTTCTGCACGGTACGGCCGACCAACTGCGGCATCTGGATCTTCTGCTGGTCGCCCTTCGACACGTTCAGCGTGATCGTCGAACCGGGCTTGACCTTGGTGCCGCCCTTGGGGTTCTGCTCGATCACGATGCCCTCGTCCTTGTCGGAGGAGACGTCCTTGCGCTCCACCTTGAAGCCGAGGCCCTCCAGATTGCCCTTGGCGGTGTCGAACTTCTGGTTCGTGACGTCGATCACGCCGACGAGTTCCTTGGCCTTCCCGATGGTCAGCGAAACGGGAGTGCCGGCCTGCACCGACTGCCCGGCCGGCGGGGTCTGGTCGGCCACCTTGCCGACCTGCTTGTCTTCCACCTCGACCTGGCCCGGGGGGGCCGCGACGGTGAGCTTGGCCTCGACCAGCTTCTTGGTCGCGTCGTCCAGGGACAGGTTCCGCACGTCGGGCACGGTCACCTTCTCCGGCGGCGCGCCAACCTGCATGGTGATCTTGTCGGTCTTCTTGATGCTGGTGTTGGGCGGCGGATCGGTGCTGAGCACCTTCCCGACGTTGTCCGGGCCGCAGGGGCCCGGGCTGCCGTCCGCGGCCGCCTGGCAGGCCACCGGTGCCACCGTGACGTTGGTGAATCCCAGGTCGCGCAGGGCCTGCTGGGCCCCCGACTGGGTCTGGCCGATCACGTTGGGCACGGTGACGTGGTCGTTGGGCTGCTCCGTCTTCCCGAACACCAGGGTCGCCAGCCAGGCGATCACACCGACCAGGGCGAGCGCCAGGATGGTGATCAGCGCGATGGTCCAGCCCTTGCGCCGTTTGCGCCGGCGCTCCTCCTCGTCGTCCTCCTCGTACGAGTTGTACCCGTCGTAGTCGTCGACCAGGGCGGCCGGACGGTGCCGGCCGCGTTGCGGGTCCTGCTGCCGGCCGGCCGCCAGCACCGAGGTGCGGTCCTCCTCGGTCATCACCATCGGCGCGAGCGGGCGCTGTCCGGACAGCACACGGACCAGGTCGGTGCGCATCTCGGCGGCCGACTGGTAGCGGTTGGCCGCGCCCTTGGACATCGCCTTGAGCACCACCGCGTCCAGCGCCGGGTTCACCCTCGGGTTGAGCGCGGACGGCGGCTTGGGGTCCTCCCGGACGTGCTGGTACGCCACCGCCACCGGGGAGTCACCGGTGAACGGCGGCTCTCCGGTCAGCAACTCGAACAGCACGCAGCCGGCGGCGTAGACGTCGCTGCGCGCGTCCACCGTCTCGCCCCTGGCCTGCTCGGGGGACAGGTACTGGGCGGTGCCGATCACGGCGGCGGTCTGGGTCACCGCGGCCTGGCCGTCGGTGGTCGCGCGGGCGATGCCGAAGTCCATCACCTTCACCGCGCCGTTGCGGGTGATCATGACGTTGGCCGGCTTGACGTCCCGGTGCACGATCCCGTGCCGGTGGCTGAAGTCCAGCGCGGCGCAGACGTCGGCCATGATCTCCATGGCCCGCTGGCCGGGCAGTGGGCCCTCGGTTTTCACGATGTCGCGCAGCGTCTGGCCGTCCACGTACTCCATGACGATGTAGGGCAGCGGGCCGTAGCTGGTTCTGGTCTCGCCGGTGTCGTAGACAGCGACGATGGCGGGGTGGTTCAGTGCGGCGGCGTTCTGTGCCTCCCGGCGGAAGCGTTCCTGAAACTGCGGATCCCGGGCGAGGTCGGCGCGCAGTACCTTCACCGCCACCTCGCGCCCGAGGCGAACGTCGCGACCTCGGTGGACCTCGGACATGCCGCCGTAGCCGAGCGTTTCGCCCAGCTCGTAGCGGTTGGAAAGCAGTCGCGGTGTGGTCATCGGCGGGCCGTCTCAGCTCCTCGTCTCGGCGTGCGTCCCATCATGCCTGTTTTCGGGTGCGGGCAACCTCTGGTTCAACCAGGTGGCCCGCCCGGCCGGCAGCGGATCGTCACCTGTGCGCCGGTCGGCACTCCGCCGGCGGGTGTCACATCCGTGACGATGCAGTTGTCCATGTCGGTCGGCGTCTCTCCGGTGGGCGTCAAAACCTGTGTACTCAACCCCGAGTTGGTCAGCTCCAGCGCGGCGTCGGACGCCGGACGGGACAGGTACCGCGCCGGGTCGACACTGATCAGGCGCCCCGGCTTCGCCCCGGGCTCCCGGGGGAACCCGGACCGGCGGGGTGGTCCGCCGGGCAGGGAATCGCTGACCCCCGGTTGGTTCACGGATGAACCCGACCCGGGGTTGTCCCGATTATCCGACGTGTTGTCGGATCGCAGGAAAGCGGGGATCGCGAACGCGGCCAGCACGATCAGCCCGGCCACCAGGACCGCGATCAACACCCACAGCCAGGCCCGGCCCCGTCTGGGCGGGGCGGGCGGCGGGCCGAGCGGAAACGCGCCGGTCCCTGGCATCACGGCCGGACCGCTCGGCGGGCCGAGCGGCGTGATCCTGGGCTGCGTTCCGGTCTGCGGCCCGCCGTGGTAGGCGGGCGCGAGCGGCCGGCCGGCCGGCACCGGCAGGGGCATGCCGGCGCGGACCGCCGCGACCGCCGCGGCGAACTCCGCGCCGCTGCCGTAGCGCTGCCTCGGGTCCTTGACCAGGGTGGCCTCGATCACCGCCCGGGCGTGCGGCGGCACGTCGGGCGGCAGCGGCGGCGGAATGTCCCTGATGTGCATCATCGCCACGGTGACCGCGTTCTCGGAGAGGAACGGGCGATGTCCGGAGAGGCACTCGTAGCCGACGACGGCGAGTGAGTACACGTCGCTGGCCGGTTCCGCCTCGTGTCCGAGAGCCTGTTCCGGCGCGATGTAGTGCGCGGTGCCCATCACCATGCCGGAGCGGGTGACCGGAGCGGCGTCGGCGGCCTTGGCGATGCCGAAGTCGGTCAGCTTCACCTGGCCGGTCGGCGTGATCAGGATGTTGCCCGGCTTGACGTCGCGGTGCACATACCCGCGTTCGTGCGCGGCCTGCAACGCGATCCCGGCCTGCTCGAGGATGTCCAGCGTGCGCTCGGCGTTGATCCGCCGCTCCCTGGCCAGGATCGCCGCCAGCGGCTCGCCCTCGACCAGCTCCATCACCAGATAGGCGGTGTCCTTGGGGCCGTCGAGGACCCCGGCGGTCTCACCGTAGTCGTGCACCGCGGCGATCCCGGGATGGTTGATCGAGGCGGTGGTGCGCGCCTCGGTGCGGAACCGGTGCAGGAACTCGGCGTCCCCGCACAGCTCCGGCTTGAGCACCTTCACCGCGACCCGGCGGTCCAGCCGGGTGTCCGCGGCCTCCCAGACCTCACCCATGCCGCCGACCGCGATGCGCCGCGCCAACCGGTACCGGTCGGCGAGCAGCTGGCCCGAGGTCAGCATGGCGTCAGATCCCTCCGGCCAGCGCGGCCCGGATGGTGGCCCGCCCAATCGCCGCGGACAGCTTGCCGCCGGTGGCCGCCTCGTCCTTGCTCTCCACGACCACCGCGACCGCGATCTTCGGGTTGTCGGCCGGGGCGAATGCCACGTACCAGGCGTAGGGCGGGGTGTTCTTCGGGTCCGCTCCGGTCTCCGCGGTACCGGTCTTGGACGCGATCTGCGGATTGTTGTTCGGGGTGCCGCCGAAGGTGTGCTCCTCGGAGAGCTTCATCATGTCGCGCAGCGTGTCCGCGCTGCCCTCCGAGAGTGCCCTGGTCTCCCGGACGGGCTCGAAGTTGGAGATCTCGTCCAGGTCCGGGGCGAGGATCTGCTTGATCAGTTGCGGCCGCATCCGCACGCCGCCGTTGGCGATGGTGGCCACGATCTCGGCGTTCTGCATGGCGGTCAGCCGCACGTCACGCTGTCCGATCCCGGTCTGGTACAGCGCCGGCTCGTCCACCACGTTCATGCAGTTGCCGCCGGTGCGCGGGCCGATACACGACTGCACGACCGGCATCGGGACGCTCAGGTCGGCCTCGCCGATGCCGAACTTGTTCGCCTGATCGCGGACCTTGTCCTCGCCGAGGTCGTGGGAGAGTTGGGCGAAGGCGCTGTTGCAGGAGAACTGGAGCGCGGTCTCCATGCTCACCGTCGGGCCGCCGGCGTTGCCGCAGATCGACCCGTTGTAGTTGGACAGACAGGTGCTCTCGCCGGGGCCTGGGTTGCACGGCTGTCCGTTGAGGACGTTGATCCCGCGGGCGGAGGTGAGCTGAGTGTTCTTGTCCTTGCCGTTCTCCAGCGCGGCGGAGGCGATCACCAGCTTGAAGGTTGAACCGGGGAAGTAGTTCTCCGAGATTGCCCGGTTCAGCAGCGGCTTGCGCGGGCTGCGGTCGTCCCGGACGTCGGCGTAGGCCTTCTCCTGGGCGTCCGCGTCATGTGCGGCCAGGGTGTTCGGGTCGAACGACGGGGTGCTCACCATGGCCAGGATCTCGCCGGTCTGCGGGCGCAGTGCCACCACCGCACCGTTGAAGTCCTTGGCCGTCATGGCGTCGTAGGCGGCCTGCTGCGCCTGCGGGTTGATGGTCACCACCACGTTGCCGCCGCGCGGATCCCGGCCGGTGATCATGTCGGAGAGGCGGCGGACGAACAGCCGGTCGTCCGAGCCGTTGAGGATCGGGTCCTCGGCCCGCTCGAGCCCGGTGGCCCCGTAGCGCACCGAGTAGAAGCCGGTGACCGGCGCGTAGGCCGGCCCGCTCGGGTACTGCCGCAGATAGCGCAGGCGGTCGCTGGTCGGGGTGACTTTGGCAAGGAGTTGCGCGCCGTACGCGGACTGGATCTGGATCCCGCCGCGCTGCCGCGCGTACTCCTCGTAGAGCACCCGGTTGTTGCGGGCGTCGCTGCGGTAGTCGTCGGCCTTGACGATCTGGATGTAGGTGGCGTTGGCCAGCAACAGGATGATCATCGCCAACATGGCGAGGCCGACCCGGCGAAGTGGTGTGTTCATGACTCGGGCCGCTCGACCATGACCGTGTGCGCCTCGGCCAGCGGTGCCTGCGGGACGATCCGCGGCCGGGAGCCGGAGTGCGGCCGCCTGGCGGCGTCGGAGATTCTCAGCAGGATCGCCACCAGTACGTAGTTGGCCAGCAGCGAGGAGCCGCCCGCGGACAGGAACGGCGCGGTGATGCCGGTCAGCGGGATCAGCTTGGTCACTCCGCCGACCACCACGAACACCTGCATGATCAAGGCGAAGGACAGGCCACCGCCGAGCAGCTTGCCGAACGTGTCGCGCACCGCGAGGGCGCTACGCAGGCCGCGCATCGCCAGCACGGTGTACACCAGCAGCAGCGCGGCCAGGCCGATGAAGCCGAGCTCCTCGCCGATCGACGCGGTGATGAAGTCGCTGTTGGCCAGGGGCACCATGTCCGGCCGCCCGGCGCCGAGGCCGGTGCCGCCCACCCCGCCCGTGCCGAGCCCGAACAGGGACTGGGCGATCTGGTAGCCGCCGTGGTCGTAGTCGGCGAACGGGTCGAGCCAGTTGTGCACCCGCAGCTGGATGTGGTCGAAGACCTGGTAGGCGAGGAAGCAGCCGCCGGCGAAGAGGAACAGGCCGACCACGACCCAGATCAGCCGCTCGGTCGCCACGTAGAGCATGACCAGCAGCACGCCGAAGAACAGCAGCGAGGTGCCAAGGTCCTTCTCGAAGATCAGCACGCCGACCGAGACGGCCCAGGCGGCCACGATCGGCCCGAGGTCACGCGCGCGCGGCAGATCCACCGCGCCGACCCGGCGCCCGGCGGCCATGAACAGGTCCCGTTTGGAGACCAGGAACGCGGCGAAGAACACCAGCAGCAGGATCTTGGCGAACTCACCTGGCTGGATGGAGAAGATGCCGATGCGCAGCCAGATCTTCGCGCCGTTGATGGTCGGCGCGACGACCCCGGGCAGCATCGCCGGCAGCGCCAGCAGCACCAGACCGACCAGGCCGAAGGTGTAGCCGTACCGGGTCAGGGTGCGGTGGTCCTTGACCAGCTTGAGCACCACGAGGAACAGCACCAGCGCGATCGTGGTCCACAAGATCTGCTTGGGTACCTGGTCGTTGAACTCCCGGTTGGACGCCAACGCCCGCTCCGAGTAGGCCAGGTCCAGCCGATAGATCATCACCAGGCCAAGGCCGTTGAGCAGCGCGACGCACGGCAGGATCAGCGGGTCCGCATACGGCGCCCAGGCCCGCACCGCGACGTGCGCCACGCCGAACAGGGCCAGGTAGGCCAGCCCGTACCAGACGATCCGCAGGGTCAGCTGCTGTTCCTGGTTGGCCTCGACCAGCATCAACGCCCCGGTCACCAGTGCGGCGGCGAAGGAGAGCATGGACAGCTCGGTGCCGCGTCTGGTCGGAGCCGACCTGTCGGGCGGAGCACTCTGCCCCGCCGCCACCGCCATCGGGGCCGCCGGCTGTGCCATCAGCCGCCGCCCTTGTCCTCGGCGTGCTGCTTGCGGCAGTTGGTCCCTGGTACCGGGTCGGCCTTCCCCGGCTGAGGCGCGGCGGTGGCGCTCACCCCGGCCGGCTGCCCGGCGGACGGGTCGCTCGGCCCGGTGGTGGTGCCCGCCGAGCTG
This sequence comes from Labedaea sp., assembly GCA_045806965.1. GTDB lineage: Bacteria > Actinomycetota > Actinomycetes > Mycobacteriales > Pseudonocardiaceae > DASYTH01. Next base: position 3,796 of record JBJMIG010000079.1, on the reverse strand, counting down.
GTCGGCGGGGTGGTTGTGGCGCCGGGCTGGTGCTCCTGCCGGCGGGCGAGCTCGTCACAGCTCGGCAGGCCGTACTTGCGGCGCAGCTCCTGAATGAAGTCCTGCGCCTCCTTGACGCTCTGGAAGCTCTCCGCGCCGCCTCGCACCGAGTCCTGCCCGGCCGGCTGGAGGTCCTCCACGTATCGCCTGTCACAGGTGGATGCCGGGTCGCAGGAGCCCTGCACCTGCTTGTTCAACGAGATGCCCAGAATGTTTCCGCGCACCCCCTGGAAGATCGCGATCTCGCCGCCGGCGCCCTCGCCGACGAAGTACTGCCGGTTCACCGCGATGATCGCGGCCACCGCCCCGGCCGCGACCAGCATGGCGATCACCAGCAGGATGACCATCAGCCGGATCCGCTTGCGCCGCTTGATCTTCGGGTCCGGCGGCTCCTCTGGCTCGACCCGTCTCGGCTGAATTCGGGGCGAGGTGATCGCACTCGCCCGAGCCGCGGGAGAGTCCGGCGGGGACTGCTCGTCGAAGCTGTTGCCGGCGGCGCCGCCGACGATCGGGGCGTCGTCACCGAAGTCGATGTCCACCACGTCGGCGATGATCACCGTGACGTTGTCCGGCCCGCCGCCCTTGAGCGCGAGTTCGATCATCCGGTCCGCGCACACCTGCGGGTCGGGGATCTGGATGGCCTCGCTCAGCGTCTCGTGGGTGACCACGCTGGACAGGCCGTCCGAGCAGAGCAGGTACCGGTCACCCGGCCGGGCTTCCCGGATGGTCAGGTTCGGCTCGATCTCGTGCCCGGTCAGCGCCTTGAGCAACAGCGAACGCTGCGGGTGGGTGGCTGCCTCGTCGTCGGTGATCCGGCCCTCGTCGATCAGCGACTGAACGAACGTGTCGTCGTGGGTGATCTGCGCGAACGTCCCGTTGCGGCGCAGGTAGGCCCGGGAGTCGCCGACGTGCACCAGGCCGATCCGGCTGCCGGCGAACAGGATGGCGGTCAGCGTGGTGCCCATCCCGTCCAGCTCAGGGTCGCCCTCGACCAGCTCGGCGATCGCGCTGTTACCGGCCAGCGTCGCGTCCCGGAGCTGGCTGAGCAGGTCGTCGCCCGGCTCGTCGTCGTCGAGCGGGGCCAGCGCGGCGATGACCACCTTGCTGGCGACCTCGCCCGCCGCGTGGCCGCCCATCCCGTCGGCGAGGGAGAGCAGACGCGGGCCGGCGTACACGGAGTCCTGGTTGTTCGAACGGACCAGGCCCCGGTCGCTGCGGGCGGCGTAGCGAAGGACGAGGGTCATGAGCGCAGCTCGATCACCGTCTTGCCGATTCGGATCGGGGCGCCTAACGGCACCCGTTGGGGTGCGGTGACCTTAGCCCGGTCCAGATACGTGCCGTTCGTCGAGCCCAGATCTTCGACGTACCAATCGGTTCCGCGCAGGGAAATCCGGGCGTGCCTGGTGGACGCGTAGTCGTCGTCGAGCACCAGCGTCGAATCGTCGGCCCGGCCGATCATGATCGGCCGGCCGTCCAGCGCGATCCGCGTGCCGGCCAGCGCGCCGTGGGTGACCACGAGCTGGCGGGGCGCCTTGCCGCCCTTCTTCAGCCCGGACCGCCGGAAACCGGGCATGGTGACGCGCAACCCGGCAGCCGCGTAGAGGTCCGAGCGGACCACCCGGAGTGCGGCCAGCACGAACAACCAGAGCAGGGCAAGGAACCCTGCTCTGGTCAGCTGCATGATCAGCTCTGGCACCTGTCGCGAACGCTCCGATCTACAGCAACTGACGACACCGCACCGGGTCGGCCGGCGTGGTGTTGAGGTGACCCGGGGTCAGCCCTGGGTGCGGAACACCAGTGAGGAGTGGCCGATCCGGACGACGTCGCCGTCCGCGAGCTGCCAGGTCTGCACCGGGGTGCCATTCACCGTGGTTCCGTTGGTGGAACCGAGGTCGGCGAGCGTCGCGCTCTGGCCGTCCCAGGTGATTTCCAGGTGCCGCCGGGACACACCGGTGTCCGGCAGCCGGAAGTCGGCGTCCTGCCCACGGCCGACCACGTTGCCGCCCTGCTTGAGCGAGTAGGTGCGGTTGGAGCCGTCGTCAAGCTGCAGGCTGGCCTGCAGGTGCCGGGGACCGGTCTGCACGGCCGGCGGCGCGTAGCCCTGCTGGGCATACGGGTCGCCGCCCTGCGGAGGGTAACCGCCGGGGGCGTAGCCCTGCTGGCCGTAGCCCTGGTCGTACCCGGCCTGCTGCTGCCCGTAGCCCTGGTCGTAGCCGGGCTGGCCGCCGTAGCCGCCGCCCTGCTGGCCGTAGCCCTGGTCGTAACCGCCCTGCTGCCCGTAGCCCGGCTGCTGCTGGCCATAGCCCTGCTGGCCATAACCGCCGCCCTGCTGCCCGTAGCCCTGGTCGTAACCGGCCTGTTGCTGGCCGTAACCGTAGTTGGGATCGTTGCCGTACTGGCCTTGGCCGTACCCGTACTGGCCGTACGGGTCGCCATCTGGCGCGTGGCCGGGAGGCTGGCTCATGGATCGGTCTCCTGCGTTGCGAGGTGGTGCTGACCGCGTGCCGGCCTGGCGGCCCACACCCCTGACACTAGTTGCCTTGACGTCAGGGTCGACGGTCGAGCGGGTGCGAAACTGTCCGGTGTGCAGCGCGTCGGAGCGCTCAACGCAGACTACGACGTCACCGTATGTGTCCCAACCGTGCTCGGCGAGATGCTCCGCTACACAGTCCGCCAGCAGCGCGGTGATGCGTTCCTCGTCGCCGGCGAAGTTCTGATGGTCGCTCGCACCCAACTGCACAACGTAATAGTTGGGCGCGAGAAGGCGACCGCCGGCCAGCTCACGAACGTTCTGCTCACCCTCGCGCTGCAGCGCCTGCGCCACTTCTTGGGGCACGACGTTGCCACCGAACACACGGGCGAAGGAGTTACCCACGAGTTCTTCCAGCTTACGGTTGAGCCGCTGGCCGATGCCCATGGGTGCCTCCTCTCTCTCGTGTGCTCCTTGGTCGATCGTATCCGGGTGCGGCGCGATGGACATCGGGATCTCCAAACCCGTCCAAGCGTGCGTGCTACTCTGCTTCGGTCGCTCGGGCGAGTGGCGGAATGGCAGACGCGCACGGTTCAGGTCCGTGTGTCCGTAAGGACGTGGGGGTTCAACTCCCCCCTCGCCCACGAAACTTCGGGCTGACCTGTCTGCGGAGTGCGCAGACCATGGCGTTTCGGATGCCTTCTGGGGGCCAAGCCCCCAGACCCCCGGCCGGCGGGCTTCGCCCCCGGACCCCCATCCACTTTGGGCCCGCGTCTGTCTGCGGAGTGCGCAGACGTTGGCGTTTCGGACGTCCACTGGGCGCGCCCCCCTAGCCCTTAGCCCCTGGTTGTACCCGGCCATCACCTTGGTGGCAGTCGGCTGGGCGCACGTCGCCCCAGCGAGGAACGCCGAGTGCAGCAGGTACAGCGGAGTGTCACCTTGCGCGTGTAGAACCGCATGAAGGTGACCTTGCGCTCTACCGGCCGACGCCGCTGCGAAGCCGGGCGAGCCGGCCGTCCGAGTGAGGAACGCCGAGCGCCGAGATACAGCGGAATGTCACCTTGCGCGGCTAGGGCGTGTCCTGCAAATGATCTAGCTGCGGATCCGGTTGGATCTTGGGCCATGGTGGGTCGGGGTGAGTTGACTGATCGGGCGTGGGCCCGGATTGAGCCGTTGCTGCCGGTGTCGGGTCGGGGTCGGCGGTGGCGCGATCACCGTCAGGTGATCAACGCGATTTTGTGGAAGCTGCGGACCGGTGTGCCATGGCGAGACCTGCCGGAACGCTAC
>JBJMIG010000078.1:0-37672 GCA_045806965.1 Labedaea sp. | reverse complement strand
CACGCCACCACCTCGCAGGCTCGGTGCTGGCAACCCTGCCGCCTCGTCCCTCGGCGACAGGGCAGTGTTCGATGGTTCGCTCCGCAAGCTCCGCTCACGCCACCACCTCGCAGGCTCGGTGCTGGCAACCCTGCCGCCTCGTCCCTCGGCGACAGGGCAGTGTTCGATGGTTCGCTCCGCAAGCTCCGCAAGCTCCGCAAGCTCCGCAAGCTCCGCTCACGCCGCGATGGTATCGGCGCACCGGCCGGCCGACTCGCTACCCGCCCCGCAGCGGCGGTGCTGATTGGACACCGAACCCGTCCGCTTGGTGATCCGGCCAGCGTTCGTCCCGAGCTGTAGGCCGGCGGTGATGATCAACGGCCGGAGCTGCGTGATCATCGACGGCCGGACCTGGCTGGCGTGTTCGGTGGCCGGGCCCGAGCGCGCGGCTGGCCGTGGAGTGCGGGGACGCGCGATGGGCGAGGGACCTGATGGACGTGCACATCGCGATTGCGCACAGCTCATGGAGATAGCGTTGGTACCGGTGCTACCTGGTGTTGGCCCGCCACGCTCTCCTCAGCCGCCAGTAGCGTGCCGGGCCGAGGCTGAAGACCCCGAGCAACAATGGGGCCGGCTCAAGGAACGGCACACGCCCCGGCCGGGGGACGTCGCGCCTGATCTCCACGATCGCTTTCCGGACGGGGTGATCGAGTGCGATCCCGAGCACGACGGATGAGCCGAAGTCGGACACCGCGTGCTCAATGGCCAGCGCCATTCTGCGCGGTGGCCCGGACCCGTGGGTCACCGAGCGGATCTCGGTTCCATAGATCGTCCACCTGCCCACTCCGGGCTCGCGCACCGTGAGGTGGTCCTCGTACACAACGACCTCGACATCGGAGCGCCAGCTCGCCCCGTGCCTGACGATCGTGGCCCGACACCGGGTGTCGCTGATCGGCTGGCCGGCTGGTCCGGAGTGCTTGGCGTGCCTGTTGATGCGGTCATTCTCGTGGCAACGTGACCTGAGCTCAACCGGCATCGCAGTGATCTCGCCGGTTTGGCTGGGCGTGTCGCCGCTGGTAGCGGAGGGACTACTGGTAGATCGGTCGGTTGCTGAAGTCGCCGCCCTACCAGGGGTTCCGTTGTTGTCGTGTCCCTACGGCCTCGGGTGAGGCTGTGGTGGATGGGGTGTGTTGTCGGTCGGAACAGGCACTAAGATCGCGGTTGCGGGCCGGTTGGTCGAGGGGGAACCGTGGTTGTGCACTTCATCGGCGCCGGACCCGGCGCGGCGGACCTGATCACCGTGCGCGGGCAGGCCCTGATCGCGTCCTCGCCGGTCTGCCTGTATGCCGGCAGTCTGGTGCCGAAGGAGCTGTTGGATCACTGCCCGCCCGGTGCGCGGCTGGTGGACACCGCGAAGATGAACCTGGACGAGATCATCGGCGAGCTTGTCGCGGCGCACCGCGCCGACCTGGACGTGGCCCGCCTGCATTCCGGGGATCCGTCGGTGTTCAGCGCGATGGCCGAGCAACAGCGCCGGCTGGACGAGGCCGGCGTGCCCTACGACGTGACCCCCGGGGTGCCGGCGTTCGCGGCCGCGGCCGCGTCGCTGCGGCGGGAGCTGACCGTGCCGCAGGTGGCCCAGTCGGTCGTCCTGACCCGGATCGCCGCCCGCGCGACCCCGATGCCGGAGCGGGAAACCCTGGACAATCTGGCGCGCAGCGGGGCAACCATGGTCCTGCACCTGGCCGTGCAGCGGATCACCCAGGTCGTCGATGAGCTCGTGCCGCGCTACGGCGCGGACTGCCCGGTGGCCGTGGTCGCTCGGGCGAGCCGGCTGGACGAGGTCGTGCTGCGCGGAACCCTGGCCGACATCGCCGAACAGGTGACCCGGGCGGGCATCGTGCGCACCGCGGTGATCGTGGTCGGCCGGGCGCTGGCCGCCGCCCACTTTCCGGACAGCCACCTGTACTCCAGCGAACGGAGCCGGGACTGACCGGGCGGCGTGGCAGACTGCGGCCATGCGCACGATTCACCTGATCGGCATCGGTGCCGGAGATCCCGAGCAGGTGACCGTCCAGGCGATCAAACGGCTCAACGAGGTCGACGTGTTCTTCTTGCTGGACAAGGGTGACACGAAAAAGGAACTGATCGACGTGCGCCGCGCGATTCTGGAACGGTACGTCGAGAATTCAACTTATCGGGTGGTCCAAGCGATCGACTCCGACCGGGACCGCACACCGACGGACTATGTGGCCACCGTGGCGGAATGGCACCAGCGTCGGGCGGATCTGTACGAGCGGATGTTCCGCGACGAGCTCGGCGAGAACGAGACCGGCGGCATCCTGTGCTGGGGAGATCCCACCCTGTACGACAATACGATCGCCGTCGTGGAACAGGTCCGGCAACGGGCACACGTCGCGTTCGACTATTCGGTGGTCCCCGGGATCAGCAGCGTGTCCGCGCTGGCCGCGGCGCATCGAACCAGCGTCAACCAGATCGGCAAACCGGTGCAGATCACCACCGGGCGCCGGCTGGCCGCCGAGGGTCTACCGGACGGCGTCGACGACGTGATCGTGATGCTCGACGCGCACTGCGCGTTCAGCCAACTCGACGACCAGGAGCTCGACATCTATTGGGGTGCCTACCTCGGCTCTCCGGACGAGCTCACCGTCGCCGGACCGCTGGCCGAGGTCGCCGGCCGCATCCCGGCGCTGCGCGCAGAGGCCCGGGAACGCAAGGGCTGGATCATGGACACCTATCTTCTCCGCCGCCGGAAGCGGTGAGCGCGCGCCGCCGCCCGACACCGATACGGCGACACAGCGAAACAGCGCAAGGTGACATTCCGCTTATAGAACCGCAGGAATGTCACCTTGCGCTGTATCGGAGTTGCCTGAGCGCGAGACTCGGTTGCCTGAGCGCGAGACTCGCGAGTGGTTAGGGGGCGGCGGGGGGTTCGTAGGCGAGGTTGGGGCGCAGCCACCGTTCGGTGTCCGCGACTGTCCGGCCGCACCGGTCGGCGTAGTCCGCCACCTGGTCGCGGTCGATCCGGCCGACCGTGAAGTACCGCGAGTCCGGGTGGGCGAAGATCAGTCCGCTCACGCTGGCGGCCGGGAGCATCGCGTACGACTCGGTCAGCCGCATGCCCAGCCGCTCCGCTTCGAGCAGTTCGAACAGGGCGCCCTTCTCGGTGTGGTCCGGGCTCGCCGGGTAGCCGAACGCCGGACGGATCCCGCGGAACCGCTCCGCGTGCAGGTCCTCGAGCGCCGGTTCGGCCTCCGGCTCGAACCAGTCCCGGCGGGCCCGCAGATGCACCCATTCGGCGAACGCCTCAGCGAACCGGTCGGCCAGCGCCTTGACCATGATCGAGCGGTAGTCGTCGTTCGCGGACTCGAACTGGCCGGCCAACTCCTCCGCCCCGTGGATGCTGACCGCGAAGCCACCGAGGTGATCTCCGCGCGGAGCCAGGTAGTCCGCCAGAGAGCGGTTCGGCCGGCCGGCCGGCTTCTCGGTCTGCTGACGCAGCATCGGGAACCGGGGCCCGCCCTCGACCACCAGGTCGTCGCCCTCGGCGTGGGCCGGCCAGAAGCCGTACGCGCCACGCGGCCGGAACGACTCGTCCGCGATGATCTTTTCGAGCAGCTCGTTCGCGTCCTCGAACAGGTCACGGGCCGCCGGCTGCTGCAGGATCGCGGGGTACTTGCCCTTCATCTCCCAGGCGAGGAAGAAGAACTGCCAGTCGATCATGTCGCGCAGTGTGGTCAGGTCGGGCGACACCTGGCGCACCCCGGTGAACGGCGGCACCGGCAGGTCGCCGAACGGCACCAGCTCGCGGTTGGCCCGCGCCTCGGCCAGCGTGAGCAAAGGCTTGGCGTGCCGCTGCTCGTGCCGTTCGCGCAGCCGTTGCTGCTCCGTGCGGTTCGCCGCGGCGAGCGTGGCCGCGCGCTCGGCGTTGAACAGGTCCGACACGACGCCGACGACCCGGGACGCGTCGAGCACGTGGACGGTGGTCGCCTCGTAGGAGGGGGCGATGCGCACCGCGGTGTGCGCGGGGGAGGTGGTGGCGCCGCCGATCAGCAGCGGGACCTCGAACCCGCGGCGTTGCATCTCGGTCGCGACGCCGACCATCTCATCCAGCGAGGGGGTGATCAGCCCGGACAGCCCGATCGCGTCCGCGCCCTCGGCGATCGCGGTGTCCAGGATCTTCGCCGCCGGGACCATCACGCCGAGGTCGATCACCTCGTAGTTGTTGCAGCCCAGCACGACACCGACGATGTTCTTGCCGATGTCGTGCACGTCTCCCTTGACCGTGGCCAGCACGATCTTGCCCTGGCCGCGGTCGGCCGCCAGCCTGCCCTCGCGGCGTGCCTGCTCCTTCTCCGCCTCCATGAACGGTTCGAGGTAGGCCACCGAGCGCTTCATCACCCGCGCGCTCTTGACCACCTGCGGCAGGAACATCTTTCCCGCGCCGAACAGGTCACCGACGATCTTCATGCCGTCCATCAACGGCCCCTCGATCACGTCGAGCGGCCGTGCCACCTGCTGCCGGGCCTCCTCGGTGTCGTCCTCGATGAAGTCGACGATGCCGTGCCGCAGCGCGTGGGCGAGCCGCTCCTGTACCGGTGCCTCGCGCCACGACAGGTCCAAGGTGCGTTTGGTGCCCGACCCGCGCACGTTCTCCGCGAACGCGACGAGCCGGTCGGTGGCGTCCGGACGCCGGTCGAACAGCACGTCCTCGACCAACTCGAGCAGATCCTTCGGAATGTCCTCATACACCGCCAGTTGGCCGGCGTTGACGATGCCCATGTCCAGTCCGGCGCGGACCGCGTGCAGCAGGAACGCCGAGTGCATCGCCTCGCGCACGATGTCGTTGCCCCGAAACGCGAACGACAGGTTCGAGATGCCACCGCTGGTCCGCACGCCAGGGCAGCGCTGCTTGATCAGCGGCAACGCGTCGATGAACGCCTTGGCGTAGCCGTTGTGCTCGGCGATCCCGGTGGCGACCGCGAGCACGTTGGGGTCGAACACGATGTCCTCGGGCGCGAAACCGGCCTGTCGGGTGAGCAGATCGTAAGCGCGGCCGCAGATCTCGACCTTGCGCTCCGCCGTATCGGCCTGGCCGCGCTCGTCGAAGGCCATCACGACCACGCCCGCGCCGTACCGGCGAACCTGCCTGGCCTGCTCGAGGAAGCTCTCCTCGCCCTCCTTGAGGCTGATCGAGTTAACGATCCCCTTACCCTGCACGCACTTCAAACCCGCTTCCAAGACAGTCCACTTGGAACTGTCGATCATGATGGGTACGCGGGCGACCTCGGGCTCGGTGGCGATCAGGTTCAGGAACGTGGTCATCGCCTGCTCGCTGTCCAGCAGGTCGGCGTCCATGTTGACATCGAGCAGGTTGGCGCCGCCGCGGACCTGCTCGACGGCCACGGCCACCGCGGCCTGATGGTCATCGGACTCGATGAGCCGGCGGAACCGCTTCGACCCCGTGACGTTGGTCCGTTCGCCGATCATCACGAAGCCGGTGTCCGGCCCGATCCGGAACGGCTCCAGCCCGCTGAACCGGGTGCCCGACTGGATCGACGGCACGCTCCGCGGCGGCATCCCGGACACCTTGCCGGCGATTCGCTCGATGTGCGCCGGGGTCGTTCCGCAGCAGCCGCCGACGATATTAACCAGGCCGGCCTCGGCGAACTCGGCGAGCAGGGTGGAGGTCTGTTCCGGCGTCTCGTCGTAGCCGCCGAACGCGTTCGGCAGGCCCGCGTTCGGATGGCAGGCGGTGTAGGTGTCGGCCAACCGCGACAGCTCGGCCACGTGCGGGCGCATCTCGGCCGCGCCGAGCGAGCAGTTCACCCCGACGATCAGCGGGTTCGCATGCTGGATCGAGAGCCAGAACGCCTCGACGGTCTGGCCGGACAGGGTCCGGGCGCTCCGGTCCACGATCGCCACCGAGATCCACAGCGGCAGGTGCGGCGCGGTGTCCCGGGCCGCGGCGATGGCCGCCTTCGCGTTCAGCGTGTCGAAGATCGTCTCGATCAGCAGCAGGTCGACGCCTCCCTCGGCGAGCGCGCCGGTCTGCTCCGCGTACGCGTCGTACACCTGGTCGAACGAGACGGCGCGGAATGCCGGGTCGTCGACCCGGGGAGACAGGGACAGCGTCACGTTGGAGGGGCCGAGCGAGCCCGCCACGAACCGGCCGCCGAACTCGTCCGCGGCCTGGCGGGCCAACTGGGCGCTGACCAGGTTCATCTCGCCCACGTAGGCCTCTAGGCCGTAGTCGGCCTGGCTGATGCTCGACGCGGTGAAGGTGTTTGTCGTGGTGATGTCCGCGCCGGCCGCCAGTTGGGCCCGGTGCGCGTCCAGGATGATCCCCGGCTGGGTGATGCTCAGCAGGTCGGGGTCGCCGGTGACGTCGCGCGGATGGTCGGTGAACCGGTTCCCACGGTAGTGCTCCGGGGTGAGCCCGGACTGCTGGAGCAGCGTTCCCCACGCGCCGTCGAGCACGACCACGCGCTCATCCAGCAGGTTGGTCAGCGCTTGCACGCGTGACTTGTCCATAGCCGCCTCCGTTCGACCGGAGGCGCCCTTGTTCACGATGAGGTCGAGCGTGGCGAACCAGAAGTTCGTTGCAGCGCCTCTCGACCTGGGAGCAATTGTAGCGAACCGGGGTTGTCGAGCCCCCTCGCCCGTTCCGGCCGCGCCGATGAGCGGGACCGGCGCGGTGAGCGCCAGGCACATCGCGCGCAGCGCCAGGCACATCGCGCGCAACGCCATGGCCCGAGCGGGCGGGGTCAGCTCCGGCGCGCGCGGATGCGAAGATGCCAATGGAGCGATCCGTGCGAAACTGACCGCACGCGGCGAAATGAGGCACAGTGGAATTGGTCTATCCGCCGGTGATCCTGGGCTGCAAGGCCCTGTTCCGGGTGCTCGACGTGAAGCTGGACGTGCGCGGCAGCGAGCACATCCCGACCACCGGTGGGGCGGTGCTGGCCTGCACTCACGTCAGCTATCTGGACTTCATCTTCTGCGGGCTGGCGGCGTTGCCGGCCAAGCGAAAGACCCGGTTCATGGCCAAGCAGCAGATCTTCGCCAACCGGATCGCCGGGCCACTGATGCGCGGCATGCACCATATTTCTGTCGACCGGTCGGCTGGTCAGGCCTCCTACCAGGAGGCCGTGGCCGCGCTGCGGGCCGGCGAGGTGGTCGGAGTGTTCCCGGAGGCCACCATCAGCCGGTCCTTCACCGTCAAGCCGATCAAGAGCGGTGCGGTGCGGATGGCCGCGGAGGCCGGCGTGCCCGTCATCCCGGTGACGGTGTGGGGGAGCCAGCGGCTGTGGACCAAGGGCCGGCCCAAGCACCTGACCCAGCGTCACGTGCCGATCCTGATCCGGGCCGGCGAGCCGTTCGCGCCAACCCCGGACGACGACCAGGACGTGCTCACCAAGGACCTGCGCGCCAGGATGACCGCGCTTCTCGAGGCGGCGCAGCGCGACTATCCCGATGCCGGCAAGGCCGGCGAGGACCTGTGGTGGCTGCCAACGCAGCTCGGCGGCACGGCACCCACCCCGGAGGAGGCCGCCGCGCTGGACGCCGGGCGCTGACCCGGACTGGCGCCGCGGTGCGGGCGGCGCGCCACCCGAAGCTAGGACAGCGCGCGGAAGAACGCCCGGAGGTCGTCGACCAGCAGGCCCGGCTGTTCGAGTCCGGGGAAGTGGCCGCCGCGGTCGAGCTCGGTCCACCGCACGATGTTGTCCGTGCGCTCGGCCAAGGTGCGTACCGGCAGGGTGACGTCATCGGGAAAGACGGCCAGTGCCGTCGGCACGGTGGACACGGTCGGTGCCGCCGGCGCGCCCATCCCGATCAGGGAGCTGCGATAGAGCCGGGCGGAGGAGTTGGCGGTGCCGGTGAACCAGTAGATCGCGATGTTGGTCAGCAGGATGTCGCGATCGACGAGGTCCGAGTCGGCGTTGGAGAACGTCCGGAACTTCTCGGCGATCCAGGCGAGCTGCCCGGCCGGCGAGTCGGTCAGCCCGTAGGACAACGTCTGCGGTCGGGTGCCCTGGATGATGACGTGCCCCAGCCCATCCGACTGCACCCGCATCGTTCTGGCCAGCGAGCGCCTGCCGACCTCGACCTCGTCCCCGGTGAGCTCCTCGAGTTGGGCCGGGTTGCGGACCACCGCGCCGAGCAGCGAAGTGACGTGCAGGCCGAGCAACCGCTGCGGCTGGCGCACCGCGAGCTGCCGGGAAATGATCGCGCCCCAGTCGCTGCCGTGCGCCCCGAACCGGTCGTACCCCAGTCTGGTCATCAACTCGGCGAAGGCATCGGCGATCCGCTCCGGTCCCCAGTCGGCGTCGGGCGTCGGACCCGAGAAGGCGAACCCGGGAATCGAGGCCAGCACCACATGGAAGGCGTCGCCGGGGTGGCCGCCGTGCGCCAGGGGATCGGTCAACGGGCCAACCACATCCAGGAACTCCACGAACGAACCCGGCCAGCCATGGGTCAGCAGCAACGGCTTCGCGTCCGGCTCCGGTGATCGGACGTGCACACAGTGCACCGTCGTCGCATCGATCACCGTCGTGAACTGTGCGAACCCGTTGAGCCGTCGCTCCTGCGCCCGCCAGTCGAACTCCGACCGCCAGTACTCGGCCAGCTCACGCACATACGAGACCGGGGCGCCGAGGCGCCACCCGACGCCGTCGGGCTGATCGGGCCATCGGGTGTTCGCCAGCCGCGCGGCCAGGTCGTCGAGCTGGGCCTGCGGCACGTCGACGCGAAACGGCAGCAACTCCACACTCATTGCTCCACCCTACGAGCTCGTCCGTGACCCGCGCGGACCGAATGGTCAGGCCGAGACGGCGTGCCGGAGGGCCAGGATGGCGATGTCGTCCTTGGCGGGGCGGCCACCGACCAGGGCCGCCATGAGATGGGCGCAGGCGGCGTCGGCTGAGTCGACCTTGATTGACTGACGCAGTAGCTCCAGGCCGTCGTCGATCGGGCGATCGTGCCGTTCGACGAGACCGTCGGTGTAGAGCACGAGCAGGGCGTCGGGCGGCAGGTCGATGGTGACGGTGTGCCGGCCGGTGGTGGCCAGTCCGAAGCCGATGGGTGGGTCGACCGGCAGGTCCAGGAATTCCGCGGGGCGGTCGGGGAGCGCGAGGACGGGCGGCGGATGGCCGGCGAGCGACACCTGAACCTGGGCGCGGACGGTGTCCACGACCAGGTAGATGACGGTGGCCATGGCGTGGTGCTCGAAGTGGTCGGCCTTGCGGTCGAGCTTGCCGAGCACCTCGCCCGGGTCGGTGAACTCCAAGGCATAAGCGCGCAGCGCGCTGCGCAGCCGACCCATGATCACCGCCGCGGGAAGCCCGTTGCCGGCGACGTCGCCGATCACGACGCCGAGCCGGCCCGCCGGCAGGGCGAACACGTCGTACCAGTCGCCGCCCACCCCACTTTCGCTGCCGGGGACGTAGCGCGCCGCGAACTCCCACGGTGCCTGGGTTGGCAGGCGCTCGGGGAGCAGGCTGCGTTGCAGGACGGCCGCGGCGGCGCGCTCGGTGCCGGACAGCTGCGTGTGCACGGCGAGGGCGAGCCGGTCGGCCACCAGTTGCAGTAGACCGACGTCCTGGTCGGTGAACGTGCGCGGCGTGAAAGAACCGATGTGGAGCACCCCGACGAGATCCTCGTGGACCAGCATCGGCACGCCGAGCAGCACGTTGATGTGCTTCATCCACAACAGCGGGTTGATCACGGTTGTCGGGTCGACCCGGTCCAGGATCAGCGGTTGTTTGTGCAAGGCCACGCGCCCGGCGAACCCCTCGCCCAACCGCACCCGGACGCCCTGCCAGACCTCCTCCTCGAGGCCGGTCGCGGCGGTCGCGACCAGATGGTCGGATGCGCGCTCGTGCAGCAGCACCACCGCCGTGTCCACCCGGAACAGGTCGAGCACCTGCTCCAACATCGTGGCCAGCACCTTGTCCAGGTCAAGGCGGGTCAGCGCGGCGTCCGTGACCGCCTCCAACACGCGTAAGCGCTCCTGGAGGGCGGCTTTTCCGATCACCAATCCAGCCTAACCGTCCGTGCGTACCGAGGAGTTCGTCACCCGGTGCCGGCGCGGGTGCGACCTGGACCACATCCGCTCAGCCGACGCGGGTCCCGGCCGATCGTTCCCCGTTATTGGGAGGACCAGGATGAGCGGGCTGCGAATGGCATACCGGGGTGCCGCCGTGCTGTGTGCCGCCCTGACCGTGGTCGCGGTCGGGGTCGGTCCGGCGACGGCAGCGCCGGCTCCGGGCGGGGTCGTCCTTGGCTGGGGCGCGGCCACCACCGGTGCGGCGTCGACGCCGGGCACGCTGGGCGGCAAGACGGTCACCGCGATCGCCGCCGGAGCCGACCACAGCCTGGCGCTCACCTCCGATGGGCGGATCACGGCATGGGGCCAGAACGGTCTGGGGCAGGCGAGTGTGCCGGGCACCCTGGCGGGCAGGACGGTCACCGCGATCGCGGCCGGAGACGGGGACAGCGTGGCGTTGACCGCGGACGGGAAGGTCACCGTCTGGGGCTATGACGTTTACGGGCAGACGACGCTGCCCGCCGCGCTGAGCGGGGCGACCATCGCCGCCGTCGCCGCCGGCGGATATCACGCACTGGCCTTGACCGCCGCCGGACAGGTCATCGCCTGGGGAGACGACCGGGCGGGTCAGGCCACGGTGCCGGCTTCGCTGTCGGGCGAGACGGTCACCGCGATCGCCGCCGGCGGTTCGCACAGCCTGGCATTGAGTTCTGACGGGCAGGTTTACGCCTGGGGCGAGAACGCGGTCGGGCAGTCCACGGTGCCGGCCGCGCTGTCGGGCAAGACCGTCACCGCGATCGCCGCCGGCGGTTACCACAGCCTGGCGCTGACCTCTGACGGGCAGGTTCATGCCTGGGGCGAGAACGCCGACGCGCAGGCAACCCTGCCGGCCACGCTGGCCGGCCGCACCGTCACCGCGATCGCCGCGGGCTGGCTGCACAGCCTGGTGATCGTGACCCCCCAACCACCGCTGATCGTCACCAACCCGGTCGACCAGACGGTGCTCGAGGGTGCCGGCGTCTCGTTCACCGCGACCGCGAGCGGCTCGGCCACGACCGTGCAGTGGCAACAGACCACGGACGCCGGAGCCACCTGGACCGATCTCTCCGGCCAGACGGCGACGACCTTGACCCTGTCCGGTGTGAGCGGTGCCCGAAACGGCCAGCGGTTCCGCGCGGTGTTCGGCAATCCGGACGGGATCGCGACCAGCACCGCCGCGGCGTTGACCGTAACCGTTCCCGCGCCAACCGTTCCCGCTCCGCCGGGGATCACCATTTCGCCGGCCAACAGGATCGTGACCGCCGGTTCCACCGCCACCTTCACCGCGGCGGCGTCCGACCCGGCGGCCACCGTGCGCTGGCAGCGGTCCACCGACGACGGTGCCTCCTGGGCCGATCTCCCCGGCCAGACCGGCCGCACGCTCACCCTCACCAACCTCACCACCACCGACAGCGGCGACCGGTTCCGGGCGGTGTTCACCAACGCGGGCGGCGCCAGCACCACCGGGGGCGCCATCCTGATGGTCCAGGAGACCGCGGCGGTGCGCTCCATGACCGCCGCCGCGAGCGCTTCCACCACTGCGACCACTACGACCGCCGATGCCGCCGAGGCACATGCCGCCGAGTCCATCCGCTGGTTGCCGGACACCGGAGCCTCGGTCGACGCGATGTTCGTCTGGGCCATCGCGATGCTGCTCATCGGCTCCCTGCTCCAGGTGGTCGGCCGGCGCCCTCGCCGCGGCCGGCGGAGCGGGCGCACGGCGCGGAAATTGGACGAAGGTTCAGCCTGATCCCGAATATGATCAGACAATCGACATCCAATCTTGTCAACAAGTAATGGCTCGAAGATCGCGGTGTCGCGGACAGTGGTGGGTGCCGGTAGCGCTGCCCGATCGTGCGCCTCAGTGGGCAGGAATTGGCTCGTTCAAACCTCTAGATTTCAAGGCGAAGCCCGCTTGAGACTCGGAGGATTAATGACCAGTTCTGTCCCGTCGCTGAAGGATCTCGTCGCCGGTGCCATCGTCTCCAACAACGACATCGCCCAGCTTCAGCCGATGCTGTCGGACGACTTGATCAACTACTTGCGATCGATCAACGGGGAAATCCAGCTCAACCTGGCATCCGAGCTCCATGCCAGCTATCTTGAGATCACTCAGTCTTTCACCGCGATGGCCGGGGAACGGGCCGAGGCCGACGTCGCCGAGCAGTTCCTCATCGCTTTCAACCACCTCGTAGCACTCCACAACCAGGCGTCTCAGGCGCTGGAGTCGGCGATTGCCACGGCGAACAGCGTGGGCGATGATCAGTGGCGCGCCTATCTGGTGCCACAGCTGACCGAGGCGCAGGACCAGGTCGCCGAACTCGGCTACCGTATCGGGCTCTACATCGACAACCTGACCCTTTTCATGGCCGGAAATCAGGGCTGACCATTTCGTCTCATTGTGACGGTCCATTCTGGACCGGCGAACCTTATTTCCGTGCTGGCCGCTGTCGCGGCGGTTGGTCGGAGTGGAAGTAGGCCCGAACTCTGTATTGGTGTGGTGGTTGCCCCGCCGGATCGGTACGGTCACCGCGAACCGGCACAACGAACATCCGGTGGCCGCGCCGTTGCGGCGGTAGCCACCCCACCATGCGGAAGGATCGGCGCAGTGACCGACGCTGGCCGTGGAGTTCGTCGAGGCGGCGGCCGCGGACTGGCGCGGCACGGCGGATCGCGCGCTGCGTATCGGCTCCTCGCACACCCTCGGCGGTACCCCCGGGATGCTCGACACGCTCGCCGAGGTGGTGCCGAAGGGTCGGCTGCTGGCCGGCGCCGCCGACCGCGGCGGCGCACGACATCTTCGGCGACGACGTGCTGGCGCTACCCGATCTGGTCGCGCGTGTGGCGACGCGGGCTGGCAGGTGCTCGGCTTCGCCTACCTGGTGCTCGCTCGCTGAGAGCGAACGCGGTCGCGGGCCGAACGAGGTCGACGCGGGCGCGAGACATAGTTTGATGACCGTCGAACCGGTGCGCGGGAGATCGTTGCGGTGCCCGAGGGACGGGAGTCGGATGACGAGCACGACCTGGCAACCCGCCACGGCGGGGACGATGCGCCTACCGTCGGGACGGCTGGTCCGCGGCCGGGCACTGCGGCGGCCGCTTCCCGATGGCCCGGAGCCCGAGTTCGGGGTCTACCTGCTCGGCAAGCAGCCGAGCCCGGTCAGCTGGGAGAGCAGGTGGGTCCGCTGGCCGGACTTCTGGCTGCCGTCGGACCGGGACGCGCTCGCTGGCGCGTTGCGGGAACTGCTGCGGCGAGCCTCGTCCCAACGCGTCGAGGTCGCCTGTGGCGGGGGTTTCGGGCGAACGGGTACCGCGTTGTGCTGCCTCGCGATCCTCGATGGCGTTCCGAACGACGCCGCGCTCGAGTACGTGCGGGCGAACTACTCACCCCGGGCGGTGGAGACGCCCTGGCAGAAGCGGTTCGTCGCCCGGTTCACTTGAGGTGTTCCTCGCACCGGCGGCCGCGCCGGCAGCCATACCGCGCAAGGTCACCTTCATGTGGTTCTTGACGCGCAAGGTGACATTCCGCTGTATTGGGGCGGCGTGCGGACTCCGCCCTATTGCTTGGCTCCTCGTCCGGTCACGATCCGCTGCAGCAGGATGAAGGCCAGCAGGAGCGCGCCGGTGCAGATCTTGATCCACCAGGAGTTGAGCGTGCCCTCGTCGCTGATCACGGTCTTGATCAGACCGATGACCAGCACGCCGAGCAGCGAGCCGACGACGTAGCCGACCCCACCGGTGAGCAGGATGCCGCCGATGACCACCGCGGCGATGGCGTCGAGCTCAAGGCCGATCGCCGCGCGCGGGTTGCCGGACTGGATGTAGAGCACGAACACCAGCCCGGCCAGCGCCGAGCAGAATCCTGATACGGCGTAGACCGCGATCTTGGTGCGGGCCACCGCCAGGCCCATGAGCAGTGCGGACTGCTCGCTCCCACCGAGGGCATACACCCGCCGGCCGAACCGGGTCTGGTGCAGGACGACGGCCGCGACGGCGACCACGACGAGCGAGAGCGCCGCACCGACCGACAGGAACGCGCCGCCGGGAAGCGGAATGTGGAACTGGGCCATCGACGCGACGGTCTGGTCCGCGACGGTGACCGAGTCCTTGGTGAGCATCAGGCTGAGTCCCCGGAACAGAAACAGCCCGGTCAGCGTGGCGATGAAGGGTTGCACCCGGAAGTAGTGGACCATGCCGCCCATCAGGGCGCCGCCGACGGTGCCCACGGCGAGCACGGCGAGCGCGGCCGGCCAGAGCGGCCAGTGGTACTTGGTCACCAGCAAGGCGAGCAGAACCGTCGAGAAGCCGACCACCGAGCCGATCGACAGGTCGATGCCGCCGGTGAGGATGACGAACGTCGCACCGACCGCGGCGACGATCAGGTAGGCATTGTTGATCAGTAGGTTCGGCGCCACCTGGCTGTCGAATGAGTAGCGGTACGCGCCGAACCCGTACAGCGCGGCCAGCAGCAGCGCCGTCACCAGGATCGGCAGCCGGCGGTCGCGGAGCAGGCGGGTCGCGACCGCGGCCCGGCCATGAGCGGCGGTACTGGATCTCAGGACGGCCATGGCGCGGCCTCCACGGACTTGACGGGGACGGACGGGGATTTCACCGGCGGGGTCCGGCCACCGCCCCGCCGGAAGATGCCGGCGAGCCGGTTGCGGAACTCGGGCGACTGAAGCAGGCAGATGATGATGACGACCACGGCCTCGAACACCATGTTCGCCTGAGCGGGGATGCCGATTGTGAAGATCGTGGTCTTGAGCGTCTGGAGGATCAGCGCGCCGACCACGGTGCCGCCGATGCTGAACCGGCCGCCGGTGAGCGCGGTGCCACCGATGACCACCGCGAGGATCGCGTCCAGCTCGATCCACAGTCCGGCGTTGTTCGCGTCCGCGCCGCCGAGGCTGGAGCTGTTCCACAGCCCGGCAACTCCGGCGCACAGTCCACACAGCACATACACCAGGATCTTGATGCGCCGGGCCCGGATCCCGGCCAGCCGCGCCGCCTCAGCGTTGCCGCCGACCGCCTCGGTCAGCATGCCGAACGCCGTGCGCCGGGTCACGAAGACCAGTCCGGCGGCGAACGCGGCCACCAGGAATACCCCGGTCGGGATGCCGAGCGCGTAGCCGCCGATGACCGCGTACGGCTTCGACAGTTCGGTGAGGATGAAGCCGTCGGTGACGAGTTGCGCCACGCCGCGGCCGGCGACCATGAGCACCAGGGTGGCGATGATCGGCTGAATTCCGAGCCGGCCCACCATGACGCCGTTGAACAGCCCGGCCGCCACGGCCGCGAGCAGCGCGAGGCCGGTCGCGGCGAGGACAAGGGAGATCGAGTCCTGGTCCGGCGCCCGGCTGATGATCCGGCAGGCCACCGCGCCGGAGATCGCCATGACCGCGCCGACCGACAGGTCGATGCCGCCGGTGGCGATGACCAGGGTCATGCCGAGGGCCACCAGGAGCACGGGTGTCGCGAAGAACGGGATGTTGATCAGGCTGCCGACCAGATGCCCCTCTTTGACGGTGACGTCGAAGAAGTCCGGCGTGAACGGGAGGTTGAACAGCAGCAGGGCGACGAGTATCACCAGCGGCCAGAACAGGGGGCGGCGGCTCAGGGCCGCCCAGCCACCCGCCCGGATCTCGTCGAGGGCCTTCGAGGCGTTCATGACGGGCCGCCCGGCTGCTCGTCCCCGGACCGGGCTCCGCTCGCGATCGTTTCCATGATCCGGTCGGCGGTGACCTCCGGACCGTTGTCCAGTCGAGCGACCAGGGTCCGGTCCCGCAGGACGCCGATGCTGTGGGACAGGCGCAACACCTCTTCGAGCTCCGCCGAGATGTAGAGGACCGCCATGCCGTCCTCGGTGAGCGAGGAGACCAGCTTCTGGACCTCCGCCTTGGCGCCGACGTCGATCCCGCGCGTGGGCTCGTCCAGGATCAGCAGCCGCGGCCCGGCCAACAGCCAGCGGGCCAGCAGCACCTTCTGCTGGTTCCCCCCGGACAGGCTGCCGGCCTTGGCTTCCGGGTCGGCGGGACGGATGTCCAAGGCCGAGATGTAGCGCCGCACCAGCTCCTCGGCGGTGCCGCGCGGGATCGGGCGGGACCAACCGCGGGCGGCCTGCATCGCCAGGATGATGTTCTCCCGCACGGTGAGGTCCTCTACCAGGCCCTCGGTCTTGCGGTTCTCCGAGCAGAACGCGATGCCGCGACCGATCGCGGTGTGTGGACCGCGCAGCGAGACCGGTTTCCCGTCGATCCGCAACCGGCCGCTGTCGGCGTGATCGGCTCCGAACAGCAGCCGGGCCAGCTCGGTGCGCCCAGAACCGAGCAGTCCGGCCAATCCCACCAACTCGCCGGCGCGGATCTCCAGGTCGAACGGGGCGATGCCGCCCTTACGCCCGAGCCCTTCGGCGCTGAGCACCAGCGAACCGGGTTCGGGGGCGACTCGCCTTTCCAGGTCGGCCAGCTCCTCCAGCTCCCGGCCGAGCATCAGCCGCACCAGCCCGACCCGGTCCAGCTCGGTCACCAGGTGCTCGCCGACCAGGCGGCCGTTGCGCAGCACGGTCATCCGGTCGCAGACCTCGTAGATCTGTTCCAGGAAATGGGAGACGAACAGGATCGCCACGCCGGCGTCCTTGAGCCGGCGCATCAGACCGAAGAGCACCTGGACCTCGTCGTGGTCCAGGCTGGAGGTCGGCTCGTCGAGGATCAGCACCCGGACCGGGACGCCGCTGGCCGGGCTGACCGCGCGGGCGATGGCGACCAGGGCCTGCACCGCGATCGGGTAGGAACCGAGCTGCGCGCCGACGTCGATCTCCAGCCCGAGGTCGGCCATCAGCGCCGCGGCCTCGCGCCGCATCCGCCGCCAGCGCAGGAGCCCGCCCGTCGTCTGCTCGCGGCCGAGGAAGAGGTTCTCCGCGACCGAGAGGTTCGGGCACAGGTTCACCTCTTGGTAGACGGTGGAGATGCCGAGCTGCTGCGCGTGGTGCGGACTGGAGATCCGCACCACCGCGCCGTCCAGCTCGATCGCCCCGGCATCCATTGGATAGACCCCGGTCAACACCTTGATCAGGGTCGATTTCCCGGCCCCGTTCTCGCCGAGCAGAGCGTGAATCTCGCCGGGCAGGAGCCGGAAGTCGACTTCCGACAGCGCCCGCACGGGGGGAAACTCCTTGCTGATCCCCGTCATCTGCAGGACGGGCCCGTGCTGCGCCATACGGAATCGTTCCTCTCCGGATGCGAACGTCCTCGTCTCAGTACTGGCGGTTGGGGAGTGCGGCAGCCGCGTCGGCGGCCATGAAGTCGCTCTCCTTCGTCTTGATCCACTTGTCCACCGTGCCGCCGCCCAGCACCGTCTTGATGGTCTCCATGAGTTGGGGTCCGAGCAACGGGTTGCATTCGGCGATCGCGTTGATCTGGCCCTGGCTCATCGCCTGGAAGCCGTCATGGACGCCGTCGATGGTCACGATCTTGATATCCGTGCCCGCCTTCTTGCCGGCGGCCTGGATCGACTGGATCGCGCCGATGCCCATGTCGTCGTTGTGCGCGAACAGGACGTTGGCTTCGGGGTGCGACTGGAGGAAGGCGGCCATCACCTGCTTGCCGCCGTCGCGGGTGAAGTCACCGGTCTGGCTGACCACGATCTTCCAGTCCGGGTGCGAGGCGTCCAGGATCTTCTTGAATCCCTTGGCCCGCTCGATCGCCGGCGCGGAGCCGGTGGTGCCCTCCAGCACGGCGATGTTCACCGGCGTGACCGGGCTCGCGGCCAGTACCTTCTCCAACAGGTGCGCGGCGCGCTCGCCCTCGGCCTCGAAGTCCGATCCGACTAATGTGACATACAGCGCGGCGTCGGAGTCGACCTGCCGGTCGGTGAGCACGACCGGAATCTTCGCGTCCTTGGCCTCCTTCAGGACCGTGTCCCAGCCGCTGGTGACCACCGGTGAGAAGGAGATGACGTCCACCTTCTGCGAGATGTAGTCCCGGATGGCCTGGATCTGGTTCTCCTGCTTCTGCTGCGCGTCGGAGAACTTCAACGTGATGCCGGCCGCGGCCGCCGCGTCCTTGACGGACTTGGTGTTCGCCGACCGCCAGCCGGACTCGGAACCCACCTGGGAGAAGCCGAGCGTGATCGTCTTGGCGCCGTCACCGCCGCTGCTGGCCGGCGTCTTCTTGGCACAGGCGGCCATGGCTCCGGTGGCGGCGACGACGACGGTTCCGGTGAGGAAATTCCTTCTGTTGAGCACTGCATCCTCCAAACTGGACTGACGTGGAATGAGCGGGGTCGTCTTTCACTCCGTTGTCCGCCGGCGAGCGACCTGCCGTCCGCCGAGCCGTCGGCGGTCCGGTCGTCGAGGTCCGGCTCCCGGTCCGCCGAGATTTCCGGTCCGGTGGCCGCTTCTCGACCTTGGTCGGTCCTGGCTGACGTTAGCGTTCACAATTTCTCGCCTCGGGGCCTCCGGCACGGGATGGGCGTCGACTTCTGGCTCAGCGCCGGGCCAGCGGGCGCGCGCTGGCCCGCACCACCAACTCCGGCTGGATCAGCACCTGCCCCGGCGGCCCCGAACTGCCGGCGAGCCGCTCGACGAGCAGTTCCAGCGCGCGCCGGCCGAGTTCCCCGAAGTCCTGCCGCACCGTGGTCAGCGGCGGGATGAAGTAGGACGACTCCGGGATGTCGTCGAACCCGACCACGCTGATGTCCTCGGGAACCCGGCGCCCGGCCTCGTGCATCGCGCGGAGCAGGCCTTGGGTCATGTGATCGTTGGCGCAGAACACCGCCGTGACCCCGGAGTCGGCGGCGAGCCGCTGGCCCACCTCGAAGCCGGAGCGCGCGCTCCAGTCGCCGGCGTGCGGCTCGGGCACCGGCGCCCCGGCCGCCTCAAGGGCCGAGCGCCAACCGTCCAGCCGTCCCACCGCGTCCAACCAGGACATCGGGCCCGCGACGTGGTGCACGGTCCGGTGCCCGAGGTCGAGCAGATGCCGGGTGGCCATCACCGCGCCGGCCCGTTGGTCGATGGCGACCATCGGAACCCGCTCGGTGACCCCGCAGCCGGCCCCGACCAGCGGCACCCCGTCCCCGGCCTGGGCGAGCACCCCGGACGCCGAGAACTGGGGCGCGATCACCACGATCCCCTCCACCGCCTGCTCGCGAAGCCGGTCCACCGCCTGCAGCACCGAGCGGCGCGCCATGGACCGCAGGCTCACGATGCTGATGAAGTAATCGGCATCCCGCGCGGCGCGCTCGATCCCGTAGAGCATCGAGGCGGGCCCGTAGAGCGTGGTGTCGAAACTGACCACCCCGAGCGTCTTCGACCTCCTGGTCACCAACGCCCGCGCGGCGGAGTTCGGCCGGTAGTCCAGCTCACGAATGGCGGCCAGCACCCGAGTCCTGGTCAGCGCGGCGACGTTGGGATGATCGTTGAGCACCCGGGACACCGTCTGGTGCGACACCCCGGCCAGGCGGGCGACGTCGGCCATCACGGGAAGGCGGGCGGGGGCGGGGTTCTTGGACATGGGATCACCTCCCGCCGGTCACGGGTGCTTGAGCCGAAGCCCGGGCGTCGGCCAGTGTTTCGACCGGATGACGGTTGACCGACACCCTGTCGTTGCAAGATTGTTTGCGCTCACAACCGCGCAGTCAAGACCTCCACAGGTCACCCTCGGATCACGACTCGGCGATCGGGCCGCCCGGCACCGGTTCGCGCGGCGGAAGAGTGATCGTCCTGGGGAGCCGGGTTAGCATCGGGCCCGTCGCGGCTTCCGCCGCCTGGCGAGAGGTGACCGATGAGGATCGTGGTCGACGATCTGTCCGGCCCGGAAATCGCCGCCTTCCTGGGCGAACACGTCCAGCAGCTGCGAACGATCACCCCGCTGGAGAGCAAGTACGCACTCGACCTCGACGCGCTGCGTGCCCCCGAGATCACCTTCTGGACCGTCCTCGACGCGGACACGCTGGTCGGCTGCGCGGCAATGAAGACACTCGACGCCACCCATGCCGAGATCAAGTCGATGCGCACGGCACCCGAGCGCACCCGCAGCGGGATCGCCTCCCTGCTGCTCGAGCATATCGTCGCCGAGGCGAGGCGGATGGGCTTCACCCGGCTCAGCCTCGAAACCGGCACCGCGGATTTCTTCGAACCGGCCCGCAAGCTCTACGAGAAGTTCGGATTCCAGTACTGCCAACCGTTTGACGACTACCGGCCCAGCCCGCACAACACCTTCATGACCAGGGCGCTGTAGCTCACGACGCGCCCGGGCAGCCGCTGGTCGAGCACGAACGCCAGCGCGTGCCGCTGTTGCCGCCGAGCCACGTTGGCGAGGTCGCCGGGCTCGGCGCGAAGGGGCGGAGCTGGCCGGTGATCACCGGCGCACACAGCCCGACGAAGCCGACCGGACCGGCGATGGTGACCGCCGCGAACAAGGGTTGCCCCGCGAGGCCGGCCCGCCACGATGCGCGACGGGTCATGTACGCCTGATCGCAGTGCGTGATCGGTCCGTTACAACTCGTTACCCGCCAAAGGATCTGACAGCACTCTCATATGTCCTGTATGGACGGTGCTCGGTCGCGGGCACCTCACGGGCGGGACGAGTCGTGGGTCACCGGTCGCCTCCACCCGCCGGGGTCGCCGTGCTGCCACCGTCGGGCGCCCGCACCCTCGGCGTTTGAAGATCTCGATGTTGGGTAGTCGGAGCGCATGGCTCTCACTAGATCCCGGCGCCGCACCGCGACCGGGGTGGGCACACTTGTCGCATTCATTCTTGTTCTGGTGTTCGGCAGCCCCATCTTCGTGGATTGGGTCAACGGCAACACCAGGGCGGACACCGCTGGCGGACTGTTCCTCCGGACACTCGCATGGCCGGCGTGGTCCTTCGACTCCGATATGGCTGTTCGTGACTTGCTGGCGCAGGACCTGAAGGCGATCCTCTTCATCGTGCTCGTCGGCCTGTTCGTGACCCTGCTCGCCGGGGCCGAACTGTCCCGGGCCCGTGGCGGTCTCGCCGATCTCTTCAGCGGGTGGGGCGCCGTCATCTTCGCGGCGGCACTCGCCGGCTTCCTCACCGCTTTCCTGTCGGTGCAAACCGGTCTGTACCTCGCGCTGCTGTGGGCACTTGGCGGTGCGGCATACGGCCTGATCACGGGTTGGATCATCGCGCTGGCCCAGATGGGCACGCGCCGCCCGTAACCCGTACGCTCCCTCGAGAGCGCCCTCCAGCCGGAGGGCGCTCTCGTCGTGTTCGTACCTCGAAGCTTCCTTTCAGCCAATCGGCGCAAGGTCACCTTCATTCGCTTCTGTCAGCGGAATGTCACCTTGCGCTGTAACCGGAACCTGGGTCGCGGCTCACCAGCCGGACAGGACACTGGCGATCAGCGTGAGGGTGCCGATCAGCCAGGCTTTGGTCAGGGACCAGAGGGTTGGCGGGCCGCCGCTGTCGTCCCGGATGAGGCACAGGCCGGTGATCGCCTTGCCGAGAGTGGTGTGGCACAGGCGCTGCACGAAGATGCGGTGCACGATCGAGGCCGCGATGAACGTGACGGGGATGGCGAGCAGCGACAGGCCGAGCGCCACGCCTGGCACACGGGCGATGGCCAGGAAGCCGACGGTCGCGCAGGCCACGTGCAGCACCAGGTCGATGCCGAAGCCGAGGCCGGACCGGAGGCGATGCGGGGAGGGGTAACGCGGATCGCCTTCCCCGCCGTGCTTGGCCGGAAGCGTGACACCCGGGGGCGGGCCGTACTCGCGCAGCCGGATGGCATCCCGGCGACGGACGGGCACCAGTGCGAACGTGCCGGACGTGGCCCGGTGCGTGTCAGTTGAGGCGGTCACCGGGACATCTTGCCTGAGCAGCGCCTCGGAGGGTGGCGAATTGGGCACAACCATCCGCGCGCCCGGTCGGACTTCGTGAGCGGCGCGAGGTGACATTCCGCTGTTGGAAGCGACGGATTGTCACCTCGCGCCGGATCAGTCCGGGGGCGCGCTCAACCGCCGATTGATCATCACGCGATGAACGCATCGACCGGTGCCGGTCCCGATAGGGTGCTGCGCATGAGAACTTACCTGGGGAAGTTCGGCGGCCGGTTCGTGCCGGCCGCCGTGCTCATTGCACTCGCGTTGCTCGTCAACCCGGCTGGGTCGGTGGCGCAGAAGGAGACCGCCGGACCGCGGTGGGTCGGGAGCTGGTCGTCGGCCATGCAGGCGCCGACGGACATCTTCGGACCGACCTGGTCGCTGGACGGCTTCGCCGACCAGACGGTGCGTGAGGTGGTCCGGATCAGCGCCGGCGGACCCGCCGTCCGCGTTCGTCTGTCCAACGTGTACGGTTCCGCGCCGCTTCGGCTCGCCGGCGCGACCGTGGCCGAGGCCGGCACCGGGGCCTCGATGCGGCCCGGCACCGTCCGTCCGCTCACCTTCCACCATTCGCGCTCGGCCGTGGTGCCGGCCGGGCGGGAGTTGGTCAGCGACCCGGCGGTGCTGCCGGCGATGGCATTGGACCGGCTCACCGTGTCGCTGTACTTCGCCGGTGCGACCGGCCCGGCCACGTTCCACGGAAATGCGCAGGCCACCAGCTACCGGGCCGCGGGCGACCGGCGGTTCGCGCTGGACGGCTCGGCGTTCACCGAGACTTCCGCGTCCTTCTACTACCTGACCGGAGTCGACGTGGTGAACGTACCGCGTCCGAAGGCGGCAGTGGTGACGTTCGGTGACTCCATCACCGAGGGCGCACTGTCCACACTGGACGAGAACAACCGGTACCCGGACGAACTGGCCGAGCGCTTGATCGCCACCGGCCGCCCGCGGACCGTGCTCAACGAGGGGCTCAGCGGCAACCGCGTACTGCGGGACTCGCCGTGCTTCGGGGCGAGCGCGCTGCACCGGTTCGAGCGTGACGTGCTGGACCGGCCCGGGGTGCGCACGGTGATCGTCTCCGAGGCGATCAACGACATCCTCGACATCCCTGGCATCCCGTTCGGCAACGACTGCAACAGCCCCAACCCGAACCTGACGGCCGAGCAGTTGATCGAGGGCCATCGGGCGCTGATCCGCGCCGCGCACGCCCACGGCATCCGGATCGTCGGCGGCACGGTGACCCCGTACAAGGACAACATCTACCTCTTGTTCACCGATCGGGGTGAAGCGGTCCGCGACGAGCTCAACCACTGGATCCGAACCAGCGGCGAGTACGACGCCGTGGTCGACTTCGCCGCGGCGGTCAGCGATCCGGCCGACTCGGACTTCCTCCGCGCCGACTACGACAGCGGCGACAGGTTGCATCCCAACGACGCCGGCTACCGAGCCATGGCCGCCGCCATCGACCTCGACTCCCTATAGGACGGAGGACACCATGACGTACCCGCAGGACAACCCGACCACCGCTCCGGCCGGCCACCCGCCCGTGGTCGACCTGGCGACCTGGCAGGCCGCCCGGGACGAGCTTCTGGTCCGCGAGAAGGCCCACACCCGGGAGGGCGACGCCATCGCCGCGGCCCGCCGCCGGCTGCCGATGGTGGAGTTCGACGGGACGGTCGCGGTCGTCGGCCCCGACGGCCCGGTCCCGTTCCTGAGCCTGTTCCAGGGCCGCGAGGAGCTCATGGTCTACAAGCACATGTGGCACGACGGCGCACCGAACCAGGGGCAGTGCGAGGGCTGCACCGTCGCGGCCTGGCACGTGAAGGACGCCGTCTACCTCAACGCCCGCGGCGTCTCGTTCGCCATCCTGACCACGGGCCGCTGGGAGGAGGTGGCCCCCTATGTCGAATTCATGGGCTACACCCAGCCCTGGTACTCGGTACGCGACGTGGACGAGCCGGTCGGCGGCAGCATGGGTTACCTCACCTGTTTCCTGCGCGACGGCGACCGCGTGTTCCTCACCTACTCAACGACGGGACGTGGCAACGAGCCGACCCAGGGGTCCTTCGCCCTGCTCGACATGACGCCCTACGGCCGCGGCGAGGCGTGGCAGGACAACCCCGAGGGCTGGCCGGAGGGCCGCCGCCCGTGCTGGTACTGGCGCGCGGACGCGGACGGGACCGCCGCCTGGGGCCCGACCAGCCGCCCGGTGCCGCAGTGGACCCGCCCCGGCGCGACCCCCGAGGAGACCCTCGGCCGGCACGATCACCCCGACTGACCCGCCTTCGCCGACCCGGCGGCCCGCCGGTTGGTGATCCAGCGCAAGGTGACATTCATTCGCTTCTAGCCGCGGAATGTCGCCTTGCGCTGTATTGCGCCGCTCGTCGCGCGGCAGCGGTGCCGATTTTCAACCGTGCCGGTCTTCAGCCGTGCCAGAGGAGCAGCAGTCCGGAGGCGACCAGGCCGGTCTCGACGAGCATGACGAAGATCGGAACGGGAAGCCGGTCGACGATCTTCTTACCGGCCAAGACCCCGGCGAGCGCGGCGGGAGTGAGGACGGCGCCGGCGAGCAGGGTGGGTGCGGTCAGCGCCGCGGCCGCACCGAACACGATGAGTTTGGTGGTGTGCATGACGAGCGCGGCGGCCGCTTCGGTGCCGATGTAGGCGCCGCCGACGAGGCCGCGGGCGAGGAAGAACGGAGCGACCATGGGGCCGACGCTGCCGAGGAGCGCGGATCCGGCGCCGGACCCGAAGCCGACGAGAGCGAAGGTCCATTCGCCAAGCCGCGGCGCGGTGGTTCGCAACCGCCGCCAGATCACGACGGCGAGCAGGAACGCGCCGGCCAGGCGGGCCAGGGCGGGCAGTGGTGCGGTGGTCAGCACCAGAGTGCCGGCGGCCGCGGCGGGGACCGCGCCGAGAGCGAAGATGGCGACCAGGCGGCGGTCGACCTCGGTGCGGTTGAGCAGGACGCGGCCGCTGTTGCTGGCGAGTTGGACGAGCGTGAGGACCGCGACGGCGTCGCGCGGGCCGAAAGCGGCGAGGAAGATCGGCAACAGGAGCACGCCGCCGCCGAATCCGGCGACCGCGGACAGGGTGCCGGTGCCGAAGGACGCGGCGAGCAGCAGCGGCCAGGCGCCGGGTGTCACCGGAGGCCGGCGAGCAGGGCCAGTAGGTCGGCGTGCAGCACCCCGTTGGTGGCCAGCACGGTGCCGTCGCCGTCCAGGACGGGCCGGCCGCTGGTGTCGGTGACCCGGCCGCCTGATTCCTCGACGAGTGCGGGTAGGCAGGCGAGATCCTCGTAGCCGAGCGGTGTTCCGCTGACGAGCACGGCGTCGGCGCGGCCGGTGATCAGGCGCGGTATCGAGTGCACCCCGTCCCGCAGCCGGCAGCGGGCGTGCAACCGGCTGACCAGTTCGGTGGGCCAGGCGCTGAGTCCATGGGTGCAGACCACCGCGCCGGCGAGGTCGGCACGATCGCTGACCGTGGCCCGGCGGGCTTGGCGGAGGTCCTGCTCGCCGGTGAGCAGCCAGCAGCCGAGCCCGCGACCGGCGGCCATGACGAGTCGGCTGGCCGGCAGGCCGGAGACCGCGAGGGCCGGGCCTTGGCGGTCCTCAAGGGCCAGGTCCACGGAGTAGAGGGGTACCCGGTGGACGAAGTCGCCGGTGCCGCTGATCGGGTCGATGATCCAGCGCCGTCCGGAGGTTCCGGTGCGGGGCGGCCGTTCCTCGCCGATGACACCGTCGTGGGGATAGTGCCTGTGCAACTGTTCCCTGAGGAGGTCTTCAATGGCAAGGTCGGTCGGGGTCAGCTCACTCCCGTCCGGTTTGCGGCGCAGGTCGCGGCCGGGAGCGTCGAAGGCGTCGGCCGCGAGGCGTCCGGCCTGCCGCACGAGGTGGATCGCCTGCCGCAGGTCGTCGACGGAGGTTGCCGGGAGGGTGGTGGTCACGGCCGCTCACTTCCGCTCGGGTCACTGGCCCAGCCATCCTGCGGGCGAAACTGCCGCAAGCTAATTGATGTAGCGTTTTGCTACATGATCGAGTTCGTGTTGAGCGAGGCGGACCTGGTCGGGGTGCGGTTCGCGGTGTCACCGTTGAACGAGCTCACGCTGAGCCTGCGGGTGTTGCGGGATCCGGGCCGGTATCCGCTGCAACTGCCGTGGAGCCGGCGCCTGATGGAGATCCGGCCGCGGTTGGACCTGGCGATGCTGGCCGCGCTGATCAACGAGCGGGGTTGGACGCCCGATTTCCTCAGCCCGCGGCCAGAGTCGCCGTTCACCCGGATCGACGAGGAGTTGACCAGGGTTCGGTCGACGCCGCCGCGCGCGGTGCGGCGGGACCTGTTGGCGGTCCACGGCTCGCTACCGTCCATTGTGGAGGGCCGGCGAGTGCTCGACCGGATCGTCACGGCACTGCGCCGGTACTGGGACTTGGCGCTCGCGCCGCACTGGGAGCGGATGCGGGCCGTGCTGGAGTCGGACATCGTGTACCGGGGCAGGCTGATGGCCCAGTACGGGCTGGGGCCCATGCTCGCCGGCATCTCCGAGCGGATCTCCTTCGACAGCCCGGTTGTGCGAGTCCGGATCCACGGCGTGCCGCCGCGCCGGGTGGCCGTGGCCGGCACGGGCCTCACGCTGTTGCCCAGCCTGTTCGCGCTGCACACCGCGGTGCCGGTGGATCCGGCCGGGCCGCCGCTGCTGATCTACGCGGCGCGCGGCGCCGGGACCCTGTGGGAGAACCGGCGCGTCGGCTCGGCCGCGGCGCTGGTCGCGGTGTTGGGGCGGGTGCGGGCGGAATTGCTGACCGGGCTGGCCGAGCCGGTGTCGTCGACCGAACTCGCGCATCGGATGGGGGTCACCGCCTCGGCGGTCAACCAACATCTGCGCGCGCTGCGTGACGCCGGTCTGCTCACCGCGCGGCGGCATGGTCGCCACGTGCGCTACGGCCGGAGTGCACTCGGTGAAGCATTGGCCGGTACCGACGCCGGAGAAGGCGTTGACCGGTAACTCGTCGAAGATGTGGCCGGGACGGGGGCCATCACGCCGCCCGGTCTCAATGCGGCCGCAGGCGTTCACCCACCCAGGCGAACCGCGAGGCGGTCGTGTCCGCGACCCCGGGCCTTAGGCTTGGGGGACCTCGTCGCCGAGGTAGCCGGCCCCCGGGTGGACGACCGGGCCATGGCGAGGGGTCGATCGGTGCGGAAGGATGGCGGCGAACCATGGACGAGCCGCAGGCTGGGGTTGGCGCGCGTATTCGGGAGATTCGGACGTGGCGGGGTAAGTCCCTGGCGGTGGTCGCCGGGTTGGCCGGGATGTCGCCGTCCTACTTGTCGATGATCGAGCGGGGGTTGCGGGGGACGGACCGGCGTTCGGTCGTGGAGGCGATCGCGGCGGCGTTGGCCGTCGCGCCGAGCGAGCTGTTGGCCATGCCGTTCCCGCACCGGGATGACGTCGCTGCCGCCGCGCGGGCGGCGGCCGGACTGGTCGAGCCGGTGATCGCGGACCTGCGGCTGGGTGATCCGGTGGAGGTGGTGCCTCGGCCGTGGCCGCTGATCTCGGCCGATCTGGCCAGGTTGAATGCTGATCTTCGACCGCGGGCTGACTACGCGGCGCAGGGTGTGCTGCTGCCGGGGCTGATCGAGGAACTGCACGCGGTGTACGACGCGGCGGGTGCTCATCGCTCCGATGCGCTGCGTGGGTTGGCCACCTGTTTCCACGCCGCGGCGATGCTGGCCCGCAACATGGGTAACCGAGGGTTGGCACAGCTGGCCGCTGATAGGCAGTTGACGGCAGCGGAGCGGCTGGGTCGTCCGGAGTGGGTGGCACACGCGGAGTGGGTACGGGCGCAGGTGATCGGCGGTGTGTCGCGGCAGCGGCAGGCGGCATCGGTGTTGCGGTCGCTGGCTGCGGTGGCCGATGAGCCGATGACCCCGGAACTGACGCAGGCGGTCGGTCAGTTGCACCTGTCGGCGGCGCTGGCCTATGCCGTACGGGGTGACGAGGGGTCGGCGTGGACGCACTACGGCGAGGCGGAGGCGCTGGCCGAGCGGCAGGATGCCGAGGCGGGTCAGTTCGGGTGCATGTGGTTCGGCCGCACAAATGTGCGGATTTGGCGGGTCGCGCTGGGCACCGAGTTCGGCTACGGCGGCAAGGTCGCGGAGCTGGCGCGGGGTGTCCGGCCGGAAGTCCTACCTTCTCCGGTGCGACATTCGGCGTTCTATGCCGATGTCGGTCGATCGGGCGCGAGACAAGGGCACACGGGAGCAGGCGGTGCGGTTGTTGCGCAAGGCCGAGGATCTCGCGCCGCAGCATTTCCGCAATATGCCACTGGTTCGCGAGGCCGTGTCCGATCTGCTGCGCCGTACCCGTGAGGACTCCATCGGTCGGGAACTGCGCGGGCTGGCCTACCGGATAGGCATGGCCAGCTAGATCCCCGGCCGGGTGAACCGTTCCGGTTTTGACAGTTTGTGAATGACTCCTCGTCGGGCGTCCATAACGTCGCGGAACATGGACGGCACCCGATGATCGAGATGCACCATTCGGAGAATGGTGAGCTTGACGTCCTACTGGAGATGCTCGGCCGGACCGGCGCCCTGTTCCACGCCTACCGAGTCGATCACCACGGCCCTGATCGCCTCGCCGCCGTGCGCACCTGGGATTCCTGGTGGGCGGACGTGCTCATTCTTCGCAGCGAGAGCACGGCCCACGCCTTTCGCGTTGCGACCGGTCAGGGAATCGACGTGTTCTGCCCGCCGCAGGTGGTCTGGCTGTACAGCGCGAGCGCCGTCTGGACGCTGCGCGCCATTCTGACCGTGCCGCCGCCGGGCCACCGAGGCACCGAATCAGGTGCTCGCACTACCGGGCTGCGTCGGTCTACCGGCCGAGGGCCGCGTGCCGGTGCGGGTGCGGATCCGCAGTCGTTAGCTGCATCGGAGTCGATCAGGGCTGAGCAGCCGGGGTCATGGCCGGCCGGGCCAGTGGCCGGTTCGCGAGGATGCTGACCACGGTCAGTACACCGCTGAGCAGGGCACCGAAAAGAAAATCGGCGACGTAGGGGTCAACAGACTCGATCCGGTTGGTTTCCGCCTTCGCGGCCGGGGTGAGGCCGCCGATGCCGCCCGGACCGGAGATGTCCGGGACCAGGCCGGGAGCGAGCCGGTAGGTGAGCACGGCGGCGAGGAACATCAGCAGGAGTGTCGCGGTCGCGGCGGCCAGCCCGCTCGACAGGCCCCTCCTGGCCGCGCCGGTCCGGGAGCCCAGTGCCATGCCGGCGGGGATGAGGGCCAGCGCCACGAGGAATGTCAGTGCCGGCGAGGAGCGCACGGCATCCAGCAGGAGCATCGGGATCCACCACAGGGTCAGCCCCGCGAGGGAGAGGGCCGCGGCGGTCGGCAGTGACAGCGCGTTCGTCATCGGCTCCGCCGTGCTGCGGAGGAAACCCACGAGGTACACGCCGACCGCGAGCGCGGCCAGCCACCAACCCGCCGGGTCGTTCGTTCCCAGCGTCAGCAGCAGCACCACGGTGGCCATCACGGTGACGTAGCCGACCAGGCGACACAGCCGGGGGACGAGGTTGGTGCCGACCGGACCCAGGATGCCTCGGCGGCGCCCCCACCAGGCCAGGACCGCGATGATCGCGACCAGCGCGCCGGCCTCGGCCCGCACGCCCGCCGACGGCAGGTCGGCCGCCCTGCCGAGGACCACCACGGCGAACACCAGAACGCCGGCGTAGCCGGCCACCGCACGCAGCGCTGGACCGCTGGTGAGCACCGCGCGCGCACAACTGACCACGAACCGGCGGCGCGCCTGGCGCGAGTCGATGGCGCCCAACTCCGCCCGCATCGCCATGCCCCATCCCGTGCGGTGCGGAGGAAGCGCCCGGACCACGATGGACAGTGCCCGGCCGGGCAGGTCCGCGCCGCGCCGGGTCACCAGGCACCGCCCAGCGCCGCGATGCCGCCCGACGCCGGCCGGCGGCTGGCCCGGGCCTCGTCCAGCAGTTGCATCCCGGGTGCCACGATGCGGTAGAGGTGCCGGGGTGGCCGCCCGGGTGGCGGGTCGGTTTCCCACGACGCGTCGAGGAAACCGCGGTCGCACAACCGCATCAGGATCGGGTACAGGGTGCCGGCCCGGATCCGGAGCTCCTTGCCGAGTTCGTAGCCGTAGCGCGGGGCGGCCGGGTCGCGAGCGAGCAGTGCCAGCACGGCAACGGTCTGCGGAGAGGGGCGGCGGGCCATCGCGGAAATCTACCTAGCTAGATTTCCCGGCCGGTAGGGCACAAGGTCACCGACTTGTGGTCGTGGACCGGCAGGTGGGCCGAGTTTTGGCCGACGCGGTGCGCGGGTTCACATCGCGGCGACCGCGGCGGTGCGGTCCCGGCCGGCGTTGACCGGGAACGGGGTGGGCAGGAGGAGTTCGACGTTGCGGTCCTGGACGGCGCCGCGCCGGCCGTCCTCGCCGGGGATGGGGCGGGCCCGGGACTGCCAGTCGTTGCCGGCGAGTTCGCGGGCCAGCGAGGCCAGTGCGACCGGGGTGTCCAGCCGGCGCGGGCGGGCGGCGGGGGCGGCCATGTCGACGATGGTGCCGAAGATGGACAGGGTGCCGTCCTGGTTGTCGGCGACCTCGATCACCCGGGACTGTTGCGGCCAGTCGATGTGCGCGGCGGTGTTGACCTCCCAGAAGCCGCCGCCGGTCGGGGCGCGGTGGCCGATGACGGTGTTGCGGTGGGTGTGGCCGTTGACCCACAGGATGGCGTTGGGGAAGCGCAGCAGCAGGTCGCGCACGCCGGTGCCGGGGATGCGGGGCGGCGCGCCCGCGACGTTGTCCATCGTGTCGATGGTGTGGTGGCTGAAGATCACGAAGAGCCGGTCGCGGCAGCGGCGGGTCACGGTCCGCCCGGTGGCGTCGAGGTGCCGGCCGCTGCCGGCGGACAGTTCGCGCTCCAGCCAGGCGTACTGCTCAGGATCGACGGAGCCGTTGGCGCCGCCGTTGGGGTTGACCGTGTCGAGCACGATGCCGCGCACGATGCCGTGGTCGAAGGCGTAGTAGGCGTTGCCGGTGGCCAGGTTCCACGACGTGAAGCCGTGCCCGCGCGGGTGGGCGCTGGTGTTGAAGTGCTCGCGGATGGTCTCGGTGCGGGAGACGAAGCGCCGGTTCGCGTCCGGGGTGACGGTGCGCGCCGGGCCGCCGAGCAGGGTGGCCAGGCCGCGCGGGTCCATCGCCTGGAGCTGCTGGGCGAGGGTGATGATGTCGGTGCCCGGCGGCAGGCTGGTGACCTTGCGGTTTCCGGTGGCGATGGGCGCGAGCGCGGGCAGCGGCGGGAGGTTGCCCTGGATGAGGCCATCGTGGTTGCCGTAGGCGGAAAGCCACGGAGTGTCCAGGCCGGTCGCCCGGAACGGCCGCCGGACGGCTTCGAGCAGCCCGGGCACCACCGGGTAGCCGAACCGCGCGCGGGGGAGGTCGTCGGCCTGTCCGGGTGGGGTGCCGTCCGGGTGCCAGTAGCGGACGTCGTAGACGACGCTGTCGGCGACGCCCTCGTACCGGGACAGATCACCGGAGTCGGGCCGCACGGTTCGACCGTCGAGCAGGTCGAGGTACCAGCGCAGCTCGTTGAACTGCACGTTGTCGGTGTTGTCGCCGGTGGCGATGGTGAACGACAGGCCCTGCCCGGTGACCGGCCCGCGGCGGACCCGGTTCATCGCGCGGACCATGGCGTCGCTGATCTGGGCGGAGAGGAACTCCTGAGAGCGGTAGGAGGACTCGAAGGGCAGCAAGCTCGCGAACGGCGAGTCCGGGTCGTTGTAGCGGTCCAGGAACTCCACCCTGGCCGGCGACTGGACATCCATCACGTGGATGTCGGTGAGCTGCCCGAACGCCAGAATCGGCTGCCGGTGCGGCCGGCGCCCCGCCGCCCGAAGACCGCTGGAGAGCAGCTCGTCGCGCACCAGGTGCGGTTCTCCCTGGCCGGGCACGATCGGCCGGTAACCGCCAGGTCCGGGCGGCCCGAGCAACAGCGTGCGGTCCAGCGTGGTGTGCTCCGCGTTGCCCCGTAACGGGTCTCCGGCCGCGGTCCCGGCGCCCAACCCACCTGTCGCCGCCGCCACCGCACCCAGGGCTCCCGCGCGCAACAAGTCCCGCCGGCTCAGCTCCATTGCCGCCTCCGCTCCGCCCAACCCACAGCGATCATCGAGGATTCAACGCGCACGCCAGGTATCCGGTCAATGCGCCGGGCGGACGGTTCTCGACGCCGGTGCTGGTGAGCACCGGCTGCAAGGTGCCGGTCACCGGGTCGAAACCCCGGTGGAAGTTGACGATTCCGGCCATGACCTACGAGCTGCCCGGCGGGATCGTCGAGATCCCAGTCGAGGTACCGCTTGCCCGGAACGACCGGACAGGTGTCGACCAGCGTTGTGCACACACACGAACAGCACCTCGGGCGGCTGGGACACCTACGTCTCCTCGAAAGCGGTGACCATCGACGGTATGCGTTCTGCCTGGTCCGCCTGGTGTCAGGCGGACGCTTCGGCCACCTCGGGCAGTCCCACACCAGCCGGGCGAGCCAGCAGCGCGGCCAGCATGTCGGTGGTCCGCGGCACCAGCCAGTAGTACACCCAGGTGCCGCGCCGCTCGCATTCCACCAACCCCGCCTGCCGCAAGAGCTTGAGGTGGTGGGAGATCGTCGGCTGGGACAGCTCGAACGCCGGGGTGAGCTCACACACGCACACCTCACCGCCCGCGCGGGAGGCGATCAGCGACAGCAGCCGCAGCCGCACCGGATCCCCCAGTGCCTTGAACACCGCCGCCAACTCCTCGGCGTGCCCCTGCGACAGCGGTGCCGAGGTCAGATCCGTGCAGCACGCCACGTTCGGGCCGGCCGGCTGTTTCGACATACCTCAATATTGACAGGCTTCGATCCAGGCCGCAAGATGGCATCGACAAACATCGATACAGCCACCTGCCGAGAGGACATCCGATGACCGAGCAGTCCACCACCGAGCTGCGGGAAACCGTCCGCGCCCGCTACGCCGCCGCGGCCACCGCCGTAGCCGAGGGCAACGTGGCCGTCGACTGCTGCGGACCCCAGGCCGCCGAGGTCGACGACAACTTCGGCGCAACCCTCTATGCCGCGGGCGAACGCGACCAACTCCCCGCCGCCGCGGTCGCCGCGTCGCTGGGCTGTGGCAACCCCACGGCCGTCGCCGAACTCCGCGCCGGCGAGACGGTGCTCGACCTCGGCTCGGGCGGCGGCATCGACGTGCTGCTCTCCGCCCGCCGAGTCGGCTCCACCGGAAAGGCCTACGGCCTGGACATGACCGACGAGATGCTCGCCCTGGCGTTGGCCAACCAGGCGAAAGCCGGCGCCACCAACGTCGAGTTCCTCAAGGGCACCATCGAGAACATCCCGTTGCCCGCCAACACCATCGACGTGGTGATCTCCAACTGCGTGATCAACCTCTCGATCGACAAACCCGCCGTCTTCCGCGAGACCTTCCGCGTCCTGGTCCCCGGCGGTCGCATCGGCATCTCCGACGTCGTCGCCGACGACGCCCTCACCCCCGAGCAGCGCGCCGAACGCGGCTCCTACGTCGGCTGCATCGCCGGCGCCCTGTCCTTCGCCGAGTACCGCCAGGGTCTTGAGGCCGCCGGCTTCACCGGCATCGACATCACCCCCACCCACGAGGTCGGCGAGGGCATGCACTCGGCCATCGTCCGCGCCACCAAACCCACCACCGCCACCGAGCCGGCGACCGCGACGGCGGACGGTCACGCCGACTCCTGCTGCGGCGTCAACGCCTGCTGCACCCCCACCGAGCAGGCCACCGACCCGACCAGCACCGTCACCCAGGCCAAGACCGCAGCCGGCTGCGGCTGCCAGGGCTGACCCCTGGGCGCGGGACGATCTCAAGATCGACGCCTCGCCGTGTCGAGCGGCGAACTCGGGGGACTCCGGCAAGGATCTTGACTACGCTGACGGCGGTGAGTGAACCGGCGGTGCACGGCAAGCGGGTCAGCTGGGCGGAGTTGTTCTTTGATCTGGTGTTCGTGTTCGCGATCACCCAACTGTCCGATCTCCTGAACGCCGACCACAGTTGGTCCGGAGTGGGCCGCGCGGTGGTGGTCTTCCTGCCGATCTACTGGGTTTGGGTCGGCACCACCATGCAGACCAACCGTCGGGACCTGGACCGGCCGACAGAGCGGGTCGCGCTGTTCTTCGTCGCCATGTGCGGTCTGATGATGGCGCTCGCCGTACCAGCTGCGTACGGCGAGCGCGGGATTCTGTTCGCCGCCGCCTACTGGGCGGCCCGGCTGGGGTTCGGCCTCTTCGCGTTCCGTGGTCACCTGCGCCAGGTGCAGCCCTTCACCGTGAGCATGGTTTTCACCGGGCCGCTGTTGCTGGCCGGTGCTCTGCTCGACGGACCGGCGCGGGAGATCGTGTGGCTGGTCGCCGCCGCGATCGACCTGGCGATGCCGTCGCTGCTACGCGGGCGGCTGTCCGCCATGCAGTTCGACGCCGGGCATCTCACCGAACGGTTCGGCCTGTTCGTGCTCATCGCGATCGGTGAGTCCATCGTGGCCGCCGGCGCGCCGGTGGCCAGCGCGACCGTCGTGGTGGACGTGGCCACGTTGGTCGCCGTGACAGCGGCCTTCCTGCTGTGCTGTGGATTGTGGTGGGTCTACTTCCACTTCGCCAACGACGCGATGCGCCACGCGCTGGCGACCGCGCGCATCCAGCTGACCATCACCCGGCACGTGCTGTCCTACGCCCATGTGGTGTTCATAGCCGCGGTCGTGGCCATCGCGGTGGGCATGGAGGAGACCGTCGCTCATCCCGAACACCACTTGGACTGGGCCGTCCTCGGCCTGTTCTACGGTGGCGCGGCACTGTTCCTCGCCGCGTTCGGCTACACCAGGTGGATGATGTTCCGCCTGGTTTCGACCACCCGTCTGGTCACCGCCGGGTGCGTGCTCGCGCTGATCCCGGTGGCGCGCCTCGTTCCCGCACTCGCCGCCATCCTCATGCTCGCCGGCGCGCTGATCACGCTCAACCTGGTCGAGCACCGCAGGGTCGCGAGGGCGGCGGAGATACAGCGGAATGGCACCTTGCGCGTCTAGATTCGCATGAAGGTGACATTGCGCTCTATCGCCGGGATCCGTAGGGCTCAGCGTGAATGTGCATGATGGCGTTCAGCTTGTGGACGATTCCGTGCCGCTCGGTCGCTGGCGCCGGCCGGCCGGTAGCGTCGGCTCGAGGAGCTACGCGGAAGGGCGTGAGCGGATGACCTCCCGTCGGGACTTCTTGCGGCACACCGGTCTGCTGACCGGAGGCCTGGTGGCCGGCGCGTTGGCCGGGCCGGTGGCGGCGGCCGGGACCACCAGGGATCCGTGGCTGCGGGCCGGGCAGATCTCGGCGGCCGTGCGCGCGCCGTGGTTCGCCCACCGGTTCTTCGACGTGACCGGATTCGGCGCTGTCGGGGACGGCGTCGCGGACTGCTCGGCGGCCTTCGGCCGGGCCGTCCGAGCCTGCGCGCACGCCGGCGGCGGGCATGTCGTGGTGCCGGCCGGGCGGTTCCTCACCGGGCCGATCCGGCTGCGCAGCGGGGTCGACCTGCATGTCACGCGCGGGGCGACGATCGCGTTCAGCCAGGACCCGACCCGTTACCTGCCAGCGGTTTTCACCCGGTGGGAAGGCACCGAGCTGTTCAACTACGCACCGCTCATCTACGCCTTCGGTCAGCGGAACATCGGCATCACCGGTGCGGGCACGCTGGACGGGCAGGCCGACAACGAGCACTGGTGGCCGTGGAAGGGCAACCCGGACTTCGGTTGGCGGACCGGCGATCCGCAGCAGGCTCCGGCGCGCGCCGCGCTACAGGCCATGGCGGAGCAGGGAGTTCCGGTCGAGCAACGGATTTTCGGTGACGGTGGCTACCTGCGGCCCAACTTCGTGCAGCCCTACCGGTGCCGCAATGTGTTGGTCGAGGGTGTCACCATCGTCAACTCGCCGATGTGGGAGATCCACCCGGTGCTCTCGAGCAACGTCCTGGTGCGTGGCGTCACGATCAACACGCACGGGCCCAACAACGATGGCTGCAACCCGGAGTCCAGCCAGGACGTGGTGATCCGCGGCTGTACCTTCGATACCGGCGACGACTGCATCGCGATCAAGTCGGGCCGCAATGCCGATGGGCGCAGGGTCAACGTGCCGAGCGAACGGATCCTGGTCGAGGACTGTGACTTCCGGGCCGGGCATGGCGGGGTCACGATCGGCAGCGAGATGTCCGGTGGAGTGCGCGACGTTTTCGCGCGCAACCTGAGGATGAGCAGTCCCAACCTGGACACCGCGCTGCGGTTCAAGACGAACTCCGTGCGCGGCGGGTTCATCCACGACGTGCACGTGCGAGACGTCACCGTCGGCACGGTCGCCCAAGCCGTGCTCACCATCGACTTCTTCTACGAGGAGGGCCCCGGCCACGGCTTCAACCCAGACGTTCGCGCCATCGACGTGCGCGACCTGACCGTCGACCACGCGCAGCGCGCCCTCGCCCTGCGCGGCTACCCCGACGACCCGGTCCACGACGTGCGACTGACCCAGGTGGACTTCCGCCACACCGACGCCCCGTCGGTGGTCGAGAACGTCGACGGCCTGGTGCTGCACCAGGTCACCGAAAACGGCCAGCCCGTCCCGAGTACCGGGTAGTCCCGCTGACCGGGCGAGGCACCAGATCGCCGGGTCCACATTGGACCGTTCGGGAACCGGCGTCGGCGTCGGAGGACTCGTTCCGTGTTCGCACGCCTTCGCACCGCCGTCGGCCGTAGCGCGCAAGGTCACCTTCATGCGGTTCTAGGAGGCCGCTGAATTTTGGGCGGTTTGGCGTGGTCGTGATCGTGTGATGGTGGGGTGTGGCCGGTCCATGCTGCTGGTGTGTGTGGGGGGATGGGTGTGTGGTGAGTTGAGGCTCGGCGTGGTGGGTTGTGGCTGTGTTGTGGTTTAGGTGGCCAGGATCCAGGTGCCGGCCGTATGGGTGAGGCCGCGACTGATGAGGGTGCGGAGGTTGAGTCCGGCGGTGCGGCATTTGAGCCAGGCGTTGTTCTTGGCGGTGCCTAGGTATCGGAGTTTGAGGCGTCGCCCGCCGCGGCTGGCGATGTGGGAGATGACCCGTTCCACGTTGGGGCGGGTGCGCCGGTAACGCTCGCGCAGGTCCTTGTCGCTGGCCCAGTCGCTGCGGGCGGCGCGGAGCAGGGCGTCGCGCTGGTGCAGCACGATCTTGCGGCCGGTCTTGGAGGTGGTGCAGCGCGCGCGCAGTGGACAGTCGCGGCAGTGGGCACCGAAGGTGGCGACCCGGGTCCGGCAGATCGGGCGGGTGATGCCGTTGGGGCAGGTGACCGTGCCCGCGTGCTCGTCCACGGTGAAGTCATCAACGCTGAACCCGCCCTCGACGGGCGCCCGCACGGGCATGGGTTTGATCACGGCTTGGTTGCCCGCGTCCTCGATGAGCTTGTCAAGTTGTCTGTGTAAGTTGATGTAGAAGTGTGTTAGCCGAGGTAGGGGTTGAGGCGTTCGGGGTAGTGCAGTGCGAGGGCGCCGAGGGCTTGTTTCCAGCCTTGGACGATGGCGCTTTCGACGAGTCGGGCGGGTGCTCTGCGTTGGCCGGGTGGGAGGCCTTTCTCTTTGGCTCGTTGTCGGGCGCGTTTGTCTTCGATGTCGCGGATGGCTAGCCAGAGCAGTTTGATGACGGCGTCGTCGGTG
>JBJMIG010000077.1:0-50240 GCA_045806965.1 Labedaea sp. | reverse complement strand
GCCACCCTGCTGGAAGCCAACGTCCGGGCCGGATCGATCCGCACCGACCTGGACCCGTCGACCGTGCTCCGGGCCCTGGGCGGCCTGCTGTACCTGAACCCGAACGGAGACTGGCGAAACCATACGGCCGACCTCACCGACCTGCTCTGGACCGGCATGCGCGCCAGCCACGACCGCTCGGCCTAGCCTCAGCCGGCCGCAAGCCGACCGAGCGAGGAACGCCGAGCACCGAGATACAGCGGAATGTCACCTTGCGCGTCTAGAACCGCATGAAGGTGACCTTGCGCTCTACCGGCCGACGGCGCTGCGTGGTCGGGCGTCGTGATCATGAGGACGGCCACCGGGTGATCTGGGTCGGGATCTTCTCCCCGGCGTGAGCGGACATCTCGCGACTCCTCAGCTGATGGTGGCGAGCAGGTCGCGGCACACCCGCTCGCAGTTGCGGCACGCCTCGGCGCAGATCCGGCAGTGCTCGTGCATGTTCGCGTGGCCCTCGCACTCCTCGCCGCACGACTTGCACACCACCGCGCACGCCTCCAGCAGCGCTCGGCTGATGTTCGCGTCGTAGCCGGTGTGCCGGGAGAGCACCCGCGCGGTCGTGCCGCACATGTCGGCGCAGTCCAGGTCCGTGCGCACGCACTTGGTCAACTCCGCCACTGAATCCTCACTCAGGCACGCGTCGGCGCACGCCGTGCACGTCTGCGCACACGCGATCAACGCGTCGATCGCCGCCGCCAGCTTCCGCCGGTCCAGGTTGATCTCCGCCGGGTAGGTCTCCAACATCGGCATCGTCGCCGTGGTCAATGTCATCACCTCTCGTCTTCGTCCCGTCCACCCCGGCTACCCGCCACCCCGAGCACGAATCAGGCAGGTTGGGCCGGCGGGACCGGACCCCGATGCGCGGAACAAGGGACCAGG
Organism: Labedaea sp.; assembly: GCA_045806965.1. GTDB lineage: Bacteria > Actinomycetota > Actinomycetes > Mycobacteriales > Pseudonocardiaceae > DASYTH01. The sequence continues at coordinate 49,322 of JBJMIG010000077.1, read as the reverse complement.
GCTTCCGCCGGACGTCCTCGCCCCCGGTCCCGAAAGACACCGGCGCTTGCACAACGGCGAGGCGGAGGGAACCACCCCACCACCGCTCACTGTTCGTGTCCCTCGGCGGCGCGCTGACGCCGCAGGTGCTCCCGTTCCCCGTCGCCGTCGGGCTCCTGATCCAGTCCTTTGTAGATCATGTCCACCTTGTCGCCCGGCAGGTGCGGGGCGAGCAGCGGCACGCCGGGGTCCACGATCGCCTCCACCACCACCACCACCGGCCGGTCGGTCTGGGATGCCTCGTGCCACGCCTGCCGACCGCGTCGGGCGAGTCGACCCGGATGCCGCGCAACCATTACCGTTGTCACACAAGCGCTTTTCTCGGGTGGACGGGAATGAGGACGATGACCGGGAAGTTGGATGTCGGACAGCTCGGATTGTGGACCAATCAGTTCGACAGCCAACCGATCAGCCGGGTGCGGGAAGCCGTGGCGGAGATCGAGTCGCTCGGCTACACCGCGCTCTGGCTGGGCGAGCTGTTCGGCCGGGAGGCCACCACGCAGGCGGCCATGGCGCTGTCAGCCACTTCGCGGCTGATCGTGGCGACCGGAGTCGCCAACGTCCACGCCCACGACCCGGCCACCCTGGCCCAGGCGCAGCGCACCCTGCTCGAGGCCTGGGGCGACAGGTTCGTGCTGGGCTTGGGAATCAGCCACCCCTGGATCGTCGAGCAGCTGCGCGGCCAGACCTTCGGCCCGCGGGTGCCGACCATGCGCGCGTACCTGGACCGCATGGACGCCGCCGCGTTCGGGCCGCCGGGCGCGGACAAACGCGGTCCCCGGGTGCTCGGGGCGGTCGGGCCGAACATGCTCCGCCTGGCGGCCCAACGCACGCACGGCGCGCTGCCGTTCGGTGTCCCGGTTGAGCACACCGCGCGCACCCGCGAGCTGCTTGGCCCGGACGCGTTCCTCGGGGTCGTCCAGGCCGTCATCCTGGCCCCGGACAACGCTTCGACCAGGGAGCAGGCCTACAACTACGTCGCCGAGTCCCTGCCCAACCGGGCCGATGTGTTGCGCGGTCTGGGTTTCTCGGTTGACCTGACCCAGCCGGGCGCCGACCGCCTGGTGCGCGCCATGGTCCCGTGGGGCGGCCCGGACGCCGTCGCCGCGCGGATTGCCGAGCACCGCGCCGCCGGCGCCGACCACGTCTGCCTGTCGGTCGTCGGCAACCCGCCGGAGCAACTGCCCCTCGCTCAGTGGCGCGAGCTTGCCAGCCTGACCGGTTAGCCGGCTCCGGCCAGGTCGGTGTACCGGTGCCGCACGAGGGAGCCGACCGTGGGCTGCTCCATGAGCACGGCCGGGGGCGGCCGGATGCTGCGTGCCCGGTGTCGTGCCCATCCCCAGAGCGCACGACACCGGGCAGCCCGACACTGTCACCCGGGGTGCCGCGAAACCTTGTCGAAGGCTTGAATTGCCTGCTCATCGGCTGCTTATACGATGGAGCGGAGCTGAGGGGAGAGCGCGTGGAGTTCCGGCTTCTCGGCGCCGTCGAGGCGAGCATGGACGGTCAGGGGGTCGATCTGGGTCCTGGCCGGCAACGCTGTGTGCTGGTGGCCCTGCTGGCCGACGTGAACCATGTCGTTCCGGTGGAGGGTCTGCTGGATCGGGTCTGGGGAGATCGCCAGCCGCGCCGGGCCATCGGCGCGCTGTACAGCTACATATCCCGGCTGCGCAACGTCCTGACCGTCGCCGGGGGCGTCTCGATCGCCCATCGGTCCGGCGGCTACGTGCTCAGTGCCGACCCGGCTTCGGTTGACCTGCACCGCTTCCGCCGGCTCGTGGCGCACGCCCGGTCGGCCGACGACGTGGACGCCGCGGCCGCGCTGGACGAGTCGCTCGGGCTGTGGCGAGGGGAGCCGTTCGCCACCCTGGACAGCCCGTGGATCAACCAGTTGCGCGCGGTCCTGGCCGCCGAACGGCGCTCGGCCACACTGGACCTCAACGATCTGGAACTGCGCCGCGGCCGGCACGGTGAGCTGCTGGCCGGGCTGAGCGTCCTGGCCAGGGAGCATCCGCTCGACGAGCGGCTGGCCGGTCAGCTGATGCTGGCTCTGTACCGGGCCGGGCGGCAGGCCGAGGCGGTGCGCGCCTACCAGGACACCCGCGGTGCGCTGGTCGGGGAGTTGGGTCTTGATCCCGGGCCCGAGCTCAGCTCGCTGCATCAGCGCATCCTGGCCGCCGACCCGACCCTCACCGGTCCCGCGTCGCCGGCGGGGCGCGGACCGGTCGGGCGGGGGATGGTCCCTCGGCAGTTGCCGGCCGACCTCGCGCATTTCACCGGCCGCGAGCACTATCTTGCCGAGCTGGATGCCCTGGTCGACGACGCGCACTCGCCGGCAGTGCGGATCGCCGCGATCGACGGAAGCGCCGGTGTCGGCAAGACCGCCCTGGCTGTCCACTTCGGACATCAGATCGCCGGCCGGTTCCCCGACGGCCAGCTCTACATCGACCTGCACGGCTACGCCCCCACTGCCCCCATGTCACCCGCCGACGCGCTCGGCTGGTTGCTCCGCAGCCTCGGCGTGCTCCCGGCGCGGATACCCGCCGAGGAGCAAGAGCGGGCCGCGCTCTACCGCTCCCTGCTCGCCGACCGCCGCATGCTGGTCGTCCTGGACAACGCCCGCAGCGTGGCCCACATCCGCTCGCTGCTACCGGCCAGTCCCGGCTGCGCGGTGATCGTCACCAGCCGGATGACGCTGGCCACGCTGGACGGGGTGAGCCACCTGCATCTCGACGTGCTCGCCGAGAAGGAGGCGCTCGCGCTTCTCGTCTGGTTGACCGGCGAGGATCGAATGAACCGAGAACCCGAGGCGGCCGACGAGCTGGTGTCGCTGTGTGCCCGGCTGCCCCTCGCCGTGCACATCGCGGGCGCTCGGCTCCGTGCGCGGCCCACCTGGACCATCGCCACCCTGGTCGACCGGCTCGCCGACGAGCAACGCCGACTCGACGAACTGCAGGCCGACGACCGCGCCGTACGCAGCGGCTTCGCCGTCACCCACCACGCGCTCACCACCAGCACGGACCCGGTCGACCGGCAGGCCGCGCGGATGTTCCGGCTGCTCGGCGTGCTCGACGGGACCGAGATGAGCGTGCCCATCGCCGCCGCTCTACTCGACGCCCCCCGACCCGAAGCCCACACCGCACTGGAGCGCCTGGTCGACACCCACCTGCTGGACTCGACCAGTCCCAGCCGTTACCACAACCACGACCTGCTGCGCCTGTATGCCCGCGAGCAAACCCGCACCGAACGAGACGCCGACATCCAGGCCGCACTGCACCGGGCGCTGAACTCGTATTCGGCCGCCGCCGAGGAAGCATCGCAGCTGTTCACCTCGGACCCCCGCCGAATGCGGCCGGATCCCGGCGGCGGCCGGCACCATGGGTTCGCCGTGGCCACACCGGTCGAAGTGGCCGACTGGACCGACCGCGAGCACGCAAACCTGCTGGCCGCGGCCCACCAAGCGGCTCGAACACCAGGCAGCGAAGCCGTCGCCCTGCGACTCATCGCGGCACTGACCCGGCTCTTCGAACTCAGGGGATTCTGGCGCGACCTGAGCTGGCTACTGGAGACCGCCGGTCCGATCGCACACCGCAGCGGCGACCTGGCCGGCGAGGCGCTGGCCCGGGAACAACTCGGCTACGTCCACCTGTGGCAGGGCCGCGCCGAGGACACCATCATCTGCGTCAACGACGCGATGGCCAACTGGCGCGCGATCGGCGACCGTTACGGAGAGTCGACCTGCCTCAAATACCTCGGGTATGCCCATTTCGAGCTGGATCGGCTACCGGAGGCGATCACCTACTACGAGCAGGCTCTGGCGCTCTGTCGGGACATCGGCTACCGCTACGGCGAGGCCGGGACGCTGGACGCGCTCGGCCTTTGTCGTCAACGGCAGGACCGGTTGGACGACGCGATCGCCTGCCATCAGCAGGCGATCGACATCCACCAGACGACCGGGAACCGGGTCAGTCAGAGCAGCGCGCTCAGCAATATGGGTTGGGCTTGCCTGCGCTCCGGACAGCATGATCGGGCCGCCGACCACTTCCATCGAGCGATGTCGATCGCGCAGGACTTGGGTTTCCGCTATCAGCAGGCCGAGACCCTGTGGGGGCTCGGCAACGTCGCGCACGCCCTCGGCGGGCTCGACGAGGCGCGCACCTACTGGCTGCACTCGATCACGATCCTCCATGACATCGGCACCCTGACCGATCAGGAGGCCGACGCGCTGCGCCGCCAGCCCCTCCCGGACACCCCCGAGATCATTCGCCGTAACACCTGAGCTCGCGGCGAACAGCCGGGGCTGCTTGGTTGAACTCCCGCGGGATTCGACATGATCAATGACGCGATTATCAGCCGCTGACAGCACTGTCACCACAGTGATCCGCAGCAAAGACCAGCAGCTGCCATTCGAACAAGGTGACATTCCGCTGTAACTGCCGCCCTCGGTGTTGCTCGCCCGGGCGGCTCGCCGCCGGAGCGGTACGGCGACAGTGCGGCGGCGCCGGCGCAGCGACGGCATTCCCCGGCCGTGTCGCACGGCGTTGAGCGGACCCGATGCTGACGCGCTTCTGGTGTCCCGAGTCGGAAACTCGTGACGACTTTCCGGCTGGGCTCCCAGGCGTTCGAGAATTCCGCAGACTGTGATCCGCGACGACGAGCGGCGAACGCGCCGAGGAGCATCCTGTGTTCAGGTGCCTTCTTTGTCTTCCAAGCCGATCGCCTGACGCAGTTCGCGCATGTCGTCGTGCAGTGTGGCGCGGTCGTTCATGCCGGCGATGTGCGCCATGAGGCTGGCCTGCCCTTCGGCCAACGCGTTGAGCTTGTGTTGGACCGCGTCGTTGGCCCGGGTCTGGGTGTTCTGCAGCAGCGCCACGAGCAGGAAGGTGACGATGGTGGTCAGGGTGTTGATGACCAGTTGCCAGGTGTCCACGCTGCCGAACAGGACGAAGGACGGTGCCCACAGCACCACGAGCAGCACGCACAACGCGAAGAACCAGGCACGGGAGGTGAACGCGGAGGCAGCGCTGGCGAACCGGTCGAACGGCGAGAGCTTGCCGTCGACGTCGGTGGGCATCGTGGCATCAGCGCCGGACTCCCGCCTCCGGGCGGTTGTGTGATCGGAGGCCCCTTTCGAGCGACGGCTGATCATGGACATGGTGTGTCCCTCTCATCGTTTGAGTCGAGGTACCCCGCCTACCGGCCGAACAAACCAGGAACGATTGTCCCGACCTGCGGTTATGTCCGTTTCCGGGATTGTGCCCGACTCGGGACCCCGATGGCATCAACCCCACCGGGCGCCGGCTGCCCACACCGGCGGGACCGGGCTCAGACGACGCCGTTTCGCTCGATCATTGCGCGGATGCCCGGCGCGACGCGCAACGAGTAGCCCGTGACGTTGGTCAGCATCTGTATCCACGCCAGGTTGACCGGGCCATGCTGGTGCCGTGAACCGCTACCTGCTCGACAACCGCCGCCCGGAGGCGGGCCAGCGGTTCGTGGCGCTCGCCGAGCTGTTTGATCCGTGGACGTTCCGCCACCTCGACGACCTTGGGCTCGGCGCAGGGTGGCGGTGTTGGGAAGTGGGCGCGGGCGGCGTCTCGGTGCCGCGCGGCCTGGCAGAGCGAGTGGGGACGAGTGGGCGGGTGCTGGCCACCGACATCGACGTGTCGTGGATCGAGCCCGCGGCAGACGGTGTCCTCGAGGTGCGCCGCCATGACGTGCTCCGCGACCCGCCGCCGTCCGAGACGTTCGACCTGGTCCACGCGCGGCTGGTGCTGGTCCACCTGCAGGACCGCGCGGCCGCGCTGCAAGTCATGATCGATGCGCTGCGGCCGGGCGGATGGCTGGTGCTCGAAGATGCGGACCCAGCGCTGCAGCCGCTCGCCTGTCCGGACGAGCGCGGCCCCGCCGAGGAACTGGCGAACCGCCTGCGCACCCGGATCCGCACACTGATGGTCGAGCGCGGCGCGGACCTCGCGTACGGTCGCACGCTGCCCCGGCTGCTGCGTGAGTCGGACCTCAGGGACGTGAGAGCGGAGGCCTACTTCCCGATCGCGTCACCCGCGTGCTCGATCTTGGAGGCGACCACGGTCCAACACGTCCGCGATCAGCTGCTGGCCGCGGAATTGGCGACGGCGGAGGAGATCGAGACACACCTCGGGAACCTCGCCCGCGGCGACCTGGACCTCATGTTCGCACCGATGATCACCGCATGGGGCCGCAAACCAGGCCAGGGCGGGTAGGAGGGATCATGGCGGACAGGTCGCGGAGCCAGATCTTGATGGTGGCGAGCCCGACGGTGCCCCGGTAGAGGCAGGGTCGGAAGTCCCGCGATGAGCACGACCGTTCCGCACCGACCGCCATCCCGTTGGGCTCTTCCGGCACACCCCGGGCACCGGCTGTACTCGGGGTGACCCCGATAGGAGGCGAGGGCATCGTGAGGACAACGGCTGCGAAGTCCGTGCGCGCGGTGATGACCGACCGGGTGCTCGCCGTGACCGTCACGACGACACCGGAGGTCGCGTTGCGGCTGATGACCGAGTCCGGCATCCGCCACCTGCCGGTGATGGACGGCGAGCGCTGCGTCGGCCTGGCGCACGAGTGCGACCTGCTCTGGACACTGTGGACACACGGCCTGACGGGCCGGACCGTGGGCGCCTGCTGCCGAACACCCGTTCCGGTGGTACACCCCGACGACCCGGCGACCGTGGCCGCCGCCCGGATGAGCGACGGCGGCTGCGACGCGGTGCTGGTGACGGCCGGCGGTGCGATCGTCGGGATCGTCACCGCCGCCGACCTGGTCGGCCATCTCGCCGCGCTGACCGAGGATTGACCGGTTGGGAGCGCAAGGCGACGGGGACGCCGGTCAGCCCGCCCAGGGCAGCAGCGACGGGTCATGGTCGGGTGACCGCAGCGTCTTGAGCGCGTGGATCTGCAGTTGACGGACCCGTTCCGGGCTGAGGTGCAGTTCGTTGGCGACGTGGTGCAGCGTGTTGGGTTGGCCGGTGCGCAGCCCGTACCGGAGGGTGATGATCCGTGCTTCGATGGTGGCAGCGTGGCGACCATGGCCCGGACATCGGCGGTGAGCGCGGCGCGTTCGATTGCGTCGGAGGCGGAGCGCTGCTCGGTGTCCCCGATCAGCTGGCCCAGGGAAAGATCGCCGTCGGCGCCGATCGGGGCGTCGAGGCTGACCAGGTCGCGCCCGGCCAGGCGCAGCTCGGCGATCCGCTGGACGGCCAGGCCGGTTTGGGCGGCCAGTTCCTCCTCGCTGGGTTCGCGGCCCAGGCGGGCGGTGAGGGCGCGTTGCCCGGCGCGGATCTTGTGGAGCTGCTCGACGGCATGCATGGGCAGGCGGATGGGATGGGCGGTTTCGGTGCCGCGTTCCATGACCTGGCGGATCCACCAGGTGGCGTAGGTGGAGAACTTGAAGCCCCTGGTGTAGTCGAATTTCTCCACCGCCCGGATCAGGCCCAGGTTGCCGTCCTGGATGGCGTCCAACAGGGACACCGTCCGGTTGGGGCGTTTCCGGGCGATGGCCACGACCAGCCGCAGGTTGGCCCGGATCATGTGCGCCTTGGCCTGCCGGCCGTCCTCGGCCACCGCTTCCAGTTCACGCCGCCGCTCGTCGGGCACGTCCTGGAGTCGGGCGTGGCCAACCCGGAGCAGCTCGGCGGCGTAGACGCCGGCCTCGATGCGCTTGCTCAGCTCGACCTCCTGTGCGGCGGTGAGCAGGGGAACCGACCCGATCCCGTTGAGGTATCGGCGGACGGGATCGAGCGCGTCATCGAACTGGACGCTCACCGTGATCGCCCCGCCAGCCGCCGGGCACCGGCGGTGCCGGCCCCGAGGATCACGACACGCTCGGGTAGTGCCATCGCTGACCGCCTCTCATGTGCCCACAACCCCAGACAATCCGGTTGGCCGGTGCGGCCACAGGGAGGCAGGTCACTGATTCGTCGGGACCTTTCGCCCACCCGGTCCGGGTCGGTGGCCACTGCCCGCCGCTTGGGTGCCGGCCCTCGACCGGGCCGAAAGCCTTGGCAGTCCGGTGCCAAGGTCCGTGGCCGACGATCCATTTCGGTGATCGGCTAGGGGCATGAGCACGACTCTCGAACGGCCTCGACCTGGCAACGCCCGGCCAAGCCACTCCGCACGGGTCTGTCCATCGTGGCCTTCTCCGGCATCCGACCAATCGCATGATCACCCCTGCGAGGGAAGGAAGGAACCATGACAACGCCAGGTAGCGCGCCCGGAACCGATAGCCCGGTCGAGGGCCCACGACTGAGCGCCGCACAGGTGTGGCGACAGCTCGGCAGGTCCTCGTTCGCGGTGATCAGCTACACCACCCCGGCGGGAGAGCCGCGGTCCAGCGGCGTGCTGTACGCGTGCGCGGAGGGACGGCTGTATGTCGTCGTCGCCGCCGAGGGCTGGAAGGCCCGTCACATCACGACCGGCGCGCCGGTTGCGGTCACGGTGCCGGTGCGCCGTGGCGGAATCCTCGCGCTGCTGGCGCCCATCCCGCCCGCGACGATCAGCTTCCACGGCACCGCGAAGGTCGGTCCCGGCGGTACGGCGTTCTCCGGTTCGGTGCCCACGGCGCTGGCCCGGCTGCTGCCGACCGAGCGCCGCGACACGAGCGTGATCATCGAGATCGCCCCGCTGGGCCGGTTCGTGACCTACGGGATCGGCACCTCCCTGGCCCGCATGCGCCACCCGGCCGCCGCCAGGGCGACGGCACCGGTGCGCGGCTCATGACGAACGGCCCGCTCGTGGCGCGCGCTGATCAGGTTGCCGTCCACTGCAATGAGCCCGGCAACGTTGCGTCGGCAACCCCGTGTGCGGCAGAGCGGGAGAGTTCGCGCGGGTGGGGACTTCGGTCCCCGGCGAGCGGCCCGTACGCCTCTTGGCCGGTTCCCGGCCGCGAGCGAACGTCGAGGTATGACAAGCACATTCTCATCGGTACGCATCGAGGGCCGGCTCGACGATGAGCCGAGTCGTGGCCTGTGGTTGGTCAAGTGGATCCTGCTGATCCCGCACCTGATCGTGCTTTCCGTGCTGTGGCTGGCTTTCACGGTGCTCACCGTGGTGGCCTTCTTCGCCATCCTGTTCACCGGCCGGTATCCCGGGTCGATTTTCGAGTTCAACCTCGGGGTGCTGCGTTGGACGTGGCGGGTGTGGTTCTACGGCTACGGCGCGCTGGGCACCGATCGGTACCCGCCGTTTAGCCTGGGTGCCGAGCCGGACTATCCGGCCACCCTGGACATCGCCTACCCGCGGCGGCTCTCCCGGGGGCTGGTGCTGGTCAAGTGGTGGCTGCTGGCCCTGCCGCACTATTTGGTGGTCGCCTTCTTCGTCGGCAGCGGGTTCGTGCTGTGGCGCTTGGGCGGCGGGCTGGTCACCGTGCTGGCGCTGATCGCCGGCGTGGTGCTGCTGTACACGTCCCGGTACCCGCGCGGCATTTTCGACTTCGTTGTGGGCATGAACCGCTGGGCGTTCAGGGTCGGCGCGTACGCCGCCTTGCTGACCGACGAGTATCCACCGTTCCAACTGGACACCGGACCCACCGACCCGGTGCCACCCCGCGATCCCGAGCCGGCTGGCCGGGTTCCGCCTGGCTGGACCGCGGGCCGGGCCGCCGGTGTGGTGATCGGCACCCTGTGCTGCTGACCGGCCTCGGTCTGACCGCGGGTGGAGGTGCGCTGCTGTGGCTGGACGGCGGTCACCGGGACGCGGCCGGCTATGTCACCACCGCGACGCAGCGGTTCACCGACCCCGGCTACGCCCTGCGGTTCGACGCCGCAGACGCGACCGGCTGGCCCGGCGACGTCAGCCGGCTTGGTGACGTGCGGGTGCGGGTGGCCGGGTCCGACTCCGGCCCGGTGTTCGTCGGGATCTGCCGCACCGGCGACGCGATGCGCTATCTGTCCGCGGTGCCGCACGGCCGCATGGGCTGGTCGCGCAACATGACCGGCATGATGGGCTACCCCGGGTCGCGGTCCCCGGCGGCACCGGCCGAGCAGGGCTTCTGGGTCGCGTCCACCTCCGGGCCCGGTCCGCTGTCGCTGAGCTGGGCGCCGCAACCGGGTAGCTGGTCGCTGGTGGTGATGAACGTCGACGCCCAACCGGGGCTGCGCGCGGACCTGGACGTGGGTGCCACGGTGCCCGCGTTGCGGCCGCTCGCCTGGGCGCTGCTCGGCGGCGGCGTGGTGCTGCTGGTCGGTGGCGCGGTGCTGATCGCGCTGACCGTCCGGTCACGCCCATACGGCGGCCAGGGCACAGGTGACCGCGTGGTCGGGTGAAGGTGTGGCGGTCGCGGCACGACCATCTCGTGTCCACAGCCCCCGTCGGCGGCGGGGGCTTGGTCGTGCCGTTCGGCTCCGTCCGCGGTGGCCAACGGCCGCACGGGTCCGGCGTCCGTGGGTCCACGCTGGACGGATCAACTTCCTGTGGGTTTCGGGGAGGTTGTCATGAGCGGTTACCCGCAGGACGGTCCGGTCCGCCGGCCGGCGGATCACGGTTGGATCCTGGCGGCGTGGGTGGTGCCACTGGTTGTCGCGATCGGGTTGACCGTCGCGACGGCCGGGTGACCGGTCTGGGGCGGGGCCGGTGAGATTGGGGGTACCGAACTGGAGCGGGCGAGCAGCGCCTGGTGTGGACCCGTGGTGGGTGGCCTGCCGGGGTTGACCTGGAGCGCGGTCCAGCCGGCAGACTGTTCTGCCATGAGGGTGCTGGGTCGCAGTGGTATCGAGGTGAGCGCGATCGGGTTGGGGGCGTGGGCCATCGGCGGCCCGTTCAGCGCCGGCGGTCGGGAGGCGGGGTGGGGCGAGGTCGATGACGACGAGTCGATCGCCGCGGTGCGCCAGGCGCTCGACCTCGGTGTCACGCTGATCGACACGGCGGACACCTATGGTGCGGGGCACAGCGAGCGGGTGCTCGGGCGCGCGCTGGCTGGTCGCCGCGACGAGGTGGTGGTCGCCACGAAGTTCGGCAACACCTTCGACGAGGCGACGCGCACGCGGATCGGAACGGACACCTCCGCCGGCTACCTCCGCGCGGCCTGCCAGGCCTCGCTGGATCGGCTCGGCACCGACCGGATCGATCTGTACCAGTTGCATTGTGACGCGGAGCCGGAGCGGGTCGACGACATCCTGGCCGCCCTCGAATCCCTTGTGGACAGTGGGTTGATCCGCGGTTACGGGTGGAGCACCGACGATCCGAGCAAGGCCGCCGCGTTCGCCGCCGGCCCGCACTGCGCGGCCACCCAGCACGTGCTCAATGTCTTCGAAGACGCCCCGGACATGCTGGACGTCTGCGACACGCACGATCTGGCCAGCATCAACCGGGCTCCGCTGGCGATGGGCCTGCTCGGCGGAAAGTACGACCAGGACTCCCAACTGGCGGCCCGGGATGTGCGGGGCAGCGGCGGACAGACGTGGGTGGCGTACTTCCGCGATGGCCGCCCGTCGCCGGAGTTTCTGCGTCGTCTCGACGCCATCCGGGACATCCTGACCAGTGCCGGTCGCACGCTCGCGCAGGGTGCCCTGGGCTGGATCCTGGCCCGCAGCCCGCGCACCGTCCCGATCCCCGGCATCCGCATCCCGGTCCAGGCCAGGGACAATGCCGGCGCGCTGGCCGCCGGCCCACTGACACCGGCCCAACTCGCCGAGATCGACCGGCTACTCGAGCGCTGACTAGTACCCGACTCCCACGCCACCACAAGGCGACGCACTGTGGCTGGATCAGTGGGTGGCCGTCCGCCGGTGGCACCACGTCCCGTGTCGATCGCAGCAGAGACCCAGGTCCTAACCGGATCGGGCCGGTTGGCGCAGGACAGTTGTGGTCTGTTCGGGTGGAATTGGTTGGGGCCGGTGAGGTAGAGCCCAGCAATCGGACGGGCCGATCATGCTGGCGTTGGACACCTTGTAGCCATGCCCACCGTCCACATTCGACGCCTTCTTTCTGGTGGGTTCCGGTTTCTACGGTTGTGCGGGGCAGAGCCGAAGGTCCCGAACGGGTCAGGACCAGCTGCCCTGTGCGGCCTCGTGCCGGGGGAGTTTGCTGAAGATGCGGCAGGAGCAGGCCTCGGCGTCGATGTCAGCGCTGTCGAGGAGCAGCAACCGTCGACGTCCCTCGTCGAGGGAAGTTCCAACTATATGTGCATTGAGGGAGACCCGCTATGCGTGCATCTTTCGACAAGTTGATCTCGTGGACCGGAGTGTTGTTGGCGGTCTTCCTTCTCGTCGCGGGAGGACTGGCCACCTACGCCTACGTCTACATCGGCAACGAGGTGGAGACACAGCTCGGCATGCAGGACATCACGATGCCGCAGGGTGACGCGGTGAAGTCGCTGCCACCCGCCGATCAGGATGCGCTCAATCCCTACGCCGGTAGTCCGATGGACACCGGGCCGGAGGCCAGGGCGTACGCGGATCACTACATCCTCCTGCACATGAACGCGGCTTCCGGCGGCAAGACCTACGAGGAGGTCAGCGGCGAGTACCAGGCGATGTCCGCGACGGACAAGGCCAGCCCGGACGGCGTGAAGCAGGCCGCCCTGCGCAACACCCTGTTCCAGGGCAACACACTGCGCGGCCTGCTGCTCTACGGCGCCGCGTTCGCGACAATGGGCACCATCGCAGGCATCGCCGCCATCGGCGCCTTCGTCGGGGCGTTGATCCTGCTGGTCCTCGGGTTCTTGGGCCTGCGACACGCGCGTCGCATAGAACCAGTGGTTGTCCGGGAGCCAGCCCTGACCGGCCAGACGACAGCCTCCTAGAACACACCGAGCACCGGGTGGGCACATCCGGTGCTCGGTGCGTTGGCGTCCGGCCGTGCCGCGGCGATCGTGATCGGCCTGCTGCCCACCGTCCTGCACCGCTGTCGGCGCACGGAGTAGACCTCACGCACATCGGTCTCGCGCAGCGCCGGCCGATGAGGGACGTACGGCACCGGATCGTTGTGGCTTCGGCTTCTCCCACTCGGGCGCGACCGACTGTGGGGTCGTCACCGGTGCCGCGGGGAGGGGTGCGGCGTTGGCAGGATGGTGTCATGGACGAGGTGCGGGAACCGGCCCGGCTGTTGCTCATCGAGGACGATCGGGAGCTGGTGGGGATGCTGACCCGGCTGTTGTCCGGGGAGGGCTACCAGGTCGACGTCGCCGCTGACGGACAGCGAGGCCTGCATTTCGGGCTGACCCGAGAGTACGACGTGGTCGTGTTGGATCGCGGCCTGCCCGCGGTCGAGGGGCTTGACCTGCTGGCCCGGTTGCGCGGCCGAGGGGTGATCACGCCGGTGCTGGTGCTGTCCGCGCTGGGCCACCCGGCCGACCGGGTGGCCGGTCTGGACGCCGGTGCCGAGGACTACCTGGTCAAGCCGTTCGATGTCGGCGAGCTGCTGGCCCGGTTGCGAGCGCTGCAGCGCCGGCATCTGGACACCGCGCGGCGCCTGCCGCTGCCGGACGGTCACCTGGACCTGGACACCCGGCTGGCCACGGTGGGCCAGACCCGGGCCCGGCTGTCCAAACGGGAATGTGCGCTGCTGGCCACGCTGGCTGGGCGGCCGTCGCGGGTGTTCACCCGCGACGACCTCATCGCCCTGGTGTTCCACGACGCCGGTCCGGAGACCGTGGACACCTATGTGCACTATCTGCGACGCAAGCTCGGCCGGGGGATCGTGGCGACGGTGCACGGTCGCGGCTACCAGTTGGGCGCGGCCGGATGAGGCGGCGCTCACCGACGCCGGACGGGCGACTGGTGCGCCGGGCGGCGTGGCGGCTCGGTGTGCAGACCGCGGCGGCGATCGCGGTCACCGTGCTGGTTTTGTCCGCCATCGCGGTGCTGGTGGTGCTGCACGATCAGCACGGCTCCGACGATCGGCTCGTTGATTCGGCTCTGACCACGGCCGACGACGTGGTCGACCCTCCGGCGGGGATCTGGCTGGTGGTGCGCACCGACATGCGCCAGGTGGCCAGCCCCGGCCTGCCAAGGGGGCTGCCCGACACCGGCGAGCTCGACCGGACCGCGGCCGACCGCGTGTCGCGCAGCCATGAGTTGCGGGTCGGGGGCCGGGAGTATCGGGTGGACACCCGACCCTACGGTGCCGACGGAACCATCCAGGCCGTGCTCGATCTGGCCGCGAACCACGCGCAGCGGTTGCAGCTGGTGCGGGCATTGCTGATCACCGGCGCGGTTGGGCTGCTGCTGGCCGCGGTGCTGAGCGTGTGGCTGGCCCGGCGCGCCGTGGCACCGCTGGCGCAGGCGCTCGCGCTGCAACGCCGGTTCGTCGCCGACGCCAGCCATGAGCTGCGTACCCCGCTGACCCTGCTGGCCACCAGAGCCCAGCTGATCCAGCGATCTCTGGGTCACGACCCCGACCCGGTCACCCTGCGATCCGATGTGGACGGCGTGGTCCAGGACTCCCTGCAGCTCGCGGCGATCCTGGACGACCTGCTCATCTGCGCCGATCCCCGCGCCCTGACCACCAGCCCGGTCGAGCTCACCGAACTGGTCGGTGACGCCGTCGACGCGGCCCGGCCGGCCGCCCAGCTCGCCGGGGTCCAACTCGATCTGTCCACCACAGCCGGTGCGCTCACCGTCCCGGCGTCCGCGCCAGCCCTGCGCCGGGCGGTGAACGCCCTGCTGGACAACGCGATTCGGCACGCCACCGGGCGGGTGTGGATCCGACCGAGGACGCACGGCAGATCCGCCATCGTCGAGATCAGCGACGACGGTCCCGGCATCGACCCGCAACTGCTGCCCACCCTGTTCGACCGGTTCTCCGCCGGCCCACAAGGCAACCCCGACGGCCACCGCCGCTACGGTCTCGGACTGGCACTGGTCAGCGAGATCGCCACCCGCCACGGCGGCACGATCGACGCCGACACCGCCAGCGGCGGCGGCGCCCGATTCCGCCTCACCCTGCCCCTCACAACGACACGTCGACCAGGATCTTGAGTGTGTCGCGGTCCAGGCGCAACCGTTCGAAGCCGCCGGAGATGATGTCGCTCAGCGGCACCACGGCCGACCGCAGTGGCCGCACGTCCACCACGCCGCGGGAGAGCAGGGCGACCGCGGCGGCAATGTCGACGTCCCACAGGTGCCCTGCGCTGCCGACCAGGTGCCGCTCCTCGAGCACCAGCGGCAGCAGCGGAACCGGTTCGGTGCCGGCGTGCAGTCCGACCACCACGATGGTCGAGCCCGGTCCGGACAGCTCGATCGCCGAGCCAAGCGCCCCCGGCGCGCCGGAACACTCCACCACCAGGTTGGCGCCACGTCCGTCGCTGAGCGCGGCGACCCGCTCCACGGCGTCCTCGGGCGGGCAGGCCACCGCGCCCCAGGTCCTGGCCAGCTCGCGCCGACTGGCCACCGGCTCGGCGGCGAGGACCGCGACCGCTCCACGGGAGAGCACCAGCTGGGTCACGAGCTGACCGATCACCCCGGCACCGACCACCGCCACGACCTTGCCTTCCAGGGTCGGCAGCTTGGCCAGCGCCCGAACGGCGATCGACATCGGCTCGGCGAAGACGGCGACGTCAAGCTCGACATGTTCGGGCACCGGAACGCAACTGTCCGCGTGGCACACCATGAACTCGGCGAAGCCGCCGTCGGCGGTCAGGCCGTGAACAGCAACCTTGGGGCACAGCACCTCCTGGCGGCGGGTGCACCACCAGCACCAGCCGCAGCCGACGAGGATGCTGGGCACCACCCGGCCACCCACCGGCATGGTCACGCCAGGACCGGTGCCGACCACGGAGCCGACCAGCTCGTGCCCGAGGATCAGCGGAGCCTGCCGCCCGGAGATCGGATGGTGCCATCCCACCGGAATCGACACCGGCCCGCACAGGTACTCCTCAAGATCGGTGCCACAGATCCCGGCCCGCTCGATCCGGATGATCACCTCACCGGGGCCGGGCACCGGGACCGGCACATTCTCCACCCGCACATCCAGCGGCCCGAACCAACGGGCCGCCCGCATGGTCCGCACCATCCGCGAACCAGCGGCCGCAGCCGGGCCGGCCTCCGTTCCGATCTCCATGACAGGCCAGCCTGACAACCCGTTCTGGGAAAATTCTTAGCCAACTGACTGCGGTTTCGTGGAACGTCACCCACGGTTTCCGCTGCCGTTGCCCTCATGCCGGGAAAGTTGGCCATCGGCACCGGCTGGCGTGCGGTTGGGAATCCGGTCCACCGTGGACCGGATGAAGGCGTCGTTCCGCACAGTGGGCGTGCGGAACGACGCCTCAGCGCCTATCACTCACGTTGAGCTGGCCTCGCCCGGATGGCTCGAACGAGGGCGGGTCACCGAGCGCTCGCCGATGAGCCCACGGCGCGTAACTGGTGCGACCCGGGACTGGTATCGGCCGTCAAGTCCTGGGTAGGCGTTCGAGCCGTACTCATATCCGGTCGAAGGTGAGGTGCAGTTCGACCGGGCTGTTGAGGCTGACGCCGGTCCGTCGCGGAATGTCGAGCCCCGCCTTGAGTTGGAAGTTGGTCGCCTGCTTGAGCAGTTCCTCGAACGCGATCGCAAGCTGGATGCGGGCGAAGTTGAGGCCGAGGCAGCGGTGGACGCCGATCCCGAATGCCATGTGTGAGTTGTTCGGACGGTCGAATACGAGCTCGTCGGGTCGGTCGAACCGCTGCGGGTCGCGGTTGGCCGAGTAGAAATGAATGGCGATCCGATCGCCCGCCTTCAGTGGTGTGCCGCCGAGTTCGGTGTCCTGGGTCACGGTGCGGGCCATGAACGAGACGGTGGGTTCGAACCGGAGGAACTCATCGAGTTCGCCGCGCCACCAGTTCGGTGCGCGCAGGATGGCCTCGACGTCGTCGCGGGTCGCGAGGTGGTAGGCGATGTTGACGATCATGCCTCGGGTCGTGTCGAGGCCGCCGAGCAACAGTGTGGTCACGATGCCCAGCCGTTCCTCGGTGGTCAGCGTTCGCCCGTCGATCGTCGCTCTGGTGAGCGCGGCGAGGACGTCCTCGCGTTCGGCCGGCGAGTTCTCCACCTCTGTTCTTCGTAGCGCAGGAGGAACGAACGCGAGAAATAGGTGTTGAGCAAGCTCCGGTAGCGATGGTGGTCGGGTTGGTCCACGTCCAGGGGGATGAGACGGACGGGCACGCCACGCAGTCCCGGCTGCGCCGAGCTGAAGATCTCCGGATGGCCGCAGACCGTTCGGACATCGTCGTACCGGGTGACCAGGTAATAGCCGCCATCGGCCGCGGCGTGCAGAACCAATCCTCGGTCGCGGTTGTCTGGGAGGATTCGCCTGTCAGCTGAAGTCACAGCGTGCTCCGCGAACACCGGGGCGGACTGCGCATCACGATGGGGATACCGATCGTCCTCGACGTCGACGGTCGGACATTCATGCCGAGGGCGCCCGGTTGCGGGATATTGGGCCGGCGACGTTGGTGGAGTTGCCGGGCGGGGTGCGGGCGTGGGCGGTGTAGTGGTGTGGGGGCGTTGCCTTCGATGGGGTCACCGAGTGGGGTGCCGGTTCCGTGGGCTTCGATGGCGTCGATGTCGGATGGTTGAAGTCCGGCGTCGGCCAGAGCCGTTTCGATGACCCGCTGCTGCGCGGGCCCGTTCGGAGCGGTCAGCTGGCCGCTGGTGCCGTCCGAGTTGACCGCGGATCCGCGCAGAACGGCGAGGATCGATGTCGCTGCACTTCTAGGCCAATACCGAGGCCGGCACCGTCGCACGGGCGCTGCCGGCCGCCACTGGTACCAGACCCATCGAGGAGTAACGTCCATGATCGAGTGGTGGCAGATTCTCTACGGGGCCGCGCTGTCCGCGCTCGCCGCCGCCCTGCTGCTTGCGGTGGCGGTGCGCGGCCGGCGTCGCGACGTCATCGCGCTCGGCGCGCTGGCCGCGTTGGCCGGGCCGATTGCCTGGAACGCGATGCTGCGCGCCGCGCACGGCAGCCAGTTCTTCACCGACCTTCCCTTCGCCCTCTTCCCGATCAGCTGGCAGGACACCGGATCCGGCGTGTTCACCCTCGCCGCCGCAACACTCACCTACGGACTCCTAGCTGGCGCCGAACCCGCCCGCCGCACCGCGGGTTACGGCCTGCTCGCCGCCCTCGCCGCCCTGCTCGTCGACATCTACCTCTACTGACATCCCGCCCCCTGCCGTCCGGCCCGGTGACGCAGGCGCGGAGCACGGTGAGCTGTCTGCCAGCAGGGTGGTGGGGTGGCGCACGACGAGGAACCGGCGCCCAGGACGGGTCCGAAGTCGTTGTGGGGGAGGATTTCGGTGGGCTCGAAGAAGTCCTTGGCGGGTGGCCGCCGCTGGCCTGGACGGCGGGACGACACGGTGACGGCGTCGCCAACTGGGCGCGTACCCGAAACCGCCCGAGACCCAAGCTCCTGGTAGGTCGCCGGGCGAGACCTCCGGCCCGTCGTGCTGGGTTTCCAGTATCCGGAACCGTGCGACGACTCATTGACATGTTCCGTGTGGGCGCAGCAGGATCGAAGTTGTGATGCCTGGCTGCCGCTTGGTGTACCGCCTGCATGTCGATCTGCGGCGGCAGGCGAGCGCGATCAGTTGCCACGTCTGACGAAACCCAACCTCTGACGAAGCCTGGCCGGCCGCCGCACTGTTCTCATCGGGAAATCCATGGCGATTTCGGCCCTGGTGTCGCGCATGCGCGTGAGCGCCGGCCGCGGGATCGTCGGCTCGGGCGCGCCGGCTGCTCGACCTGCGCCGGTAGATCAACCGGCTCGTGCTGGTGCTGGCGAGGACCCCAGCTGTCCGTTGTGGACCCCGTGATTCATCGACATCAGGGCGGTAGCTCATGTTCGACGAGGCGAACTATGACCGGCAACGACTGAACCTGTGGCTCGCGGGGCGTGCGGGTGGGTTGTCCCGGCGGGACCTGCTGCGTGCCACCGCGGTGGTGGGCCTGCTGGCGGCCGGGTTCTCCGCCGGCGCGGCGACCGCGGCGGCGGCTGGCCCGATTGTCAAGCCATTGCCGCCGGAGTTGTTCGACGTGTTCGGCAGCAATGCCGAGATGCGCTGGGAGTCGTTGCGGGGACAGGGTTACCACACCCCGAACGACCGGTTCTTCGTGCGCGATCACACCGCGACCCCGGTGATCGACGCGGACACCTGGTGGCTGCGGTTGTTCGGCTCCGGGCTGCGGGGGGCGCCGACGCGTGAGCAGGCGGTCGAGCTCAGTTATCGGGACCTGCGCCGGCTGCCGGCGGTGTCGGTGACGTCGTTCGTCGAGTGTGCCGGCAACGGGCGCGGTTTCTTCGGTACCCAGCAAGGGACTCCGCAGGCGGGCACGCAATGGCGGCTTGGTGGGGTCGGGGTGGCTCGCTGGCGCGGTGTTCGGCTCTCGACGGTGTTGCGTCGTGCGGGGATCTCTCGTGCGGCGGTCGATGTGGTGCCGGAGGGGCTGGACGGCGAGGTGGTCAGCAACGGGGTGAACCTGGGCCACGTGCGGCGGCCGCTGCCGGTCGGCAAGGCCCTGTACGACGCGCTGCTGGCCTATGAGATGAACGGTGAAACGCTTCCGCCTGACCATGGGTATCCGGTGCGGTTGATCGTGCCGTCGTGGGCGGGTATCGCCTCGATCAAGTGGGTCGGCGCGATCGAGGTGTCCGCGAGTCCGGTGTTCACGCCGTTCAACACTCAGCTCTACCGGCTGTTCGGACCGGACTACCCGGCCGAGGGTGAGCTGATCACGAGCCAGGTGGTGAAGAGCGCCTTCGAACTGCCCTGGCAGGACGCGACCGTGCCCGCCGGCCAGACGACCGTGCTGCGGGGACGGTCCTGGTCAGGTAACGGGCGGATCCGGCAGGTCCTGGTGAGCACCGATGGTGGAACGACCTGGCGCAGGGCGCACTCCCGAGAGGCGCAGCGGGACCGGACCGGGTGGCTGCGCTGGGAGCTGCCCTGGCCTCGCGTTCCCGGTGGCTACGAGTTGTTGGCCAGGGCTACCGACGAGACCGGGGTGTCCCAACCGGACACGGTGCCCGCCAATACCGGCGGCTACCTGTTCGGCGCGGTGGTCCGCCATCGGGTCACCGCGGTCTGATGACGCTCGCCTTGTCCACGTGAACCGCAGGCCGATCCTGCAGTGACAGGGTGTCGATGGCCTCGATTGTCGCGTGAACCCTTTTTCCTACGATCAGCTCGACTTGCGGGCCGGATAGCGGATGGCCACCATCTTCTGCGCCTGCACATGGGTCGGTCGCATGGTCGCAGCCCCAAGCACGTCGAACGCGTTGACCTCGCGGTCCGGCACGGTGGTCGGGGACTCCAGGTGCACCGCGCCGCTGGGCAGCACCCCGGCCCCGCCCCGCCGGGCCATCACCCGCCACTGCGCCGCCACGTCCTCGCCGCAGTGCCCGGCCGGCAGGCGCGACCAGAAGTCGAACCCGCCCGCCTCGAGCAACGCGGCGCGGTCGTAGAGCACGCACCCGCCGACCCAGGCGATCTTGTAGGCCCGCCACTCTCCGGGCCGCAGGTCCAGCCGGCGGGCCAGATGCGTGGGGTTGGCCGCGTTGTGCAACGTCCACCGGTGCCAGGCGGGCGAGTCGCGGGTGATCGACTCCGGCTCCGGCGCGCCGGCCCACTCCTCATACGGTGCCAGCTCGGCCGGCCGCTCATCATCCAGATGGGACAAGCCCTGCACCGCGCTGCCGACCAGCCCGCAGCCGAGCTTGCTGATCGCGGTGTGCAGCCGGGTGATCGTGCCCGGCTCGAGCCACACGTCGTCGTCGAGGTAGAGCACGTACCACGCCTTCGATCTTCCGAGCAGGAACGCCCGCTGCTCGGCAAGGCCGCGTCGGGGCAGGTGCCGCAGCGTGCGAACCGGGTGGCCGGTGTGCCGCAGCACGCGGATCATCGCGCGGGCCGCGTCGGTGTCGTAGCCGGGTGGTCCGTCGGACTGATCGCTGATCACCACCCCGAAGTCCGGATGGTCCTGCGCGGCCAGTCCGGCCAGCGTCGTGGCCAGCTCCACCGGGCGGTTCCTGGTCGGTACCAGCACGTCCAGTTCGTTGGGCACACTGGCGGACTTACCCGGCGGCGCCCCGCCAAACCCGGTTTTTCTTCGCGGTGACCGGGGTAGGTCTAGCCGGTCGACGAGAGGAGTGTGTGATGGCCAATCCGATCCAGATGCAGAAGTTCCTGTCCGGTGTCGACTATCCGGCCAGCAAGGACGATCTCGTGGAGCACGCCCGGCAGAAGGGCGCGGACGAGGAGGTGCTGCGCGGGCTGGAGTCGATGCCGGACCGGACCTACGATGGTCCGAACGCCGTGAGCGCGGAGTTCGCGGGGAACTGACCGTCCGCCGGTGAAGTATGTCCTGGTGCTGCGCGCGCCGAAGCTCGGCGACTTCCTCGTAGCCGTGCCGGCGCTGCGCGGTGGCAGCAAACGGTGGCCGGCCGGCCGGTGCGCCGAGGTGGCCGTCGGGCTGCGGCTCGACGGCCACCGGGTGGAGTCACCGGGTCGCCGGCCGACCGGGCGATCGCCGCCGAAATGGCCGCCGAGCCGACATTCCGGACCGAACCGACACCGGAACCCAGGCCGCTAGCCTCCGGCCAAGTCCGCTCGGAGGTCGTTGTGCGCCAACGGCTTGGTCGCCGGAGCGGACAGTACCGCGCCGCCCTCGCCGAACCGCGACCCGTGGCAGGGGCAGTCCCAACTGGTCTCGGCGCCGTTGAACCGCAGCAGGCAACCCAGGTGTGCGCACCGCGGCGACACGGCGTGCAGTGCGCCGTGCTCGTCGCGGTACACGCGCTGGTCTTTGGTCGATCTAGTCGAGATCGGCGCACACGTCGTGCACAGAGCCGTGGAAAATGGTGACGGTCTTGAAGCCTGTCGGGCTGAAGTGGACATCGTAGATGCCGTCGATGGTCCATACACCGCGCGGAATGTTGCTGGCGCCGTCCTTGAACGCGCCGAGTACGGGGCCGATCACGTGCCAGGTCCGGGAGCCATCGGGAAATAGTTCGAAGATGGCGCTGCCGCCGGCGTCTGCGATGGTCGATGCGCCGGTCGCGGTGTTGGTCATCCGGAACTCGAGTGCGCCGGTGGCCAACTGCCGCTTGGGTGAGCCGTCCGGGTACTGGGCGATGGTCTTGACGCGAACCTCGTCGACGATCGGGTCGCCGTGGACCGGAAAGGCGCAGTAGTCGCCTGCGGCCAGATCGAACGGGGCGGACGGCAACGGCACCCACGGGTTGTGGCCCCGGGCCGCGGTCGTTTGTGCGGCGCCGGTGGTGGCGCTGGCCGGTGCGGCGGCGCCCAGCAGGGCGCACGCGGCGGCCAATACCAGGACACCGGTCGTGAAAACGGTTCTGCGCACGTCGTTTCTCCTTGGCTGTCGAGCTGACTGTCGAGCAGATCGCGTCCGATCCTCGCTGGCGGCGCTCACCGCCGGCTGACCAGCGGATCGGCCGGCACCCTGGAATTCGGGTAGGTGCGGGACCGGTCGGACCGCGTCCTCACCATTGCCTCACCGTTGTCGCCGTTGCCCTCGCGCAGGCGATGACTACGCTGAACGACCGTCATGGAGTTTCAGCTGCTGGGTCCGTTCGAGGCGCGCGCCGGTGGGCAGTCGATCGCGGTTGCCACCCGCCGCCAGGAGCGGCTGTTGCTGGCCGTGCTGTTGCTTGAGGCCGGCCGCATCGTGTCGATCGACCGGCTGACCGACCTGCTCTGGCAGGGCCAGCCGCCGCGATCAGCACGCGGTGCGATCCATACCTACGTCGGGCGGCTGCGCCACACCCTCGCCCCGCACGACGTGACCATCGCGACGCACGGCGACGGCTACCGGTTCGAGCCGGCCGGACACACGGTCGATGCGGTGGACTTCCTCGACCGAGCCCAGCGCGCCGCCACCATCCTGGACCAAGGCGAGCGCGTGCGGCTGCTCGACGTGGCACTGGACATGTGGCACGGCCCGCTGCTGGCCGACCTGGCCGACGGCGAACTGCGGCACCGGCTCGGCGCCCACCTCATCGACGCCCGCCTGGCCACCTGTGAGTTGCTGGCCGACATCCGGCTCGCCATGGGACACCACGACCGGGTGGCCGCCGACCTGACCGGCCCGGCCGACGAACACCCCATGCGTGAACGGCTGATCGGCCTGCTGATGACCGCCCTGTACCGCGGCCACCGGCGGGCCGAGGCCATCGAGCTCTACCATCGCACCCGTAAGCTGCTCGTCACCGACCTCGGCGTGGATCCCGGCCTGGACCTGCAGGCGTTACACGTGCAGATCCTGCGTAGCGACCCAGGCCTCGACCGGCCACCCATGCCGGCCTATGCCGTGCGGGTGCGCGACCAGTGGCTGCCGTGGAAAGCCGCCGGACATCCGGCGCTGGAGTACTGCAACACCTACGCCGCCTGGAACGCCTCGCCGTCCCCCCGGGCGGAATGGCTACGGACCTATCAGGTGCTGGCCGTCTGGGCCGAATATGTAGGTCTCGCTGAGCAACCGACCGTCAGCCGGCTTCTCGACGAGGCCAAGCAGGACCCGGTCCACGCCGCCGCCGTACTGGAGGACGCCCGGACACTGCGCCGTCAGCTGTATGCGTGCCTGACCGACTCCGACGCGTCCGAAGCGTTCGACATCGTGGCTCGCTACGCCGAACAGGCCGCCCAGGAATCCCGGTTTCGACGCGACAAGGACGGCCTCGGCCGGTGGCAGCTGGCCGATTCGGCCGGCCTGCGCCTACCGCTGTACGCCGCCGCTCGCACGGCCGCCGACCTGCTGGCCGATCCACGCCGCTTCACCGTGCGCCGCTGCCCCTCCGTCGACTGCGGTTGGCTTTACCTCGACCAAAGCGGCCTCCGACAGTGGTGCACGATGGCGCTGTGCGCCCCGCCGGGCCGACGCCACCCCGATGCCACCCGCGCATTGTGCGGCTGAATACCACGACCCGCGCCACGACACCCGAACGGTGCTCGGATCGGCGGTGACGGCATTGCGGGTCGGGGATGGCCGCGTCAACGGCGTGCTCACCAAAACCGGGGAGTACCGCCGGGATAGGCAAGGAGCTTGTTTGTCAACAAGCTTGACGATCAGCGACCGGGATCCCTAGGGTGACGAGCATGACCGAGCACGCCGATGAGATCTCGATTCCAGCGTTGCTGCGCGCGGCCAGGGGAGCGTATGCACAATCGGTCAGCGAGCACCTCATCGCCGAGGGGTTTGACGACGTGCCTCGCAACGGGCCCTTCGTGTTGAGCGGCATGACGAACTGGGAGGCGCCGGCAGCGGACCTGGTGGGCGGGCTGGGCGTGACCCGCCAGGCCGCGAGCCAGCTGATCGACACGTTGGTGCTGCGCGGTTATCTCATCCGCGAGGCGAACCAGGACGACCGGCGCCGAATCACCATCACTCTCACCGCCCGCGGCCGGGCTGCCGGCGAGGCCGTGCGGGCCGCTGTCCGTGTGATCGACGAGCAGTTGGCCGCTCGGATCGAACCGGCACAGCTCGCCGGCCTGCGGGCCGGCCTGGCCGCCCTCGCCGAGATCACCCACGAACGGCGCGCCACCTTGGCCGGTGCCTCCTGACCGGACCGCCCCGAGCAGTTCCAGCGGCACCGGCTCGTCCCGCTCCAGCGGTGGCGGAGACGGCGGCGACCGACGTATCGAGGTCGGTTCTGGGTTCAGTGTTGGATGTCGGCGGCGCGCCGGGGGAGCAGGGGCACTGCGGTTAGGCAGAGCAGGCACAGCCCGAGCACGGTGATCAGGCTGGAGATCATGGCGTGGGCTTGGCCGCCGCCGAGGGTGTGGAAGTAGACGGTGGTGACCACGGCGGAGCCGATGCCGGCGGCGAGTTGTTGGACGGCGCCGAGGGATCCGCTCGCGGCACCGGCTTCGTCGTGGTCGATGTCGCCGAGGGCGGTGTCGAAGATCGAGCCGAAGCAGGTGCCGGCGCCGATTCCGATGACGAGGGTGACCAGGGCCAGGGTCCAGCCGTTGGCGTTGAGGCCCGCGTGGTTGACGACCGCGAGGAACAGCCCGGCGCCCAGGGCGGTGACGAGCAGGCCGGCGAGCACGAGTACGCGGCCGAGCCTGGTGATCAGGGCCATGCAGGCGCCGGATCCGATGATGATGCCGAGGGTCAGGGGCAGCAGGCTCACCGAGGTGTGGGTGGGCGAGTAGTGGAGTCCGTACTGGAAGAACAGTGAGATCACGTACATCAGGCCGTTGAAGGCGGCGAAGACCAGGAGTCCCAGCACGAGGCCGGAGACGAAGCCGCGGTTGCGCAGGAGGTTGGGCTTGATCAGGGGGTTGGTCGAGGTGCGCTGGCGGCGGGCGAAGGCGGCGAACAGCACCAGCGCGGCGGCGATGCAGCCGATCGGGACAGTGGTCCACCCCGCACTGGAGCCCTCGATCAGCCCGTAGAGCGTGCCGAACATGGCGGTACCCAGGAGCGCGGCCGCAGTCCAGTCGATACGGGTGGCGGGCTGCGGCTCGACGTGCGGCAGGGTCTTGACCGCCAGCAGCAGCCCAAGGCCGCCGACGACGACGTTGATGAGGAAGACCGGTCGCCAGGACAGGCCGAACAGGTCGGCGTCGATGAGGAAGCCGGCCAGGATCGGGCCGCCCACGCCGAAGATGCCCAGCATCGGGCCGAACGCGCCGAACGCCTTGGTGAGGGCTTCGCGCGGGAAGGTCCGCGTCATGATGGCCATGCCCTGCGGGATCAGCAGGGCACCGAAGGCGCCCTGGAGCAGGCGAGCGGCGACCAGGACGGCCGGGCCGGGGGCGAGCCCGGCGAAGGCTGAGGCGGCGACGAAGCCGGCCATGCCGACGAGGAAGGTGCGGCGCTGGCCGAACCGGTCACCGATGCGACCGCCAAGGACCAGCAGGGAGCCCAGCGCCAGGGCGTAGGCGGCGCCCAGCCACTTGACCAGCGTCTCGCCGCCGCCGATGTCGGCCACGATGCTCGGCGCCGCGACGTTGGTGATGGTGGCGTCGATGAGGTCAAGCGCATCGGCGATGAGGACGACGATCAGGGTCAGCCAGATGCCCTTGGTCGACGCCGGCGAGACCGGGTCGGGAGTGGTCATGGTTGTGGTCATGCCACCACCCTAGACGAACATGTTCGTTACGAACAGATACGGAGCGAACATGTTCGTCACATCACAGCCGGGGGAAGCTTGCGAAGAGACCGCCACGAACATGTTCGGTACCGTCGGGCACATGAAGTCCCCCGTGAGGAGCCGGCGCGAGCGCCCGGCGAAGCGCGCCCTGTCGCTCGAGTGGATCATCGCCGAGACGATCGAGATCATGCGCACGGAAGGACTCGAGAAGGCGACGATGCGCCGGGTCGCCCAGGCCCTCGACACCGGCCCGGCGTCGCTGTACGTGTATGTCGCCAACACCGCCGAACTGCATGGCGCCGTGCTGGACGAGTTGATCGGCTCTCTGGAGGCCCCGGCCGGCAAGGACTGGCAGACCAGGCTCGAAGGACTGCTCGGCGGCTACGCGGAGGTACTGTTCACCTACCCAGGGCTTGCACGCTCCGCACTCGTCCTTCGGCCGATCGGGCCCAACGCCATTCGGCTCTACGACCGGGTGCTCGGACTCCTGATCGAGGGCGGCATCCCGGCAGACCGCGCGGCCTGGGGCGTCAACCTGCTCCTGCAGCACGTGACCGCAAACGCCGCCGAGCACAGCCCGCCGGCATCGAGCGGCACCGACGTCGCCCCATCCGACGCAGACGAGCTCAACGCCATGACCCAGGCGCTGCGCACGGTCGACGCGGACACGGCGCCCAACGTGGCCGCACACGTCACCGAACTGGTCTCCGGAACACCCGCTGGTCGCGTTTCCTGGGCAATCCACGTCCTCCTGCACGGCATTGCCGCCGTTCCCATCCCCGCCGGCCCGGACGGGACAGCCCACTCCTGACCGACCGACGCACTGGCAGCCAACGGAACATGCGGTTTGTTGAGTCGGTGTTCTGCCTGTCCGGTGCCACCGCGGCCATCGGCGTCATGACCGGTTCCGACCCGGCGCGCGGGAGAACCGGCCATGAGCCGCCTCACCAGATTCGGGCGCGGTTCCCCCCGGAGGTGAGGCCGGCGATAGGCCCTGCCGGGAACTTCCGGCCGTGCCGCTTGGACTCGCCGATGAGGTCCACGTCCATTACGGCGGGGGTGCCGTCCCGCTCCTCGAAGTCGGCGTCGGCGAAGCGCACCCGTTCGAGGTCCCGACCGGTGATCGGGTCGAGCCGGGCTCGGTCAAACTCCTCGGGGAGTTCGGTCACCAGGTAGGCGACGTCGCCCTGGTTGACGATCGACGCCGTCGCGGAGGGCAGGACGACGGGGACGCGCTCGCCCGCGAACGACGTCGCTCCGGACGCGTAGACGTTGCCACGGGCGTACACGGGCTGTTTGACACCGATGAAGCGCTGGTGGTCGCCGGGCGGCTGGGCTTCGATGCGTTCGAGGTATTCCTCGAAGGAGGCCGGGTGTTCGTCGTAGCCGGACGTGCCGGCAACGGCCGACCCGCCGCGTTCGGCATGCGGGCCGTAGGCGAGCGCCGGGTCGCCGCCGACGAAGAGGTTGCCGGCCCACCGGTCGTCGCCGCCGATGATCACCGCATAGCCGGCGACCTGGGTGCTGTGTGGACGGTGGTACGGGGTGGCGCGGTCCATCACCGGCTCGAGCCACACCGTGCCGCAGATCAGGTTGCTGACGAACGCGCCGCCCTGGCTGAACAGCTCCAGCGCGGCCGGTGAGCCGAAGATGTTGTGCTCGACCAGGTACGGGCCGTGGCTCACCTCGACGAACAGGTCGCGGCTGTTGCGATGGAAGAGGTTACGGGAGATCCGGGTGCCCTGGGTCTGCCAATCCAGCCACGTGCCGAGCGAGCAGTCGTGGATGTTGTTGTGCCGGATCGTCACGTCGATCGCCGCGTGCAACTTGATGCCGGCGATCTCGTAGCCGTAGAACTCGCGTTTGATGGCGATGTTGTAGATGTGGTTGTCCTCGATCGTCGAGAACACGCAGCCGAGGTGGCCGACGATGCCGTTCTGGCCGCAGTCGAAGATGGTGTTGCGGCGGATGACGTGCGAGCCGATGTGCTCCTCGTCCCAGCCGAGCTGTCGGGCCGTGAAGACCGACTCCAGTTGGTACTGGTAGCCGGGCTTGTCGCCGCGGTCGGTTGCGTAGTTGTGGCCGGTGGATGCGTCCTTGCCGATCGAGATCGCGGAGCACTTAGCGTCGTGGACGACGTTGTCCTCGATGATCCAACCCTTCGCCCAGTTCGGACCGATGAGCCCGGGCTGGTCGGCGGTCGGCGGGGTCCACGGGCTGGCCGCCTGGGCGAGCTCGAAGCCGCGGACCGTGATGTAGTCGATGTGGTGTGCATCCGGGTAGAAGACCGACCGGCGCACGTTGATCTCGGTCAGCTCGGTGTTCGGGTCGGCGCCCTGGAAGTTCGCCCAGATCGTTGTCGTGTCCCCGCCGATCTCCGCGTGCCAGACGAGCCTGGTCTGCTCGGGGTTGCCGACCGCGACGGTGGTGCCGGTCCAGTCGTCGAGCATCTCGGTGCGCAGCGGCGGGTCGTCCAGTTCTGCCCGCGAGGCGACCTCGTAGAAGCTCAGGCCGTTGAGGTAGACGTCACCGAGGTGTTTGCGCGGTGCGCCTTTCCGGTAGACGATCCAGTCGCCGGCCACCTCCTCGGCGTAGGGATTGAAGTCGCCGAAGAGCGCGTTGGGCACCGTTGCCTTCCACACGGTCCCGCCGTCAGACGCCCAGTCGGTGATCCGCTCCGATCCCTTGATCACGACGCGTTCGTCAGCCGCCGCCTGATAGGTGATGCGGCGCGCGTCGCTCAGGCCGCCGTGCCGCGGCTTCACCCACTCCCGGTACTCCCCGGCGTGCACCACGACGGTGTCGCCGGCCCGCGCTTGCTCGGCGGCTCGGTTGATCGTCCGGAACGGCCGTCGCGCCGATCCGTCAGCGGTGTCCGAGCCGCCGGTCGCCACATGGAGTACGGAGTTCATCAGGCTGGACCCCCTCTTCGCACCTTGATGACAAACGCGGTGCCGTGCGGCACCCACGATTCAGCGCGGATGCCGGTGCCGACGCCGCGGCGATGGCGAGGCCGCCACGAGCACGATGACCACCGCCGGCACCACCGCGCCGACCGCCACAATAACGTTGCTGAAGAAGTACCGGCGAAGTCGTTCTCGACGCTCGTGGCGCACGTGAGTGTCCGAGCACCATCCACGGGGCGCACGTGATTGACCGCGTCCTGACGAAGTTGGGCCCGCTGGGCACCGCGGGTGCGACTCGCCGGTCTGTACGACCTTCGTGAACAGGACGTGTTCCGGCGCGGCCTGGCCGCACTCCAGGTCGGCTCACCCCGCACCCGTACCGACCTGGAGCAGCTCGAGTGCTACTGCTGTGTCAACGATCTGGAGGACGATCTGATTCGCGAGTCAAGCTTGTTCTTCGAAAGTCTCGCTGCCTTGCATTAGGCATGGCACGGCCGGCCGCTAGGTATTGGATGACGTGGCTAGTTGTATTGCGTATTCCGAACCAGGTCCTCCTATTGCGGCCGCCTGCGTCTGGCACTTTGAGGAGTAGGTTCGTTATGGCGAAGGCGGATGGCCGAGTCAGGCTTCCCTGACCGGCTCATGGCTGTAGCATCGTATAATCATGGCGGTACCGTCACTGGGGAACGGGTCTGGCCGTTCACGACATCTGGGGAGCAATCATGCGGCGCCTGGTCGTCTTGCTGATCATGTTGGCATCCGTGTTCGTCCTGGCTCCGGCCGTTGCGCACGCGGAACAGAGATACACCGAAAGCTTCGAGAGCGGCCTCGGCGGGTGGGTGCCGGCATCGGACGACCGGCTGCCGAGCTGGTCGGTGACCCGTTCGCCCGAGCGGCCGTTCGACGGGACCTGGGGGCTGCGCTACGACCTCAACGGCCAGCAGGATGATGGCACCGTCTGGGTGCAGCGCCGCTTTCCGGTCGCACCGAACCTGACCGTGACGGTCGAGGTCAGCTTCTGGGTCTGGAGCGACGGTGTGGCCATCGGCGGCTGGCCGGTGGTGGCCTATGCCGGTGCCCTGGATCCGAAGACCGAGTCGGATTTCACCCGGGTCGGCACGCTCAACAGGTGGGTCGGCTGGAAGGAGTTCCGGCACAAGGTGCAGGTGCAGACCGGTAAGACGGTCGCGCCGACCGTGACTGTCGGCTTTGGACTGACCGTGGACTGGGAGGTCGTCCGCGCCGACTACTTCGACCTGGTCACCGTGACGATCGCCTGACCCGGCGCTGGTGCCAGCGAGGGGACCGTGTTCCGCCTCGAGGTTCATCGCCTGCCGAGCGGGGCGATCCCGAAACCGGTCTGGCTCTGGCACTCCCGCCGAGCGATTCGGAACCTGCGCCCGACAATCGGCGGCCCGGCCGGTGCGCCAATACCCAGCCGATCACCCCACGACTCCGGCCGCGCAGGCTAAAACTCAAGCTGACAACCCCTTTCTAAACTCATCAACTAGATTTTACGATATCGCCTACCCTGGAATCACCCCCCAGAACAGCGTTTAGATTTCTGCCCACCCTGCCGTGACAGTCGATCACGCCAGCTAACGGCGTGACTTCTCCCGCGGATGCGCCACTGCGGCCGGGCTTCGTTGCCGCGGGTCAGGCCAGGGAAGGCACGGACACCTTCGCGCTGACGGCTGCCTGGATGAGTCGAGGCAGGCCCGCATAGAAGGCAGGCCGACGGCCGGCGTCGGGTTGGTCGAGGGTGGCCGAGAAGCGTGCCCGCCCCTGGGGTCAGGGGTGCTCCGGGGGCCGTCGGGGTGTCGCGGTTGTCGAGCGACGGCTGCGCGATGGCTGGACCACAGCCGGCGCACGGCGGTCACTCCAACCGTGGAACGTTCACCGGTCCACGGTGTCGGGTCCGTCATCCGCGGGCGGCGGCTCGGTATCGCCGTGGTCGCCTGACCATCTGCGCAACAACGTGTCCCAGTCCATCCGATAGCGGGTGAACCACGCGTAGCCAAGGAAGGCGGCCAGCCCGACGAGCATGGCCACAAAGATCCACAGGGCGATGGGACTCGATGCGATCGCGGGCACCCAAATCACCTCCCCGGTCTGCCGGCGGATACCCCTCGATATCAGGTCCAATCCCCGGGGGACGTCGAGCGGGCCGACGACCTGCTCGGCGCCGGTGTGTGGCCATCGCCTTGTCGGCACAGTGGTTCGCGACCTCGTCGTGCTGGCAGACCCGCCCCGGCGTCGCGGAGCCCGGGGCCTGGGCCGGTCGAGCGGCACGAGCTGGGCCGGCCGGCCGAGGCGGCCGGCAACGCCTCCTGCTCGGTCCTGGTACCCGCGCCGACCGTGCAGGCCCGATTCGGGTCGTGCGCACCCTCGCCCGGTCACGAGGATCGACCACCCTGAATCGCGCCGCGCCGGAACGTTTCTTGGGCATCCGCTCGGCCTCGCACGACTGATCGAACTAGGGTGGGTCGCACAGCTCGGATGGTGCGGGAGCAAGGTGACTGCGAACGGCAATGGTCGGGCGCCAACGCCGGAGGGCGCGGCGAGCGTGCGGCAACTGGTCGAACGGTTGCGGCTGCTTCAGGCATGGGCAGGCATGTCGTACCGGGCGGTGCATCGGGAGGTGGTGCGGGCCCGAGCCGCGCGGGGTGTGCCGGAGCGGCCGGTACTGAACACGATCTACCGGTGCTTTCAGCCGGACCGGGCCAGGCTGGACGTGGATCTGGTCACCGACATCGCGCGGGCCCTACTCGGACACGACGCCGCCGCCGAGCAGTGGCGCCAGGCCTGCTGGTTGGTGGCCGGCATGGGCAGCGCCGCCGCGATCGTCGCCGTCGCGGACAGCTGGCCGGCGGATCTGCCGTCGTTCGTGGGCCGCCGGGCCGAGCTGACCACGATCGCCGAGCTGGCCGGCAAGCGCGACGCCCACCCGGCGATCGTGTCGATCACCGGCATGCCCGGCGTCGGCAAGACCCGGCTGGCGGTGCATGCCGGCCATGAGCTCATGGCCGGCGGACGGCTCATCGACACCGCGCTGGCGGTCGATCTGCGCGGCTACGACCCGGACCGGCCGGCGGCCGATCCGGGCGCCGTGCTGGAGGGTTTCCTGCGCCGGCTCGGCCTGCCCGCCGAGCAGATCCAGCATCTTGACCTGGCTGGCCGTATGGCGAAATACCGACAGCTCCTGGCCGGACGGGATGCCCTGATCCTGCTGGACAACGCCGCCTCCACCGAGCAGGTCGCGCCGCTGCTGCCGGACAGCCCCGGGTGCTGCGCCCTGATCACCAGCCGGCGCAAGCTGCCGCAGCTACCGGTCACCCGGCAGCTGCCGCTCGACGTGCTGACCCTCGACGAGGCCATCACGCTGCTGCGGCGCGCCGGCGGCGGGGTCGACGCCGAGCCCGAACTCGCCGCGTGCATCGCCGAACTGCTGGGATACCTGCCGCTCGCGCTGGCGCTGGTGACCAG
The DNA here is from genome assembly GCA_045806965.1 of Labedaea sp. Taxonomy (GTDB): domain Bacteria; phylum Actinomycetota; class Actinomycetes; order Mycobacteriales; family Pseudonocardiaceae; genus DASYTH01. Next base: position 16,825 of record JBJMIG010000077.1, on the reverse strand, counting down.
CCGCATCCGGGCCAACCCGGACTGGACCCTGGTCGACCATCTGGAGCGCCTGCGGCACTACCGGCAAAGCCTGCGCGTCGACAGCGGCGTCGAGGTGGCGATCAACCTCTCCTACCGGGACCTGACTCCCGACCAGCAACGCACCTTCCGCCTGCTGGCGATGCATCCCGGTACGGACATCAGCCCGGAGGCCGCCGCGGCACTGATCGACACGGACCCGCGCAACGCCCGCCGGCAGCTGGAGGCGCTGACCTCTGCCAGCCTGTTGCAGAAGCCGGCGCAGGACCGGTTCCGCTTCCACAACCTCATCAACACCTTCGCCACCGCCACGGCGCACGACGAGGATCCCGCCCGGACCCGGCGCGCGGCCTTGCACCGGCTGTCCGACTACTACCTGCGCATGGCCGCCCAGGCGGTGGACGTGATCTATCCGCACGACCGGCCCAGCCGGCCCCCGGCCACTGCTTCGACTACTGCCCCGCGGGTTCCGCCCGATCCGGCCGCCGCCCGCGGCTGGCTCAACACCGAGCGGGCCAACCTGCTCGCCGTCGCCACACATCCGGACCTGGCCGGTCCCGCCGCGGTGGCGTTCTCCGCGACGCTGCACCGCCACCTGGCCATGACCTGCCACTATCCCGACGCCACGCTGCTGCACCGGCACGCGGTCAGCGCCGCCCGCCAGCACGGCGACCGGGCCGGTGAGGCCGGCGCGCTGGTCAGCCTGGGCGATCTGTACCAGCGCACCGGACGCTACGAGCAGGCCGTCGACCATTTCGAGAGCGCACTGACCATCGCCCGCGATGTGTCCGATGTGGACATTGAAGGTCGCGCGCTGTTCCATCTCGGGTTCGTCTGTCTGCTCAGCGGCCGCTACGAGCAGGGCGGTGAGTACAACCGCCAGGCGCTGATCTGTTGGCGTACGTCCGGAAACCGGTTCGGTGAGGTCCGCGCGCTCGGCAACCTCGGCTGCGCCTACCAGATGACCGGCCAGCTCGACCTGGCCGCCGACCAGTTCGGGCAGACCCTGGCGCTGTGCCGCGACCTCGACGACTCGGAGGGTGAGGCGCGCGTTCTGGACGACCTCGGGACGATCTACCGGTTGACCGGCGAACTCGAGCGGGCCGCCGAACACCACAGCCAGGCCCTCGCGGTGCTCCGCGAGGTCGGCGACCGGGAGGGCGAGGCTTGTGCGCTGGACAACCTCGGCCTGGTCTACCAGGAGACCGACCGGCTCGAATGGGCTGCCGAGCACCACCTGCGGGCACTGGCGATCTCCCGCGAGATCGGCGACCGGGACGACGAAGCGCGGGCGCTGAACAACCTGGGCACCGTCTGCCGCCGGTCCGGCCAGTACGCACAGGCGGCGGACCACCACCGGGAGGCGCTGCGGCTGTCCCGCGAGCTCGGCGATCCGGGTGGACAGGCCAAGGCGCTCAACGGGCTCGGTGAACTGGCCAGGGCCACCGGGGACCTGGCGGACGCGCTGCGCATGCACGCCGACGCGCACCAGCACGCCAGCAAGATCGGGCACCGGCAGGAGCAGGCCAGGGCCGACGACGGCCTCGGACATGCCCACCACGCGCTGGGCGACACCGAGCAGGCGAGCGAACACTGGCATCGCGCACTGGCCCTCTACGAGGAGTTCGGCTTCCCCGAGGCACGGGACATCCGCGCCCGGCTCGTCACCCGCTGACCTGCCGGCGGTGTTCGAAGTCGTTCGAAGTCGCCGACAGGCCGGGCCGGTTCGGCAAGGCTCAGGCCGGGTCAGTTCGGCCCGACGCCCACCGGCGCGAGCCGGTCCGAATCAGGAGGTCGTCCATGCGCCGTCATCTGAAGTACGTGCTCAGCTCCTTCGCCGCAACGCTGTTCATGGCCGGCGTGGGCTGACGTGTAGGCGCGGCCGGCGTGGTTGCCCCCCAGCCACGCCGGCCGCTTTCCAAGGAGTGAGTACATGCTGGACACGGCATATCGGCAGCTCCGACACGGATGGTCGGTCACGACCGGAAAGCGGATCCGGGTCGCCGACCTGCTGGCGCTGGTCACCCACGCTCGCGCCACCATCGCCGAGTTCGGCCGGTTGGAACGCGATCAGCTGCTGGAGGCGATGGGTGCGGCACCCGATCCGGAGTTCCGCCGGTCGCTGAACGAGCGGCGGTGGCGGGCGGCGGTGCGCAAGGCCTACGCGGAGACGGCGTACTACCGCCAGGCTTTGGACCGGTTGGGATTGCGGCCCGAGCAGTTGACCCTGGACCGCATCGCCGAGTTGCCGCCGACCCCGAAGCAGGCCCTGCGGGCGTTGCCCGAGGCGTTCGTGAGCTCCCGGGTCGACGTGGCGTTGCAGGCGTTCACCACCGGAACCACCGGAACGCCGACGTCGTGCTGGTTCTCGGCGTACGAGCTGGATCTCGCCGCGGCCTACGGGGCATTGTCGCTGATGATCAACATCGGGGTCGGTGAGCGGGACGTTCTGGTGCTGTGCACCAGTTCCCGAGCGGCGCTCGGGGGTCACACCCTGCTGCGCGCCGCCCGGTTGGCTGGCGCCGCGACAGTGGTCGGCGGGGTGATCGACCCGGCCGAGATGCTGTCCCGGCTGGCCACCCCGGTGCACGTGCCCAGGAAGAAACCCAAGATCAGTGTCGTGTCCGTGTTTCCGAGCTACCTGAGCGTCTTGGTCCAGACCGGCGAGCGGCTCGGCTACACGGCGGCGGACTTCGGTATCGAGACGATCCTGTGCGGCGGCGAGATCCTCAGCGACGCGCTGCGGCAGCGGGCGCGGGACTTCTTCGGCGCCAAGATCGAGGACAGCTACGCCATGACCGAGATCTTCCCGTTCGGCGGTCAGGTGTGCTCGCAGGACCACCTGCACTACACGGCCGACCACGGGCTGGTCGAGGTGCTCGATCCGGTCACGTTCGCCCCGACAGGGCCCGGCGAAATCGGTTCGCTCGTGATCACCCCGTTCCCGCCGTACCGGGAGACCACGGTGATGTTGCGGTTGGCTACCGGGGACCTGGTGCGCCGGCTCTCCGCCGAGCCGACCTGTGAACTTGCCGGCCAGCCGGCCACGTCGCGGCTGTTCGGCAAGGCCGCGCTCGCCCTGGGAACCGGCGAGCGGCCGCTGTACCAGCGCGACATTCTCGAACTGCTTGAGGCGCAACCGCGGCTGCCGGCACCGATGCGGTACGGGGTCGACGCCGTCGCCGACGGATTCGACCTGCATGTGCACGGACCGGAGGAGCCGGCGTTGCAGGGCGACTTGGAGCAACGCGCCGCCGATGCCGGCCTGCCGGTGCGCAAGATCGTGCTGCACTCCTCGCCGGAGGACGTGCCGCGCCCGGCGTTCACCAGGGCACTGCTGCACGAGACGATCGTGGCGCGAGACGAGGAGGCGGGCACGTGGACGCTGCGGTGAACTGGCTGCTGCTGTATGCCGCGACGGCGGTCATCCTGCTGGCGGCGTGGCTGTACTTTCGCCGGGTGCGGGTGGACCGCCCGCCGGTCGGTGTGTTCAACCTGCGCGACGTGATCTTCACCTTTGTGGTGCTGATCATCATTCCACCGCTCTATCTCGACCTGCCGACCTGGCTGGTCGCCTCGATCCTGGTGGTGATGGCCACCGGCCTGAGCTATCTCACGACACGTCCCATGGTGGGAGGCCGGATCGCCATCGCGGTCGCCGGCGGACTGGCCATCAGCGAAGTGACGCTGACCCTCGGGGGGTATGGCCAGTCCGCCGGCTTCGTCATACTCAACGACCTGGCCGTCGGCCTGCTGGTGGTCGGTGTGTGCAACATCTGGGCGCAGAGCGGTGTCCGCGCCCGCGAGATCGTCGTCTTCGCCAGTGCCGTCGCGGTTTTCGATCTCGTTGCGGTCTGGTTGATGCCGCTGATGCTGGAGTTCTTCACCCAGGTGCGCGCCCTGCCGTTCGCGCCGATGCTCGCGGTCGGCACCGGTGCCGACGCGGTGGTGATCGGCATGGGTGATCTGTTGTTCGTGGTGCTCTGGCCGCTGGTGGCGGCCAAGGCGTTCGGCCGGGGAGCCGGTCTCCTCGCCGCGGGCGGCACCCTGGGCTGCGTGCTGGCGCTCGGGATTGCCTTCACCGCCAACGTGTTCACCGTGGCGTTGCCGGCGATGGTGTTCATCGCCCCCGTGGTCCTGGTGCAGTATCTGCTGTTCCGCCGCCGCTATCGGGTCGAGCGGACCACCGGCGAGTACCAGGCGGTCACCCTCGGCATTCCGCTTCCCGCCCCACCCGCACCGGTCGACCTGACCGCCGCCCTCGACCTCGCCGGCTCCAGGTCCGGTCGACCCGGCCAGTACCTCGCCGTACATGACGGCGCGGTGATCGGCACCGGGCCCACCCCCGGTGCCGCCACCCTGGCGGCCCGCGCATCGGCCCCGGACGTCATCCCGGTGCTCGTACTCGACAACCAGCTGGCCTAATCGGCACCGGCCGTCCGGGTAGGCAGGCACTCAACGCGACATGGTCGACTGTCACCGCGCTGCAGGGACCGGGCCCGTGCGGCCGGCCGCGGCTCACCGACCGAGCCGCGACCGCCCGGGTGAGCGACGTCCCGCCGCGACGCACCCAACGCAGTGCCGCGGTGTCACCACAACACCCTGTACCGAGCGATCCGGTCGGTTATTCGTCGAGTAGCGCATCGTCGAGGGGGACGAGGCGTTGTTGCAGGCCGAAGATCGCTGCCTGGGTGCGGTCGATGAGCTGCAGTTTGGTCAGGATGCTGGAGACGTGGGCCTTGACGGTGTCCTCGCTGATCGAGAGCAGCCGGGCGATTGCCCGGTTGGACCGTCCGCGGGCGAGCACCGTCAGCACCTCGATTTCGCGGGGGGAGAGGTGGTCGAGGGGCTTGCGGCGGGTGGCGACTTCGCGGACCTCGCGTACCAGTCGGGCCGCGATTCGGGGTTCGAGCAGGCTTTCTCCGCGTGCGGCGGCGCGGACGGAGGCGACCACCTGGTCCACGCCGGCCGTTTTGGGCAGGTAGGCCAGGGCGCCGGCGCGGACCGCGGCGAGCAGGTGCTCGTCGTCGGTGGACGAGGTGAGCATGAGCACCTCGGTGGCCGGGCGGTCCTGTTTGATCTGGGCCAGCACGCTGATTCCGTTGGGGCCGGGCATGAACAGGTCCAGTAGCACCACGGTCGGCTCGAAGGTGCGGACGGCCTGGATGGCGGCGGTGCCGTCGGCGCACTCGCCGACCACCTCGATCCCGTCTTCCTGCTCGAGCAGGAAGCGCAGTCCCTGGCGGACCACCTTGTGGTCGTCCACGATCAGCACCCGGATCACGGCCGATGCCTTGGCAGTCTGATCTGGACGGTGGTACCTCGGCCGGGCGCGGAGTCGAACTCGAGGTCGCCGCCAAGCTCGGTGGCCCGTTCCCGCATCATGGACAGGCCCATGCCGTGCCGCTCGGCGGCTCGCGCGGGGTCGAAGCCGTTGCCGTCGTCGGTGACCGACACCAGCACGTCCGCTTCGTTTCCCTTGATTCGCATGGTGATCCGGTTGGGTCGGGCGTGCTTGACCGCGTTGGCCAACGCCTCCTGGACAATGCGTAGTACCGCGTGCTCGACCGCCGGGTCCAGGTCAAGGGACTCGAGCTCCGTGGTCACGGCGACGCCGAGCCGGTCGGTGTAGGCCTGGCACAGCTCGTCGACGGCCGCGCTCAACCCGGCGTCCCGCAGCGCGATCGGGCGCAGTTCCAGCAACAATGCCTGCATCTCGTGCATTGTGCCGGTCGCGGTCCGCTCCATGGCCTCCACCTGGGGGTGCAGGGGGGACTCGGCCGGTAGCGCGCGGCGCAGGCCCCCGGCCAGCAGGCGTATGGAGAACAGATCCTGGGAGATCGAGTCGTGCAGCTCGCGGGCGATCCGGGCGCGCTCGCCGGCGCTGGCCAGGTGCCGCTCGGTGGTCATGGTGTCGGACAGCCGGGCGGCCATCCGGTTGAAGTTGTTCTCCAGTGTGGTGATCTCGTCCGACCCGGACACCGGTACCCGGTGCTGGTAATGCCCGTCGGCGACCGCGACGGTGCTCGTCGCCAGGCGCCGCAGCCTGCGGATCAGTGGCCGGGTGGAGAGCAGGCCGAACACCACGCCGACCGGCAGCGCGCCGACCAGCACCGCCACGCCGCCGGCAAGCTGCGCCGAGAGGTCGTCCCACGGCGAGCCGGTGCCCGGGGCGACCGCGGCCGCCGCCTCGACCATCTCCTTTGTCGCGGGCACCTGCACGTACATCGAGCCGATCGAGGTGTCGACCGGTTTGCCGGCACCGGTCTTGTCGAACAGGCCCGCCTTGGCGGTGAACTTCGGCACGGGCACGATCGACATCAGTACCTCGCCGTTCGGCGTCGTGACCTGACCATCGATCGGCCCCGGATCGTTGACGAACTTGCTGATCGCGCCGACCGGCAGCGGCCCGATCCCAGAGCCGCCGATTTGCTTGCCGACCGGGTACCGCGCCGGGTAGGACGACGCCACGATCTTCAGCTGGGGGTCCAGCAGCAAGGCGAGCGGCATTGGCCGGTTGTCATCCAGCTCGGCTCCGATGAACGGGACGACCGCCCGGCCGTCTCGGATCTTGGTCGCCCCGGGTGGGATCCCCGTTCCCTGCTCGCCGAGCTGGATGTCCTGGTCGGTGGGCAGATGCCCGAGCCGGGCGTTGGCGTCCACCGCGCGGGTCGCGTACTCCTGCGCGGTGCGCTGCACGACCAGGCTCGCCGCCGCCTTGCGGTTCGGGCCGGCAACGAGTCCTGGCGAGATGAGCAAGGCCACCACGATCTCCACCACCAGCACCGCCGCGGCCGTGACCAGCAGGTACGACGCCGTCATGCGCCCACGCAGGCCCCACCGCTTCATCCGTCTCACCCGCTCATTGTCATGCCGTGCGCAACGCGTCGGTGGGTGAAAGGTGTGCGGCACGCAGGGCGGGGTAGAGGCCGGCGAGCGCGCCGATGACGGCGGCCGCGGCGAGACCGGCGCCGACCGCATCGGCCGGGATCAGCGGTTGCCAGCCGCGCTGGTAGGCGAGAGCGTAGGTGATGCCGGTGCCGAGCAGCACCCCGACCACCCCGCCGGCCGTGCCCAGCAGCAGGGATTCGATGAGGAACTGCACGGCGACGTGCCGGCGGGCGGCGCCAAGGGCGCGGCGCAGCCCGATCTCGCCGCGCCGCTCCAGCACCGAGATGACCATGACGTTGGCGATGCCGATGCCGCCGACGAGCAGGGCGACCCCGCCGAGCCCGAGGAAGAGCGCCGTGGTGGAACCGGACACGGCCAGCCGGGTGGCCAGCGCGTCGGAGGGTCGGCTCACCCGGACCTGCGATGGGCTGCGCGGGTTGGCGGCGCGGGGGAGCAGGCTCGCGGTGGCGGCCGTGCGGTCCGGGTCGGTGCGCACGTAGATCCGGGTGGGGTGGCCGTCGTAGCCGAAGTCCTCGGTGGCGATGGGCGCTCCGATCAGGGCGGAGTGGTCGATCTCCGGGGCCAGCTCGAACGGGGCCAGGATGCCGATCACGCTGTACCAGCGACCGCCGAGCCAGACCCGCGGGTTGCCGTCGAGGTCGGCGATGCCGAGGCTGTGCGCGGCGGTGTAGCCGAGGACCGTGGTGGGGTACCGGTTGGTCGCCTCGTTGAGGAACGTGCCGTGCAGCAGCCGTCCATCCAAAGTAGACAGCAGGGTGGGATCCGTGGCGCGGACGATGGTTCCGGCGTGTCGGAAGGACTCCACCTGGTCCGAGCGGTACACGTGCTGGCCGGTCAGCTCGCTGGTGGCGGTGGCGCCCCGCACGCCATCGGTCCCGGGGATCATGCTGCCCGCGGTGGCGGGCAACGCGACCTCCGGGCCGGCGTTGCCGTTGCCCGCGGTGACCGTGAGCAGGTTGGTGCCCAAGGCATCGATCTTGGCCAGCAGGTCGCCTTGACTGGACCGGGTGATGCCGAGCACCGCGACCAGTGCGGCGATCCCGATGGCCACACCGAGCAGGGACAGCACCGCGCGCATCCGGCGGCTGCGCAACCCTATGGTGCCAACGGGAAGCAGGTCCGCGGTGCGTAGCCGGGACACGGGAACCGAGGTCATGACGCGGAGTCCTTTACCAGGTGGCCGTCGCGCAGCTCGATGCGGCGCCGGGTGGCCGCGGCGACGGTGTGGTCGTGGGTGATGATCACGATGGTGGTGCCGTCCGCGTTGAGCTCCCGCAGCAGAGCCAGAATCGCCGCGCCGGTGGCGGTGTCCAGGTTGCCGGTGGGTTCGTCGGCCAGCACCACGGCGGGGCGGCCGACCAGCGCGCGGGCGATGGCCACGCGCTGCCGCTCCCCGCCGGACAGCAGCCGTGCCCGGTGGTGTGCCCGGTGCTTGAGGCCGACGCGATCCAGCGCGGTCGCGGCCTCGCGTTGCCGGTCGCTCGCCGGGATGCCCCGGTAGAGCAGCCCGGTGGCCACGTTGTCCAGCGCGGTGAGGTGTTCGAGCAGGAAGAACTGCTGGAACACCACGCCGAGCCGGTGTGCGCGCAGCCCGGACAGGCGCCGGTCGGAGAGGTTCTCGACGGCCTGGCCGGCGATGAGCACCGAGCCTGAGGTCGGCCGGTCCAGCCCGGCGGCCAGGTTGAGCAGGGTGGTCTTGCCGGACCCGGACGGGCCGAGCACGGCCACCAACTCTCCACTATGGACGATCAGGCTGATATCGGCGATGGACACCACGGGCGGAGTGCCGGGGTACACCTTGCGCGCCTCGCGGAGCTCCAGCACCGGTGTGCTCATGGCGCGGGCACCTGGACCTTCTGGCCGACGGCCAACTCGCCGGCCACCTCGACCGTGCCGTTGGTGCTGTCGAACAGCCCGGGGGTGACGGTGATGTACCCACCGGACTCCAGCCGCACCTGGTAGCCGCCGCCCGGCTTGGCCAGCAGCGCTGCCACCGGCACCAGCAGCACGTTCTGCTTGGCGCGGGTGGTGATCGCCACCTGCACCGGGGCCTGGTCCAGGTCGGCGGCCGCGGGCGGCAGCGTGACCTGGATGGTGATCGGCACCGTCGAGGTGGCTATGTCGCCGTTGCCCTGGTTCGGACCCTGTGGCCCGTTCTGGTTCGCGGCGACGGCCACCCGGCCGATCCTCACGACGGTGCCCTGCACCGGCGCCGACGAGCTCAGCGAGATCTGCACCGCGTCGCCGACATGCACGGAGCGCTGCCGGTCGGTGGTCAACTGCGCGGTGACCACCTTGCCGGTGGTGGTGGCCGAGAAGACCGGAGCGCCGGGCCCGAGCGGCGCGCCCACCGTGGCCGCGGCCTGACCGACGCGCAGTGGCACCGCGGCGAATACCACCGTCCCCAGTGGAAGGACACCGGTGCGCTCCGCGGCGGCCAGGCCCCATGCCGCCTGCCACCGCTTGATGGCGGCCGCCGTGTCGGCGGTGAACCTCGCGTCCACCCTGCCGGGCCGCATGCCCAGCGTGGCCAGGTTCTCCTCAAGCTGCTTGACGTCCGGACCGTCGAGCATGCCGGCCGCGAAGTCCCGGTAGGCCGGCAGCGTGCCGATCAGCAGCCGCACCGGTTGGTTCGCCACCGCGTACAACGAGCCGCCCCGGTCCACAGTGGATCCCGCCTCCGCCACCCAGGTCGTGATCCCCGGCATTCCCTGATGTGCCACCGAGTACGAGCCGTCGAAGCCCAGTGTGCCGGCGATCTGAAGCCGCTCGGTCACCGTGCCCCGGCTCACCGCCGCTGTGGCGGTGGCGACCTGCCCCGACGATGATGACGCTGCCCGGGGGCGGTTCAGAACCGCCTGCCACACCCCGAAAACGGCCACCACCAGAACCGCCACCGCCACGCTCCCCCCGGTCCAGCGCACCATCCGCCGGCCACGCCTGCGCTCCGCGTTGTTGCTCATCAGTTCGCGAACCCCGCTCCCGGCACGTGGAACGAGTCGCACGCCTTCAACGCGTCCAGGAAGGCCGCGTCCTCGGGCCGGTTCCCCTTGCCGATGCCCTCGGGGAACCCGGCCGCACCGAGGTGGTACTGGCCGTTCTCGTCCGCGTCGGGCATGTTCGGCAGTCCGTGCTCACGCAGGCATTTGGTGAAGTCCTTCAACTTCTCCACTTCCTCGGCGGACATGGGGTGCGGGGCCTCCTTCTGCTCCCGCTCGCCGCCGTTCTGGTTGGGCAGCGCGGCCTCCAGCCGCTGCCACAACTCGTGGCAGGTCCCGTCCAGCAGCGACTGTCCCTGCTGCTCAACGGTCGCGTCGACCGGCGGCAGCTTCAGTTCCCCGTTCTCGAAGTACGGATCCGGAAACCCGGGAAGCCCGTTCTTCCTCAGGCAGTCCGCCACCTCCTTGCCCAACGCCAAGATCTGCACCTCGCTCATCGCTGTGCTGGATGGCGCACTGCTGGTTCCGCTCTGATTCTGACCCTGCCCCGTCGGGGAACACCCGCACGCCAGCGCGGCAGAGGCGGCGGCCAGCACAACAACCCTGGACTTCCACATACGCACACGGTGGCCGCCAGGGCTCCCCACCACATCACCACATGTTGGGTAGGCGCCTACCCCCATTGGGGTATGGCTCGTTCCCGACAGCGCCGCCGGGGGAGGCTCGGCGCGGACGGCCGTCACCACTGCCTAACCGAGGGTGCTTCTTACCGGCTGGCTTTGAGGTAAGTGGTGGTGGCCGGACCGGTGGCGTGGGTGTGGCCGGTGTAGGCGCGGCTCATCGGACCCGACCACGAGGAGATGGCAACGGCGCCCACATGCTGGTTGCCAGCCAGATTGTCTTTCAGGACTCGGGAACGGTCACGAGACCGTGCGCCCGTCGTACTCCGCCTGCGCCGTGTCGATCTCCGCGCCGTGCTCGATAGCCCAGCCCACGAGCTGGCACACGTTTTCCAGCAGCGTTTCGCCCATCGAGGTCAGGGCATAGTCGACCCGTGGTGGCACCACCGGATAGACGGTGCGACTGACCAGACCGTCGCGTTCCAGCATGCGCAACGTGGCGGTGAGCATGCGCTGGCTGATACCGGCAATGCCGCGGCGCAGCTCGGTGAATCGCTTCGTGCCGCCGCCAAGATGATGGATCACCGCGATCGACCACTTCTCGCCGATCCGGTCCAGGACCTGTCGCGCGTGACACATCGTCGCCTGGTCCGGCTGGTCTACCTGCATGGTTCCCTCCACGTGACCGAGGCAGGAAAAGGTGCCTTCTTCCACCCGTCCTCACGGTTCCCAATGATCAGGTCAGTATCCAAACGGAACCATGAAAGGGCGAGCATGACAACCCAGGAGCTGATCGCCGACCAGACATTCGCCGTGCCCGCGAGCGACGAGGCGCTGCGCCGGGCCGCGGACGCGCTGGCCGAGCGCGGCATCGCGGCGCATGTGGTGGACACCGTGGCCGACGCTCACCGGTTGGTGCGCGAGTTGTTGCCGAGAGACAAGGAGATCTTCACGTCACTCAGCGAAACCCTCCGGTTGTCCGGGATCGCCGAGGACATCGACTCCTCTGGCGAGTTCCGGTCGGTGCGCAAGCGGCTGCCGGAACTCGACGGAGACGTCCGGGCACAGATCACCATGGGCGCCGCCCCGGATGTGGTGGTAGGCAGCGTTCACGCGATCACCGAGGACGGAGTGATGCTCGTCGCGTCATCCAGCGGCAGCCAGTTCTCCTCCTACGCCGCCGGTGCGGAGCGGGCGATCTGGGTGGTCGGTGCGCAGAAGGTGGTGCCAGACTTCGAGACCGCGCTGCGCCGGCTGCGCACCTACAGCCTGCCCCGCGAGCAGGAACGCATGGCCCCCACCGGCTGGCAGTCGTTCATCGGCAAGATCCTGATCATCGAGCGCGAGGTGTTCCCGGACCGCGGCACCGTCGTGCTGGTGCGCGAGCCGATCGGGTTCTGAGCGAGGCACCACATCTCACGCGTGGCGGGCCAGCCCGAAGCCGCGGCGCCAGGTCCTGGACCTGTTGGCGATGGAGAAGGACACCAGCGGCGGATCCAGCGACACCGAGGTGAACGAGCTGATGGCCAGCCCCAGGATCTCGTTGCCGAGGGTTCCAGGAAGCTCACGATCTCCGCGGCGACCGAACGGTGCTGGCGGTCGTTGAACACGTCGTGAAGCGCACCGCGGACGACCGAGAGCCGGGCTCTCGGCCACGACCTCACGCGGACCAGTTCCTCCTTGTCGGCGAGCGGATCCGAGTCGCCGAGCAACGTCCTGACGTCCAGCTCCTCCGCCCAGTCTCCCGTCACCCCGGCCGCGTACCCGGAGTCATTGAGGCGAGCGTTGTTGTGCTCGTTTTTCGGCGGCGTCGAGTGCGGGTGCGAGTGGTGCGAGTGCGGCGCGGAGCAGGTCGGACAGTGAGCCGGACGGCACGACGAGCCCACTGGTCGTGGGAGGCGCGATGCTCGGCTGTACCCATTGGTGGAGCGCGATCCGAATCGCAGCGGCGACGCTCGCCGCGAGCACGCGAGCGGCGTGCGGGTCGGTGTCGTTGAGGCGTTGGCCGATCGCGGCGGCGAGGGGGTGTTCGATCGTGCTGGCGGTGTCGACGAACGCGTCACGCAGCGCCGGGTTGGTGGTGATCAGCAGCAGCGCGTCGCGATGGTGCTCTCCTGGGTCGGTGTACTGCTCCACGATCGCTTCGACCACGGCGTGGGCGAGACCGACGCTGGCGGGGCTGGCGGCTACCGCCGCCGCGACTCGTGCTTCCCGTTCGGCGGTGACGGCGGCGACGATTGCCTGTTCGCGGCTGGAGAAGTAGTTGTTGTAGGTCCTGGGCGAGACTCCGGCGGCCTCGGCAATGTCGTCGACACGTACGTTGGCTGGCCCATGCGCCAGGGCCAGCCGCAGGGCCGCCTCGCGCAGCGCCTCCCTGGTGGCCTGCTTCTTCTGCTCGCGCAGCCCCCTTCGTTGTGTCGCCACCGGCCGAGTATCTCAGCTAACGTGCGTGTACGCAAACTTGCGTGTACGCACTTTTCCTTCTACGCTCGGGCCGTCAGACCCCGACCGGAAGGACCAAACCCATGCGCGCCAAGGGCATCGCGTACGACACCGGCTTTGTCCGCAACGGCCAGATCTCTCGGGAACGCTTCGATCTCGACGTGGTCCGGCGGGAGTTGGCCATCATCCGTGATGACCTGCACTGCAATGCCGTTCACGTGGTCGGTGGCGATCCGGAGCGCGTGGAACTGGCCGCCCGCTGCGCCGCCGAGCTCGGACTCGAGGTCTGGTTCTCGCCCTACCCGCTGGAGCTGACGACAACGGAGATCCTGTCGGTGTTCGCCGACTGCGCGCAGCGGGCGGAGCGGCTCCGGAAGACGGGAGCCGACGTCGTGTTCGTCACCGGCGTCGAAATGAGCATCATGAATCGGGGATTCCTCCCCGGCGACAACCTAGAACAGCGGCTCGGTCTGCTGCTCCGCCAGCCCGATGGCCGGGGCGAACGACTCGCCGAGGCGAGCGCCCGTCTCAACGACTTCCTCGGCGAGGCCGTCACGGCGGTCCGCGAGCGTTTCCGGGGGAAGATCACCTACGCCTGCATACCGTTCGAGCGGGTCGACTGGACCCTCTTCGACATCACCTCGGTCGAACTCATCCGATCTGCCGAGGTGGCCAACCAGTTCCGGAAAGGCGTGCGAAAGCTTGTCGCGCAGGGAAAGCCGGTCGCGATCACCGGCTTCGGCACGGCCACCTGGCAGGGTGCCGGCGACGTCGCACCGCGCAGCATGGAGATCGTCGAGTACGACGAGAACGGTCGGCCAGTCGGACTGAATGGGGACTACATCCGCGACGAGACCGGCCAGGCCACCTACCTGCGCGAGTTGCTGGAGATCTTTGCGTCCGAAGGCGTTGACAGCGCCTTCGTGTATCTCTTCGCGCTCTACAACTTCCCGCACCGCCCCGACGACCCTCGCCACGACCTCGACCTGGCCAGTCTCGGCATCGTCAAGGTTCTCGAAGACCGCACCGGCACCACCTACCCGGACATGCCGTGGGAACCCAAGGCCGCCTTCACCGCCCTCGCCGACTACTACCGGTCGACGTCAGGTACCCAAGCACGCCGGGGCTGACCAACCTGACCGGCCATTGCATCCCATGGCGCGGCGAGGCTGATCAACGCGCCGACCCCCGAGTGGTCCGAAGTAGACGGTCGTCGGATGTTGTGGCCCTCGCCGAGGACACCCGACGACCGTCCGGTCACTTGGTCGGGGCTGGGATGATCTTCGGAGCGTCGTTCGTCCAGGCGGCCTTGAGGACCTTGATGGTTCCCTGATAGTTGGTCCAGCTGACCATCATCGACGTCTCGGGATCGATGACCATGGTGATCTCGCCCGAGCCGGGTGGGAGCTTGCCGCCGGGGAACTTGTCGGCGGCGGGTGGCTCGAAGGTCATCCGCAGCACCTGACCGCCGTCCGTGTTTCCGAGGTTGGTGACGTTCGGCATGGTGGCCAGAGCGCGCAGGGCGGCGGAGCGAACCGCAGGCGCGGTGGGCACCGTCCAGAGCAGGCGGCTCAGGCCGTCAGCGACCCGGAGGGACAACTCACCAGGGGGAAGGTCCTCCACGGTGTTCCCATCGGGAGGTACCGGTCCTGAAGTGTCGTGTCGGCGTGGGTGGAGGTAGGAGTCGGTCATCCACGCCTTCAGCGCGTCGGGATCGGTGGGGAGCCGTTCGAGTTGTTCCAATGTCAGCAGGGAAGGGCCCGCCCAGAATCCAACGTCCAGCATGACGCGGTAGGCGCCGGTGCCGCCGTCGGGCAGGCTGTAGTGCATCCCGTCGCGCGAGGTCCACTCGTTGACCGTCTGAATGGGCTTGGGGGTGTCCGGCACCGGAGCCTGCTCTGTGACCTGCCAGTAGGCGCCGGTACTCGCCGGCTGGGACTGTGCGACGACAGCGGCGTTGAGCAGGATCTGCGGGCCGGACAGTTCGCTGGCCGGCTGGCCGGACGCCTGACCGGCCGGCGGCTCCGGTTGCGTCGGCGGTGTTGAACCAAGGGCCATGGCGACTGCGACCGCCGCGGCTGCCATCGCGGCCACGGCCGTGCCGCTGGCCAGCCAGCCCAGCCGCACACGGCGCCGCCGTCGCACCGGTGCGCGGGCGGCGTCGATCTCCCGCAGCAGCGCGGCCCTGGCCGCCAGGCGGGCGCTCGGCGACGGCGGGTCGGGCTGAGACCATTCGTCCTTGAGGTCGGTGAGATCGTTCATCGTGGTCATCCTCTCGTGTGGTCACGGTCGTCGGTCCGGTCCAGCGCGGCCCGGATCCGCTGGCGCGCCCGGTGCAGCCGGGAACGTGCCGTCCCGGCCGGGATCCCGAGCGCCCGGCCGGCCTGGTCCGAGGTCAGCTCGGCCCAGGCGACCAGCAGCAGCACATCCCGGTCCCTGTCGGAGATCTTGGACAGCGCCGCCGCGAGCGGGCCCCGGCGGGCCACGGCATCGAGCCGGACGACGACCTCGTCGGCGTGGCCCTCGCTGGTCTCGTCGGTGCCGGTCCGGGCCATGGCCCGGTATCGCCGCTGTTCGGCGCGGTGGTGCCGGGCGATCAGGTTCGAGGTGATTCCGTACAGCCACGGCCGTGCGTCGGGATGCGCCAGGTCGTACCGGTCACGAATAGCGAACGCGGTCAGGAAGGTCTCCGAGGCCAGGTCGTCGGCCAGGCTTCGGCCCAGCCGTCGCGCGACGTAGCCGTGGATCTGCGAGTAGTGGCGGTCGAACACCGCGGCGAAGCACTCGGGTTCCCGAACGGACCGCCCGATGATCGCGGCATCGGTGTCCGACGCTGGGAACATCCGGGCCGCCGCGGTCATCCTGGGATCATTCCGGTCATCGTCTGCCTCTCGCCGTCAGGGAACTCTCATCCCTCCTTCGCCGACCGGTCCGAGAGTGTTCACGGCGGTTCCCGATCACACGGGCGGAACCGTACTTCCCGTGCCCACCTGGACTCCTCTCCTGGATCCAGGTCTCAACGTGTCCACACTCAAGGGGCAAGGCCCGTGCATCTGGGTCTGCGACAACCTGGCCAGGCACAAGACCCCGATCATCAGCCAGTGGCTGGCCCGCCATCCCGCTTCCACGTGCATTTCACCCGACCGGATCGTCCTGGATCAACCAGGCGCAACGCTGGTTCGGCTACCTCACCGACCAACTCACCCGTCGCGGCGTCCACAAAAGCGTTGCAGCACTAGAAAGACGTCCGTGACTGGATCGAACACTGGAACGCCAACCCAAGCCGTTCGTGTGGAAGAAGACCGCCGAGGAGATACCAACTCCCTCGCCCGATATCTGAAACGGATCCCCGGCGCGGGAACCAGCGGGTCGGCCAAGACACGACGGAAACCGGCAACCAGTGATCTTGAGTTGAACTTGCCGCAGGTGAGGTGCTGGGTGGCTCGGCGTCGGCTGCCCGACCAGGGACAGCGATGCGCAAACGCAGCCGGAGGCCGGATCTTGTGTCACCGTTCGCAGTGGACTTCTTCGCGTACCCGCTCTGAGCGGTCAACGGCGCACCCGATAGCGCAGGTGAAGCACCCGGTTGCCCTGGATCACCACGTCAGGATCCTCCAACAGGTGCTGCGCGTGCACCGATCCGAAGTAGCGCTTGCCGGACCCGAACACCACGGGTACGACGTCCATGCGCACCTCGTCGATCAGGCCCGCGGCAAGCGCCTGGCCACCGACGTCGCCAGCGGCGACCTCGACCATGCGGTCACCCGCAAGCTCCTGCGCCTTGGCCACGGCTGCGTCGACGCCGTCGACGAAGTGAAACGGCGCCTCGGGGTCCCAGCCCTCGGGCTCCGGCCGGTGCGTCACGACGACCACGTGGTCGATCCCGCCCGGAGG